>DKDC01000036.1:40568-74624 GCA_002451695.1 Prevotellaceae bacterium UBA6858 | reverse complement strand
TCAGACATAATTCAAACTACATCGGACATAGTTTTTCCCATGTCCGATGTGGTTTTTGCGCCACCTGCATATACTTCCTCCTGCCCCAAATCCGCACCACCGTTTGCGAATGTCAATTATTTTGATGCAAAGCAATTCTTTACATAAACCATCACCCGAAGTGTTCCGTATAGTTTTCCATACATTATGTTTTGCGATTAGACGAACATATGTAAAATCAACAAAAATATAGATGGTTTATATTAATGAGATTAATTACGAAAAAATCCCGATCCATGAATAATGGATAAACAGGATTTTTTATATTTGCAGAGGAAACAAAAGTTATGTTTGATAATTAATAGGCAAAAGAGACAATAAATGGGTAAAGTTATGGAGAATTCATATTATATATTGACAAAAGAAAAAGTAATAATTGAACGCTTACACATCTGCACTTGGGAGTTTCCCCGGGCGTCATCTTATATAGAATTTGGCTTGGAATTTCCGTATGATAGTTTTACAGATGACTATATTGAATTTTATTTAGCCGCTCCATTTATCAAAAAGGGCGATTTTTTCAAATGCTTGCAAGAAAATCTTTCTAATAGAGAAAATGGACGGTTCATTTTTAATGATGTTGTTAGGGGCATTGAAAACGTGGGAGATGACCCTAGAGACGGAAGTATATTGAATTTTGAAACACGTGGCAACATAACTGTTCTCCCATGTGAAGCAAAGGCATACAAGGAATATGTATTACTAAAAATTAAAAAGCCCAGTAAATATAAAGGAAGTGCCTATTTTAGAGTTCTTGTTAAAATAGAAAAGAACTCTATTGCCATAAATAAAAAAGGTATTGCTAAAACCACTTACATTTATGATTTCAAAATTAATGAGACACGCAACCTCCCGCAAAGTATATATGATCTGAAGAAGGATAAAGTACTGAATATTTGCGAGGTCAAGAATTTTTTTTGCTTACATATAGTTCCTGATAGCTTTATGTTTAGTTTTATTGACTCTTCAAAACTGAAGAATATAAGGAAATTAGAGTCCTGGTCATTTCAAAAATATCTCCCAGATATAAAAGACATTAATAGAGATTGTTATAACATTATTTTTTTGAAAGATAACAATAATTCGGGCAAAAGAAGCTATTCTATGTTTACTATGTGTACAGAAGAAATCATAGGCTTCAAACAAATAGCATTAGCAATAGGAGCAAACATTTTGTGTAACTTATTATTCGCGTTTTCTTCTTTAAGATTTGCCAAAGATCCCCAAATTGAGTGGTATCGCCAAATCCCTTGGGAGTATTGGGCGGCTTTGGCGATATTGCTTATTTTATGTATTTATCCCTTTATCCCCTTAATAAAGAAGATGTTTCAAAAATGAAAGCATTATTAGACACTAATATAATTATTCACCGGGAAGCAAACAAAATCGTTTCTCAAGATATTGGCATTCTTTATCGTTGGTTAGATAGGGGGAAGTACATTAAGTGTATTCACTCCGCAACTATAGAGGAAGTAAAAAAGAATCCGAATAAAGAGACCGTTGATTTGTTCTTGGTCAAGCTCGAGAGCTATGAAGTTGTAGAGATACCTTCACCTGTTCGAGAAGAAGTTAAAGCAGTCTCAGGGCTGTGTGATACGACTAACAATGATAAAGTGGACACCATTTTGTTGAATGAGGTTTTTGTAGGCCGAGTTGATATTTTAATAACCGAAGATAAGAAAATTCATAAGAAAGCACTGCAACTTGGCATTCAAGATAAAGTTTTTACGATAGATTCGTTCTTAGAGAAAACTTTTGCAGAGCATCCAGAACTTGTCAACTATAAGGTCTTGAATGTCCAAAAGCTAAAATTTGGGAGAATTGATTTGAATGACACTTTCTTCGATAGTTTAAAAGAGGATTATGCAGGGTTTGATAAATGGTTTGTGAAGAAATACGATGAAGAGGCGTACATTACCATTAATTCTAATAATGGTATGCTATTGTCATTCCTTTACCTCAAAGTTGAAGATGAATATGAAAATTATTCAGATATAAATCCTATGTTTCTCCCTAAATGTCGCTTAAAAATAGGTACGTTTAAGGTAATTAGCAACGGTTTCAGGCTCGGGGAGCGATTTGTCAAAATAATATTTGACAATGCTTTGAAGAATCGTGTTCAGGAAATATATGTAACGATTTATGATAAGCGTCCAGAGCAACGCAGACTTATAGAACTGTTAGGGCAATGGGGCTTTGCCTTTTGGGGAAAGAAAGGGGAAGAATTGGTTTATGTCAGAGATTTTTCTCCAAAAATTGATGCTGAGAATTTAAAGGCCTGTTTCCCTTTTATTTCAAAAGATAAGAGTGCGTATATAGTTCCCATATATCCAGAATACCATACCGAATTGTTACCTGATTCTATCTTGAATACGGAATCACCAGAAGAATTTATTGAAGATTTCCCACATCGTAATTGTATCAATAAGGTATATGTTTCAAGGGCAATGGAACCATATCCTGATATCGGAGATATTTTGGTGTTTTATCGAACTGGGGGCTATTATAAAAGTGTAGTTACGACCATCGGTGAAGTAGTAGAAATAAAGTTTGACTTTCAAGACGAGGACGATTTTATTTTATATTGTCGCAAAAAGAGTGTTTATCCAGAACAAGCCTTAAGGAAGATGTGGAGATATTCTTTTAAGAAACCATTTGTCGTGAACTTCTTATATGTTTATTCTTTCCCTAACAGAATAAATATGAAAAAATTAATCGATTTAAATGTTTTGCAAGGAGTGAATGATGCTCCACGAGGCTTTAAGTCAATAACCAAAGAACAATTTGAGATTATTCTAAAAGAAACGAGAAGTGATGAAAGTTTTATTATCGGTTAAACCTGAATTTGTAGAAAAGATATTTGCGGGAACAAAAAAGTACGAATTTCGTAAGTCTCTGTTTAAGAGAAGCGAAGTAAAATACGTTGTCGTTTATGCTTCGGCTCCGATAAAACGTGTAGTCGGAGAGTTTGAAATAGACGATATTTTATCTGACGATGTGGATGTTGTGTGGGATAGAACCAAAAAGCATTCAGGCATTACCAAAACGTTTTACAAATCGTATTTTCAAAACAGGAAAACTGCAAATGCCATACAAATCGGGCACATAAGGAAATATGAAAAAGCAAAATTGTTGTCAGATTATAATATTCAGCAGGCCCCGCAATCGTTTTGTTATATAGAATAGTCGCTATGCCAATAAATTGGCTTATGAATAAGCAGCAGAAATAGTTCTTAACGTATTGCGACCATGGCTGTGAGACAAATGGTTTTCTAATTGCGGTGGTATGATTAGTTGCAAATAAAAGAGAATTATCCATAAGAATTTTGGGTTCTTCCGTTAAATGCATAGATAGAAGATATGAAAAAGTTAATCTTAGTTGGTTGTGTGATAGCAATGTTGGTTTCATGCAACGACAACAAACATTGGGAGTATAAAGTTGTAGAAGCGGTTGGTATACGAATTGGGGATCAGCGTGCAATAGTTTTTGGCGACCAGACGTCTATGCTCAACGAAATGGGCAGGGACGGTTGGGAATTAGTCAGTACATACACCGAAGTTGAAACGGTTTTCCCTAATTTCGGGAATTCCGAGTACGTGACAGGTATTCGTGATAATCATAGAACGTACGCAATAAATTTTGTGTTCAAGCGCCATTATGTCGGTAAAGGTGGTGCGGCAAAAAAAGAAAGCGCAGAAGAAAAACGGAAAAAAGAACATGAAAAGCTCTTTAAGGCTCTTCAAGAAGGGGAAACTGTAACTGTTCACATCGGAGATGAGGACGAATAGCCATTCAAATATTTCAAAGTGCAGTTGACGATTATCGCGAAAGTTGCAAAGCTGGCGGCACAGAACCCCACAAGCCCTACAGTGGCAACTTGAATGTTCGTCTGACACCAGAAATACACGGCAGGATAGCCGTGCTTGCCCAACAAGCCGGAACAACGATTAATGGGTACATTCGCCAAACGCTTGCCAAGGCGTAGGGGTAACTGTGTAGCCCTTTCCCGAATTTCAAGGCCGCAAGAGCACGAAACAGATTTTAAAATATTATGTGTGGATATAATAGATGGTATGAAATTATTTTTACTTCCCTTGGGCTACCCGGTAAAAGAAAAACGGCTGATAGCAACTGAACTATCAACCATTTTTAGTACCCAGACCCGGGATCGAACCGGGATGGATTGCTCCACTGGTGTTTGAGACCAGCGCGTCTACCTATTCCGCCATCTGGGCGTGATGCGTTATATGTGTGCAAAATTACGCTTATTTCCCGAAACCGCCAAGGCTTGCGCGCTATTTCTTGATTTTACGATATTTTAATGGTGTGTCTGGCTGCCGTTTCGGCAGAGTTTCATATTTTTATTGCGCGTTTCGGCGAGGGCGTGTATGTCTCGCTTTTGGAATTGCGAAAGTGCCAGAAAATAAAAACAAGACGATATGAGCAAGGATTTTTGTGTGATACTCGCGGGCGGAGCAGGACGGCGTTTGTGGCCGGCAAGCAGCGAAAGGATGCCAAAGCAGTTTCTTGACATCTTCGGCACGGGGGAGACCCTTTTGCAGTCAACTTACCGCAGGTTCGTAAGGTTTCTTGACCCTGGCAATATATATGTGTCCACCAACGCCAAGTATATCGGCATTGTGGAGAGCCAGCTGCCCGAACTCCCGCGCCGCCACATACTTGCGGAGCCTGTGAGGCTCGGCACTGCGCCGGCTGTGGCGTGGGCGAGCAGCCACATTGCCTACAAGGAGCCTGACGCCCGCATCGTGTTCAGCCCGGCAGACCAGTGCATAACCCTTGAAAACGAGTTTGAGAAAAACATACGCCATGCGCTCGACTTTGTGGCGGGTCATGAGGTTGTTGTTGTGATGGGCGTGCGCCCCACGATGCCCGCCACGGAATACGGTTACATACAAATGGGCGAGCTGCCGGACGGCAAGGGACTTGCGCCTGTGAAGTCGTTTACGGAGAAGCCTGACGACGCCTTTGCGAGGATGTTCATGGAGAGCGGAGAGTTTTTGTGGAACACCGGTCTTTACGTGTGGAACGCTCGCACGGTTCAGGCCTATGTGGCGGAGCTAATCCCCAACATATTGCCGCACCTGAAGGAGTTCGTGAACCTTTCGCGTGAGGAGGAGCAGGCCTTTGTGGAGAAATATTATCCTTCGAACCTTTACCTGTCCATAGAGCAGGTGATTCTCGAGCGCACCTCGAACGTGTATGTGGAAAGCTGCTCGTTCGGGTGGGCCGACCTCGGCACGTGGGAGAGTTTGCGCCGCGTAACGGCAAAGGACGATGCCGGGAACGCGGAACTTGGCACGCGCACCATAATGCACGGCTGCAAGAACAACGTGGTGAGGCTGTCGGATGGGCGCGTGGCTGTGCTCGAGGGGCTTGAGGACTTCATAGTGGCAGAGAGCGGCAACGTACTTGTTGTGTGCAAACGGGGCGACTCCAACCGTGTGAAGCTGCTTGCCAACGAGGCGCAGATGAAGCTTGGCGAAGAGTTCGGATGAGAAAATGCAGGGACGCACAAATTTTCCCTGCCGCAAATTTGTGCGTTTCAAATAAAAACCGTAATTTTGCACCGCTTAATGGGGGTTAAATCCCGACAAAGCCGGACTTGTAGCTCAGTTGGTTAGAGCAACAGACTCATAATCTGGAGGTCATAGGTTCAAGCCCTATCTGGTCCACGCTTCTGTTACAGCGGCTTGTGAGTAATCGCAGGCCGCTGTTTTTCGCTTTCGCATAAACAATGCACAAACAATATGTCTTTTGCGCAGCATAAGCCTGTCATAGAGCGGCATCGGTTTGTTTTTCATGTTTGCCCTTATTCCCGTCACTAACTGTACGCCCTCCTTACCCGTGAGCATTGTTCCTGCATTTTCGCCTCAAAATGTTTGCAAAACTCTTCAATAACGCAAAGCAATTCTGTAACTTTGTCTTTGACAGTCATAATTGTAGTGTTTGTAATCGGCAGATTATCAACTATAAATTTACAAATATTCTGTTAGGCCACCCGCTTTTTCACTTGATATTTTAGTTGTCTCTTATCCCGAATTGAGGTGGATTTTGTACCTTTGCAAAAGGTTGATAAAAGACTCGCGATGCATCAAAGGCAATCGGGTTTTGGAATTAACATTTAGAATAGCATATGAATATGAAGTATATTGCAGTGATTGTGCTGTTTATAGCAAGTCTGACAGGTGCTGAAGCCAAAAACAACATCAGCGTTGACTATACGGAGGAGTGCGAATTGGTCAGCGTTATAGCCCACCTTGCCAATGTGCCTGGATATGTATGGCCGGAAGGGCAGGCTGGAGTCATTGATTACTTTCACCAAGTAGACAGCACCTTCGCACCCTGGTCCAATCATCCCATCATAGCTTTTGTGAAAGACAGTCTGGTGAAGCAGGGATTTGGCTATCATGTTCCTGTTTCCATGGCACTACGCCTAAAGCTGAAGAATGGCAAGCTACATTATAATACGGACTTGGAGCCTGACTTCAACCATTACTATCGGAGCATTACTCCACGACACGAAAAAAAGCTCATTGCTCTACTTGAAGATTTCTATAAGAAAGCCCATTTTCATTCCTTCTTCAAGAAAAATCAGCCCCTCTACAATGCCTGTAAAAAAGCCATGCAACAGCAGTTGGTCAACAAGATTGATCTGGATTGGTACAAGTCGTTCTTTGGCCCTATCGGCAATGTATCTTTCCATATCTATCTCGGTCTGCTAAACGGTCCGGGCAACTATGCCATTCCGCAGAAAACCAAAGATGGCTCGGAAATCAAGAACGCATTCATTGGTTGCGCCGACCGCAATGCTGCAGGAGATATTTACTATGGTGAGCCTTATACACTGCCTGTCATCATTCATGAGTTCAACCATTCTTTCTGTAATCCTCTAAACGAGGAATTCTGGGATGACATCAAGGACAAGATGATTGCCTTCTACAATCAAAATGCCTCCTTTTATGCTCAGCAAGCCTATGGCGACCCACTCACGGTGGCCAACGAGATGTTCGTGGAGGCCTGCGTGATGAGATACCTTGCCACACACCCTGTGCAGTTCACACCGGAGAGCATCCAGAAAATCAAAAGGATTTATCAAATGCAAAATGCATCCGACGAGGAAATCGTGGCCGGCTATTACGAGACACAGATTAAGATCCGTGAAGTGTACAAAAAGTTCTTTATGATCCGTGACATCATGAAAGCATTGGAAGAGCGCGAGGCAAACACAGCCAGCTACCCTACCATGCGCGATTTTATGCCAAAATATATCGAAGCTATCAATGCTTATCAAGAAAAAGTAAAATAAAAGAGAACTGTCAAAGAGTAAATCCAGTCAATTCCTAATTTCTGCGTAAACAAACTGTTTGAGGTGAGTGTGCTTTTTTGAATTCCTGCAGATAGTATATGATTTTGTTTCTTTTGTGGTCTTATTCTGACATACAAAATAATTAAAGGCATTGAAGGGGGGCAAATGCATCAGTGGAACTTTTTGCTTTGTTTTTCTCTGCAAAAAGGCGTCTGCTTTGGAATGTGCGGCAACAAAAGTGATCTGGAAGGGATTCGAACCCTTGACCCACAGCTTAGAAGGCTGTTGCTCTATCCAGCTGAGCTACCAGACCTTGTTGCTTTTCGTGGCGCGAAGTTACTGCTAATTTTCGTTTTATGCAACATCACGGCTCAAATTAATGGGCAAAAGCGGCGTTCACGCCAAAATTTCAGGTCATGCGGCTGCCTGTTTTCAAATTATTTCCATAACTTTGCAGCGCATAACAGGGGCGTAGCCCAGTTGGTTTAGAGCGCTGCAGTCACATTGCAGAGGTCATCGGTTCGAGCCCGATCGTCCCTACGAAGAAATCCCGCTTTTTCAGGCGGGATTTTTCTGTGTTATAATTACTCGTACGCCTAATCCTTTTCAGCAGGCGTTGCAGTTTGCGCACGCGGCAATCTCCCCGCGAAAGCGTTTCTCAACGAGCCTTGCTATCCTGTCCCTTAGCGGGGAGAGCGATATTTGCGCCAATACCTCGTCCACAAAGGCGTATTCAAGCAGAAGCCTCGCCTCTTTTTCGGGAACGCCGCGCTGCTCCATGTAGAACATCGCCGCCTCGTCGAGCTGCCCCACCGTTGAGCCGTGGTTGCACTTCACGTCGTCGGCGTAGATTTCGAGCATGGGCTGCGAGTACATCCTCGCGTCCTCGCTCACGCACAGGTTGGCGTTGGTTTCCTGCGACTCGGTTTTGTCCGCCCCTTCGCGCACAAGCACCTTTCCTGCAAACGCGCCCACGGATTCGCCGTCAACCACGTATTTGTAAAGCACATTGCTGCGGCATTCCCCCACCTTGTGGTCAATCAGTGCGTTTGTGTCCACGTGCTGCGTTCCGCCGGCAAGCGCAAAGCCGTATGCGTCAACTTCCGCACCCTTGCCTTCGAGCGACACGTCGAGCTTGTTGCGCGTGAGTCCGCCGTGGAGCGTCATGCTGCTCACCGCCACCTTGCTGCCCTCATCCTGCCTTATGTGGCAATTGGAAAACCTTTTGTTCTTAGGCAAAGTCTGTTCGAGGGTGTAAATGTCCACCTGCGAATCTTTGCCGGCAAAAACCTCCATCACCTCGGTGGTGAGAAAGTTGCGGTCGTCGGCGTTGTGGTCGCAGAAAAGAAGCGACACATGTGCGCCGTCCTCCGCAATGACAAGAACCCTGCGGTTTGCCATCAAATCCACATCGGAGCGGAGAATGTTGACAACCTGCACGGTGCGCCCCACTTTCACCCCGCACGGCACATAGACCACGAGGCAATCCTGCGCGAACATGGTGTTTAGGGCTGTAACTGCGTCTTTCCCCACACCGGCCGCCGTGGCATAGTATTTTCCTGCAACGCCCGGCTTGGTTTTTTCAAAGTCTTTGACAGAGCCGATGAAAACTCCGTCGGGCAGGGCGGCGCGTGGGACTATTTTATTGTAGAAAGCGTCGTTTTCCACAAAATACAGGGACGTGGACATATTCGGCACGTTGCAGCGGAAAACCTCGTAGGGGTTCACGGGAAACTCCACGCGGCGGATGTTCAGGCCGTAGTCGGGCGCGAAAGCCCCGCTTGTGTCTGTGTATTTGTAACGCTCCACCTTTTGCGAGGGCAGCCCTTTCGCCTTGAACGCGTCAAACGCCCTTTCCCTCGCGCCGTTCAGCACGCCGCACGAATAGTTGCAAATGTCGTCGCGGTTCTGAGAGAACAGGTCGGCATATTGTTGAGAGCTTCCGTTCATTTCTCCAGTTCCGCTTTAATCCAGTCGAAACCGCGCTCCTCAATCTCGTCGCCAAGCTCCGGCCCGCCGGTTCTGACTATTTTGCCGTTTATCATCACGTGAACTATGTCGGGTTTCAGGTAGTCGAGCATGTGCTGGTAGTGGGTAATCACAATCGCGCTCGTGTCGGGCTTGCGCAGCTTGTTGAAGCCTTCCGCCACAATCCTCAGCGCGTCAACGTCAAGCCCCGAGTCGGTTTCGTCGAGAATGGCGAGCTTGGGTTCGAGCATCGCCATTTGGAAAATCTCGTTGCGCTTGCGCTCGCCGCCGCTGAACCCCTCGTTCACGCTGCGGTTCGCCAGCTTGCTGTCAAGCTCCACAACCTTGCGCCTCTCGCGCATCAGCTTCAGGAAATCGGCGGCGTTCATCGGCTCAAGCCCCTGGTATTTGCGCTTGGCGTTCACCGCCGCCTTCATGAAGTTCACCATGCTCACTCCGGGGATCTCCACCGGCTGCTGAAACGAAAGGAATATGCCCTCGTGGCTGCGGGCATCGGGCGTGAGGGCGAGGATGTCCTTGCCGTTGAACTCCACCGAGCCGTCTGTAACCTCGTATGCGGGGTTTCCGGCGAGCACATTGCTGAGCGTTGACTTGCCGCAGCCGTTCGGCCCCATGAGGGCGTGCACCTCGCCGTCGTTTATGACCAGGTCCACTCCCTTTAATATTTCCTTGTCTGCCACGCGGGCATGGAGATTAGTTATCTTCAGCATACTGTATCTGTGTTTGTTAAAGCCCATGCAGGGGCAATTCCTGTTTCGGTATGCAAAGATAGCCATTTATTCCCTACTATCCCCACGCCCCGCCAAGGCAATGTGCCGCCAAAGGCAAATGCCCAACAAATTGCACCGCCGTAGGGGCGTATGGCATACGCCCTGAATAGCGCGGATATGCGATGTTTGGCAGTGGTTTGTGGTGCGGCTCATGCGGTGGCATACAGGGCGTATGCCATACGCCCCTACAATTTCCGCAAAACCATAATCGTCCGCCCTTTCCCAAACTCCCCGAAAAATACATTTGACGTAGGAAAAACTATGTCCTATGTAGAAAAAATTATATCAGACATAATTAAAACTACATCAGACATAATTTTTGCCGTTGCAATTAATTAAAAGACAATAACTTACACGGTTCTGTCAAATTAAGGACAATTCGCTGTGAACCAGCGGCTTGCGCAGGGTTTGCACTTTCGGGCAGACGCAGCTCCCTTTGACGGAGAAAAATCATGCTTTGTCAGTTCTGCTAAGTTTGCAGAAGTTTTCGCGATGTTAGGTTTTTGACATTACCAACCCCTTAAAAATGCAATAAAATGCGCCTATAAAAATTTTTCCGTGAAAATCGCGGTTTTTGCAGCCTGTTATTAAAACGGAATGTATATATTTGCGCAGTAGTGCCGCCGATGCGGACAGGCGGCAATTAAACCACACCGATAGTCTGCCATGGATATGTATGGAAAAAGCCCCTTGCAAATGGGCGCAAAACCTTTATGTTATGATAAATCTAAAAGACACCGCTTTTTTGCTTTTGGCAAAGTTCGACTCCTTTGTCAGGCTGGAGAATGCACTGGCGGTAACGGAATATCTGTCTTCCGAGTTTGACACCAAAATACATTTCCTGAAAGTCGGAAGCAGAAACTCCGGGATTTTCCATAAATTGATGCCCAAAAGCGTACAGTATGATTTTGTGGAAGACAAAGACCCTGTGCTGCACAGAACCATGTACATAAACAAAATGCTAGATTCCGCCACGGAACGCTATGTTTCCGTATGGGACATAGATGTGATTGTTCCAGCACAACAGGTGGAAAAGGCTGTGGAGCTGTTAAGGGACGGAGCGGATTTCTCATATCCGTACGAACATGACTTTTTGGACACTTCCGAAGAGATTAGGGAAATGTACCTTGAAAACAGAAGCGCTGAATTTTTGCTGCAACACAAGCAGTTCATGAACAAGCTGTATCCGCCAAACCCTGTGGGAGGGGCTTATATGGCAAACAGGGAATCCTATATAGCCAGCGGAAAAGAAAACACCCGGTTCTATGGCTGGGGGATAGAGGACGGGGAAAGATATATGCGCTGGCTCTCAAAAAACATGAAAGTGGAGAGGGCAGAAGGTCCCTTGTTCCATCTTACACACCCTAGAGGGACTAACAGCACAATGCCGAATGTAGATGAGACGGTGATAAAGAAAAGAATATATTTTTCAGCATTAAGAGGCAAGACATGGACAGGTTTTTAGGAGAACGCATATTGGAATTGCTTACAAGCTATAATTATAAAAATCTTGGGCTTTTCACTGGAAAGACAGGCGTGTGTTTGGCTCTTTACTCGCTTGCCAAAGGTTTTGACATGGCAGAGGCGGAAAACGCCGCCAGACACTCTTGTGGACGAAATGGCGGCCGGGCTTCCAAGTGTGAGAAGCACCAGCTTTGACAAAGGGTTGGCTGGAATAGGCTGGGCGGTGAATTTGTTGAATGAGGCAGGTTATATTGCCGGGAACATAGATGAGATTTTGTGCGATGTTGATGCTGCCATTTACAAAACGCTTACGAGCAAATCTTACAACATCCCTTTGTACAGCACGAGCGGGTTGGTCGGATATTTGGCTTATCTGTCTTGCAGGTTGGGAAATCCGAACCACAGAAAAGATGGCGATTTGAACCGCTTTTGCACAGCCGCTTTAAGAATAACCATTGACAAGATCCAGAACATAATGCCGTCCGCTTTTTCTGTAATGTCAAAAGATTTGTACATAACAGCCTTATGGGAATTTCCTCTGCTGTTCGTCCTTTTAAGGAAAGCGTTGGAACTTGGTGTGTATTCCCACAAGATTTCCAGCATGGTGAACAATTGGGAAATCTACATGAAAGGCAATGTGCCATATTACAATGTAAACAAGCTTATGCTTGCAACGTCAATGGCGTATTTGAACGAAATCCTTTCAAGCAAAGAGATAGAAAGGCAGATAGACATTCTGGTGTATTCAGTGGACTTCGACCAAATAGAAAAGGAAATAGATGACAGGATTGAGAATGTGAACGAAGGATGGTTTTTGAGTGCGTTCGTGCTGTATCGGGCAACAAAAGATATAAGCAGAGGACACATGAAATACGGCTTGATAGAAAAGACGCGCAAGCAAATCGTCCAAAAATACTACACGAAATTCATCTCAAAGGTAAAGAAAACGTACCTGTGTGAAAACTTGAGTTTGGTGAACGGCTTGGCGGGTGTTACCTGTATGCTTGCTTTATGCCCGGATGCTTTTGAAATCTGACATGTGTATAACTAAAACAATAGAAAAATGAAAGAACTGAAGAAATTGAATGTGGGGAACATCGATGAACCACAACTTCTGCAAACAGAACAGGACAACGATGAATCGGAAAAGAGGGTGAAAGAACCTATCTACGGAAGCGACGAAGCGTGCTTCTACAACTGTTTGGCGTATGCGGCGAAAAAATTCGGCTGGAAATGTTCTCCTGGAAAATTTGCAGATGACTACTATGACGGCAGTATGTATAATTCCATTTATGGAAACAACAAAAAATGGTCTGGAACGGGATGTAAAACGGAAAGTAGAGAAGGGCCGAACGTTGGAATGCCAAGCGGGCTTGCATATGTTCCTAACCCTGTAGCATACAATTATATAGAGAACTATTTTACCACAGAGGGAGGAGGATGGAAGCGAGAAGAAAATGAGGTGAAAAAGCTGATGGAACCAGGAATAAGCGGCTATGTAATGGGAGTCATCCAGACGAGAGACAGCAATGGTTGTCTGCCGCCATCTTTTTCTGCCAACAAACATGCGGTTATACTGCAATACATATCGGCATCGGGAGAATATCATTACTATGACCCCACGAATGGGGAATATAAAAGTTGTATCCCTTCGGACGTGCTTTATGCCGGCAAGATGACAGGGGTGAAAGAAGAAGTACTTGAAAAGAAGAAAAAATGAACAGGATATACGGTTTTGCCGCCGCTTGCGCTTTGTGCCTTGCGTGTGCATCGTCTGCCGAAGCCCAGGTGATAAAGAACTTTTATGAGATTTATCAGGACCCAAACGACTCGTGGGATACAAGCTGGACTTATACCTTTAATCGTCTTACGCCCTCGTCAAAGAATGTTGATGTGGTGAACGGCATTTTGGTCAAGAGCACGATAGGCTTGGATCGCCACTATCTTGTGGACCCGGACACAACCGATTCGCCTGTGAGGTTTCCGATGTGGGTGAAAGGCGTGGGGAACAACAACGACTCCGTATATGTTGCTGAAACCCCAGATATGGCAGAGGACGAAATTGCTTACGTAATGTTCGGAAACATGAAATGCAACGGCGGTGTGGATGTTTACAGATACACAAAGGAGAACCACCGCCTTGTTTCCCTTGACGAGCTAAGACGCAAGTGTTATCCCAAGTTGGAGGGGGATGTGCTGTATATGATTAACAAGCATTTCATAATGGTTTATGCGGATCTGTACAAGGTTGACGAGACATTCATAAATCATATCGAGCTGATAAATTCGCAGGACATCGATGTTCTCAAGGACCGCAAGCCTTTCTGGATATTGCGTATATTCACCAAGACCGACCGCAATAATTGGGCGGAAATCCCCAACGGCTACGGTTTGGATAAATATTGGTAAAAACATGATTATGGAAAAGACAAGAAAAGTGTTGCTCGCGTGCGCTTTGGCGTTTGCCTCGTTTGCAAACGCGCAGTACAGGGTTGTGCACGATCCCGGCGAGCAGTTTGAGTATATGACGGACTACCAGTGGAACAACTGGAACAGGGGCTTTATAGTTGGCGGCGTTTTTGTGAAAAACTCCATAGGCGTATATACTGCGGGGCTGAAAGAAAAATATATCAAGTACCCGCTTACGATAAGGGGCGTTGGGGCGGAAAACGATTCGGTTGTGGTTGAAAAGAATCCCAGGGACACGGAGCAGAACTATGTTTCCATAAAGGGTTTCCACTGCACGCAGTTCACGAATTACGAACCGAACGATCCCTACTCCGGAGAACTGCGCACCCTTGAACAGGTGCGTAAAAGATTTTGCCCCGAAGTGAAGGGCAGGGTGGTTTACATGATAAACAAGTTCTTCATAATGGAACACGAGGATTTGTATAAGGTAACCCCAGGGTATATCTACAAGGTTGAAAAGGTGAAGTCCACCGACATAAAGGTGCTTTCGGATTTGCCGGAGTTCACCGTGATAAGGATATTCACGAAAACGCCGCACAATATGTTCCCCGAACAGCTGGGGTTGTTCCCGGATTTGTAAGGGCGCGTTACAAACTTGACGAGGGACTTCATACATCATGTGGAGCTTGCGGGATGCGGTTTGTGCGGCGGCGTGCAGGGCGTATGCCATACGCCCCTACAATTATCGCAAAACCGTAATCGCCCGTCATTCCCCAAACATCTCGAAAAATACATTTGATGTGGGAAAAACGACATAGGACGTAGGAAAAATTATATCAGACATAATTAAAACTACATCAGACCTTTTTTTGACGTTTTCAAGTCCCTGAAAAACAAATCGTTATACCGGGTGTCTTTTGTGCGGTTATTTCTTTGAAAATCAATGCTTTGTGTGATTTGGGCGGTGTTTGCGGCTTTGCGGAGAATTTTGCCGTGGCGCGATATTGGAATGGCTGCGGTTTGTGCGGGTTTTCCGAGGCGCGGGTGCGGAAACGGCATGGCCTGCGGGCATAAGGCAATAAATGTTTGGGCTTTAGGCAAAAAAAATGGGAAAGCCTTTGCTCATTACGCGGAAAAAGTATAATTTTGCACACGTTCAGGAGTGAGGGGCTTGCAAAAGTTCCTCACTCGTTGTTATAATCCAAGAGGTCTGAAGCAATGATAGACAAAAAGAAAGTTGAGAGCATAGTTGGCGAATGGCTGGAGGGGAAGGAGTATTTCCTTACCGACCTTACGGTCAGCGATGACGACCGCATTGTGGTGGAGATAGACCACAAGGACGGCGTGTGGATTGACGACTGCGTGGAGCTTAGCCGCTTTATCGAGGGGAAGCTCGACCGCAACGACGAGGACTACGAACTCGAAGTGGGCAGCGCGGGAATCGGCCAGCCGTTCAAGGTTCACCGCCAGTATGAGAACCATGTGGGCGATGCCGTGGAAGTTCACACCACAAGCCGCGAGAAGCTCAAGGGCGTGCTGAAGGCCGTTGACGAGAACGGCATAACCGTCACCATGAAGGTTAAGTTCAAGCCCGAGGGCGCGAAGCGCGCCAAAATGGCGGACGAGGACAGAACTCTCGGCTTTTCGGAGATTGACACCTGCCAGGCTGTGATCGACTTCAAATGACGCGCTGCCGCGCAGCACGCAGCGGACGGCGGCCTTGACATGGGGCGCAGCCCCTTTACCCTATTGACAATAAAAACAGAATATAAAATGCCACGCAAGAAAGACGTAACAGAAAGCATGATTGACATCTTTTCCGATTTTCAGGACAACAAGAAAATCGGACGCACCACCCTTGTGGGGGTTCTCGAGGAGAGCTTCCGCAGCGTGCTGGCAAAGATGTTCGGAAGCGACGAGAACTTCGACGTTATTGTGAACCCCGACAAGGGCGACCTTGAAATCTACCGCAACCGCATAGTTGTGGGCGACGATGACGTTGCCGACCCAAACAAGGAGATTTCGCTGAGCGACGCGCACAAGATTGACGCCGACTATGAGGTGGGCGAGGAGGTGAGCGAGCCGATAAACTTCGCCAAGTTCGGCCGCCGCGCCATCCTCACGCTGCGCCAGACTTTGGCGAGCAAGGTGCTTGAGCTTGAGCACGACTCCCTTTACAACAAATACAAGGACCGCGTGGGCGAGATTGTGAGCGGCGAGGTTTACCAGGTTTGGAAAAACGAGATGCTCGTGGTTGACGACGAGGGCAACGAGATGTTCCTGCCCAAGGGCGAGCAGATACCCCGCGACTTCTTCCGCAAGGGCGAGACGGTGAGGGCCGTCGTGAACCGCGTGGAGAACCCCAACAACAATCCCAAGATTTACCTCAGCCGCACGGCGCCGGAGTTCCTCATACGCCTTCTTGAGGGCGAGGTCCCCGAAATAGCCGACGGCCTCATCACCATAAAGAAAGCCGCGCGCATACCCGGCGAGAGGGCAAAGATAGCCGTGGAGAGCTATGACGAGAGAATTGACCCCGTGGGAGCTTGCGTGGGCGTGAGGGGAAGCCGCATACACGGAGTGGTGAGGGAGCTTCGCGGAGAGAACATCGACGTGATAAACTACACGCCCAACGAACAGCTTTTCGTGCAGCGTGCGCTCGCCCCCGCAAAAATCTCGAACATAAAGCTGAACGAGGAGGAGCACAAGGCGGATGTGTTCCTGAAGCCGGAGGAGGTTTCGCTCGCAATAGGGCGCAGCGGCATGAACATAAAGCTGGCGTCCATGCTCACGGGATATACAATAGACGTTTACCGCGAGGTGAGCAGCACTCCCGAGGAGGATGTTTATCTTGACGAGTTCTCAGACGTGATTGACCAGTGGGTTATCGATGCCATCAAGTCTATCGGGCTCGACACGGCAAAGGCCGTGCTCAACGCCCCGCGTGAAATGCTCATCGAAAAGGCCGATTTGGAGGAATCCACGGTTGACGATGTGTTGCGTATATTGAAAGCAGAATTTGAGGACGAATAAGCAGTTTATGAACATAAGACTAAATAAGGTTATAAGAGAACTCAACGTGGGAATCGACACGATAGCCGATTTCCTGCGCGAAAAAGGCTTCGAGGTAAACGCCACCCCGAACGAGAAAATCAGCGACGAGCAGTATGACATGCTGAAAAAGAAATTCGGGGCGGACAAGGATTTGCGGAAGGAGGCGGACAAGCTGCTTCAGAGTACAAAGGTGAAGAACGCCAAGGAGAAGAAGGCCGCCGCACCGAAACCGCAGGTTATAAAGACGGAAGTCCCCAAGGATATGCGTCCCGGACTAAAGACCGTAGGCAAAATCGACCTTGGCAACCCTGCACCGAAAACTCAGGCAAAGGAAACGCCCAAGCCCGAAACTGAAGCGCCAAAACAGCCGGCTGTCCACGCTCCCAAGGCGGAAACGAAGCCCCAGCCTGTAAAGGCGGAGGCAAAGAAAGAGGATGCCGCCCCGAAGCAGGAACAGGCGGAGAAGCCGGAGAAGAAAGCGCAACAGCCCAAGCCGGCGGAGAAACCCGCCCCGCCTGTGAAGAAACCCGCCCCGGCGGAAGAGGCGGAACCTGCGGCAGCTGCGGAGGTGAAAAAGGACAATGCAGACCAGAAGCAAAAGGACATACAAAAGAAGACCGACGCAATAGGCAAGGTTGAGGATGACGGCATTTTTCATTTGCACTCAACCGTGGAACTTGCAAAGCCGAAGGTTCTCGGAACGATAGACCTCTCGACCATAAATCCCAACACCCGTCCCAAGAAAAAGACCAAGGAGGAGAAGAAGCGCGAGCGCGAGGAGAAAAATGCCCAGGGCGGACAGCGGCACAAGCGCAACCGCATAGGGCAGGAGCGCGTTGACGTTAACGCCGTCGGGCAGCAGATAGGCGGAAACCGCAGCAATAACAATAATGGCGGTAATAACGGCGGCAACAACGACAACCGTAACCGCAACAACAATAACAACAGAAACAACGACCCGCGCCGCCAGAAAGGCAAGGTTCACAAGGTGCAGCCACTGAAACCCGACGTTTCGGACGAGGATGTTGCAAAGCAGGTTCGCGAAACCCTTGCGCGCCTCACCAACAAGAGCCGTGGCAGCAAGGGAGCTAAATACCGCCGCGAAAAGCGGGAGAATGCCCGCGAGATAGCCGAAATGGCTGCTTCGCAGGAGGCAAAGGAGAGCAAGATACTTAAGCTCACCGAATTTGTAACCGCTAACGAACTGGCGGCAATGATGAACGTGCCTGTAACGCAAATTATCGCCACTTGCATGAGCATAGGCATAATGGTGAGCATCAACCAGCGTCTCGATGCCGAGACTATCGACCTCGTGGCAGAGGAGTTCGGATTCAAGACCGAATATGTGAGTGCCGATGTTACCGAGGCGGTGGCCGAAGAGGCGGACAACGAGGAAGACCTCGAGCCGCGTGCGCCGATTGTTACCGTTATGGGACACGTTGACCACGGCAAAACATCGCTGCTTGACTACATACGCAAGTCGAACGTGATTGCGGGCGAGGCCGGAGGCATAACCCAGCATATAGGAGCGTACAACGTAACACTGGAGAACGGAAGGCACATCACGTTCCTTGACACCCCGGGACATGAGGCGTTCACGGCAATGCGTGCGCGCGGCGCCCAGGTTACAGATGTCGCTATAATAATAATTGCTGCCGATGATGGCATAATGCCGCAGACTAAGGAGGCAATCAGCCATGCAATGGCGGCAAACGTTCCAATGGTGTTTGCAATAAACAAGATAGACAAGCCGGGAGCGAACCCGGACAAAATAAAGGAAGGGCTTGCCAACATGAACTACCTCGTAGAGGAATGGGGAGGCAAGTACCAGAGTCAGGACATTTCGGCGAAACAGGGGCTTGGAGTGAGGGAACTTCTCGACAAGGTGCTTCTCGAGGCTGATATGCTCGATTTGAAGGCAAACCCCAACCGCAAGGCTACGGGCACAATCATAGAATCCTCGCTCGACCGTGGGCGCGGCTATGTCGCCACTGTGCTGGTGAGCAACGGCACGCTCAAAATCGGCGACGTGATGCTTGCCGGGACGAACTATGGGCGTGTCAAGGCCCTTTTCAACGAGCGCGACCAGCGCATCGAGAAAGTAGGCCCTTCGGGAGCTGCCACAGTTCTCGGACTTAACGGTGCGCCTCAGGCCGGCGACGCTTTCCACGTAATGGAAACCGAGCAGGAAGCGCGTGAGATTGCCACAAAACGCGAGCAGTTGCAGCGCGAACAGGCACAAAGGGCGCATTCCATTCTCTCGCTTGACGAGATTGGCCGCAGGATTGCACGCGGCGGAACAAAGGAACTCAACATAGTGGTCAAGGGCGATGTTGACGGTTCGGTGGAGGCTTTGAGCGACTCTCTCGAAAAGCTTTCAACCGAGAAGATAAAGGTCAACGTAATCTTGAAGAGCGTGGGACAAATCTCCGAAAACGACGTTTCCCTTGCCGCAGCTTCACAAGCCATCATCATAGGCTTCCAGGTTCGCCCGAGTGCGCTTGCCAAGAAACAGGCCGACCAGCAGGGTGTGGAAATCCGTATGTATTCCATCATCTACGATGCCATCGGCGAGGTGAAGCTCGCAATGGAAGGTATGCTTGAGCCTGTGGTCAAGGAAGAGGTTACCGCCACGATAGAGGTGCGCCAGGTGTTCCACATCAGCAAGGTTGGCTTTGTTGCCGGAGCGTTTGTCAGCGAGGGAAAGGTTTCCCGCAGCGACAAGGCACGCCTCATACGCGACGGCATCGTAATACAGACCGCGAACATCGCAGCCCTCAAACGCTTCAAGGACGATGTCAAGGAGGTTGGTGCAAACTTTGAGTGCGGCATCAGCCTCGCCAACTGCAACGACCTCAAGGAGGGCGACATAATCGAGACGTTCAAGCAGGTGGAGGTTAAGGCAACCCTCTGATAATTGTAGCGGATATGCCATTCATAGACTTTGTTATTCTGCTGCTCTTTATATGGGCAATCTACAGGGGATGGCGGCAGGGCTTCCTGAAGGAAATATTCTCTATGGTGGGCTTTGTCGTGGGGCTTTTTGTGGCGGCGGGGCTTTATTCGAGCTTCGGCGGCTTTCTGTCGCCGCGCATAGGTGCGTCTCCCACCGTTGCCAACATTCTGGCGTTTCTCGTGCTGTGGATAGTTGTCCCCATTCTCCTCGGCCTCGCGGCAAACCTGCTCACAAAGGCGTTGAAGGGAATGAAGATAGGTCTGCCCAACAGCATTCTCGGGGCTGTTGTGAGCGTTGTGAAATACCTCATACTCATGAGCTGCGTGTTCAACGTTATGAGCTTTCTCGGGATTGTGGGACAGGACAAGGCCGAAGAGTCTTACCTCTATGAGCCGGTGAAAAACAGTCTCGGCTATGCTTTCAAGGCATACAGCGAAAGCCACCAGCAGGACAATGCAGCAGCAGAGGACACCGTTTGCACAAACACCGACAGCGTACAGTAAATAAGGCACGCAGGGAGGATGCGTTTCTCCCTGTGTGCCGTCATTGTAACATTTTGACGATGAAAAAAACTGAAAACCAATCTGCAACGCCCGCTGCAAGCGAGGGTAAAAACGCCTTTGTGCGCAGTGTGGCAGACAAGAAATACGAATACGGCTTCACCACGGAAATTTCAACGGACGTAATCCCCATCGGGCTTGACGAAAACGTTGTGCGCACCATATCCATGCGCAAGGGAGAGCCGGAGTGGCTTCTCGAGTTCCGATTGAAAGCCCTGCGGTACTGGCAGACATTGAAACAGCCCGCATGGGGACACGTGAACCTGCCGCAGATTGACTATCAGGCAATATCGTATTACGCACAGCCCAAGACGCACGACCGGAAAAAGGAACTTGACCCCGAACTCGTCAAGACGTTCGACAAACTGGGAATACCGCTCGAGGAACGTCTCGCGCTCGGCGGAGTGGCTGTGGATGCAATAATGGACTCCGTTTCGGTGAAGACCACATTTCAGGATAAATTGCGCGAACTCGGCGTGATATTCTGCTCCATAGGCGAGGCGGTGAAAAACCATCCCGACCTTGTGAGGCAGTATCTCGGCAGCGTGGTGCCCTACCGCGACAACTTCTATGCCGCGCTCAACAGCGCGGTGTTTTCCGACGGCTCGTTTGTTTACATTCCCAAAGGAGTGCGATGCCCTATGGAGCTGTCGTCATACTTCCGCATCAACGCCCGCAACACGGGGCAGTTCGAGCGCACGCTTATAGTGTGCGACGACGCGGGCTATGTTTCCTACCTCGAGGGATGCACCGCGCCCATGCGCGATGAGAACCAGCTTCACGCCGCAATAGTGGAGATTATCGTGAACGACGATGCGGAGGTGAAATACTCCACAGTGCAAAACTGGTATCCCGGCAACGCCGAGGGCAAGGGCGGTGTTTACAACCTCGTAACAAAGCGCGGGGCGTTGCGGGGCAGGAACAGCAAACTGTCGTGGACGCAAGTTGAGACAGGTTCGGCAATAACGTGGAAATACCCCTCGTGCATTTTGAAGGGCGACAACTCACAGGCGGAATTTTACAGTGTGGCGGTTACCAACAACCACCAGGAGGCGGACACCGGCACGAAAATGATACACCTTGGCAGCAACACGCGCAGCACCATTATAAGCAAGGGCATTTCGGCTGGCAAGAGCCAGAACTCATATCGCGGTCTCGTGAAAGTGGGCAGGAACGCCGGCAAGGCGCGCAACTACAGTTCGTGCGACTCGCTTTTGCTGTCGCCCACGTGCGGCGCACACACGTTCCCATATATAGACGTGCACAACAACACCGCCGTGGTGGAGCATGAGGCCACCACATCCAAGATTTCGGAGGAGCAGATGTTCTATTGCGCTTCGCGCGGCATTGATCCCGAAACGGCGGCGGGGCTGATTGTGAACGGCTACGCCAAGAATGTGCTCGACAAGCTGCCCATGGAGTTCGCCGTCGAGGCGCGCAAGCTGCTTTCCGTGTCGCTGGAAGGAACGGTGGGGTAGGGCGCACGTAAGCTGTAAACGCCCAACAGTCAAGTATTCAATAAACAGCACCGCTGTAGGGGCGTATGGCATACGCCCTGAATTGCACCAGTTTGCAATGTTGCGATAAAGGTTTGCGCTGCGGCTCATGCGATGGCGTGCAGGGCGTATGCCATACGCCCCTACATATATACCGTATTCAATAAATAAACACATACATCGTTCATATAATTCCGCAAACCCCAAAAGCGGTTGCTTTCCCAATCACTCCGAAAATTACATTTGATGTAGGAAAAACTACATAGGACGCAGGAAAAATTATATCAGACATAATTCAAACTACATCAGACCTTTTTTCGCCGTTTGCAAATATTTGAAACACAAAAACTTACGCGGAGTGTCTGAAATCAAGCTAAATTTCTGTGTTTCATGGCGTTACGGCTTTTCTGCCTTTGTGCGTAAATTCCGCATGGATTTGTTTGTGCGCAGGCGCGTTTTAAGAATAAAGAATGCCGGTTTCCTTTGGTTTGGAAACCGGCATCGCCTTGTTTATGCCTGTGTTCTGCGGGGTTATTGTTTCAGCAGTTTCTTCAGCAACGGCAGCAGCTCGTCCGCCATCTTCTGGTGCTGCCTGTAGCTGGGATGCCAGCACGCCCCATAGCCCAGGTCGCCTTTCTGCGGCGAGAAGTCGAGGCGGTATATCTTGCTGTCGCCCGCGCTTTTGAAGTCTGCCGCAATGCGGTCGAGCGTCTTTTTCTGCAACTCGTTGGTCTCGCCCTGCAGCATACTGCCTGTGAGCAGCACAATGGGCACGCCGGGATAATGGCCGCGCACAATGGTGAGGAACTCCCTGTATGCCTTTTCGTATTTCTCAACCTTGTAGCCCGGGCCGGAGAAGTCGTTTGTGCCAAGGTTGATGCACACCACCTCGGGACGGAAGCGCGAGAAATCCCAACGCTCGGAATGGTCCTTGTAAATGGTGTAGGGGTATTCAACCGCCATAACGTCGGGCGAACCGTCTATCGGAGCACCGGCATTGCGGTAAACGCCGATGCCGCTTTTGGCAATGGCGGTGTGGAGAGCGTCGAGCTTGTCGCTCACAATGGTGGCGTATGTAAGGTAGTGGTTCTCGCTCTCAAACTCAAAAGGATCGTTTTTGCTGAGGCTTTCGTTGCCGAAGCCGCAGGTGATGGAGTTGCCGATGAACTCGATGCGGTGCTTGGGCAGCGCGGGCTTGAACAGCTTGCAGCCCTCGTCGAGAATGAAACCTCGGAAGTCGCCCTTGCGGTCAAGCCCCTCGATGATGTACATAGCCCTTACGGTGTGCTTGCCCGGCGAAAGCGCGGTGGCAAGGTTGACAATGGAGTCCTTGGGGGCGTTGAAGCCCACCTTGAAAGCCTTTTTGCCGTCAATGCTCACCATGAAGTAGCCCGTCATTGGCTTGCAGACCATTTTCAGCGATGTGCCGGTGAACCCTGCGCGTATTTCCGTGCCGGGATAGTTGAACATGGGAGCGTCGGGATTGCGGAAGCTCACGCGCCCCACGTAAACAATGGATTTGTCGGTGGGCTTCACCCACTCGCCTTCGGGCGGCAGGGTAACGCCCGCCATTGCCGAGGCGGCAACAGCCAGTGCGGCAGCCATGAAACAGTTTCTTATTTTCATATAGTCAAAGTTTTAGTTTTCTTCACCCACAAAGTTAGGAAAAAAGCGAGAGCTGCGGACGCCAACCGCATGGCAAAAACGCTAATCGACCTCAACCGTTGTATTTGCAGCCACGTTAGCCTGAACTTCATAGCCGGCGGGCATAACAGCTTTCGTGCCAGGGATAAGAAAACAAGGCCAGAGGAATATTCCTGTAGCAACAGCAAGGACGGTTCTGTTATTTCCGCTTATATGCACTTCTGTATTGGTAAGAAACAGTGGATCGCCCGATGGCAGGTTCATTGTAGTTATGGTAATTCCCAAACGTCCTTTTGTTCCTGCAACACTGCTTTTTTTCGCCTCAACCACCTTGCCTTTCACACAGGTCCCTCTGGGAATTACAACGGCATTGTCCACGCAGACATCCTGCATTACGCGGAAATCCACAAGCTGCCCTTCCAGCACATCGGCAGCCTTGACTTGGTTTACCGACTGCAAGGGAATTATCGTCCCAGCCTTAATTGTCACTTTGCGTGCCGAGATGCAAAAACACCCGAACAGCATTACCAAAAACAACGAACCTAACTTTTTCATAGATAAATATATTATAGAGCAAAAATACGTAAAAATCTAAAACTGCAAACACGAACCATGGGACAATATCATGCCACGAATAAATTAGGTAATTTTGCAGCGCGATTAATAATGTCCGCTGTTTTGAAAAGAAAACTGATTGTTCTTCATGGGGCGAGGATGCGCAGGTGCTGCACCGACGCTTTTCCGAAGTCTTGCAAAATGACTTTGTGGCTGCTCAAGATGATGATTCCCATATCTCTCATCGTAACCTTGCTGCAGCATTTCGGGATAATAGGTTATGCCGCCCGCTACATCGACCCCGTGTTCCGCCTTATAGGGCTTCCGGGCGAAAGCGCGGTGGCTTTCATCACCGGGGCCGCGCTCACCACCTACGCCGGCATAGCCGTGCTGCTTTCGCTCACGCTCACGCTGCGTCAGGCCACGATAATTTCGCTTATGATGCTGCTGTGCCACGCGCTTCCCATGGAGTGCACCGTAACCCACCGCACCGGGTCATCGTTTGTAGGGATGGTGGTCTTGAGAATAATAATGGCTTTTGCGGCGGCGTTCTACCTAAACCTCGTGCTGCCCGATATGCCGCAAAGTTTCGGCTTTGGCGCAGCCCCTCAAGCCGATGCCACGCTTTGGGAAGTCGCGGAGGGCTGGGCGGTGGCAAACGTCAAGGTCTCGGTGATGATGTTCGCAATAATTCTCGCCGTGATGATTTTGCAGAACGCGCTTCAGGCTTACCGTCTGCTCAATGCCATTTCAAGGTTTCTGCGTCCGCTGATGCGCTTTTTCGGACTTCCCGCAGACGCCGCCTATTTCTGGCTCGTCGGCAACACGCTCGGGATTTCATACGGCGGCGCGGTGATGTTCGACTGCATAAAGGGCGGGGAAATTTCAAGGGAGAAGGCGGCGGCTGTCAACAGGCATCTGGCGATGAACCACTCCATAATCGAGGACACGTGCGTGTTTGGCGCGATTGGGATAAGCGTGTTCTGGATTATATCCACCCGCGTGCTTTTCGCGCTTGTCGTTGTTTGGGGCAGGACGCTCCTGCTGCGCCTTATGCGCAAATGCCGCGCATGAAAAAGGCGGCTGCAAAAGTTTGCAGCCGCCCCAAATGATTAACCGTAAGAGTATGGATTTACTGTTCTTCTGACGCTTTGTCCTCTTTCTGCTCCTCTTCCTTTTTGCGGAGCTTCCATATTATGAGGAATGCGGCAAGGAGTCCCAAGCCCATGCCCAGCACGATGCAAGCGGCAAACTCGAACCCGCTGTTCTCATTTTCGAGATCCAGTCCGCAAAGCAGCGGTATGAGTACGCCCAACGCCATTCCCACAAGGGAAAGCCCCCATGTCAGGCTCGCGAACTTTTTCTCCTTTTTCCTTTCCGGCGACTTTTCGGCGATAATCACCTTTGCCGTTTCCGCGTCGATTTTGTTCTCGATAAGGGCTTTGCGCAAATCCACGTCGGCGTTCTTCTCCTTTATCTTGCTGTGGTAGTACCAGGACATTACTGTTATGGGAATGCCCAGCGAAAGGATTATGGCAAACATGCCTTGCAAATCTTCTATCATCTCGTTTCTTTTTATTTGTTAGACTTCACCCTTATGACAGACGCACCGGGGAATTATTACAGCTTTTCCGAAGAAAATTTTGCCACACATCCCGCCGTCGATGAAATGAGTATCAACGCCGATACGGCGAGAAAGGCAACGACAAGTTTGGAGTCCGCGTTTGCCATTGCATTGTGAATGCTCCACACGCCGCCCAGCACAACCAAAGGCGCACCGAACGCCACCGCTGCCATTCTCGCGAGCCGCCGCGCCGTAATCCTGCGTTCCGAACGGTTAATCTGCCTCATCACGCTGCGGTTTATCTCTTCGAGCATCGCATCGCGCTCAAAGCTGTCCTTAATCAGTTTGTCAAGTTCCTTATCGTTCATTTTCCAAGGATTTTAGTTGTTCTTTCAGTTTCTCTCGTATTCTGTGCAGCTTCACGAGAACGTTCGACGGCGACAGTTTCAGCTTTTCCGCTATCTCTCCTGTTTTCATGTTCTCGTAATAGTGCAGCCTTATTATTTCGCGTTCCTGCACGGGCAGAAGTCTTACGGCCTCGCGCAGTCGGGCGAGTTTCTCCTCGCGCTCCTCCGAGAAGTCCTCCTCTTCGGCCACGTCGTCCGTAAGCGGCGCACTGTTGCGCCGCTTTATCTTGTCGAGCAGGTTTATAGCCAAGTGCGAGGCAATCACCGTGAGCCACGGGGCGAGAGACTCGCCGCCGCCCCACGAGCCAAGGTTTGTGTACGCCTTTATAAAGGTCTGCTGCGAAATTTCCGCCGCAAGTTCCCTGTCGCGCACTATGGCGAGAGCCTTGGAAAGCACCACGCCCGAATACTTAGCCACAAGCACCGCAAAAAGCCTCTTTTCGCGGTGCTTGAGAATGCGCTCCACTATTTGTAAATCGTTCATGCAATCTATGGTGTCTGCTCCTTTATGACAGACAACCTGCGGGATTATTACAGCGTCGGCGGAATTTTTTCCGGCATACTCGCCGCCGGTCCGCGCTGTTTGCAAATCTAACAAAAACATTCGTTTCGCGGAATGCCAAATCGCGGGAATTTCATAACTTTGCACCGCATAATGTGCGTGTGTATGGCGGCGCATTATCCATCAATGTCAGACAAACAAAGAAACAGGTCATGAATAAGAAGAAAATCCAATTCAGTCTCGTTTACCGCGACATGTTCCAGTCGTCGGGCAAATACCAGCCGCGCAAGGACCAGCTTGAGCGCGTCGCGCCCGCAATCATCAAGATGGGATGCTTTTCGCGTGTGGAGACCAACGGCGGGGCGTTTGAGCAGGTCAACCTCCTTTACGGCGAGAACCCCAACAAGGCTGTAAGGGCATTCACAAAGCCGTTCAACGAGGCGGGCATAAAGACCCATATGCTCGATCGCGGACTTAACGCGCTGCGCATGTTCCCCGTGCCGGCAGACGTGAGGAAGCTCATGTACAAGGTTAAGCACGCGCAGGGAGTTGACATCCCCCGCATATTCTGCGGTCTCAACGATGTGCGCAACATTATCCCGAGCATCCATTACGCGCTCGGTGCCGGCATGACCCCGCAGGCCACGCTTTGCATCACCACATCGCCCATCCACACGGCGGAATACTACAGTGCCGTTGCCGACAAGCTGATTGAGGCGGGCGCGCCCGAAATATGCCTCAAGGACATGGCGGGCGTGGGACAGCCGGCAATGCTCGGCAAGCTCTGCGCAATGATAAAGGCAAAACATCCCGAAATTATAATACAGTATCACAGCCATACGGGACCGGGGCTTGCAATGGCTTCTGTGCTCGAAGTGTGCAAGAACGGCGCGGACATCATCGACACTGCCGTGGAGCCGCTTTCATGGGGAAAGGGACACCCCGACGTAATCTCCGTGCAGAGCATGCTCAAGCACTACGGCTTTGAGGTTGCAGACATCGACATGGACGCTTACATGGAGGTGCGCAAGCTCACCCAGGAGTTCATCGACGATTTCCTTGGCTATTTCATGAACAAGCAGAACCGTCTGGAGAGTTCCCTGCTTCTCGGCTGCGGACTTCCCGGAGGCATGATGGGTTCGATGATGGCCGACCTCAAGGGCGTGCAGAGCGCGATAAACCACAACCGCGAGGCAAAGGGCGAGAAACCCTACAGCGAGGACGAACTTCTGGTGCGCCTCTTCAACGAGGTGGCATACGTTTGGCCGCGTGTGGGCTACCCCCCGCTTGTTACGCCGTTCAGCCAGTATGTGAAGAACATCGCCCTTATGAACCTGCTTTGCGAGAGCATGGGCAAGCCGCGCTATTCGATGATGGACGACAGCATCTGGGGAATGATTCTCGGCAAGAGCGGAAAGCTGCCCGGAGAGGTGGCCCCCGAACTTGTGGAACTGGCAAAGGAAAAGGGCTTCGAGTTCACGACCGACGACCCGCAGGGCAACTATCCCGACGACCTTGCACGCTTCCAAAAGGAAATGAGGGAAAACGGCTGGGACGAGGGAGAAGACCAGGAAGAACTGTTCGAGTTCGCGATGCACGAGTCGCAGTATCGCGACTACAAGACCGGCGCGGCAAAGAAGCGTTTCCTCGAAGACCTGCAAAAGGCTAAGGACGCGCAGACCGGCGCGGGACTTACCGCCGAGCAGATTTCGGAACTCAAGCACCAGAAGGCCGACCCCGTTGTTGCGAGGGAGAGTGGAAAGTTGCTTTGGGAAATCCAGGGCGAAGGCGAGGCGAAGAAAGCCATCGAGCCTTTCATCGGACAGAAATACAACGACGGCGACACGTTCTGCTACATTGAGAACAATCACGGCTTCATATCCGAAGTTCCCGCCAACATGGGCGGCCGCCTCGTGGAGATTTGCGCAAAGCAAGGCTCAAGCGTAAGCCGTGGCGACGTTATAGCATACATCGAAAGGGTCTGAGAAAAACAGCCCCGCTTCAACATACGAAAAGAGAGCGTCCCGGCGGCGCTCTCTTTTTGTTTTCCGCCGCCAGTTGCCCACGCCCCGAAAACTACATAGGACATAGGAAAAACTACGTCCTATGCGGGAAAAATTATGTCTGATGTAATTCAAACTACATCAGACCTTTTTTACGCCCTTTGCAACGCCGTGGAAACCAAAACGTTACAGAGATTTTTGCTTCCCTGTTTATTTTCTTGAAACCCAAGCGGTTATAATGTTTCCTCGAAAATCGGCAAACAGCCGGCGGAAGCCGGGAAAACTTCATCGCTTTTTTCGGCAACGCGGCTTTTATTGCTATATTTGCAAAGCAAAACAAACATTCCAACATCATGAACAAAAAACTTACAATACTATTTGTCGCGCTTATCACGGCAATGTCGGTGTCGGCGCACAAATTCGTGCTTGCAACCTACAACATCCGTCTGCAAAGCGAGTATGACGCAAACCGTGGCGAAAGCTGGCAGCAACGCTGCCCCTATCTTACGAAGCTCATACGCTTTCACGGGTTCGAGATTTTCGGCACACAGGAGGGCTTCCTCAACCAGCTCGAGGACATGAAGGCGCAGCTTCCCGGCTACGAGTACATCGGCGTGGGGCGCGATGACGGCAAGAAAAAGGGGGAGCACTCCGCAATATTCTACGACACCAACAAGTTCGAGCTTCTTGAGAGCGGCAACTTCTGGCTAAGCCCCACGCCCGACCGCCCCGGCTTGGGATGGGACGCGGCTTGCGTGAGAATATGCACTTGGGGCGTTTTCAAGATAAAGGGCACCAAGTTCAAGTTCGTTTACTACAACCTGCACATGGACCACGTGGGTGTAACGGCACGCGCCGAGAGCGCGAAGATGATTTTGAACCGCATAAAGGAGGACAAGCACAGGCTGCCGGCAATCCTTTCGGGCGACTTCAACATCGATCAGGACAACGACGGCTTCAAGCTGATAGACAATTCGGGCATTCTCAACGACGCCTGCCGCATTGCCAAGTTCCGCTACCTCAACATGAGCACCTTCAACGACTTCCACCCCGAGGGGCTTGGTATGGATAGGAGAATAGACCACATATTCCTCACCAAGGAGTTCACGGTTGAGAAATACGGTGAGCTGACCGATGTTTACCGCACCGAAACGACCGATGCGAACGGCAGGAAAGTGGCACGCGCCCACACGCCGAGCGACCACTATCCGATAATGATTGTGGTGGAGACAAAGAAAAAGAAGTAAACGCCCCACAGAGGTACGCTGAAAACAATGCGCCCGATGCAGCCAAGGCTGCATCGGGCGCATTTGTTATGGGCAAGGCGGCTTTTTATCTGCGTACCCTTGCACGCGAAGCTCTGCCCCTTGCCTGCATTCCGTTGAACATTTCCTTGATTTTTTTGAGGTATGCATCGGCATACTGGCGGTTTCCGAAGTCGTTGGGGTGAGTGCCCTCAATCATTGACTCCTCGGTGAACTTCAAGTCTTTTGCGGGCAGGTAGTACAACCCCGTGATGCCCTCTGCACGGAGCTTGTCGTAGGCCTCGCGGAAACGCTTGTTGCCGTTTATATAGTCCATGCAGCGTTTCTTGCGGAACATCGTGTCCATCGGCACTGAAGCCTCCACCATAAGTATCGGCGCAAGGCTTGCCTTGCGCAGCTTCCTGATGCCGCCGCAGGCGCGTTTCACAATTTCGTCGCCGAGACCGTAGCTGTTTGGCATAGGGTCTATGATGAACGCGCGCGCATCTATTTCAGACAGGAAGTCGAATACCGCAGGTTCCATGAGGGCCGAGCCGGAAAAGCCGAGGTTCACAACCGGCCAGCCGCTTTCTCGCGCCACGATGTTGGTGAACATAAGCCCCGGGCGCGAGGGCGACGCGCCGTTTACGATTGACGAGCCGTAAACAACAATTGGCTTGGCCCGCTTTTCGCGCTTGTACGAGAAACTCGCGCCGTTGTCAACGCCCACCATAATGCTTTTCACCTCGTTGTAAGGCGGAAGGTAAACGCGGAACTCCGCCCCCGCCTCCAAACCCTTGGGGTAGCTTATTTCGCGGTACGTAATCTCCGCAGTGTCGCCACGCAGTTTCCAGTCCATGTGGTTTCCCACCCAGTGCAGCCCGCCTTTCGCGTCAGCACCGTAGAGGTCAACTCCCGAATGGTTGAGCCACGCCATGTTCAGGTAGCCCGGTTTCTGTCCCATGACATACTTCACCCTGATGTTCTTCGAGTTGGTGGTGAACCTGAGCGAAAGCCCCGCGCTGAGGTGGGAAAGCCCCCAAACGCTTTGCGTAACCTTTCCCTTGTATCTTTCGGGCAGACGGTGGAAGTTCTTGCCCAGTTCCTTGTTCCACGCACGTCCGCACACGAAAGGCTCATCCCCGCAGTTCTCCATAGGAGAGTGCCACTGTGTTTGCGCACACAGAGGCGCGGCGGCAAGCGCCAGCATCAGCAGCGCCGTGATTTTCTTCTGCAATGTCATATCGTTTCCGTTTTCGGTAAGTTAGTGTCCTGTCTGTGTCAGATGGCGGTTTCCGCATCCGCCTCTGGCGTTACAATCAAACCGTCGCGCATATGTATTGTGCGGTCGGTTTGCGACGCGAGTGCCTCGTCGTGGGTAACAATGACGAAAGTCTGCCCGTAGCGTTCGCGGAGGTCGAAAAACAGTCTGTGAAGTTCCTCCTTGTTCTTGGTGTCGAGGCTTCCCGACGGCTCGTCGGCGAAAATTATGTCGGGGTTGTTGACAAGCGCACGCGCCACCGCCACCCTTTGCTGCTCACCGCCCGAAAGTTCGAGCGGCTTGTGGTTTTTGCGGTCTGAAAGCCCGACGAAACCGAGCAGCTCCTCAGCGCGGGCGAGTGCCTCCTTGCGCCCGGTCTTTGCGATGTAGGCGGGGATAAGCACGTTCTCCTCGGCGGTGAACTCGTTGAGGAGCTGGTGCTGCTGGAACACGAAGCCTATTTTCCTGTTGCGGAAACGCGCAAGTTCCTTCTGCCCCATCCGCCCTACGTCCATTCCGCAAAGCTCTACAGTTCCCGCCGAGGGGCGGTCGAGTGTGCCCATAATCTGGAGCAGCGTGGTTTTCCCCGCGCCGCTTGGTCCGACGATGCTCACTATTTCGCCTTTTCCTATGTGCAGGTCTATGCCCCGCAGAACCTCAAGGTTTCCGAAACTCTTGTGAATGTCTTTCAGGTTTATCATGATTGATTATTTTTTGTCTGATACAAGATGCGTGATGACGTATTCGGCGAGAAAACACCCGAACGCCGCCGGCATATACGACACAGTTCCTGCGGTTGTCTTCTTGTTTCGCTCGCCCTCCACCGCCTTTACGGCGTTCATGTCGGGCGTTTCCTCCGAAAACACTACGGGAAGCCTTCGCCTTGCAAGCCCGCGTTTTTTCAACGCCTGCCTCACGGCGCGGCTCAGGCCGCAGTTGAACGTGTCCCAGATGTTTGCAAAGCGGATTTTCGTTATGTCGGTCTTTGCCCCCGCGCCCATGGACGAGACGATGCGCATCCTGCGTTTCATTGCCTCGCTTATCAGAGTTACCTTGGGCGTAATGGTGTCGATAGCGTCAACAACAAAGTCGAAACTTCCGCCGTCGAGCAAGGCGGGGATGTTGTCCGCGTCGAGGAAGATGTTTTCCGCCCTGATTTCAAGCTCCGGGTTTATGTCCTTTAGCCTTTGCGCCACGAGCGCGGCCTTTCCAAGCCCCACGGTTGAGTGCGTTGCCGGCAACTGGCGGTTTATGTTCGAGAGTGCCACGCAGTCGGCATCGGCAATAGTGATGTTTCCCACGCCGGCGCGGCATATCATTTCGGCGGCATAAGCCCCCACGCCGCCCACGCCGGCTACAAGCACGCTGCTCTGCGCCAGCCTTTCTACCGCGTTGCCGCCAAGGAGCAGCTCCGTGCGCTCTTTCCAGTTTTTTTCGGGCATTGCCATTCGTTCAAAGCGTTTTTACGCATATTATCCTTGCAAAGTAACGAAAAACTTTACACCTGCGGCGCGTTATCAGCGGAAAAACGATAATTTTGCAAAACTTCGGAGAGAAAAACCGACAGATTTCTCCGACAAAATTCACGTAAACAACAAAGACCAAACAAGCATGAATGTAGCTATCGTAGGAGCAAGCGGCGCGGTGGGGCAGGAATTTCTGAAAGTGCTCGCACAGCGCGATTTTCCGATTGACAGCCTCCGCCTTTTCGGCTCGCAGCGCAGCGCGGGGAGCAAATATGTTTTTCGCGGCAAGGAATATGAAGTGGAACTTCTGCAACATAACGACGGTTTCAAGGGCATAGACATAGCTTTCACGTCGGCGGGCGGCGGAGTGTCGAAAGACTTCGCCAACGACATAACAAAGTTCGGGGCTGTGATGATTGACAACTCGAGCGCGTTCCGTATGGACGGAGACGTGCCTCTCGTTGTGCCGGAATGCAACCCCGAGGACGCGCTCAACCGTCCGCGTGGGATAATTGCCAACCCCAACTGCACCACGATAATGATGGTCGTGGCGCTGAAACCGCTCGAAAACCTCAGCCACATAAAGCGCATACACGTTGCCACATACCAGGCGGCGAGCGGCGCGGGCGCGGCGGCGATGAAAGAGCTTGAGCAGCAGTACCGCCAGGCTCTAAACGGCGAGGAGATAACCGTGAGCAAGTTCCCCCACCAGCTTGCCTTCAACATGATACCGCAGGTTGACGTGTTCACCGACAACGACTATACAAAGGAGGAGATGAAGATGTATAACGAGACGCGCAAGATAATGCACAGCGATGTTGTTACAAGCGCGACCTGCGTGCGTGTGCCGTCCCTCCGCTCCCACAGCGAGAGCGTTTGGATTGAGACCGAACGCCCCATAAGCGTTGGCGAGGCGCGCAAGGCCGTTGCCGCCGCAAAGGGCGTTACCCTCGTTGACAACCCGCAGAACGGTGAATATCCCATGCCGCTTTTCACAGCCGACAAGGACGATGTTTATGTGGGACGCTTCCGCAGCGACCTCGCAAATCCAAACGGACTGACATTCTGGCTTTCCGGCGACCAGATACGCAAGGGCGCGGCACTTAACGCGGTGCAGATAGGCGAGTATCTGATAGAGTCGGGAAACCTGAAATAAGCATCCGTAAACAGGCAGCAAGGTGCAAGATTTCCCATATTTGGGCAGTTTTGAATAACACTCTGATTGCCAAAATTTTGCAAGGGAGCGGCAGCTTGTTGTAAGTGAATGTTTCCCAGCAGGTTGCAAGGGCAAAAAATTATGTCTGATGTAATTCAAACTACATCAGACATAATTTTTCCTGCATAG
>DKDC01000036.1:29692-40560 GCA_002451695.1 Prevotellaceae bacterium UBA6858 | reverse complement strand
GACGTAGTTTTTCCTATGTCTTATGTAGTTTTCGCCACTTTTCAGCAGAACCTGTAATTGCAGGGAAACGCACAGGGGACATAAAACAAAAAAGGCACAGGTGGAAACCATCTGTGCCTTTTTGTTCAAGTAGCGGGACCCAGGATTGAACTGGGGACCTCATGATTATGAATCATGCGCTCTAACCGGCTGAGCTATCCCGCCATTCGCGCCATACGGTTGCGCAAACGCGGTGCAAAAGTAAGAAATTCCCATTAACAGGCAAAGCATTCGGCTGTATTTTTTCGCTATCTTTGCATACAAATTACGTTTTAACATCAAAACAATTCGGTTCTGGATATGAAAAAAGCGGTTCTCGTTGTTCTTGTATTCATTATAATGCAGGTTGTAGTGCCAATAGTAACCACGTATATCCTTGGTGCTTACGGCATGAGCTTTGGCGGGGTTGACAAGGTTTCCGGGCAGATTTGCAACCCTTACGTGCTTTCGGGGATGATGCTCGCCATCTATGCGCTGACAATAGGCGCACTCTACAGCTGGCGGCTGCTGTCGCCCCGGGCGGGGATCGTGCGCCGCAGGACGGTTTTGCCGCTGGCGGTGGCGATACTTGTCCTGGCTCTTGTGCCGATGAGCTATGTGGAGGAGCTTCTTGACCTGAGCGACAGCCTTGGCGGGAGCATGGAGTCGCTGATGCACAACCCGCTCGGCATATTCTGTTTGGCGGTGGCAGGGCCTGTGGTCGAGGAGCTGGTGTTCCGCCGCGCATTCCTCGGCTCGCTGCTTGAGGGCAAGGTAAAGGCGGTGGTGGCGGTGCCGATAACCGCGCTCGTGTTCGGTTTGGTGCATTTCAACCCCGCACAGATTCCGGCGGCTTTCGTGATAGGCATATTGCTCGGCTGGCTGTATGTGCGCACGGGAAGCATTATACCTTCCGTGGTCTGTCATGTGGTGAACAATTCGCTTTGCGTGGTTGTGGCGCTGTGCGTCTCGAAAAACGCCACGTTCTCCCTGCTTGTGGGCGGAACGGTTAATGCCGTGGCGATATCTGTGGCGGCGGCTGTGATTGCCGCGCTGCTCATAAGGACTTACAACAGGAAAACTGCGGCTTCGGCAGAACCCGCTCACGAAATATTGCACGATGAAAATTGAGGAATTTGAAATAATGGCTCCTGCAGGCTCGCGTGAGTCGCTTTTCGCGGCTTTTCAGGCGGGCGCGGGTTCGGTTTATTTTGGCGTGGGCACGCTGAATATGCGCTCGCACTCCGCAAACCATTTCGGCATTTCCGACCTTAGGGAGATTGCGTCGCTGTGCCGCGAGCGCGGGGTGAGGAGCTACCTTACGGTGAACACAATAATTTATGACGATGACATGCGGCAGATGCACGAGATAGTGGATGCCGCGTGCGAGGCGGGGATAAGCGCGGTTATAGCCTCCGACATCGCCGTCATAACGTATTGCCGCGAAAAGGGCATGGAGGTGCACCTTTCCACGCAACTTAATATAAGCAACACCGAAGCCCTGCGCTTTTACTCGCAGTTTGCCGATGTGGCGGTGCTTGCAAGGGAACTTAGCCTTGACAAGGTGAAGCGCATACACTCGGACATACAAAGCGGGAATATCTGCGGGCCCAAGGGGGAGCGGATGAGGATAGAGATGTTCTGCCACGGTGCGCTGTGCATGGCGGTCAGCGGAAAATGCTACATGAGCCTCGACAACCTTAATCACAGCGCAAACCGTGGGCAGTGCCTTCAGGTGTGCCGGCGCGGCTACACCGTGCGCGACCGCGAAACAGGCACGGAGCTGGACATAGACAACAAATATATAATGTCGCCAAAGGACTTGAAGACAATTCGCTTTCTCGACCGTATGGTGGATGCGGGCGTAAGGGTGTTCAAGATTGAGGGGCGCGCACGCGGCCCTGAATATGTGCTTACGGTGGTGAGATGCTACAAGGAGGCATTGCAGGCTATTGTTGACGGCACATTCACCGAAAAGAAAAAGGACGAATGGGACGAACGTCTGGCAACGGTGTTCAACCGTGGCTTTTGGGACGGCTATTATTTGGGGCAGCGGCTCGGGGAATGGAACGGGAAATACGGAAGTCTTGCCACGGAGCGGAAAGTTTATGCCGGCAAGGGCGTGAAATACTATTCCAACCTCGGGGTGGGCGAGTTTGTTATAGAGGCGGCCGAAATCCACAAGGGCGACAAGCTGCTTGTTACCGGCCCTACCACAGGCGCGGTTTATTTCAACGCTTCCGAGATACGCTATGACATGAACCAGGTGGAGACGGCGGAGAAAGGCTGGCACGTTTCCCTGCCTGTGGACGTGAAGATAAGAAAGAGTGACAAGCTTTTCCGAATAATCCCCGCCGAAGAGGCGCAACAGCAATAATTTTTTTGTTATGGAAAAAAATAATCGTTTTTTGGCGGCAACGCTCTGCGCAATGGCTTTCGCCGCAATGGCACAGGCGCAAATCCACAAGACTGTAACCCTGCGTGACGGCTGGACTTTCTCGAAAGACGGCGCGACGTTCCGCGCCGTAACATTGCCTCACGACTGGGCCATATCGGGGAAGTTTGACAAGAACAACGATGTGTGGAGAAGCGAGAGCGTTGTTGACGGCAAGAAAGTGGTGCACGAATCCACCGGCAACACGGGGGCTTTGCCCTGGCCGGGGAAAGGGGAATACCGCACCAAGTTCAAAGTCCCCCGCCCTTACACTCATGCCGAATTGCTCTTTGACGGCGCAATGGCGGAGCCTGAAGTGTATGTAAACGGAAAACTTGCCGGGAAATGGGCGAACGGATATAACGCTTTCCGCATTGACGCCACGCCGTTTTTGAAAGGAGGCGAAAACTCGCTTGTGGTAAAGTTGAACAATCCCGGCTTGAGCAGCCGCTGGTATCCCGGCGGCGGAATTTACCGCCCGGTGAAGCTGATTCTTTCGGGCAAGGACGTAATTGACACATGGGGCGTTTGGGTAACAACGCCAAAGGTTTCCGAAAAATCGGCAACAGTCAGCGTTGATGTGGTTTTGCGAGACGGAAGTTCTGAGGGGCTGAAAGCTGAAATTTCTGTGTTGTCGCGGGGCGGAAGGGAAGCCGCAACCGCAAAGGGAGATTTCGCCGGCGGAAAACTGAAGGCAAGCCTGAAAATTGGCAGTCCCGCGTTGTGGTCGCCCGAAACGCCAAATCTTTACACACTCCGCACACGCCTTATAAAGAACGGCAAGACGGTTGACGAAAACCTGACGCGCTTCGGAATAAGAAGCATTTCGTTCACAAAGGAAAAGGGTTTCCAGTTAAACGGAAAGACGCGGAAATTCAAAGGTGTGTGTCTGCACCACGACCTCGGGCCGCTCGGCGCGGCAGTGAACGAGGCGGCGATAGCGCGTCAGATAAAAATAATGAAGGACATGGGCTGCGACGCCATACGTACCTCGCACAATATGCCATCGACGATGATGATGGATCTTTGCGACTCGTTGGGAATGCTGGTAATGGCGGAATCGTTCGACAGCTGGATGACGGGAAAGACAGCCAACGCCTACAGCCGCTTTTTCAACGAATGGGCGGAAAAGGACCTGACAAACGAATACTACAACCACAGAAACCACCCCTCGATTGTGATGTGGAGCATCGGCAACGAGATACCCGACCAAAAGACAAAGGAGGGCGCGGAAGCGTGCCGCAGACTTGTTGACCTGCTTCACAGGCTCGACCCCACACGTCCCGTTACGGCGGGAGTTGATGACGTGGCGGGGGCGACACGCAGCGGATATTTCAAGCCGCTCGACATCCCGGGCTTCAACTATCACACGCAGTGCTACGAAACCTATATAGATTCACTTCCGCAAGGCTTTCTGGTGGCAAGCGAGACGGCTTCAACGCTTAGCAGCCGTGGCGTTTACCATTTTCCTGCAATACACACGACAAACGGCAGCACAAATCCCGACCGGCAAGTTTCGAGCTACGACCTGTACAGCGGCTCGTGGAGCAACATTCCCGATTACGATGCATGGTATCAGGACAGAAAACCGTGGATTATCGGCGAGTTTGTATGGACAGGTTTCGACTATCTCGGCGAGAACTTCCCATACAGCAGCATGTGGCCGTCGCGCAGCAGCTATTTCGGCATAGTTGACCTCGCGGGTCTGCCCAAGGACAGGTTTTATTTCTACCGCAGCCGCTGGAATACCGATGACAAAACCCTGCACGTCCTTCCCCATTGGACGTGGCACGGCATGGAGGGCAAGACAGTTCCCGTGATGTGCTACACAAGCTTTCCCGAAGCCGAGCTGTTTGTGAACGGAAAAAGCATGGGAAAGGTGAGAAAAGACCCGACAAAGCTCTTTGACGCAAACCGCATCAAGTGGATGGATGTAAAGTACGAACCGGGCGAGATTAAGGTTGTGGCATACGATGCGGCTGGAAACCGTGCGGCGGAAAAGGTTGTGCGCACCGCAGGAAAGCCCGCCAAGCTCGAGCTAACGCCCGACCGCAGTGTGATAAAGGCTGACGGTGATGACATATCGTTTGTAACGGTCAGGATGCTCGATGCCGACGGGAACGAATGTCCCGATGCTGACAACGAGTTACTGTTTTCCGTAAAGGGCGCGAAATATCAGGCGGCCTGCAACGGCGACGCCTCATCGCTCGAACCTTTTGAGGAACCGCAGATGCGCCTTTTCCACGGTGAAATGGTGGTTTTGGTGCGCTCGACCTCAAAAAGCGGCAATGCCGTGCTGACGGTAACGTGCAAAGACGAACCTTCCATTGCCGCCCAAGCCGTAATCCGCGTGGAAAAGCCGGCAAAACAGCGGTGAAAACAGGAAAAAATTGAGCGGTTGCTATAAAAAGACTATAATTGCAGATTATGAAAACGGCATGACAGGAACGATAGTAAACACCGCCTGCATAATCGCGGGCACATTGGCGGGCGCGTTGCTCCACAGGGGCATAAAAGAGGAGTACAAGCACACGCTCTACACCGCTCTTGGGCTTGCAAGTCTGGCAATAGGTCTGAACGCCACCATATCGCATTTGGCCGAGAGCGAATATCCTGTGCTTTTCATCATATCCCTTGCCGTTGGCGGGGTGGTGGGAACGGCCATAGACATAGACGGACGTTTCAAACGTTTGGTCAACAAACGTTCAAAATCCGGGAAATCATCGAAGAATCTTGCCGAAGGACTTTCAACGGCAATTCTTCTTTATTGCATCGGCCCTTTGTCAATGCTCGGGCCTGTGATAAGCGCGTTGAAAGGCGACCACACTTTTCTTTTCACCAACTCCACGCTCGACCTCGTAAGTTCCACGGTGTTTGCCTCCACATACGGGATAGGGATGATACTTGCCGCTCCGGTGCTGTTTCTGTGGCAAGGTATGTTTTACACCGTGGCTGTGATTTCAAGCACAGCCATAAGTAATGCCCTCATGGCGGAGCTGCTTATAATCGGCGGGCTGATGATTACCGCTTCGGGGCTTTCGCTTCTCGAACTGAAGGACTGCAAGACGCTTAACCTGCTTCCCGCGCTGCTTGTGCCTGTTGTGTGGTTCGTAATTAAAGGTTTTTGGGGGATGTAAACACCGATGAAACCTGAGAAAATAACGATAAGAGCGGCCATGCCCGATGACGCGCCGAGGCTTTTGGAGATATACGCGCCATACGTGGATAACACTTCCATAACGTTTGAATACATTGTGCCGGATGTTGCGGAATTTCGTTCCCGTATTGCCAAAACTTTGGTAAACTATCCTTATTTGGTTGCGGAGAGCGGCGGCACGGTGCTGGGCTACGCTTACGCCGGGGCGTTCAAGGAGAGGGCGGCATACGACTGGGCGGTGGAACTGTCGGTTTACGTTGACAGGGAATTTCGCGGACATCATATCGGGTCGGCTCTGTATGCCAAACTTGAGGAAATACTAAAAAGGCAGAATGTAACGAACCTTTATGCCTGTGTAACGTATTCCGACACGGAGGATGAGCTTCATGACAACGGCAGCATCCGATTTCATGAAAAAGAGGGTTTCGCGCTCACGGCGCATTTCCACAGATGCGGCTACAAGTTCTCGCGGTGGTGGGACATGGTTTGGCTGGAAAAATTCATCGCGCCGCATTCAAGCCGAATGCAAGGTTTCATACCGTTCCCACAACTTTAACAGTGCAAGGTTATAGTAATCATGCGAGAATGCGAATGTTTTCGGAATTGTATAAAGCATTGAATTACAGAGAAATGTCCATATCATAAATGTCTGGTGTAAAGATTTGTTTTTCAGATGTTTGCGATGGACGAAAAAAGGTCAGATGTAGTTTTAATTATATCAGACATAATTTTTTCTACGTAGGACATAGTTTTTCCCATGTCCCATATAGTTTTTGTGGCTTGCGTTTTGCGCCATTTGCAGTGGCGTATTGCATACGCCCTGTACGTCACCGCATAAGCCGCATTGCAAACTGTTGCCGTAATGTTGCAAAGCCGTATGCTTGCAAACGGCACAACCCTGCCCTCGCGGTTTTCAGGTTTTTATATCCCGAACTTATGCTATAAAAGTGGCTGTGCCTTTGGCGAATTTGATATTAATTTCTAATTTTGCACGAATGTGTGCCAATGCGTGCCGTTGGCAGGGAAAATGCGGCGAATAAATAACAAAACAAAATAAAGTAAAGATTCAATGCGCTACAAGACAGTCAACAACCTATTGGGTTGGATAGCGTTTGCCATTGCGGCATTTGTCTATTGCTCGACCATTGAGCCGAGCGCAAGTTATTGGGACTGCCCGGAGTTCATCTCCTCGGCATTCAAGCTCGAGGTGGGACACCCGCCCGGAGCACCCGTTTTTATGATTACGGCAAACCTGTTCTCGCAGTTTGCAAAGGATGTGAGCCATGTGGCGATGATGGTCAACATAATGTCAGCCCTTTTGAGCGCGGCGTGCATATTGTTCCTGTTTTGGACAATCACCGACCTTTCGCGCAAGCTCATTGTGAAGGATGACTCAAACCCCACCCTCGCGCAGACAATAGAGATAATGGGCGCGGGGCTTGTGGGTGCTTTGGCCTACACGTTCAGCGACACATTCTGGTTCAGTGCCGTGGAGGGCGAGGTTTACGCTTATTCGTCAATGTGCACCGCATTGGTGTTCTGGCTCATCCTGAAATGGGAGAACCGTGCCGATGACGCGCACAGCGACCGCTGGCTTGTTTTGATAGCTTTCATCGTGGGCTTGAGCATCGGTGTGCACCTTTTGAACTTGCTTTGCATCCCCGCCATCGTGCTTGTTTACGTTTACAAGCACAAGCCCGACCTCGGGGCGAAAGGCTCGCTTCTCGCGCTGCTGGTTTCGTTCGTCATTGTGGCGGCTGTGCTGTATGGCGTTGTGCCGGGCATCGTCAAGGTGGGAGGCTGGTTCGAGCTTTTGTTCGTGAACGGCCTCGGCTTCAGCTTCAACACCGGTACTGTTGTGTATCTCGTAATTCTTGTGGCGTGCATCATCTGGGCAATATTTGAAAGCCAGCGCGACAAGAGCCGCAAGGCGATCGCCATATCAGCCACGCTTTCCGTAGGGTTGCTCGGCATCCCTTTCTACGGCGACGGCGTAATGAGCGTTGTGATTGGCGTGGTTGTTCTGGCGGTGTTGTTCTACGTTCTGAAGCGCAAGGGAAAGAAAACAAATTTCCTGGTTTCATCGAGAATTGTGAACACTTCGCTGCTTTGTCTGCTCATGCTGATGATTGGTTACTCCTCGTTTGCGATAATCGTGATACGTTCGGTGGCAAACCCGCCCATGGACCAAAACTCGCCCGAAGACATCTTCACACTCGGAAGTTACCTCAACCGCGAGCAATACGGGTCGCGCCCCTTGTTCTACGGGCAGGCATACACTTCACAGCCCGCCTACCAGCCCGCCGGCAACGGAATGCTAACTTGGAAGTGCAAGGAGGGAAAGCCCATCTACAGCCGCAAGGACAAGGAGAGCGAGAACGAAAAAGACTCATACGTTGTTGTAGGGCACAACAACGAGTACGTATATGCCCAGAATATGCTGTTCCCGCGTATGTACTCGGGCGATCATGCCAAGGCGTACGAAAGTTGGATGGGAGGAGTTGAAGGACGTCAGGTTCCTTATGACGATCCTACAGGCAGAACTTCGTCAGTCAAGATGCCAACGCAGCTGGAAAACCTCAAGTTCTTCCTCTCGTACCAGCTGAACTTTATGTACTGGCGTTATTTTATGTGGAACTTTGCCGGCCGCCAGAATGATATTCAGAGCATGGGCGAGAAAGACCACGGCAACTGGATTACGGGCATAAGTTTCCTCGACAACGCACGCCTTGGCGACCAGAGCCTGTTGCCGGATTCGCTGAAACAGAACAAGGGGCACAATGTGTTCTATTGCCTGCCGCTTATCCTCGGTCTGATAGGCTTGTTCTTCCAAGCTTACAGGGGCAAGAAGGGAATCCGCCAGTTCTGGGTGGTGTTCTTCCTTTTCTTCATGACAGGTATCGCAATTGTAGTCTATCTTAACCAGACGCCAACGCAGCCCCGCGAGCGCGACTACGCTTACGCCGGCTCGTTCTACGCTTTCGCAATATGGATTGGCTTTGGTGTTCTCGGCATTGTTGAGGGTTTGAAGAAACTCAAGCTGGGCGGCGCGGGCGTTGCGGCGCTTGCCTCGCTCGTGTGTCTGCTTGTCCCGGTGCAGATGGCATCTCAGACATGGGACGACCATGACCGTTCGGGCCGCTATATGTGCCGCGACTTCGGGGCCAATTATCTTCTCACCCTTCCCGACAAGGGCAACCCCATCATCTTCTGCAATGGCGACAACGACACTTTCCCGCAGTGGTACAATCAGGAAGTTGAGGGCGTCCGCACGGATGCGCGTGTCTGCAACTTCTCCTATTTGCAGACCGACTGGTACATTGACCAGATGAAGCGTCCCGCCTATGCGTCGCCCCCATGCCCGATAACCTGGAACAGGTCGCAGTATGTCTCGAACGGAGAGCATGAGATGGTTCGCATTGACGCTTCGCAGAAGGCTGCGCTTGCAGAACTCAACCGCCAGCACCCGGGAGAGAATATGTTCGAGCTTTCATATATAATGAAGAACTTCGTTCTCAATCCCGACCCTGATATGCGCTTCATCCCCACCGACAGCCTTGTGCTCACGGTTGACAAGGAGGCGGTGCGCAAGTCGGGAATGTGGTTGCAGGACAGCGTTGAAGGCGGAGTGCCCGACCGAATGGTTATTTCGCTCAAAGGACGCTCGGCGGTTTTCAAGAGCGAGCTTATGCTTTACGAGATGCTCGCGCAGAGCAATTTCAAGCGTCCTATGTATATAGCGGTTACCGTGGGTTCGGAAAACTACGGAAAGCTCGGCGACTATTTCGTGAAGGAAGGCATGGCAAACCGCATCACGCCGTACAACACCGCAAAGAACGGCAACACGCTCGACCCCGAAAAGTGCTACGAAAACCTGATGCACCGCTACAAATTCGGCGGATTGAAGGACAGGGAGTTGTACATTGACGAAAACGCGATGAGAATGTGCTGGGGGCACCGCCAGTTGTTCGCACAAACAGCCTTGGAGCTTATAAAGCGCGGCGAGACCGACAAGGCAAAGGCTCTGATAGCAAAATGCGAGAAGGAAATCCCTGAATTCAACGTGCCTTACGTATGGCGCAGCGGCGCGATAGACCTCGGCAGGGCGATGATGCTCACCGGCAACACCAAGCGCGGCGAATACCTTATAGGCAAGGCCGCTACCGAGTGCGAGCAGTACCTGCGCTGGTATCAGTCGCTTTCCGCTTCCGACCTCGCAAGCTACCGTTACGAATACAGCGTATGCCTTGAGGTTTTGCAGAATGTAATGGCAACATACCGCAGCCTGAAATCGCCTAAGGAGAAGGAGGTGGAGAAAACCCTCTACCGCTATTACGAGCTTTGGCAGTCGAAGACCGGCACTGACCTGTTCCAGTCGCGCGGAGGCGCGGAAGCCGATATGTAACGCGGCGGCACCGTGTGCGAGTAAATGATAATCGAGCAACCTGCAATGTTTCTGCGATGGCTTTATCCCCATGCCCTATGGAGAATAAACCCGCACGAAAGGGCTGTTTACCTCACGTTTGACGACGGGCCTATTCCCGTCGTCACTCCGTGGGTGCTCGATGTGCTGAAACACTACGGCATTCACGCCACGTTCTTCATGGTGGGCGAGAACGCCTACAAGCACCCCCACGAACTGGCTATGGTGAGGGACGCGGGGCATCGCATAGGCAACCACACCTACAACCACATAGGCGGCTTGAGGCACGGCTACCGCTCCTACCTGCGCAACGTTGACAAGGCCAATATGCTGCTGCATACCGACCTTTTCCGCCCGCCCCACGGTTGGCTGAAGTGGGATCAGTACAAGGTTGTGGGGCAGAAGTACAAGATTGTGATGTGGGATCTCGTAACCCGCGACTACAGCATACGCCTCAACGGTCGCGATGTGCTGCTCAACGTCAGGAAATACGCCCGCAACGGCTCAATCATCACGTTCCACGACTCGCTGAAAAGCGAGGACAAACTGTTGTATGCACTGCCAAGGGCGATAGAATGGCTGCAGTCGCAAGGTTTCGCGTTCAAGACCATTCCGTAAGAAAATAATAACAAGGGAGATTTAAGAAAAGCCCGCCAACTGTTATTCCGGTTGGCGGACTTCTTGTTCATGCGTATTTGCAATTTGAAACGGAATGATATAACCCTGTGATTGCCTGAGAGTTCCAAGGAAAGAAAATGATATTGTAACTTATTGTGAATTAAATGTTTGCAACTGGCGAAAAAAGATCCGATGTAGTTTGAATTATATCAGACATA
>DKDC01000036.1:0-29664 GCA_002451695.1 Prevotellaceae bacterium UBA6858 | reverse complement strand
TTTTTCCTACATAGGACATGGTTTTTCCTACATAGGACATGGTTTTTCCTGCATCAAATGTAGTTTCCGTGGTGTTTGGGATAAAGCACAGGTTATGGGTTTTGCGCCATTTGCAGGGGCGTATGGCATACGCCCGTTACGCCACCGCGTGGATGTGTCGCATTAATTTTGCAAACCATTACGGCGACGTGTCAAAATCCGAGCCATTCGTCCTAAATAATGTGTCTATGATGCATTTCTTTTCGTGTGGAATGGGACGGAAATCCGATTGAATGAAATTTTCCTTCATACGTTTTGCTTTTGGTTTCAAAGGAAAAACCGCTAAAATGCCGAATATTTACTTTGTTTTATGAATATTATTGTTGTGTTTTGTATGGGGGGGGGTAAAAACAACACTTTTTACAACAAAAAACAACAAGAGATAACATATATTTGCGTAAAACTTTTTATATGCAAGCGATATGAAACAAAAATCAATTATGGCCGCAGCGGCTTTTTGCGCCGCCTTTGCGATGCCGCCTGGAGCGGCTTCTGCCGACAACAAGGGCAAAATTTACAGGATAACATTCGCGGGACGGGGCGACACAACTCTGGTCAGCAATGTTACCGTTGAGAACCTGAGCAACGGGAAGAGCGTTTCGCTCGGGGGGAAAGACACACTTGTTTTGGTTCACCCCTCGGAGTTCAGTGCTGTGGGCGTGGACAACGCAACGGCAGGCGATGCCGGCGACATGAAAATCGACGGCGGGCTGCTTACGGTGAAAACCGCCGTGCCGTCAAACGTGAACGTGGCGATATACACCGTGTCGGGCGAACTGGTTCACAAGGACGTGGTGGCAACGACATTCCAGAGTGCGGCGCTTGCGCTTCCCGCCCTGGGCAAAGGCATCTACATCGTGAAAGCCACCGCGCCGGGGCTTAACAAAAGCGTCAAGTGGCTCTGCAACGGCAGCAGTAACCTGCCCGCGCTCAACCTTGGCGGCGAAGACGGCGATGCGGGAGCAAAGATGACAAGGGTACAGACGCTTCCCGCGATTGCCACGTATGCAAGTCCGTTCAAGGCGGAATATTTGGAGTACACCGAGGGCGACATACTGCGCTTCACGGGGGAGACGGGCAAGATGCGCACAATAATGATGAACACGCCCCATTCGAGCCACCCCGTGTATTTCGACTTCTTCAAGTGCGAGGATGCCGACGGCTACAACTACACCATAGTGCGCGTGGGCGACATGATGTGGATGGCGGAAGATTTGCGGGCAACAAACGTGAGCGGCGTGAGCAAGGTAAGCAAGGTTGAGGATTGGGGCGGCAGCGACGACAGCCAGGACGCCAAACTGTATTCTCCCTCCACAGGCAACGTATATTACTCAAAGGCGGCGGCGCTGAAAGCACTGCCCGAGGGCTGGAGCCTGCCCACGCTCGGCGAGATTGACTACCTTGTGAAAAAGACAACAGACTACTACGGCAGCGCGGGAAAAGCTTTCAAAAGCCGTGGCAACGAATGGGGCAACCGCGTGAGCGATGTTGACGAATATTCAGTTGGCATCACTCCGGCGGGATACATAAAGAACGGCGCGATACAGGATGCTGGCAACGCAGTGCTGCTGACGCGCAGCACCAAAGGCCTCAAGCCCACTTCGTTTGAGATTTCCGACAATTCCGACGAGCTGACTATGACCAACGGCTACGACATCCATAACCTCGGCTTCCACGTTCGCGGTGTGAGGAGCGCACCTTCGGCATACACCCCGATGCTCAGGAAGTTCGGCATGGTGCCGCAGACAAAGGCCACCAAGACAAGTGACGAAAGCGACTACGGTCCGCTCGGCAAGCTCTACACCATGCTTGACGGCCGCCAGAGCCTTGCATTCGACTACAGCGGCGGGCAGCTTAACAGCGCGAACGCCGAGAAACGCTCGGGAATACTCACGCTGCGCAACCCGAAGAACACCGGGCTTATGGAAGAGGACTTCGACAACAACGGCTTCATAGGGCAGGAGAACGCAAGCACGCTGCGCAAAATGGCCGCAATGACGGTGAACGGACGGCAGTATATAATCGAGGCTAAATGGAGGTGTCCGTTCCAGCTTTGGACAAGGGTGGACGAAAACGGGAACATAATCCGCACGGACAACCATGACGAAATCGGTTTGACATACTACTGGGCCGACGCCAGTAGTAGAGTTGTGGACATCGAGATATACGGCGACTCGGCGATGGGCCACAAGCTGATAAAGACATTCACCGTTACGGGTCTGAATTACGACGACAATCAATTCACAGAGACTTTCCCCTATTTCCTGTATAACGGACGCACCACCGAGACGCGCTACGATTTCGCCACGCGCTATTTCCAATTGCTTACCGCCGACTTCACCCGCGACGGGACGGACGAGATTGTGGTGTGCTTTTTCGGATATATGACAATCCTGGATGGGAACAAAGTGCTGAACGGCACCAAAAATTCCTGTCAATGGAATGAATGGAACAATGCAAGAAACAGCGCGGTATATGCGTTTGACTCGTTCAACCGTTGGGATCGGGGATATGATTCCTATACTGTGGCGCGTCTGGCCGTGGGAGACGTGAACGGCAACGGCACTCCCGACCTTGTGATGCTGAGAGCCCGTAACAATCAGTACATAAAGAAGCTGGATTTAGTGGCCGTTGACTTTACGCAAGGTCCGTACTATGGTAATTGGGAGGGCGAAATGTGCCTCAGCTATGACCATGTAATGGGGAATGCCATGTACTTGCAGCTTGGCGACATACCGGGCGACAGGGTCGGCAAGACTTGGTTTCTCGATGTGAAGGTGGGCAACGTTACCAACGGCAAATACCCCGACATAGTTACGCTGCACCGCGAATACAGCGACAAGTCGTATGCACAGTCCGCAACGCTCGGAGTATATCAGTACACTCCCGACGGAAGTTATGGACTTGATGGACCGGAGTTCAAGGCGATTCCCGTGGAGGGCGGCACTGTGAGCGGCGGCTTCCGCAGCAACGCCGGCTGTGCGGGCAACTGCAACGTAACTCTTCTGTGCACGGAGCACGGCATTTCGTCAAACCGCGACATAATTGTAGGCGCAGACCTTTGGAGGTGGGACGCAAACGCTGGCAAGGTGAAGTTCGACCGCCAGGTGCTCGACTGGATGGACACCGGCAATTATTCCATATTCGCCGACAACATAATTCCTGTAAACATTACAGGGGACAGCCAGCCCGAAGCCGTTTACTATTTTGCAAGCATGAGCACGTCAGACAGCGCGGGCAAGCGTTACCTTTACTCGTTCCTTGGCGCGAACTACCTTACCTGGTACAGCACCGGCGGCACGGAAGACCATTTGCTGAACTGGAAAGAATGGGAGTACAACACCCAAAAGTTCAAATACAACACGCAGGGCAACCAATGGAGTTCAAACAAGGAATGCGAACTTATGTGGTGGTTCGGCACCAACAATGGGGAGTGGGGCAACAATCCCGCGATGTGCGCCGTGAACATTAACGCCAGATGCAAGACGCTTGAATACAAGTCAACGCAGAAGGCATTCAGCGAGCCGACCATATACGCCATGATAGCCGCGCCGCCAACCTACCTTTACGGCGAATACGAGAAAGCCCCGAGCGAGGACTATGTAACAACCTGGGGATATTCGCGCAGCCACGGCACCGAGACCACAAGTTCGGGCAGCATATCGGCATCGATAATCGGAGGCTTCGAGTATGAGTTCTCCGTCCCGCTCGTCGGACAGAAAGTGGGCGGAGTTGATTTCACCGCGAAGCTGCAGAGTGAGTTCTCGAAGTCAACCACCGCAGGTTCGTCTGTAACCTACAGCCAGACATACGAAGCGAGGGACGACGACCGCGTAGTGATGCAGGTAACGCCCTACACGCTCTACACATACGAAATCACCAATGCGGCTGACCCCGATGAGATAGGCGGAGATTATTATGTGGCAATCCCCGGCAAGCCCAAGACAATCGGTCTCGGTCTTGCAGACTACGAGGCTCTTGTGGGCGACGCCCCGGGTGCGCCCTATCTTGGCAATGTGTTCAAGCACACGATTGGCGATCCGTTCTCCTATCCCAGCAAACCGGGCGAAATAAACGGCTGGGGTGTCATGTGGGGCAACGGCGATGAGAACAGCTACGTAACCACTGGCTCGGGCGGTGCAACCACACGCGAAATATCCATCGAGAAGTCCTCGTCAACCTCCACAGGTTTCTCGTTCTCCACCGAGACGGAGCTTGTCGTTACTGCGGGATGCCTCAAGGCCGGCGTGGGCTTCGGATACAACCGCTCCAACGAAATCTCCCACACCGAGACGGAGGGCTTCGCCGTGTCGGCAAGCGTGCCGGGACTTGTGGTGGGCGACACCAATCCCGACCGCACGTTCTTCGACTGGAACCTGTGCTGGTACAACCATAGTGCCGGCGGACAGAATTTCCCTGTGGTCAACTATGTGGTGAGGCCCATGAGCTTCGATTCAAACAAGAGGAAATTCTGAAACACCGCAGCTCCGTGCCGCTTGCGTGGCGGCGCGGAACTTTTCCGCAAAGTCTTTTTCTGTTACCACTTTCGGGGGAACGCATTCCGTAATGCCGCCCCCAATTAAAAGGCAGACCCGCAACTCTGGCAAAACAGCCGGAGTTGCGGTTTTTTTTCAGAGTTTTATTGAGCGGAAAATACAGTCCGCCCATTTCATTCCCCGCCCTCCGTTTCCACAAATCCGTGCCGCTATCTCGCGGATTCTGTGTAATTTTGCACGATATGGGAAATTTTCAGACAACAACCCTTTCAAACGGGCTGAAAGTGATTTTCGAGCCATCCCCAACAGGAGTGGCCTATTGCGGCTATGTGGTGTATGCCGGCACGCGCAACGAAAGACCCGGCGAGGACGGCATGGCGCATTTCATTGAGCACGTGAGCTTCAAGGGCACGGAGCGGCGCAACTCGTGGCATATAAACAACGCGCTCGAAAGCGTTGGCGCGGATCTCAACGCCTACACCGGCAAGGAGGAGACCGTTTACTACACCGCCATACCCAAGGGTGAGCTGCCGAGGGCGATAGACGTGCTTAGCGACATGGTGTTCCACAGCAGCTACCCGCAGCGCGAAATCGACAAGGAGGTGGAAGTCATCTCCGATGAGATAGAAAGCTACAACGACAATCCCGCCGAGCTGATTTTTGACGAGTTCGAGGAACTTCTGTTCAAGGGTCATCCGCTCGGCAGGAACATTCTGGGCAACGCCGCCCGCCTAAAGACCTATACAACCGCCGATGCCGTGGATTTTGCACGGCGTTACTACCGTCCGGCAAACTGCACTTTCTATGTTTATGCCGATGCCGATTTCGGGCGAATTGTGAAACTGCTCGAAAAGGCTACGGCGGGGCTTGACCCTGCGCCGGCTGTTAAGGAGGAGATTGCGCTTCCGGCATACAAGGCGCAGGAAGTGGTGCATGACAAAAAGACCCATCAGGCCCACGTGATAGTTGGCGCACGCGGGTTTTGCGCAACCGACAAAAGGCGCACCGCCTTCTTTTTGCTCAACAACATTCTCGGCGGGTCGGGAATGAGTTCCCGCCTCAATGTCATCTTGCGCGAGCACAGCGCGTTGGTATATACGGTGGAAAGCTACGTGTGCTCATACGCCGACACTGGGGTGTGGGGCGTTTACTTCGGTTGCGAGCCAAGGAACGTGCCGCGCTGCCGCCGGCTTCTGCTTGCGGAGCTGAACCGCATGACTTCCGTGCCGCTCACCCCCACACGCCTTGCTGCGGCAAAACGGCGGATGTTGGGGCAGTTGCAGCTTTCGCGCAACAGTTTCAACGGATACGCAATCGGCATGGGACGCTCGTTCGCCAAATACGGACGCCACCGCGACATCGACGAGCAGTGCCGCGCCATAGAGGCACTTTCGGCGGAGGAGGTGATGCTGGCGGCAAGAGAGGTGATAACCCCGGACAATCTCACGACTTTGATATACAATTAATGTCAAATGTTGTTTTTGTGCGGATAGCATAGGCGTGCGCCACGCACCACTGAAACGCGCAAGGCACAATTAATGAAAAAATAGCACCGCCGTAGGGGCGTATTGCATACGCCCGGATTGCGCGGATTTGCGGTGTCGTGGCGGCGGTTTGTGCTGCTGTTCATGCGGTGGCTTACAGGGCGTATGCAATACGCCCCTACAAATGGCGCAAACCCCATGACCGATGCCTTTTCCCAAACACCACGGAAACTACATTTGACGTAGGAAAAACTATGTCCTATGCAGAAAAAATTATGTCTGATGTAATTCAAACTACATCAGACATAATTTATGCCATTGCAAGCCTGTGAGGCACAACAACTTACGAAACCTTGTCCGAAATGCGTAACTCTTTGAAAGTCAGCGGTTGGCGGATAGCCGTCTGCCGCCCGGGGTTTTTCAGAGACTTTCCTTGATGGTTTTTATCATTTCGTCGGGAGTGAGGGTGCTTTGCTCGTGGCGTTCCATGCTCTTGAGCGTAACGTTTCCCGATTTCACCTCGTCCCCGCCTACCAGCGCCACGAACGGTATGCTGTTGTCGGCGGCGTATGACATCTGCTTTTTCATCTTTGCGCTGTCGGGGTATATCTCCGTGCGTATTCCAGCACGCCGCGCCTTTGCCGCAAGCGCAAGGCATCGCGCCGTCTCGCTTTCGCCCCCGAAGTTGGCGAACAGCAGCTGCGTGCCGGCTTTCGCCTCCTTTGGGTAAAGGTCAAGACCGTTGAGCACATCGTAAATCCTGTCTGCGCCGAACGAAATGCCCACGCCGCTAAGTCCCGGCATGCCGAATATGCCGGTGAGGTTGTCGTACCTTCCGCCGCCGGTTATCGAGCCGATGGCGTAGTCGAGGGCTTTCACCTCGAAAATGCAGCCAGTGTAGTAGTTCAGCCCGCGTGCGAGGGATAGGTTGAACGTTACGCTGTTTTTGAGCTGCGAGCTTTTGAGCGCGTCAAGGACAAATTCCACCTCGGCAATGCCCTTCATGCCGGTTTCGCTGCTTTCAAGCTGCCTGCGCATTACGGCGATTTTCTCCTCGTTGCTTCCCGACAGGGCTATGATAGGCTCGAGGTCCTTTATTGCCTCTGCCGAAATCCCCTCTTCAAGAAGCTCTTTCTCCACACCGTCAAGCCCTATCTTTTCGAGCTTGTCAATAGCCACGGTAACAGCCGTGATTTTGTCGGCAGCCCCGATTTTTTCGGCAATGGCGGCGAGCAGCTTGCGGTTGTTTATGTTTATGTCCACGCGGATGCCGAAGCGGCTGAACACCTCGTCGATAATCTCCACCAGCTCCACCTCGTTGAGCAGCGAGTCGCTGCCCACCACATCTGCGTCGCACTGGTAAAACTCGCGGTAGCGTCCTTTTTGCGGGCGGTCGGCTCTCCATACGGGCTGTATCTGATAGCGGCGGAAAGGCATCTTGATGTCGTCGCGGTGCTGCACCACAAAACGCGCGAACGGCACTGTGAGGTCATAGCGCAGCCCCTTCTCGCAAATTCTGGCTGCGAGCCTGCCCGCGCTTTCCTGCTGCATTTCTTCGGGGGAAACGCCGTTGAGGAAGTTGCCGCTGTTCAGAATCTTGAAAAGCAGCTTGTCACCCTCATCGCCGTACTTTCCCATGAGCGTGGAAAGGTTCTCGAGCGCCGGGGTCTCTATCTGGCGGAAGCCGTAAAGCTCGTACACTTCGCGGATTGTGTTGAAAATATAGTTGCGCTTGGCCATTTCCTGCGGCATGAAGTCGCGTGTGCCTTTGGGTATGGAGGGTTTTGTTGCCATTTTGTGATTTGTTTTTTCGGTTGCAAAATTACGCTTTTCCCCTCATATCTCGGGAAAAAACGAACGCATAAAAGCCTTTGTGTATGCTAAAAGCGTACATTCCGCGTTTTATATACAGTAACGAAACATTGAACGCGATGAAGGACAAGACTGTCGGTAAATGGAAAACCCTTAAAAGCGAGTATCTCATAAGGCGTCCGTGGCTCACGGCGCGGAAAGACTGTGTGGAACTTCCCTCGGGAGTTGTGCTTGACGAGTATTACGTGTTGGAATACCCTGCGTGGGTGAACGTGATAGCCCGCACTAAAGACGGCAGCTATGTGGTCATACGCCAGTACCGCCATGCGCTGGACGACGTGTTTTGGGAAATAGTGGCGGGCGTTGTTGACGCTTCTGACGAGTCGCCGCTTGCTGCGGCAAAACGCGAGCTGTGGGAGGAGACGGGCTATGGCGGCGGCGAATGGCGGCTTGTGGCGAAAATCGCCCCCAATCCCGGGGCAATGAACAACCTGTGCTATTGCTTTGTGGCGGAGGGCGTGGAAAAAGTCTCTGACCAGCACCTTGAAACAACGGAGGACATAGCCGTGCACCTAATGAGCGAGGAGGAAGTGAGGCGCGAAATGGCAAGCGGCGGCTTTATGCAGGCGCTGATGCTCGCGCCGCTCTACAAGTATATGTATGAGATGAACGCTATGCCGCCGGCAACCGGTGGTAAGACGGAGTAAAAAACTACGGCTTTCCGCATTGTCGTTCCCGAACCGTGAACCGCAAAAAGACAAATTCGACAACATCAAAGTAATGCCCAGATTATCAAGTTTTTGCTTGATCTACAAAACATTCTGTAAGAAATTGTTTTTCAGATGTTTGCAACGGCGGAAAAAAGGTCTGATGTAGTTTTTTCTACATCAGACATAATTTTTTCTACATAGGACTTGGTTTTTCCCATGTCCCATGTGGTTTTCGTTCCACCTGCTGACACAATTATTGTGCCTCAATTACGAACCCATGCAGCAAACAGGGATTGCTTTTTATTTCTACCACTGCCTTGTGGAGGTGATAAGCGACCTAAACTTACTTCCATCGCTGCTCTTGTAACAGGTATTCCTTAAAAGAAAAACGCTATGCAAAGGCAATGCTAAAGATTACCTACAGGCAATGAAGTGAGAATAAATCATTATCTTTACACTCGGAAATAATATTTATGGGTATTAGCCGCTTGAAATTAATGCTTGTAGAATAGAAAGAACGAGCAGATAACTGGCAGAGCAGTTAAGAATAAATTATTCTATAAGAATAGATTTTAATATGATTAGATTTCAGTTTTTTCCACGTTCCATCGGTGTCGTAAAGCCTATAGAAGATGTGTTGAAAGCATTCAAAAAGGTTGAAACCAAAATAGATTCGCAAACTTGCAACAAGAAATCAGACGATGTGCTTGCTGCCATAGAACCATACTTGACGAAACTCAAGTATAATGTGGAAAAAGACAAAAGCAATAAAGGGAAAATAGATGTCCCTGTTTTGTTTGGCAACAACAATACCATTGACAAATCATTTTATGCTGACGCGATAAGTTGTGATGGAAAAGTCGTGATTGAAGTAGAGGCTGGACGGGCGACGGAAAACAACCAATTTCTCAAAGACATCTTTGAAGCCTCAATGATGTTTGAGGTTGAATATTTGGTTTTAGCAGTCAGAAATATTTACAGGGGACACGATGATTTCGAGAGGATATACACATTTCTTGAAACGATGTATATTTCAAACAGAATAAAACTTCCCTTAAAAGGAATTTTGTTAATCGGTTATTGATTTGCCGCAAATGCAAACAACGACTATTCAGCAAAAATATGATGCTTTCATAAAAGGGTGTAAAACTATGCCTAAAGTCGTTGAAGTTACTATTGAATGGAAAGACAACCATGAACGACACAACTATCTCATTTCTCTTGACGACTGTTGGGCTGACGGGTCTGCCTACCCATATCGCAACACAAAAGCAGGGCTTCTCACAGAAGAAGATATATTTTATCATGCAGGCAGTATGAAAGGTTTGTACGACCTTATTGCTTCAGACGGTGAGGACTTCAAAATTTTAGATGTTATAGACTTTTACTAAGTATCTCAGTCCTAATTTTGAAATCACAGAAGACAGCACAAAACACGCATATTGCAGTGTTTTGTTTTTCAGACACTTGGAATTGGAGAAAAAAGGTCTGATGTAGTTTTTTCTACATCAGACCTAATTTTTTCTACATAGGACATGGGAAAAACCATGTTTCATATGGTTTTCGGAATGCTTGGTAAAAAAGTCGCAGCTTTCAGTTTTGCGCCATTTGCAAGGGCGGTGGCAACCGCCTTGCGGATTGCGTTTGCTTTTTATTTTTGCTTGGGTTTTGCGGGGATGATTAGCGACAGGCCTATGCTCACCACCAGCACGGCGAGGATAAACACGAGCGATGCAACAGCATCGATGTGCAGTACGCTGTGGGTGAGGAGTTTTACACCGATGAACAGCAACAGTATGCAAACGCCTGTCTGCAAATAGCGGAACTTGTCCGCTACGGCTGCGAGGAGGAAAAACATCGCCCTAAGTCCGAGTATCGCGAAAATGTTTGAGAAAAACACCACGTAAGGGTCGAGCGACACGGAGAACACGGCGGGGATGCTGTCGAACGCAAATATGAGGTCGCTGAACTCTATGACCAGCACCGTAACAAACAGCGGGGTTATGCAGAGCAAGCCTTTCCCGGTTTTTTGCGTGCCGTCGGGGATTTTGTAGCCGCTTTCGGTTTTTTCCGCCCTCACGAAAAACTTGTCCCCCACAAACGACGGGTAAACGCGGAAGTGCTTTGAGAGAAACTTTACGAGGGGATGCTTGCCCACATCAATGCTCTCTTCCTTGTCGCGGTTGAAAAACATCTTTACGCCGCTGTAAACGAGGAATGCCCCAAACAGATAAAGCACCCAGTCGAAGCGGCTGATGATTGCCGCCCCTGCAAAGATGAACACGAAGCGCAGCACTATCGCCCCGAGTATGCCCCAGTTGAGCACGTGCTGGTATTCATCCTTGCCCACGCCGAACGAGGCGAAAATCATCATCATTACAAAAAGGTTGTCAACCGACAGTGTTTTTTCTATAAGGTATCCCGATATGTACGAGACGGTCATGTAGTGGCGGTACTCCTGCAGGCTGCCTTCAAAGTCACTCGGGTCAAGGGCTATGTGTGCCGCATATTTGCCCGCCACCGCCTGGAGGTCGGCAAAGTTGTGTATGCCGTGAACCATGTCGCCGTGGAACCACAGGAATGCGGAAAAGGCGAGGGCCAGCGTTATCCAAACCGCCGTCCATGCGCCCGCCTCCTTTATCGACACTGCGTGCGCCTTACGGTCGATTACGAGCATATCCACCACCAAGATGGCGACAATGAACACAAGGAAGCCGCCAAGAAAGATTAATTCTGAAAGATGCATGATTTTATGATTGTATTGGTTGTATTAAGTGTGTTACGTGATTTTGTGGCAAGCCCCCTTAAAAACCATAGCGGATATGGGAAAAACTACGTCAGACGTAGGAAAAATTATATCAGACATAATCCAAACTACATCAGACCTTTTTTTCTCCACCTGCAAACTTCTGGGAGACAAATCGTTATGCAGGACGTTGCTTGCATGGGCATTTTTCTGGAAACCAATGTTTTGCGCGGTTTGAATGCTCTCGCGGTTTTGCCGGAAGCCATCAGGCGTTTCGTAATTCAAGCGCGGCGTTTTCCGCCGCCTCCATTATCTCGCGCTCTCCCGGGCCTTTGTCGTTGATGCCGCACAAATGGAGTATGCCGTGGATTATCACGCGGTCAAGCTCGTCATCGTACGAAGTGCCGAACAGCACGGAGTTCGACCTCACCGTGTCAAGGCTTATGATTATGTCGCCGTTTATGGTTTTCCCCTCATCGTCATCAAACGTTATTATGTCGGTGAAGTAGTCGTGTCCGAGAAACCTGCGGTTGTAGTCAAGAATGGTGGGGTCGTCGCAGAACATATAGTTCACGTCCCCTACAACGCGCCCGTGGCTTGCAGCCACACGCCCTATCCAGTCGCGGTAGTCAAAGCGCGAAAGCGGGGGCAATTCCACTTCGGTGGAGGCAAATGTTATCATTATCCAAGCAATATTTTCAGTTCATCAGTCGAAAAGCGAGGGTGCGCTGTCCTTTTGCCTTGGCATACGCCCCAGATGACGGTATGCAAGGTCTGTAACCTCCCTGCCGCGTGGGGTGCGCACGATGAAGCCCTCCTTGATGAGGAACGGCTCGTAAACCTCCTCCACAGTCCCCGCGTCTTCGCCTATTGCGGTGGCGATGGTGGAAATGCCCACAGGCCCGCCCTTGAACTTGTCGATGATTGTTGTGAGTATCTTGTTGTCTATTTCGTCAAGACCGTAGCGGTCGATGTTCAAGGCTTCGAGAGCCACCCTTGCGATTTCAAGGTTTATGCGTCCCGAGCCTTTCACTTCGGCAAAGTCCCTTACGCGGCGCAACAGGGCGTTGGCTATACGCGGCGTGCCGCGGCTGCGCGAAGCTATCTCGCCGGCGGCGTCGGTGTCTATTTCCACGTTTAGAATATGGGACGAGCGCACCACAATCTGCGACAGCACAGAAGCGTCGTAGTATTCAAGGTGCAGGTTTATGCCGAAGCGGGCGCGCAAAGGGGCTGTGAGCAGTCCGCTGCGTGTTGTCGCGCCTATCAGCGTGAACGGGTTGAGGTTTATCTGCACGCTGCGCGCCGAAGGGCCTTTGTCTATCATTATGTCAATGCGGAAGTCCTCCATGGCAGAGTAGAGATACTCCTCCACCACAGGGGCAAGGCGGTGGATTTCATCGATGAAAAGCACGTCGTTGGGCTCGAGCGACGTGAGCAGCCCGGCAAGGTCGCCCGGCTTGTCGAGCACAGGCCCGGAAGTCAGCTTGAAGCCCACGCCAAGCTCGTTGGCTATTATGTTTGAGAGGGTGGTCTTTCCCAATCCCGGCGGGCCGTGCAGCAGAGTGTGGTCGAGCGATTCGCCCCTGCGCCGCGCCGCCTCCACGAAAACGCGCAAGTTGTCAACAACCTTTTTCTGTCCCGAAAAGTCGTCAAACCTCAAGGGGCGCAGGGTGTTCTCGTATTCGCGTTCTGACGGGGAGCCAGTCTGCTCTGTGCGTATGTCGAAAGTGTCGTTGCTCATTGTCATTGTTTATTCTCCAAAATCAAAAGGCAGCTGCGGCTCGTCGGCGGGAAGCTGCGTAAAACTGCGGCGGTGGTATTTTGTTATGCCGTATTTGCGTATTGCATCACGCTGCCCGGCGGTGGGGTAGCCTTTGTTCTTGCGCCACAGGTATTGCGGGTATTCCCTGTCTATGCGCTCCATATAGTCGTCGCGATAGGTCTTGGCGAGGATGGATGCCGCCGCAATCGACAGGAATTTGCCGTCGCCCTTTACGATAGTGTCGCAAGGTATGCCGCCGTAGGGCTTGAAGCGGTTTCCGTCAACGATTACAGCCTCGGGGCGCACCTTGAGCCGGTCGAGGGCGCGGTGCATGGCAAGAATGGAGGCGTTAAGAATGTTAATCTCGTCAATTTCCTCCGGCAGCACCTCGCCAACCGCCCATGCCAAAGCCTTTTTCTGTATCTCCTCGCGCAGGGCGTAGCGTTTCTTTGCCGTGAGCTTTTTGGAGTCTTTAATCTCTTCGTTAGCGTATCCTTCGGGGAATATCACCGCCGCCGCAAACACGCTGCCCGCAAGACAGCCTCGTCCGGCCTCGTCGCAGCCTGCTTCAAATTTCACGTCGTGGTATCTCCCGGCAAGCATAATCAAGCGCTCCTAAACTTGTCAAATGGTAACTGCCGTACCGCTGCACGAAACCATCAGCATACTTCCGTTAGAACCTACTGTCTCGTAGTCGATGTCTATGCCCACTACGGCATTAGCGCCAAGTTGCTGCGCCTGCTCCGCCATTTCGGAGAGCGCGGTGTCTTTGGCCTCGCGAAGCACGCGCTCATAGCTTTTGGAACGTCCGCCCACAATGTCGCGTATGCCCGCAAAAAAGTCGCGCACAAAGTTTGCGCCGATTATCGTCTCTCCGGTTACAACCCCATAATAGGTCTTTACCGGTCTGCCTTCAACGGCGGGTGTTGTTGTAAGAAGCATTTCTGTATATTTTTATCCGCGCAGGAATATGCGCGAAAATTATTTTGTTCAAAACATTTTCATCACTCTTTCAATGCCGTCGGCGAGAGCGTCAACTTCCTCTTTTGTGTTGTAGAGACCAAACGAGGCACGTGCCACGCTCTGCACGCCCAGACTTTCCACAAGCGGCTGGGCGCAGTGATGCCCTGTACGTATGGCTATGCCGAGCCTGTCAAGAAGCGTTCCGAGGTCAAGCGGGTGGATGTTTCCCACCACAAACGAAAGGACAGCCGATTTGCGTTGCGCCCTGCCAAAGATGCGCATTCCTGGAATGGTGTCAAGACACCCGGTGGCGTATTCAAGCAGTTCGTGTTCGTGTGCCGCTATGTTGCCTATGCCGAGCTTTTCCACGTAATCAATTGCCGTGGCGAGAGAGTGGCTTCCAACATAATCGGGAGTGCCGGCCTCGAACTTCAATGGGGCATCCTCAAATTCGGTATGTCCGAAATGCACGTTCTTTATCATCTCGCCGCCACCCTGATAGGGAGGAAGCTTTTCAAGCCATTCGGCTTTGCCGTAAAGCGCGCCGATGCCCGTAGGCCCGTAAACCTTGTGTCCGCTGAAAGCATAGAAGTCGCAGCCAATATCCTGCACATCGACCTTTGTATGTGGCACGCTCTGCGCTCCGTCTATCAGCACCGGCACATTCTGCGCGTGGGCAATGGCGGTAATCTCCTTGACGGGGTTGACCGTCCCGAGAACGTTCGACACATGGGTTACGGAAACCGCTTTTGTGCGTGCGTTGAACATTCTTTCGTATTCGTCCATGCGCAACTCGCCGTCCTCCGTGATAGGAATAACCTTTACCTTTATTCCCCTTCGCATTTCGAGCAACTGCCAAGGCACAATGTTGGAATGATGCTCCATTGCCGAGACTATAACCTCATCGCCCTCTTTCAGGAAAGCCTCGCCAAACGACGAAGCCACGAGGTTCAGCCCTTCGGTTGCCCCGCGTGTGAAGACAATCTCTGCCGGCGATGAAGCGTTAAGGAAACCGGCGACTTTTGCACGTGCGGCCTCATGAAGTTCGGTTGCCTGCTGCGAAAGGAAATGCACCCCGCGATGCACGTTGGCGTTTTCCGAGTAATACTCGTTCGCAATGGCATCAACCACCGCACGCGGCTTTTGTGTTGTTGCACTGTTGTCAAGATATACGAGCGGTTTGCCGTAAACCGTGCGCGACAGTATCGGGAAATCTTTTCTTATCTGCTGTATGTCGTACATTACTTATGTGCTTTTATTTTGCGAGCCATGCTTCCGGGTTGAGTTTCGAGGTCTCGCGGCGGAGCTGGAAATGCAGGGTGCAGTTTCCCGATGCGTCGCGTGCCACACCGCCCAAAGTCTGCTTTGTGCGCACTTTCTGCCCCTTGCTCACCGAAACGGAGGACAGGTTGCAATATACGGAAATGTAGCTGCCGTGGCGCACCAGAACGTTTGAGTATCCGCCAAGCGAGAACACCGCCGACACTTCGCCGTTGAAAATGGCGCGTGCCTGCGCTCCCGCCCTGCCGGTTATGTTTATGCCCTTGTTGTCAAGCTGCACGCCCGAGAGCCCGTCAACATTGTGAACTCCGTAGTGCTGCGTAATCATATATCCGCCCGAAATAGGCATGGGCAGCCTTCCCTTGTTTGCCGCGAAATCATTAGAGAGTGCGCGGTCGGCCTCTTCCATTTTGAAAACTTTCATGTCCTCCACGCTTTGTTTGGTAGTGCGTGCGGAGGCGGACTTTTCCTTCTCGCGGTTTTGGGTGTCCTGTCTGCCGCTTTTGCTGTTTTTTCCGCCTTGTGCCGAGAGCTGCTTGCGGTGCGCCTCTTCGCGGGCTTTCTGCTCGGCGATTTTCTTTTGCCGTTCCAGCTCGCGCTTACGCGCCTCTTCACGCCGCTTCTTTTCCGCAAGTATCTGTTGCTGGATTAATGCATCTATTTTTGAGTTGAGCGAGGAATAGCGTTTCTTGTCCGCTTTTATGGCGCTTTGCACCTGGCGTTGCTTTTTCTGCAAGCCGTTGACAATCTTTGTGCGTTCGGCGTGCTGGCCCTCAAGTTTGTTTTGTTCTGTAATGCCTTCGTCCAAAAGTGCATTCTTTTTATCGCGTGCTTTCACCACCTCTGTGTGTTTGGCGTCAACTTGGTCTTGCTTCCTTTTTACAAGCTCCCCCTGTACGCGCTGGTATCTGGCATATTCCCTGACGTACCTTAAACGGTGCAGCATTTGCGTAAAGTTGTCGGCGGAGAATATGAACATGAGTTTGTTTTGTGTGTTCCTGTTGCGGTAGAGGTATAGCATGGCGCGGCGGTAATGCTTCTTGCGAAGCTCCAGTTCTGATATCAGTGTGTCGAGCTGGGTTTTCAGAATGGAAATCTTGCCGTCAAGTGCGTTTACATCTGCCGAAATAGCGTCGATATACTTTTTTTGGGTGCTTATCTGCCCATTGAGAACTTTCAGGTTGCTCAACTGCGAGCGCACGTCCTTCTTCAAGGATTTCAGCATTCCCTCGTTCTGTGTTATCTTTTTCTGGAGTGTGGCACGCTGCGACTTCAATTTGTTTATTTCCTTGTTGCTCTGTGCGCAGACATCGGAAAATGCCAAGCACAGCACGGCGAGGAAAGGAATTATGCGGCGGCAGTTCATTGTATCGTGGAGAGTTTTCTCATTACTTCGTCTATCGTACGCTGCTTGTAGCTTGAGGGCACTTTTGTGCGGGTTTCCCATTTAGCGTTGTCAGACAATCGGCTCAAGTCTATCGTCATGTTTATGTCGTGCTTCCCACCCTTGGCTTCAAGGCTTATCTGAGTGGGGAACTGCTTCCCGTCAAAATTGACAAAGCTTCCATACTTGCAAACAAGGCTTTCCTTTGCGGTGATGTCTTTCGGGTTTACCGTTACGCGGTCGAGCAGTGCGCTCGCGGTTTGCGTCAGAAACTCATAATCAAGTTTGGGCGATGAGGTGAGGCTCAACAAAGTGTGGTCGCCGCTCGATGCTACAGTAAAGTCTTTCAGCGAGGATTTCACATCGCGTGTGCCGGGTATGAAAATCTCGTTCCAGAACAAAGACTGCAACACATAGAAGTCAAGGCTCGCGCTTTTCAGGAAACTTGCATCAGAATAAGTTGCCTGCACATACTGTTTGTTGAAACGGTCAACAAGCAGCACATGGTCGGGCGTGAATTCCAACCGCGCCACTTCCATTCCGAGAAACGACATGGAAAGCTGTATTACATCGTCGCGCTTCATCTTCAGGCTTCCGCCAAGCGTGAAACTTTTTGTCCCGCTTTTCAGCTCCACGCTCGCCTTTGCGGTTATGTGTTGCGCAGTTTGAAAGTTGTCTGTTACTTTCTTCGCATAAGCTTCTGCGGTGGAAGCCTTGCCAGCCGAGGCTGTCTTGGTTGCGTTTTTTGACGAACTGCATGCGCCGAACAGTGTAACGGTCAATGCCATTGCGCCGGCAAGCATTATCTGTTTCAATATTCTTTTCGTTTTCATTGCGATGTCAGTTTGCTATATATTTCCTGAGTTTTATCTTTCTGTTAAGCGTTTTCGAGTCTCCTCCCGCGCTCTTTGCCTTGCGCCACATGGCGAGAGCCTCATCGGTTCTGCCTTGCATGGCATAGATGTCTCCCGCGTGTTCGTAAATCGAAGCGTTCCCCTTTTCCGACGAAATGTTTTTCAGGGCTTCTTCTATGAAAGTTGCGGCTTCGGCATAACGCCCCTGCTCAAACAGTACCCATGCGTAAGTGTCGAGATATGTCGCACTCTTGGGCTGCGCCTTGATTGTCTTGAGGCTCATGGCCGCCGCTTTTTCAAGGTCGCGCTTTTTCAGCGAAAGGAAATAGGCGTAATTGTTCAGGGCATTTATGTTGTCATCCTTGTAAACAAGGGCCGAGTCGTAGGCCTGAAAGCACAGTGTGTCCTTGCCCAATTCGTGATACACATCCCCGAGCAGGGCGTAAAGGTCGGAGGCAAGCCCCGTGTTTGTGCTGCCGCTGATAAGTGCCGTGCCTTTTTTAAGGGTTTCCGCCGAACGCTCCTTTTGTTTGAGGCTGAATTGCGCCAGTCCGCCATAGAAATAATACACAAGGTTTTCCGGCTCGTACTGTATTCCGTCCTCGCAGAGTTTCGCCGTTTCGTCCTCAAGGTTTTTGGTTATGCAATATTGCAACAGTTTTATTCTTATTTGTGAGTATTCCGGCTTTGCTGTCAACAGTCTGCGCCAAACTGGGGCCATACTGTCGGTGGGGGCTTTCAGCAGGGAGAGGTAGCCTTGGTAGATGTCGAGAAACGCGGGGTCGCAATCGTCTTTCGCAAAAATGCGGCGGCAGGCGGGAAGTGCGGCAGTGCTGTCCACAGTGCCGCGACATCCGCTCATTATCATGGAGTTCAATGCCCCGATGCGTGCCTTCACGCTCATTTTTTCGTTAAGGGCGATGGAATTGGCGGCTTCGAGGTATGCGGGAATGTCGTTTTGTTCCAGTTTCCTGTTCATTATTGCGCGGTTTGCCATTTCGTTTGAAGGGTCGGAGGCAAGAACCGCCTTGTATTCCGCCATTTCCTTTTCATACTCCTTCATGTCGCCATAAGCTCCGCCGCGAATCACGCGGTAAGTGTTGTTCGAAGGGTCGGAGGCTATAAGCGAGTTTACCAATACGAGCGAAGAATCATTCATCCCCGCCGAGGAAAAGGCTATTATCTTACGCAGCGTTATCTCGTCGCTCTTGCCCTCCTGCACTTCCAATCGCGAGAGGGTCTTTATGAGGGCGTCCCAGTTTTTCTGGTTGCTGTATATTTCGGCAAGACTGTAAAGCAGTTCATCGTGTTCGGGAAAACGCCGCGACATTATCTCATACCGTTCCACCGCCTCCTCGCTCATTCCGCGACTGTCGTAGTACTCCGCGAGCTGCTGCTGGAAATAATAGTTGTCGGGTTCCAATTCCACGGCTTTCTTTATGTAAGTGCCTGCATCGTTCAGCGAGTCAACGCCGCCTGTTGCCTCAAGCATAAGCCCCATTGCCGAAAGGGCTTCCGGCGCATTGGGGTTTATCTCCAAGGCGTGGCGCAAAAGGTCGAACGAGGCGGCGTAGTCGCCTTTCTGCTTCTGCACCACCGACTCAAGGAAAAACTCGTTGAACCTGCGCTGCCGTTCATAGTCCGCCACGGTCTCCTTTGCTGCCGCGCTTTTCTTGCCACGGCTTTTTTGGGCGTAAACCTGTGGGGCGACAACAGCCACAACCGTTATCGCCACCAAAACTTTCAACAATGCGTATTTGCCCGACCAGCGTCTTGCCATTGCCTTAGCTGATTGCCGTTACTTTTTCCCGGTATGCCCGAATCCGCCTTCGCCGCGTTCGCTGTCGGCAAGGGTTTCCACAGGCAGCCATTCCACCTGCTCGTGCCGCGACACCACCATTTGGGCTATCCTGTCGCCGTCGTTCATAGTAAACTCCTCATTTGAAAGGTTCACCATTATCACGCCAATCTCCCCGCGATAGTCCGCGTCGATTGTCCCCGGGGTGTTTAGCAGACTTATGCCGTGCTTCAACGCCAATCCCGAACGAGGGCGTATCTGCGCCTCATAGCCGGCGGGAAGTTCGATGAAAAGTCCCGTAGGCACGAGCTTGCGCTCCAAAGGCTTCAGCACCACAGGCGCGTCAACGTTGGCGCGGAGGTCAAGTCCTGCGCTTTGCGGTGTTTCGTATTGCGGAAGCTCATGGCGGGAACGGTTAATCACTTTTATTTTCATAATTATAATATGCGTAGTCTGTTCGTAAATTGCAAAAATAAAAAATTCCGCATTAACTGCCAACTTTTGCGGGCTGCTTGCAAGCGTTACGCGTGTTTTCGCTAATTTTGCACAAATGGTTGCAACGCGAAACACTTTCCGCAAGCATGAGCGGCTTACGCTGAAGCGCGAAATCGACGAACTTTTCACCCCCGGGAGCAAGAGTTTCGCCGCATACCCCATACGCGCCGTTTGCCGGCTTGCCGCTTTCGACGCCTCTGACGTAAAGGTGCTGATGAGCGTCAGCAAGCGGCATTTTCACCATGCCGTTGACCGCAACCGCGCAAAACGCCAGATGCGCGAGGCTTACCGCACCAACAAGTCCATAATAACCGAGGCGGTGAACTCGCTTAACGCCGCCGGGGAGCGGCGTTCGCTGAACGTGGCTTTCATCTGGCTGTCGGACGAGCCGCAGGGCTCCGCGCTTGTGGAGCGCAAGATAAAGAACCTGCTCCACCGTATGGCGGAAAGCCTTCCCCAAAACACCGAAGCCGCTTCCGACTGAAAAGCCGTTGGTCATGAAAGCAGCTGAAATCGTGCGCACAGTCCTTGTAACGGTTCTTATTATTCCAGTGCGCCTTTACCAAAAAATCATATCCCCACTCACACCCCCTTCGTGCCGTTTCACGCCCACCTGTTCGCAATATGCCGTTGAGGCGTTGCAAAAGCACGGTCCGATAAAAGGCTTGTGGCTTGCCATAAGACGTATATTGCGCTGCCACCCTTTGGGAGGAAGCGGCTACGACCCTGTGCCATGAAAAGCGAAGTCCATTTTTACATCGACGTTCATACCCATGCGCCCAACGCAAACGCCGCTCTGTCGGTGGTTGACGCGAACGGTTGCGACCCTGTGCCGGCTGCCTGCAACGGCATTGTTTATTCCGTGGGGATACACCCTTGCAATATCCCCTCAAACCTGCATGATGAAATCCGGCGCATTGGTCTTTTGTCCCAAGCGGGGAGAATTGCCGCCATAGGCGAGTGTGGCTTCGACCGCACGTCAAACCATTCCGTTGAACAGCAAAAACAGGCTTTTTCGGAACTTGCCGCAATATCACGCAAAGAGGGAATGCCCATGCTCATACACTGTGTGCACGCGGCAGACCTGCTGCTGCAATACTCAAGACTTATGCCCCGAGAGGGTATGTGGATTGTCCACGGTTTTCGCGGCAAGCCCGCCGCCATGTCGCAGTTGCTCAACGCCGGGTTTTCGGTTTCGTTCGGGGCGAAAGCCAACCCGGACAGTGTGGCTGCCTGTCCTGCCGACAGGATTTTCCTTGAAACCGACACGGCAATGCCAACTTCATTGCGCGAAACGTACAGCAGTTTCTCGGCATTGCGCGGAGAGAACCTTGAAAGTGCGGTTGCGCGGAATTTCGGGCGAATATTCGGCGTGGCAAACTCCATTGGATTGGAAAATAATGAGTAATATTGCACCAAATATAAGTTTGCACAAACATACCACAGAAGTTATATGACAAAACAAAGCTGGATTGAGAAGGGATATGCCGACGAGCCGGTTCCCGCAGGAACAGACCTCGCCAAAGAGATAAGGAGAATGTGCAAGGAGAAGAACGCCGTTGTGCTGGCGCACTTCTATACAACAGGGGCTATTCAGGACGTTGCCGATTTCGTGGGCGACAGTCTGGCTCTTGCGCAGAAAGCCGCAAAGACCGATGCAAAGATTATCGTGATGTGCGGCGTGAACTTCATGGCCGAGACCAACAAGATTCTGTGTCCCGACAAGACGGTTCTTCTGCCCGACCTCAATTCCCACTGCTCGCTCGCCGAAAGCTGCCCCGCCGACAAGTTCGCCGAGTTTGTGAAGGCGCATCCGGGCTATCAGGTGCTTTCGTATGTAAACACCTCCGCAGCGGTGAAGGCCCTTACCGACGTGGTGGTTACGTCGGGCAACGCCAAGGAGATAGTTGAGAGTTTTCCCAAGGACGCAAAGCTTATTTTCGGTCCTGACTACAATCTCGGCAACTACATCAACTCCATAACCGGGCGCAATATGCTTTTGTGGAACGGCGCGTGCGATGTACACGAGCGTTTTTCGGTTGAGAAAATCGTGGCGCTGAAATCGCAACACCCCAACGCGGAAATCCTCGCCCACCCCGAATGCAAGGGGGCGGTGCTGAAACTTGCCGACTATGTTGGCTCAACCGCCGCGCTGCTGAAGCACGCAAAAAGCAGCGGTGTAAAGGAGTTTCTCGTGGCGACGGAAAGCGGCATACTGCACGAGATGCAAAAGTCGTGCCCCGACAAGAAGTTCATCCCCGTTCCGCCCGACGACAGCACCTGCGCGTGCAACGAATGCGCCTATATGCGCCTCAACACAATGGAGAAGCTGTACAACTGCCTGAAATACGAATGGCCGTCAATAGACGTAAGCCCCGAGATAGCCCAAAAGGCGGCAAGGCCAATAAGGCGGATGCTTGAAATAAGCGAAAAGATAAAGCGGTAAGAAAATAGGCTGTGCGCCATAGCCTACCAAGCCTCCGCGAAAGCGGGCTTGCGGTTTTGCGTATGCCCGGTGCGTGTGCGGTTCTCGCAACCTCCTGATTTTCAAAGGGAAGCCTCTTTTTAGAAGATTTTTGTAAGTTTTTGGCTTTCAAAGCCTTGCAAGCGGTAAAATTATGTCTGATGTAGTTTGAACTACATCAGACATAATTTTTTCTACATAGGACATAGTTTTTCTCACATCAAATGTAGTTCTTGGAGTGTTTGGGAAAAGGCAGGCGATTATGGTTTTGCGCCATTTGTAGGGGCGTATTGCATACGCCCTTACTCCATCGCTTTTACCACCGCTTGACCTGCAACTACAAACATCGCAAACCGCCGCCATGACATTGCCAAATCGCGCAATTCAGGGCGTATGCAATACGCCCCTACGGCGGTGCAAATTGTTGGTTGACTGTATATTGTAAAATTGTTGGTGTATTACGTATGTCTTGTGCGCCGCCGTTTTCACCAACGCTTGAACCGCATTTGTCTTGCGCGGATTTTTTGGCAATATTGCCACTTTTTCCGCGCAAGACAAACGAAGTTTCTGTTTCAAAGTGCGTTCCGCGCCCTTGACGTTACCTTATAGGGTGGCGTTTAATGCCCCATGCGGGACGTGTCAACGGCTTTTACTTTCTTCTCCTTGTAGCCGCCGAATTTATAGACAACGGAAAATTCGCCTGTCGCCCCGTTGGCAATTCTCATGCGGTAGTTCTGGTTTCCCTGCACGGAGCGCGTGTCGATTTTGTTGTTGAAGATGTTGCTGCCGCTTATGCGCACTCCCCACTTTCCGTCGGCCGATGTCCATTGCAGCTTCGCGTTCATCAGGAATATAGGACTGATGTCATACACTCCCTGTATGGCTTTGGTCTGGAAGAACGGGTTCAGGATAAGGCGCAGGTCCTGCTTGCGCAGAAGCCTTGCTGACGCTGTGCCGCCGAACATGGCGGTGAGCCTCTTGCGGTCGAACGGCAAATCGAAGAAGTGCCGGCTCTTGTCGTGCCTGTACATTCCAGTGGCAAATACGTTGCCGTTAAGCCACTTTCCCGCCCTGAATATGGCGGATGCCTGAAGTCCGTAAATGTTTACGTAGTTGAAATTCGTCTCCTTCATTATCACCGCCATGCGGTCGGTTGTCTGGTATGGCAGTTGCACGGAATAGTCGGGCATTAACTGGGCGAAAGCCGACAGTGTGTAACGCCGCTTTATCTGCCACATAAGGTTTATGTCGTAGCTGGAATATGGCTTCAAATTCGGGTTGCCCCAAATCTCGCTGTAGGCGGAAGAATAGAAAACGCTGCTCATTGTTGACCAGTAGCTCGGGAACTTTGAGTCCGAGCTGAACGACAGGCTTAGCACATGGTCATCGTTTACGTTCCACAGGGCGTTTAGCGAGGGGTATATGCGCCACTTGTCCCACAGGGACGAATGATATTGTTCGGCGGCAACGGATGCCTCGAGGCTTACGGCTTTTGTAATCTGCTTGCTGAACCCTCCGTAAAAGTTCCAGATGCGCTCGAAAATGTCAACACTGCTCGAAGCGTCCGGCAACACGTTGCCCGCCTTGTCAAGCGTGGTCTGGAAGCTGGTGTTGTCGGTGAACTGCCCCTTGACACCATACGACAGTCCCCAGCCGTGCGGCAGGGAATGTGTCTGGTCGGCGGTGAACATCCACTTGTTTATTGTCTGCCGGCTGGCGGTGCTTAGGTTGCGCTCCGTTTCCGAATCGCTTCCGCCGGAGTGCATCGTGTTGTCGAGCCTCTGGCTCTGCGGCGTGCGGTAGTGGGTGTACGAACCGCTTATGTTAAGCCCGAAAGGCAGGGAGTAGTTCAAATCGACGTTGTGCAGATATACGTGGCTGTCGGTATGCGTGCCGCCAATGCTTGAGCCTGTTGTGCGGTGGCTTGCGCAGCCTTTGTCCCATTTGCCGGTGTATGCGGCTTCAAGGCGGTGGTTCTTCGCGAAGGCGTAGTTCATGCCGAGGCGGTAGTCGTGGGATATGCCGAAGTCTTTCTGCAACTCCTTGTCGTAATAATAGGCACGCTCATTCCCCAGCGGGTGTCTGGCCTTGTGCGAGAGCTTGCCGTATGAATTGCCGTCGGCGAACGAGTATTGCGCGTCCAGTCCGAACTTCCCCCTTTGCAGGGCAAGAAAACCTTCGCCGAAGCCTTTTGAGTATTTGCTCTGACGCAGGCCGCCCCTTATCTGTCCCGACAGTTGGTTAGTGCCGGCATAGTCTTTCGTTACAATGTTTATCGCCCCGCCGCGCACATGGAGCTGCGGCGGGGCCGCAAGCATCACCTCCGCCTTTGCAAGCTGCGCCGACGGCATCGCCTTCAGGCGTTCCGCCACCTGCTCCTGCGTGAGCGTTGTGGGCTGTCCGTTTATTATGAGCGTTACCGCGTTGCCGGAGAACTTCATGCTGCCGTCGGCGTCGCTCACGCCGGGTATGCGCGTCAGGGCTTCGTATGCGTTGTCGGCGGGCAGTTGCTTCATAAGCAGCGGCATATTGTAGGAGAGCTTGCCCCGCTCCGCCTTGACTATGGGGCGCACGCCCTTGACCATGACCTCGGGAAGCCCGTGCAGCATCTTGTCAATCGACAGCGAGTCATTGGGCGTTTGTTCTTGGGCGTTGATATTCGAGACCGCGCCCAGCAGAAAACATACAAAAAACAATTTACAACGATTATCCATGATATTTTATCGCTTTTTTGATGTAATACAATGCAAAAGTACATATTATTACCCCCCCCTGCGGATTTTAACACATTTAACCTTGCTTTGCAGTCAACAAGCAATGCCTGATGCATAAGGAGTTGGTTTCAAAAGGAATAAACATATAAAATATGCTCAACATAATGAGTTGCTTTTCAGTTGTTTGCAAACGGCGAAAAAAGGTCTGATGTAGTTTTAATTATATCAGACATAATTTTTCCTACATAGGACATGGTTTTTCCCACGTCCGATGTAGTATTCGGGGTGTTGGGGAAAGGCTGTCGGTATTTGTTTTTTGGGAATTATATGAACGATGTATGTTGTTTATTGATTGCACACGGTATATATGTAGGGGCGTATGCAATACGCCCTGTACACCACCGCGTGAACCGCATTGGCAAACACCGCCAAAACATTGCAAGCCGGCGCATTTCATGGCGTATGCAATACACCCCTACGGCGGCGCAATTCCTTGGGTGATTGTGCGTCGCGTCTTTGTGTGGTGTATTGCATTCTCCCTGAATGCCACCGCCCACGCGCAATCAAGGGCAGAACAACCCTTGGCAAGCCTTGGGAGACCTGCCACGGATGCCCGGATTATGCTTTGCCTTTTAACGCTTGTACTCGGGCAGGGAGTCTTTCCATTCCATGAAAGGGTGGATGCGCAGCGAGGAGTTGTAGAACCTTCTGTCGCCGGTAACTTCGCGGGCTATGAACGCGGGCTTCTCAAAACTCTCGTCTGTTGACGCAAGCTCCACTTCCGCCATTGTCAGCCCCTCGTTGTCGCCGTAAAACTCGTCCACCTCGAACACGTGTCCCATGAACGGCACAAGATAGCGGCGTTTGTCGATTATTCCCGGCTCGCAGAGCGACATGAGCCGCCTTGCCTCGTCAAGGGTTATCTCTTTCTCGAACTCATAGCGCGAAAGCCCGCCGTCGAGCGAGGGGCCTTTTATGGTGAGATAACCTTTGCTGCCGCGGATGCGCACGCGCACCGTCCTGCCCCTGTCGCTGCAGATGTAGCCCTGCACAATGCGGGTTGACGAGGACGCGAGATTCTTGTATTCCCCGCGGACGAGGAACTTGTGTTCTATCTCCAATGGCATTGCCAATACCTTTTTGCGAATTTCCCGCTTTACGTTCCTGTCAGTCCGAAAGCAGCGCGGCGCACACTATGCACACCACCATCAGAACCACAAGGGCGATGAAAATTCCGTTTACAATTCTTCCGGCCTGGCGGTTCTGCTTTTTGCGCCGTTCGTTGGCCTTGCTTCTTCTTTGTTCACTCATGGCATATTTATTTTGGGTTTGGATTTGTTCTAAACAATGTCCTGCGAGTCGGCGAACTCCATAAGGTAGGCTTTGATGAAGCCGTCGATGTTTCCGTCCATCACGCCGCCCACGTCGCTTGTCTGATAGCCCGTGCGGTGGTCCTTCACGCGGCGGTCGTCAAACACGTAGGAACGTATCTGACTTCCCCATTCAATCTTCTTTTTCCCCGCCTCTATCTTCGCCTGTTCGGCCTTGCGCTTCTGCAATGCGCGGTCGTAGAGCTGCGAGCGCAGCAGGCGCATGGCGTTCTCGCGGTTTTCGAGCTGCTTGCGGCTCTCGGTGTTCTCGATGAGGATTTCCTCCTCTTCGCCTGTGTCGGGGTCAACATACTGGTAGCGCAGCCGCACGCCTGTCTCCACCTTGTTCACGTTCTGTCCGCCCGCGCCGCCGCTGCGGAAAAGGTCCCAGCTAACCTTTGAGGGGTCAACGTAAACCTCTATGGTGTCGTCAACAAGCGGCGTTACGAACACGCTTGCAAACGAGGTCATGCGCTTCCCCTGCGCGTTGTAGGGCGAGACGCGCACAAGGCGGTGCACACCGTTCTCGCTTTTCAGGTAGCCGTATGCGTAATCGCCCTCCATTTCCATTGTGACGGTCTTGATGCCGGCTTCCTCGCCGTCCTGCAAGTTGCTCACCGTTACTTTGTAGCCGTGGGCTTCGCCATACCTCATGTACATTCGCATGAGCATGGAGGCCCAGTCCTGACTCTCGGTGCCGCCTGCGCCGGAGTTGATCTTGAGCACGCACGACATCTGGTCCTCCTCGCGGCGCAGCATATTCTTCAGTTCAAGAGCCTCGATTTTCTCCACTGCCTTGGCATGGGCGGAGTCAACTTCCTCTTCCTCCACCATTCCTTCCTTGTGGAAGTCCACGGCAAGCGCAAGTTCCTCAACGTCGGTGCAAACTTCCTTGTAGCCGTTCACCCAGCGTTCCAGCTCCTTGACGGTTTTCATCTGTTGTTCGGCCTTCTTGGGGTCTTCCCAGAAATCCGGGGCTTGCGTGTGCAGTTGCGCCTCCTCGAGTTCTATCTTCTTTCTGTCGATGTCAAGATAGCGTCCGAGTTCTGCGGCGCGGTTTTGTATCTCTTTCAGCTGTTCAGAGGTTATCATATATTCTATACTTCTTGTTGTCGTAAATTGTCTCTATCTCTTCGGCGTATTTCCGCTCCACGGCGTTCCTGCGTATTTTCAGGGTTGGCGTGAGGCATCCGTTTTCCACCGTCAGCGGCCCGGCGATGAGCATGAACCGCCTTATGCGGCAGAACGGCGGGAAGCATTCCTGTATTCTTTCTATGCGTCCCCATATCGTGCGCCGGCTTTCCGCCGGGTTTTCCGCGCCGCCGCCCGCCGGGTGTTCCGGCACTATCAAAGCCCCGACGAACTTGCGCCCTTCGGCAACCACCACGGTTTGGGCAATCATCGGGTCGGCGTTCATCGCCGCCTCTATCTGTTCCGGGGCGATGTATTTGCCGTTCGAGGTTTTCATCAGTTGCTTTATCCTGCCGGTGATGAACAGTTCGCCGTTTTCAATGCGTCCCGCATCCCCCGTGTGGAACCATCCGCCGCCAAAGGCTTCGGCTGTGGCGGCGGGGTTGTTGAAATATCCGTGCGCCACGGTATTGCCGCGCAAAAGTATCTCATCTCCTTCGCCGATCTTCACTTCCAGTCCGCCTATCGTCCTGCCCACGGAACCCGGGGTTATGCTTTGCGAAAAGTCGTCGCAGCTCACGGTGGCGGTGGTCTCGGTAAGCCCGTATCCCACGAGCATCGGCAACGCACAGGCGCGTGCAAACTCCTCTATGTCCTTTGCCACCACAGCCCCTGCGGTGGGCATCACGCGGGCGTTTTCAAGTCCCGCCTCGCGGCGCACCATTGAAAGGGCGGTTTTGTCGCATTCGGCGTATTCGCGCTCCAAATCTTCGGGAACAGGCTTGCGGCGGCAAACGTAACCGACGTTGCGCCGCCGTCCTGTTTCAAGGCACTTTTCCCACGTTTCCCTGACATTCGCGGGCTGCGAGCCGATGTGCGCATACACCGTCTGGCGCAGCTTCTCCCAGAAATGCGGCACGCAGCACATTGCTTCGGGGCGTATCTCCCTAAGCGCACGCTGCAGGTGGCTCGCCCGCTGGTTCACCACAAGCACCGCCCCGCATTGCAGGCAGAACAAAGCCCACGCCCTTTCGAATATGTGGTTGTAGGGCAGGTATTCGAGCACTTTCCAGCCCTCGCCAACCTCTATGCGCCCGGCGTTCTCCATGAATGCGGCGGAATACATTCCGTGGGTTATCACAACCCCTTTCGGCTCGCCCATTGTGCCGCTGGTGAAAATGATGTCGGCGGCATCGTCCGCGCATGGCTGCGCGAGGTTTTGCCTAATGCGCCCGGGCGCGTTTTTAACAAACTCCGCGATGTGGCGCGTGGTCTTGTCGTTTCTGCGTATCGCCACTTCGGGGTCGAAAACCACAACCCGCCTCACGGTGGGGCATTTGGCGTAAAGCCCCGCCGCCATGGCGTATTGCTCCGCGCCTCCGGCGAACACGAGGCGCGCACCGGTGATGCGGGCTATTGCCTCAAGCCTCGCCGTACACGTGCCGGGGAACACAGGCACGACCACAATGCCCGCCTTGTAGGCCGCCAGGCTCACGTAGATGCACTCGGGCATATTCTCCGAAAGCACGATGATTCTCTCCCCGCGCCCCACGCCCGCCATGAGCATTGCATTGCACAGGCGGTTTGCCATGGTGTCGGCATACACCGCGCTCACACTGTGCCAAAAGCATACGTATGGGTTGCGGTACATAAGTATTGCGCGATACCCGTATCTTTCGGCAAGAGCGCGGGACAATGACGATAGCGGCACACCCAAGAACATGGCAGTCTATATTTTTCACAAAGTTACACATTTATTCAATGCTGCAATGCTGCAACCCGATTTTTTTGGTTTTGCGGGATTTTTGTCCAATGTCCCAAGCCGTATAAAACAGCCCCCGATGAATATTCCGCACGCAAATAAACAACAATTTGCACCGCCGCACAAACACGCAATAATCAAGCAATAAATAGATTGCACAGCCATACAAATGCACATATGCGATTAATCAATGAATTGCACCTCCGTAGGGGCGTATTGCATACGCCCTGAATTGCGCGATTTGGCAATGTTATGGCAGCGGTTCGCGTTGCGGTTTTGGCGGTAGCTTGCAGGGCGTATGCAATGCGCCCCTACAATTATTGCAAAATCACAATCGCCCATCCTTTCCCAAACACCCCGGAAACTACATGGGATATGGGAAAAACTACATAGGAC
>DKDC01000015.1:46018-46361 GCA_002451695.1 Prevotellaceae bacterium UBA6858 | reverse complement strand
GCCTCCGCGCCGTTCACGGGGTCATTGTAATGCAGCGTCTCGCGGTAGCCCGCGCCGCCCGTGCCTGTCAGCCACCCGCGTATGTTCCATGTGTTCTCCACCTTGCCCGCAAGGCGGTGCAGCGTGTTCCTAACCACGCGCCCGAAGCTGTCGTAGCCAAGGCTCGATACCCTCACAGCGTCCGTGCCGTTGCGCGACACGTCAACGGTGAGCAGTGTGCCGTTCCTTTCGCTGTAGCCGTATTCAGTTACAACGGAGTCTGTCTTCGCGGTGTCCGCGCCGTTTTCCCTCTCCGTCCACTCAACGGTCTCCGCGACCCTCGCGGGCTTGCCCGTGAACGTGT
>DKDC01000015.1:12132-45853 GCA_002451695.1 Prevotellaceae bacterium UBA6858 | reverse complement strand
CCGTGTTCCCGCCCCTCATCCGCGTTGTGTGGGGGCAGCCGTCGAAGGCGTAAAACTCGAGGAAGATATAGTCGTCGTACCATACGGCCTTCTCTATCTCAACGGAGTCGAGCCTGTCGGTGCATCTGTTCCAATAGCCGGTGTTGCAAATTCCCTCAGCCGGCGTCCACTCCACGCGGGAGTCCGTTATGCTTCCGGGGGCGTTCACGCACGTTCCCGTCACGGCGGGTCTCCCGAGCCTGTCATACAGCGTGAAGCGAACCCTGCCGCTTTCCCTCAGCGCGCCGTCGCGCTCGCAGACCACCCTGTCCCCGCTGTCGTACCAGTACTCCACAGCCGCGCAGCCCGGGATGCGCCTCCACACGCATCTGCCCCTGTTGTCGTACCTGTACTCGTAGGCGTGGCGTTCAACATTCCAATCCTCCTGCATCATGGGCGTGAGCACGAAGCGGAGCTGTCCCGCGCCGTCATAAACGAAGTAGGTGTCGTTGCCGCCCGCCCTGCGCTCGAGTATCTTCCGCCCCCACGGGTCGGTGAACGCCTCGAGCGTCCTGCCGTCCTCGTCCGCGCTTTTCTCCCTGCGCAGCGTCCCCGTCGCCCACACGCCGTCTTCCGACAGACCGCCGCCGACACCGATGCGGTATCTCCTGACCTGCCGCCCATCCGAAGTGTTGAAGCCGTACTCCACGGAGGTGCGTCTGCCGTCCCACTCCTGACCCGGACCGCGCACCGACACGGTGCGGCCGTATGCGTCATGCGCGTAAGACGTGAAAGGCACGCTGTCCCCGCCTTGGCTGGCTATGGAAAGACCGCGGACCGCATCCGCGCCCCTGTGCACAAGCACGCCGCCCTGGCCGTCAATGCCGGGAAGCCACTCCCTCACCGTGCGCCCCAGTGCGTCATGCTCCCTAAGCCCCCGCGCCACCGTGCCGTCTGGGCTGAGTCCGTCGGTGGAGGAGACAGTCGGGCGGCCGAGGCCGTCGAACCACTGCACCGAAGTTGTCCTGTGCCGCCCGAGGCTGTCAAGATACGTGTCGCAACGGACGAAGTTCTCACGGACATCCTGACCCGAGGCACGATGAGGGAAAACCGGAAGGAGGAATGAAAGAAGAGGGGCAAGAAAGGGGACGGCGGATGCGGAAGAGACGGCGCGGGTCAGAGACCGCAGAAGACATGCCGCAATGCAGGAGGCAGACGTGGGTAACACGGCGGGCATGCCCCGCCACAGCCGTACCCTTGTGAATATGTGCCTGTCTCTCATGCCGCTGTGTTTCTGTGTACCTCTACAAATTTAGGTGTTGTCCACCAAATGGCAAAGCCCGGCAGCAACTTTTTTGCCCCAAGCGACAAAAAACCGCACAAGTTTTGGGAGGCGCGGGCGCCCCGTTGCTGACAAAACCGCACAACCCCTTGTCAGCCAGCGTTTTCTCCCCAAACCGCACGCCTTTTATAACTTTCTGGAAAACAACGTACTGCAACCGCCAAAAAAAGGTCTGATGTAGTTTAAATTATATCAGACATAATTTTTCCTATGTCCTATGTAGTTTTTCCCACATCAAATGTGGTTTTCCCTGCATCAAATGTATTTTTCGGAGTGTTTGGAAAAGGAAGTGCGATTTTGGTTTTGCGGAAATCGTAGGGGCGGTGGCAACCGCCCTAAATGCCACCGCATGAACCGCATCCCAACCCACCGCCACAACTATTGCAAATCCGCGCAATTCAGGGCGTATGCAATACGCCCCCTACAGCGATATAAATCACTGATTATCTGTTGTTTGCGCAATCATGCGGCGCACCGCATACGCCCTGTGCGCTGCTTGTCATTTTTTCTTTTTCATAAGACATTCCGCCACCGCGCTGCGCAAGCCGCCCTCCTCATTGTCATCGGCATACTCCCAATACATTCCTCCGCGCAACCTATTACCTATTATATAATGGCATTTGGCGGCAATCGATTTCTTGTTCTCAAAACCCAAAACCATGTTTCCATCGCCATCTTCCATATAAGGCACTTGCGACTCCTCGCTCCACTTCTCCGTAACGCCCTCCAGCGCACGCGGGTTCTTGACATAAGCCTGATATGGCTTGGCACCCCTGCCGTAAAAAGGCATCCCCACAACAAGTTTGTCCGACGGCACACCTTTTTCCAAATGACTCCGCACCGCCTGAGCCGTGGTCATCCAGCCCGAGATGGCGGAATGGTATAACGCCGAATGGTGCTTGGGCGGGGAGGCCATGTCGTAAGACATCACATTAACGAAGTCAAGATATTTTATACAGTTCTTGAAATCCACATAATCCCCACTCGCTATGGTTGCACAGGTAACGAGCCGCTTTCTTCCCATTGCCTTTCTAAGTTCGCGCATAAGCAGGGTGAAATTTTCAGTGTCGTCGGGCGAGCACGATATGCCCGCACTTTTCTGTGTGGGGTACTCCCAGTCTATGTCTATGCCGTCAAGTCCGTACTCCTCCACAAGCCGTCTGCAGTCCTTGGCAAAGTTTCTCCTGCAAACCTCGTCCGCCGCCATCTCGCTGAAATTCCCCGCCCCCCAGCCGCCGACCGACAGCAGTACTTTCAGTTTCGGATTTGCCCGCTTCAGTTCCGAAATTCTCCTCAAGCGGGCGGGATTGTCAACGTTCACGCCGTCAAAAGTTCCGTTCACCTTGCCAAAGGCATAGTTTATATGCGTCATCAGCGCAGGGTCGGGCATTACGCTTGTCCACGAAGTTACATACGCCACAACAACATATCCCCTGCCCTTTGCAAAGCAAACACCCGCCCCCAAAAGCAAAGACAGCACTATTGAACAAAAACAACGCAACTTGTCATTCATATTCTCAAATCTTGTTTTTCTTACTATTCACCGTGAAGCCGGCATCCCCACTACCTGTAAAAATACACTGCGCCGTCATGCCTGACCAGTAACACGAAAGACATTTCCTGCGGGAACACAATTATATTATCGGCGGCGGGAAACCAAATGTCGTCAAAATGCCGCGAAAAATCCTGCAAGCTCATTATGTCTATCGTTTCAAAATTGTCCCAGCACACATATATAATATCTGCCGTTACTTTCAAACAAGCAAAAAGTTCTGAAACGTTAAAGCCGTCCTGAAGCGCGTTGAAATTCTCCATAAAAGTGCCCTTGCGCTCCAAATAACCAACAGCCGGCATTTCCAGCTTGGGTATTTGCATCTTGCCACAGAACCGGCGGCACAGCACTGCGCACTCCCTCTTGTCAAGAGTGCGAAAATCGGGAAAAGCTTTCCCCGTTTCCTTTTCAAACAGCTCTATTTTGAACGCATCCATGCTTCATAAGAATTTTTGTCGCAGAAATTTCTTTAGTTTTTTCGCAGACAGTCAAAACATCTATTTAATATTTCTGCACTCACAATGTAAAATTAGCGCAAATTCATCACCTATAAATGATAAAATCGAAAAAAAATCAATTTTGCCACTTATAAGTGATAAAATTTCAAGACACTTCCAAATAACGCACTGACTGTCTGCGCCATTTTCCCAATTCTGTCAATCTTTTTAGTTTTCTGGGAAACAACGTGTTGCAAAGCGGCAAAAAAAGGTCTGATGTAGTTTGAATTATGTCTGATATAATTTAAACAACATAGGACACAGTTTTTCCTGCATCCGATGTAGTTTTCCCGATTTTGGTTTTGCGGAAATTGTAGGGGCATATTGCATACGTCCTTCGCACCACCGCTTGAACCGCATCGCGAACCATTGTCGCAACATTGCAAATCCGCGCAATTCCGGGTGTATACAATACGCCCCTACGGAGGTGCAATTTCCTGAATGATTGATTACAGCGTATTTGTGCAACGCATGGCACACGCCATATACACTGCCGCACAATCCGCATCAGCGAACACCGCAAAAGCGGCGCACTTCGGGCGTATGCCATACGCCCCTACAGCAGCGCAATTTACCTACTTATAAATCAATGCGTACCCGCAAGAGCGCATTTCCAAAACTTTATTTCACGCCTTTGCTATTCCGCAGCTTTGGTCGCGAGTGTGAAATCCTTGTAGGTAACAGTCCGTCTGCCATCCTGAAAAGCTATTCTGAAGCTCACTTCCCCATCCCTCAGCCTCGGCGACGCCACGACGTTTGCCGTATATGCCACCGCCTTGCCGGGAGCAAGGTTTCCGATTATCGCCGTTGGCGATACGCTTATCCTTTTCGGTTCGCTACACGACACCACCGGCGTGATGTTGTATAGCGTGGCGTTTCCCGCGTTGTGTATCTCGAACAGGATTTTCGCGTGTTCGCCGGCATCAATTGTCTGGTTGCGGTTCTCGTCAACAAAGCGAATGTTCTCCACTTGCAGTCCGTCGATGCCCGACACATATGGCGCCTCCCCGCCGTTGCGCGGATTGCGGCGCGAGGGGGGAAGGTTGCAACTGTCGTCGCAGTCGTCAATGTTGGTGCTTCCCTTGCGGTTTTTCTGGCTTGTTACGGCGTTGCCCACCACCGCGCCCACCGCCATGCCGAGGGCTGTGCCGGCATCGCTGCCGCGAGGCCCGCCCATAAGTCCGCCGATGCTCGAGCCGAATATCGCACCGAGAGAGCCTCCCGCCATTGTACCCTGCATCTGGCGGTCAGTGCAGCCGGCCAGAAACATTGCCCCGGCACATACGGCAACTGTAAATCTGTTTGCTTTCATTATTTCCAACTTTTTATCTTATCCAAGCCGTCAGCTTACACGGCAAAATTAGCGCAAAAACAAATATGTTGCAATTGCGCCGCCGTGTTTTTTGCCCTATGCCTGTTCTTTCCCCGCCTCTGCCATTATTGCGAGCATATTCCACAGTTTGCCGGCGGGCACCGGGGCTTCAACGCATATCTGTTTGTGGGAGACGGGATGTTCGAACTCCAGCTTTCTGGCGAGCAGCGAAATGCTGCCGTCGGGATTGCTTCTCGGTGCGCCGTATTTCAGGTCGCCCTTTATCGGGCATCCCATTGCGGCGAGCTGGCAGCGTATCTGGTGGTGGCGGCCCGTGAGCAGTTTCACCTCAAGCAGCCAGTAGCGGTCGCTGTGAGCCACAACGCGGTAGTCGAGCGCGGCGAGCTTCGCGTCTTTCGCCCCCTCACGCGCCACGTATGTCTTGTTGTTCTTGGGGTTTCTCACAAGATACTGCTCCAAATGGTCAGCGTCCTTTGGCGGACGGTTTGAAACCACAGCCCAATAGGTTTTGTGAATCCTGTCCTTATCCCTGAACATCTCGTTGAGCCGCGAAAGGGCCTTGCTTGTGCGGGCGAAAATCACAAGTCCCATGGCCGGGCGGTCAAGACGGTGGACCACGCCGAGAAACACCGCCCCAGGCTTGGCATACGCCTCCTTGACATACGCCTTCACGTCCTCGCTCAGCGGACGGTCGCCGGTGCTGTCGCCCTGCACTATCTCGCCCGCCGCCTTGCTGACTATAATTATATGGTTGTCCTCGTAAACAACTTGCATAATGCTTTCCTATAAACAGGGCCGCACGGTTTTTCCCCTGCGGCCCCGGATTTTTGTTTTCCTGCGGTTTCTATTACATATTCATGCCGCCGTCAACCTGGATAACCTGTCCCGAAACGTAGCTCGACATATCGGAGGCGAGGAAGGTTGCGACGTTCGCGATGTCCTCCACCTTTCCGCCACGGCGGAGGGGGATCTTGTTTGTCCACTCCTTGCGGATGTCCTCGGGAAGTGCGGCAGTCATCGCCGTCTCTATGAAACCGGGGGCGATAGCATTGGCGCGTATTCCGCGAGAGCCCATTTCCTGCGCTATGGACTTGGCCAAGGCGATTAGCCCCGCCTTTGAGGCTGCGTAGTTGCTCTGTCCGGCGTTACCGTGAACGCCCACAACCGACGCCATGTTGATTATGCTGCCCTTGCGCTGGCGCATCATTATGGGCGTGCAGGCGTGAATGAAGTTGAAAGCCGATTTCAGGTTCACGGCAATCACTGCGTCCCACTGCTGCTCTGTCATGCGCATCATCAGACCGTCCTTGGTAATGCCGGCATTGTTCACAAGAATGTCGATAGAGCCGAAATCGTCCTTCACCTGTCCGACAACCTTTGCCGTCTCCTCGAAGTTTGCGGCGTTCGAGGCATATCCTTTCGCCTTTACGCCGAGGGCTGCGATTTCCTCTTCGGTCTGCTTGCCGTTTTCGTCAATCACAAGGTCGGTGAAGGCGATGTTTGCGCCCTCTGCCGCGAAACGCAGGGCTATGGCCTTGCCAATGCCGCGTGCCGCACCCGTAATAAGTGCTGTTTTTCCTGTTAGTAATCCCATTTTCTGTTATTTGGTTTTGTTTATAATCCGTCTGTCATCTCAGCGGCCCCATTCCGAGGGCGCGGCGCACGAGTCCCGCCACTATGGGGCGCGAAATCGCCTCCTTCATGCCGTTGCCGAGGCGGCCGTATATATAAGGCACTTCAAGCCCTTTGAGCGTGTAGTGCATTATGTCGGCCATGAGGCGCACGTCCTCAATGAAGAACTTGCCGTTGTCGCGCCCCTCCTTGAGCACATTGTAGAAAACCTCCTGCTCGGCGGTGTCGAACTGCTTCCTTACCTTTTCCACCATCCAGATGTTGCGGAAAAACTCGGCGCGCAGGTTTCCGTTTCTCACCACAGCTTCCTTTATCATGTTGAGGTGGGTGTATATAAGGAGTATGACCTTCTGCTCCGGCTCTATGTCCATTGCCTCCACCTCGTCCATGCGGTCGCTCAGGCGTTCAAGCTCCGTCTGGATTACGGCGTAGTATATCTCCTCCTTGTTCTTGAAATAAGTATATAGGGTGCGCCTTCCCTTTTGCGAGGCCTCGGCAATCATGTTCATGGTTGTGGCTTCGAGACCGTTCTGCGCAAAAAGCTGGCGGGCTACATCTACAAGTTTCTGACGTGTCTTTGCTACTGACATATTAATATTAGGCTTGGCGTGCCCTTATTCACATTGCACGCCGTTTTCCTTGTGTGCAAAGATAGCTGTTTTGCGCAACATGGCTGTAAAAAAGCACCACAAATCATGCAAAACTGCGCAAGTCCGGGCTCGGGGACTTATGAAAATCGGGCAATATCGCGCGGCTTTGCCATATATTCCCGGCGGTTTGCCTTGTAGTGCGATGCGTTTCATGTTGCAGCGTAAAGGGCGTATGCAATACGCCCCTACAATTTCCGCAAAGCCCAAGTCGGGAATACTACATTTGATGTGGGAAAAACTACATAGGACATAGGAAAAATTATGTCTGATATAATTTAAACTACATCAGACCTTTTTTCGCCGCCCTCTATCCTCCGCTGCCGTCTTGACCACCCACGGAAAACACTTGCAGGAAACCTTAAAAACCTCTTTCAAAAAAAATATTTCGCACCGCCTGCATTTTTCTTTCTTAAAAACACCGCACAAATCAAAAATAAACTAAATTTGTAGCCGTTAGATTTATGAAGAGTTTTTACGCCCGGCGGCGCACCATTCGCCAAGGGCATTGCCATTATTGAAACATTCTACGACATGAGAACAATAAAGAAACTACTGACCTGCATTGCAACGGCTGCCGTTTGCGCAACGCTCGGCGCTTTGTCAAGCTGCTCCGACAGCGTTGACAGCTCGAACCTCTACACATTCAAGGGGGACATGATAACCGGCTATCTGCAAAAAAGCGACAGCTTCCAGCTCTACTCATACGTATTGCGCAAGGTGAAGCTGAGCGCAAAGTCGAAGTCCACGTTCTCCGACCTTTTGTCGGCACGCGGGAACTACACCGTTTTCGCCCCCACCGATCAGGCGATGCACCATTTGCTCGACTCCATCTACAACCAGAAGGATTTCCCGATAGAGCAGGTGGGCGACTCCGTTGCAGAGCGGATAGTGAGATGCAGCATACTCGACAGCAAGGACGGCGACGCTTACCGCATTGCCGACCTCAGCGAAGGCACGATGCCCATCACCAACGCCGACGACCGCTATATGACAATACGTTTCGACACCATAAACGGCAAGGCGGTAACCGTGATAAACAGCGACGCACGCGTGATTTCGCGCGACCACGAGCTTGAAAACGGGTACATACACGTGGTTGACCGCGTTGTGCTGCTGTCGAACGCATACATCGGCAACATGATCGAGAACGCCGCCAACGCGAGGGTTTTCTCCATGCTGCTTCAAAAAACCGGCTGGGCGGCAAAGCTCACAAAATACCGCGATGAGGAATACGAGAAGCGCGACCTGCCCGAGAAGTACTCCAAAACATATGACTGGGGAACTGACATAATCCCCCAGCACCGGTATTTCGGATATACAGTGCTGCTTGAGACCGACAGCGTGTTCAACGAGAAATGGGGCATCGAAATGCCCGTTGTTGAAGGCGGCGTTATCGTGAACGAGGAGCGGATTTTGGAGCAAATCAAAACCAAGTGCGCCGAAGCCTATCCCTCCGCCCACGGCACGGAACTCACCGACACCACAAACGCCGTGAACGAATTTATGGCATACCACCTTCTCCCCTCGCGCATACCATACAACTGGCTTGTGGTTCACCGCACAGAATACGGTTTCTCATACAAGAACCCCTCGCGCCTTTCGATAAACTGCGACAACTTCTGGGAAAGCATGTCGCCCTCGCACCGCAGGATGATCAAGATGACCGAAGGCCCGAGCACGGACGGAATACGCATCAACCGCTACTCGACCTACGACCCCGACACCTACACCGAGACACTCGTTGAGATACCCGGCATAGGCGTGAGGTCGAACAACGGCGACTACGACAACAACGCGCTCAACGGCTTCTACTACCCCATTGACGACATACTTGTTTACAGCAGCGACGTTCCCGGCAAAGTGCTCAACCAGCGCATCCGCATGGATCTCTCCACGTACTATCCCGAACTTATTACAAACGGCCTTTTCATAAAGGAGGGCCAGAACGGCATCTACCTGCCCAAGGGATATATTGACTACCTCACGCTCAACGCAGAGGGGACAGACTACCACTACCTCACAGGCTACAACTGCGGCTGGAACGACATGTACTGCGACGAGCACAACATCACGGGGCAGTATGACTTCACCCTGCGCCTGCCGCCCGTTCCGTTTGAGGGCTCGTGGGAAGTGCGCCTTGTTTACTCCTACTCGGCAAACCGTGGAATGGCGCAGCTGTACTTCGGCACGGACAAGAACAACCTGCAAGCCGAAGGGCTTCCCATTGACGAGCGCATACAGGTTACGAACCCACTTATCGGCTGGGCGCTCTACGACGGCGAAGACCCGGACCTCAACCGCGAGCGCGACCGCAATATGCGCAACCACGGCTATATGATGGGCTGCAAGCACGAAGGCCCGTCCACGGGCGGAGTTGTGAACACAACGCTCTACAACGTGCGCTCCGAGCACCGCCTGCGCAAGATTTTCCACACGGGCAACCTGTATCCCGACCAGACATATTACATACGTTTCAAGAGCGTGCTTGCCAACACAGCTACGATGTTCGTACTCGACTATGTTGAGTTTGCGCCCAAGAACGTTTACAACGGCCTCACGCCCGAGGACGCCTGGTAAAGCCTTTTCTTTCCATAAAATAACAATTCGAATCCCCGCCGCACGATGTGCGGCGGGGATTTTTCATACCACCCAATCGTGCGTAATTCATGCGGTGGCATACAGGGCGTATGCAATATGCCCCTACTAATGACGCAAAACCAATACCGCTAAAACTACATCTGGTGCAGGAAAAACTACATAGGACATAGGAAAAATTATATCAGACATAAAAAATTCTACATCAGACCTTTTTTCACCCATTTGCAATACACTGAAAAACAAATCGTTACACAAAACATCCACAACAAGGGCATTCTCTTACAAATCAACGCATTACGCAATTTTGGGCGGCATCGGGAATTTTACACCGACGCTTGCTTAAACGCAAAGGCTTCCGCACCCGTCCATGTCCCCTTACAGAGCAAAAGCAAACCGCCGTCTCTGTTTTTTGCACAAAAACTTGGCTGTTTGGTGTCATAATGTTACTTTTGCACCATGAAGAATATAAACACCTCCGCCAATATACTCATCATTTATACAGGCGGAACAATAGGAATGATAGAAAACCGGCATACCGGGGCGTTGGAAAGCTACGACTTCGCCCATGTGCGCCGCTGGATCCCCGAGCTTGAGGATTTTGACTACAACATCCACTCCTACGCCTTCAACCCGCCGATAGACTCCAGCGACATGGAGCCGTCAAACTGGCAGGCCATCGTCAAGGTGATAGCCGACAACTACGACAACTACGACGGCTTTGTAGTTCTTCACGGCACCGACACCATGTCGTACACCGCGTCCGCGCTCAGTTTCATGCTGCAAGGGCTTACAAAGCCCGTAATCCTCACAGGCTCACAACTGCCAATCAGCATGCTCCGCACCGACGGGCGCGAGAACCTGCTCACGTCAATCGAGATAGCCGCCGCAAAGGACGCGGAGGGCAACGCCATGGTGCCGGAAGTGTGCGTTTTCTTCGAGAACCGCCTGCTGCGCGGAAACCGCACCACGAAAATCAACGCCGAAGGCTTCAACGCGTTCCGCTCATACAACTTCCCCTGGCTCGCACACGCCGGAATACACATAAAATACAACCACGCGATAATCCGCCGCCCGCAAAAGGGCAACGTGTTCAAGCCGCACTACGTGATGGACAGCAACGTGGTTGTGATAACGCTTTTCCCCGGAATACGCCGCGAGATAATATCCTCCATAGTCAACATCCCCGGACTGCGCGCCGTGGTGCTGCGCACATACGGCTCGGGCAACGCCCCCCAGAAGAAATGGCTGATAGAGCTTCTGAAAGAGGCCGAGGCAAAGGGCATAATCGTGGTGAACGTTACGCAGTGCAGCGAAGGCTCGATAGAGATGAGCCGCTACCGCACAGGACTCCAGCTGCTCGAAACAGGAGTGGTGAACGGGCACGACGCAACCGTGGAAAGCACCATAACGAAACTAATGTTCCTCGTGGGGCACAATCTGTCGAACGAAAGAATACGCCAGCTTATGGACTGCGACCTGCGCGGGGAGATTACCATAAGATAACAGCAGCATGACACATATTTGAAGCGGCTCGGCGCATTTTCGGCGCCAGGCCGCTTTTACCCTGATTAACGCCGCACGGCAGCACCGCGCTTGCAAACAAATTGCTAACTTTGCCGTTGAAATACCAGAACATAGCAAACAAATAAAAGTATGAAATCCAGAAATCTTACAATCCTTGCTTTCTGCGCCCTGACAATGACCGCGTCATTCGCCTCGCGTGGGAAAGGAAAGAAAATCAAGGTGCCGAAAGACCAGTTCATAACCGAGCTGATGGGAAAGATGACACTTGACGAGAAAATCGGGCAGCTCGTACTCCCCGACGGACACGAGGCAAACACCGGCGTGTCGGAAAAGACCGACATCTACGGCGACATAAAAAAAGGTCTCGTGGGTTCGGTGCTGAATGTGAGCGACCCCAAGGCAATCCGCGAGCTGCAAAAAGTCGCGGTGAACGAATCGCGCCTCGGAATACCCCTTCTCGTAGGGCTTGACGTAATCCACGGTTTCCGCACAATATTCCCAATCCCTCTTGCACAGTCATGCTCGTGGGACACGACGCTTGTGCGCAAGGCTGCACGCATTGCCGCAATAGAAGCCTCGGCATACGGCGTAAACTGGACCTATTCGCCCATGGTTGACGTGGCGCACGACGCACGCTGGGGCAGAATTGCCGAAGGCAACGGCGAAGATCCGTTCCTGAGTGCCTGCATGGCGAAATCGCTCGTTTACGGCTATCAGGAGGATATGAAGAAAAACACAAACATCGCCGCCTGTCTGAAACACTACGCCCTTTACGGGGCTGTGGAGTCGGGTCTCGACTACAACTTTGTTGACATGAGCCGCATCAGGATGTTCAACGAGTACATGCTTCCCTATCAGGCCGCCGTCGAGGCGGGAGTGAGGAGCGTGATGTCCTCGTTCAACGTAATCGACTTCATGCCTGCGTCGGGCAACAAATGGCTCATTGACGACGTGCTGCGCAAAAAGTGGGGCTTCAAGGGATTCACCGTTACCGACTACAACGGAATTGCCGAAATGACCTCACACGGAATTGACAAGCAGGAACGCTGCACCGAACTTGCCGCAGACGCGGGCATCGACATCGACATGTGCTCGCAGGCATACCTTAAACACCTTCACAAGTTAGTGAGCGACGGAAAGGTGAACGAGGAGACGATAAACACCATGTGCCGCCGCGTGCTCGAGGCCAAGTGGGAGCTCGGCCTGTTTGAGGACGCAAACCGCGGGCACTCCGAAAAGGAAGTTACCACCGCCGTGCGCAAAAAGGAGTTCATCGACATTGCGCGCCAGCTTGCCGGGGAAAGCATCGTGCTGCTCAAGAACGAGGGCAACATACTGCCGCTCAAGAAGCAGGGCAAGATTGCCGTGATAGGCCCGCTCGGCAAATCTGGGCGCAACCTTTACGGCTGCTGGACGGGCAACGGCTCGTCGCAGCCCAACCTCGGCATATACGATGCCATAAAGGAGGCTGTGGGCAGCAACGGCGAGGTGGTTTACGCTCGCGGAAGCAACGTGTTCGCCAACCCCGACTACGAGGCTGCCGGACAGATTAAGAATTTTGACGTAGGGCGCGACCCGCGCTCCGCAGAGGACATGGTGAAGGAAGCCGTTGAGGTTGCCAAAAACAGCGACGTTGTGGTTGCCGCGCTTGGCGAGCTTACCGACATGACCGGCGAAAGCCAAAGCCGCACAGACCTTGAAATGCCCGACGTGCAGCGCGAACTTTTCAAGGCGCTCCTCAAAACCGGCAAACCTGTCGTCCTGCTCTACATCACGGGCCGCCCCGTGGCAATGCGCTGGGAAAAGGCCAACGCCCCGGTTATCGTGGAGACATGGCACGGCGGTACAGAAGCCGCGCACGCAATCGCGGACGTTGTGTTCGGCGACCGCAACCCGAGCGGAAAGCTCACCACCACGTTCCCGCAGGTTACAGGCCAACTGCCGCTCACATACGCACGCTACAGAGGCGGACGTCCTGTTGACCCCAACTCGAAGTTCATCAAGTACGCCCAGAACTACATGGACGTAACCATGGCCCCGGCATATCCTTTCGGCTACGGAATAAGCTACACCACATACGAATACGGCAAGCTCTCGCTCAGCGCAAGCTCAATGGGCAAGGACGGCAAAGTAACCGCTTCGCTGACCGTTAAAAACACGGGAAACCGCGCCGGAGACGAGGTCGTGCAGCTCTACATCCACGACATCGCGGCTTCCATAATCCGCCCCGTGAAAGAGCTGAAAGGCTTCAAGCGCGTACACCTTGAAGCCGGCGAAAGCAAGACAGTAGAGTTTGAGATAAACGAGCCGATGCTCAAGTTCTACAACGCAGACCTGCAATTCGCAAGCGAGCCGGGAGACTTTGAAGTAATGGTGGGACCGAACAGCAGCGACGTGCAGACAGTAAAACTGACACTAAACTGACAAAAAGCATAACGCAAACGCACAAAGGGACACGCCGTAATGGTGTGTCCCTTTGCTTTTCTCCCGCCCTTGCCCACCGCAAACACGTAGTATGTTTATCCAAAAAATTGCGCCTCCGTAGGGGCGTATTGCATACGCCCTGAATTGCGCGGACTTACCGTGTCGCAATGCCGGTTTGCGGCGCGGCTCATGCGGTGGCGTAAAGGGCGTATGCAATACGCCCCTACAAACGGCGCAATACGAACACCGCCAAAACTACATGGGACATGGGAAAAACTACATAGGACTTAGGAAATATTACATCAGACATAATTCAAACTACATCAGACCTTTTTCCGCCCGCTTGCAACACACTGAAAACCAAACGCTTGCAAGATTTTTACAAATAAGGGCAAACTGCTGTAAACCAGCTTTTTGCAACTGTGCGACCATTTGCCGGAACGGCTGCCGCAAACGCAAAACTGCGCAAATGCCCAGATGCGCCACCCGCCGCAAAAGCGTGACGCCCACAACGGCTTGCCGCCATGCCGATGTGATGTCCACGTTCGCCAAAGTTTCCCCGCGCTTCAGCGTGGGTGCAAATGTTTTTTTATTTAACTTTGTAACCCAAAGAATTTTACAAAATCCAAGAAAACAATATGAACAAGAAGAGACTTTTTCTCCTGTCTGCCGCCGCACTGTCGCTATGCGCACCGGCACAGACCGGCAAAGAGTGGGACGATGTGGGCATTTTCCAAGTGAACCGCGAGAAGGCGCACACGCTTGCGATACCTGTGGCCGGCGTGAAGGCGGCAATGGAGAACAATATGGAAGACTCGCCATACTACCTCTCGCTCAACGGCGTGTGGAAGTTCAAATGGGCCGCCAATCCCGACAGCAAGCCCAAGGGGTTCGAGGCTTCCGACTACAACGACGGCAAGTGGGACGACATCTCCGTACCCGCCACATGGCAGGTTTACGGCGTGAGGCACAACAAGGACTGGGACAAACCCTTATACACAAACGCCGCCTACCCGTTCACCTACAACCCGGAAACTTTCAGCGTGATGGCCCCGCGCCCGGCAGACTGGCAGTATAACGACAACATGAAAAACCCCGTGGGAAGCTACCGCCGCAAATTCATCGTGCCCGCCAACTGGGAAGGGCGCGAGGTTTACGTGCGCTTCAACGGAGCGGGACACGGATATTACGTCTGGGTGAACGGAAAATTCACAGGCTATGCCGAGGACTCCTACCTGCCGTCGGAGTTCAGGATAACCGACTACCTGCAAAAGGGCGAGAACACCATAGCCGTGCAGGTTTACCGCTTCACAAGCGGCTCGTTTCTCGAAGACCAGGACTACTACAGGCTCACGGGCATAACCCGCGACGTGTTCCTGTGGTCAGCCCCCAAGGTTCAGATACGCGACTATTTCGCGACCACTAAAATAGGACAGGAGGCAAAAAGCGCGACAGTAAGAATACAGGCAAATGTGCAGGTCGCGCCCAAGACCAAGGCAGGAAAAGACCTCACTCTCACGGCTGAGGTTTGGGACAACGGCAAAAAGGTGGGCGAAAAATCTTGCGGAATAAATCCGCAAAACACAAACGCCGCAGAAATGGAGCTTGCCGTGAGCAACCCCAAGCTGTGGAACGCCGAGCAGCCCAATCTCTATGACCTTGTGCTGAAGCTCACGCAGAAAGGAAAGACAATCGACGTGCGCGGCAGCAAGCTCGGCATACGCGAAGTGGGAGTTGACGAAAAGGGCTCGATAACCATAAACGGCACGCCCATCAAGATACACGGCGTGAACCGCCACGACTTCAGCAACGTGAACGGGCGCACCGTTTCGAAAGAGGAAATGGAGCGCGACATTATGCTCATGAAGCGGCTCAACATAAACGCCGTGCGCACGAGCCACTACCCGAACAACCCCTACTTCTACGACCTTTGCGACAAATACGGGATGTACGTGCTTGCCGAAGCCAACGTGGAATGCCACGGCAACTTCTCGCTGTCGCACAACGCCAAATTCCTCGAGCCGATGGTGGAGAGAAACGTGAACCACGTGCTTTGGATGCGCAACCACCCCAGTATCTTCATCTGGAGCTTCGGCAACGAGAGTGGCAACGGCGGCAACTTCGAAAAAGTGGCGCAGGCGATAAACGCACTCGACCAGACCCGCCTCACGCACTACGAGCAAAACTCCACCTGGTGTTCCACCACCAGCACCATGTATGCAAGCGTTGACAGGATAAAGAGCATAGGCGAGGAACGCGAGGCGCAATACAAGAAAGGAGAAAAGCCGCGCCCCCACATACAATGCGAAAACACCCACGCAATGGGCAACTCCATGGGCAACCAAAGGGAATACTACGACCTTTACGAGCGTTACCCCGCGCTTGCCGGCGAGTTTATCTGGGACTGGAAAGACCAGGGGCTTAATATGCCCGTACCCGGAAAAGGCAACAAGGTTTACTGGGCATACGGCGGCGACTTCGGCGACAAGCCCAACGACGGCAACTTCTGCACAAACGGCGTGATATTCCCCGACTACACATATTCGGCAAAAGCCATTAACGTGAAGAAAATCTACCAGCCCGCCGACTTCGCGATGACCGACAGCATTAAAGGCACATTCGTAATAAAGAACAAACTGGCGTTTGCAAACCTCAGCAATTACGACATAAGCTGCCAGATTCTCGAAGACGGAATTGCCATAAGTAAAAAGGAGATACCCGGATGCGACATAGCCGGCGGCGCAAGCAAGGAAATAACCCTCGGCAACCTGATTCCCGACAACGCAAAAGCGGGGGCGGACTATTACGTGCGCTTCAGCGTCAGGCAGAAAGCCAGCACCGCATGGGCGGAAGCCGGATACGAGGTGGCGGCAGAGCAGTTCCTGCTGCGCAAAGCCGCAGACAGACCGGCGTACAAGGCAGCCTGCAACGGCGAAATCAGGACAAGCACCGAGGGCAACGGCGACCTGACCGTAGAAGGCACGGACTTCCGCGCCACATTCTCCGCCGCGACAGGCCAGATAGCCAAGTACGAATACAAGGGCAAGCTCCTGCTCGACAGCCTGCACTTCAACGCCTTCCGCGCCCCCACCGACAACGACCACAGCCACATGACAACGTGGGACAACCTGGGCTTGCGAAACCTGAAGCCGCAGCCCGGGAAATGGAGCATGAAAAAGGAAAAAGACGGCAGCGTAACCCTTTGGATTACCAACCGATATTCGAGCAACAGCACGGCGAGCTTCACAACCCAAATGGGATACCGCGTGCTTTCCGACGGGGCAATTTCGATTTCAAGCAAGATAGAGCCTTGGCGCAACGGCATTGTTGTCCCCAAGACAGGCTACCGCTTCTTTATGCCCGAAGGCTACGAAAACTTCGACTGGTACGGACGCGGCCCGTGGGACAACTACCGCGACCGCAAGGAGTCGTGCTTCCCCGGACTGTACCACAGCACCGTGAACGAGCAATGGACGGGGTTTGCTAAGCCGCAGGAAAACGGCAACAAGGAGAACGTGCGCTACATAGCCCTGACCGACAACGGCGGCAACGGACTTATGGTTGCCAGCTCCACGGAAATGTCGGCAACGGTGGGACACTGGCGCGCCGAGGACATTTACACCGACCAAAGACACAGGAAGCTCCACCCCTACGAAGTGCCTATGGTGAAAGAGAACGTGGTCTGCATTGACGCGGCCAACCGTGCGCTCGGCAACAACAGTTGCGGCCCGGACGTTCTGCCGAAATACGAACTCCTGACCAAGCCCATGACGATGAGCTTCACCATAATTCCGCTTGAGAACGCAAACACGAAGGAGCAGATAGCCGAAAGGGGACGCACAAAGGGCATTGTCTGCGCACCGGTGGAAATGAAAAGCAACAAGGACGGCAGCATTACTTTGGGCTGCGCCACCGAGAACGCGACCATATTCTACAGCGTAAACGGCAAAGGCTACAAGGAATATTCCTCGCCAATTCCCGCCCGAGGTGGAACGATAAGCGCATACGCCACATCAAAAGACCTTCTGCCGGGCATGGTTGTTGAAAACGACATAACGGTGAACGTGGACAAAACACTGTGGAAAGTCGTTAGTTTCAGCAGCGACCAAGGCACGGCATGGGAAAGCGCGGCAAATGCCATAGATGGCAAGCCAAGCACAATATGGCACACAAAATACACGCCCGAGGAAGTAAAGTTCCCGCACGAAATAGTCGTGGACATGGGCAAGACCTATAATGTTAGCGCGTTCATCTACACCCCGCGCAACGACATGGACAACGGCTGGGTGAAAGACTACGAGGTTTACTTCAGCAACGACGCGAAGACGTGGGGCAAGCCAGCGTGCCAAGGTGCTTTCGAGGCAAATTCCTGCGAGAAAATCGTGAAACCGGCCAAGCCGGTGAAGGCGCGCTACTTCCGTTTCGTGGCAAAATCCGAAGCTTTCGGGCGCAACTACGCCTCGGCAGCCGAATTTGACATAATAGCGAAATAACCATGCGGTAAAGCCAAACCGCCCTGTCCGATGCAGCCGTGCCGCAATGCGGAAACCAGACTGCGGCGGGCAGGGATTTTCTTTTCCATATAAAACAAATCCGTAATAATAATGAACAAAAGAACAATGGCTGCGGCGCTGCTTTGCGGCGTATGCCTGTCGGTGGCGGCGCAAGTTGACCTCCGCAAGTCCACCTACGAGGCGATGCTCGGCGCAAGGCAGGAAATCCCGACCACACAAAAGGAAGACAAGGACGGCATCATGAGCGAGGCCTACTGGAAGCGGTGGGACAAGAAGGTGCAAAAGAAGATTGACGCCGACATCGAGAAGAACCGCAAGACTGACGCTGTTGTTGAAATTCCCGACGCAAAGCCCGGCACGGCAGTGAAGATACGCCAGACGACAAGCGATTTCTGGTACGGCTCTCACATATTCAATTACAACCAGCTCGGCAACCACGAGTCAAACGAGAAATACAAATCACTGTTCGGCAACCTTTTCAATTCCGCAACCGTTGCCTTTTACTGGAAAAACTGGGAAAACGAAAAGGGCCGCCAACGTTTCCGCGAGGAGGTTTGGGACACCGAGGAATGGTGGAACAAGCAGGAAGACCCCTACCAATACAGCCACTGGCGCCGCCCTGCCAGCGACCCCGTGGTGAATTTTCTGCGAGAGCGCAAACTGCGCGTGCAGGGCCACCCGCTTGTGTGGGGAAACCGCAAATGGCAGATGCCGCTGTGGACCATAGAGGAAATGCTCTCGCCCGAAGAACAGAAAACATACGCAAGGCTCGTGAGCAAATCCCCCTACTTCAAGGACAACCGCGAGGACAACACCCACTTTAAGAAGGAATACCACGACATGAGCGTGGAACAACTGGAAAAAGCCTTCCCGCAGCTTGCGGAGAACTACCAGAAATATTTCGACCGCCACATACGCGACATCGCGGAATACTACGGCGACAAGATTGAAAGCTGGGATGTTGTGAACGAGAGTGCGCAGGACTACAAAAGCGGCGCACTGCAGCGCAGCAAGAAGCTGTGCAAGTCGGCATACGGAATAATGCCCGGCGACTTCACCTGCAAATCGTTCAAAACCGCCGACTCGGCATTTCCCAAAAGCGTGAAGCTGAACATAAACGACTGGCTCACCGAAAAAAGCTATGCCGACCAAACCGCCGACCTTCTGAAGCGCGGATGCCGCATTGACCTTTTGGGAATGCAGATGCACCTTTTCAACCCCAAGCAATGCGCCGACATCGCCGCCGGGGCGGCAATAGAGACCCCCGAAAGCGAATGGGAAAAAACCGCCGTGCTTTCACAGGCGGGGCTTCCCATCCACGTCAGCGAAATAACAATCACCGCGCCATCGGACGATGAGAAAGGCAGGAAGATACAGGCAATAATCGCCCGCAACCTCTACCGCCTTTGGTTCAGCTCCGCACCCGTGGCGGGGATAACATGGTGGAACGTTGTTGACAACTGCGGGGCGAAAGGCGAACCCTCCACTTCGGGACTTTTCACCCGCGAAATGAAACCCAAGGCGGTGTTCTTCGCGCTCGACAGGCTCATCAACCATGAATGGCGCACCGAAACGGAGGCAAAGACAGGCAAGGACGGCAAACTGCGCTTTCGCGGTTTCCGTGGCAACTACGAGCTGACCTACACCGACAACGCCGGAAATGTGAAAACCATGATGTACCACGCGAAATAAGCCACCTGCCCCAAGTTCATATTGTCCAAAATTACACGGTAGGCTGAATTTCAAAAGAAAAACGTTACAGGGAACAATCTCTGTAACGGTTTGTTTTTCCGCACGTTGCAAGTGGGCGGAAAAAGGTCTGATGTAGTTTGAATTATGTCTGATATAATTTTTTCTACATAGGACATAGTTTTTCCTGCATCAAATATAGTTTTGGCGATATTGGTTTTGCGCCATTTGTAGGGGCGTATTGCATCTGCCTTATACATCACCGCATGAACCGTACCGCAAGCCAAACAAAATCGGGGCGGCATCCAACGGACACCGCCCCGAAACCAATTATGAAAGATTTTATCCTTTTCTAAGATTACATCATTCCGCCGCCCATTCCGGGATTAGGCATAGGCGCGGGAGCGTCCTCCTTCTTGTCGCAAATCACGCACTCGGTCGTGAGGAACATACCGGCTACGGAAGCTGCATTCTCAAGAGCCACGCGGGTAACCTTTGCGGGGTCAACCACGCCCTGCTCGCGCAAGTCGCCGTACTGCTCGGTCTTGGCGTTGAAGCCGAAGTTACCCTCGCCCTCGCGAACCTTGTTCACAACAACAGCACCCTCGATACCTGCGTTAGAGCAAATCTGGCGCAAAGGCTCCTCGATTGCACGGCGCACAATGGCAATGCCGGTTGTCTCGTCGGCGTTGTCGCCTGTCATGCCGTCAAGAGCTTTCTGCGCACGGATGTAAGCCACACCGCCGCCGGTTACGATGCCTTCCTCAATGGCGGCACGCGTTGCGCAAAGAGCGTCGTCGCAACGGTCTTTCTTCTCCTTCTGCTCAGTTTCGGAAGCCGCGCCGACTTCGAGCACGCATACGCCGCCCGAAAGTTTTGCAAGACGCTCCTGAAGTTTCTCCTTGTCGTATGTGGAGGTGGTGTTCTCTATCTCGTTCTTGAGCTGCCCGATGCGGTCCTGGATGTTCTGCTTGTCGCCGCCGCCGTTCACGATGGTGGTGTTGTCCTTGGTTACGGTAACCTTCTCTGCCGAACCGAGCATTTCGATTGTAGCCTGTTCGAGCTTCAAGCCCTTGTCCTCGCTGATGACAACGCCGCCTGTGAGGATTGCGATGTCTTCGAGCATTGCCTTGCGGCGGTCGCCGAAGCCCGGAGCCTTGATGGCGCAAATCTTAAGCTGCGCACGCAGACGGTTCACAACCAAAGTGGTGAGTGCCTCGGAATCCACGTCTTCTGCAATCACGAGCAAAGGACGTCCGCTCTGCACCGCGCTGTTCAGGATAGGCAGGAAATCCTTGAGGTTTGAAATCTTCTTGTCGTAGATAAGGATGTAGGGCTTCTCCATTACGCACTCCATTTTCTCGGGTTCGGTGATGAAGTAAGGCGAGAGGTAGCCACGGTCGAACTGCATTCCCTCAACGGTCTTGAGCACGGTGTCGCGCCCTTTGGCGTCCTCGATGGTGATTACGCCGTTAACGCTCACGGCACGCATACCGTCGGCGATGAGCTTGCCGATTTCGGGGTCGTTGTTGCCCGAAATTGTCGCAACCTGCTCTATCTTGTCATAGCTGTTCTCTATTTTCTCGGCCTGACTCTTTATTTCCTCAACAACCTTGGCGACTGCCTTGTCAATTCCGCGCTTGATGTCGAGCGGGTTTGCGCCGGCTGCCACGTTCTTCATGCCCTCGGTGAGGATTGCCTGTGTCAGCACGGTTGCCGTTGTCGTTCCGTCGCCAGCGTCATCGCCGGTCTTGCTTGCCACGCTCTTCACGAGCTGCGCCCCAGCATTCTGGAAAGAGTCTTCAAGCTCTATCTCCTTTGCCACGGTAACGCCGTCCTTGGTTATGCGCGGTGCGCCGAACTTTTTGTCGATTACAACATTGCGTCCCTTGGGGCCCAGAGTTGTCTTCACTGCGTTTGCAAGCGCGTCAGCACCTTCCTTGAGGAGTTCACGTGCCTCTACATTATATCTTACGTCTTTAGCTGCCATAATTCTTCAGTATTTTATTGTTAAACATATTTACGCCAACACTGCGAGAACGTCGCTCTGGCGCATGATGAGGTATTTGTCATCACCAACCTCGATTTCGGTGCCGGCATATTTGCCGAAAAGCACTGTGTCGCCGGCCTTCAGCACCATTTTTTCGTCCTTGGTGCCTTCGCCAACTGCCACAACCTCACCCTTCAAGGGCTTTTCCTTTGCCGTGTCGGGAATGATGATACCTGCCACTGTCTTTTCCTCCGCTTTCGCGGGATTAATCAGAACCCTGTCTGCTAACGGTTTAATGTTCATGATTTTATTCTTTAATTGTTTATTGTTTTAGTGATATTCTTGCGGAGACTGCCTTTCCGGGCAATGCCCCACCCCTTGTTATGCCAAAAGCGTGCCAAACTTCAGGCACAACTTGCAAAACCGTAATAATATTTTACGAAAGTTCTGTATTAGAGACTTTTGAAGTCTTTATAAGATTGCGCAGTTTTGCCATATTGCCGCGACAGTTTGCTTTTTTGTGCAACAAGTTTTCAGTGGTGATGCACACCGCGTAGCAATAATCAATTAATCAAGGAATTGCACCGCCGTAGGGGCGTATGGCATACGCCCGGATTGCGCCACATTTGCAATGTTGTGGCGGTGGTTTGCAATGCGGTTCATACGGTGGCGTACAGGGCGTATGCAATACGCCCCTACAAATCCCGTAAAACCAACACCGCTAAGCCTACATTTGATGCAGGAAAAACTATGTCCTATGCAGGAAAAATTATATCAGATATAATTTAAATTACATCAGACCTTTTTTCGCCACTTTCAAACCCCTAAAAGACAACAAGTTACAAAGAATAACTCTTGTTTGGGTATTTTATTGTCAATCAACGTTTTACACAATCCACAACACTCTTAGCACAGAACAACTGCGTCTTTCATTATTTTCTGTCCAGAACGGGGCACATTTTGCTTCATGCCATGACAAACTTTGCGCGATGCGACAAATTATGACAAATTGTCACACATCCCGCACGCATTGGCACAAAAAATCCCCGCCACTTCACAGCGGCGGGGATTGAAAAAAATATTGGACGATTACTTATTCCTTAACAACCTTCCAGGCTTCCTTGCCGTTGTATGTGGTCTTTTCCGACTTGTAGCCCTCGGCAACAAAATTGGTGTGCTCACCCTCCGAAGCGTTGTCGGCAGGGTTGAAGCCTACAAACGTGCCGCCGTAAACCTTAATCGCACATACGCCTCTGTCATTATCGTTTATGTTCAACAGATATTGGGGATTATCTGCTTCGAATACGCCACCATATATATTTGCAGTTGCCTTGGTCTTGCTGTCGCTGCTGCTCACATATATACAAGGGTTGGGATTTCCGTTTTTGTCTAGTCCCACATGGAATGATCCGTTGTAAATATTGACTGTACCATTGTTAAGCCACACTGCGCTGTTTACAGAAGCACCTTTGCCCCCCTCGACTGTAACATTATCCCAAATGTTCAAAGTGCCGTTCTCAACCATCAATGCAGTTGAGCCAAAAGTGGCTGTAGAGTTGTCCGTACCCGTAATTTTACCTTGTCCGTAAACATCAAGAACTCCATTACGAATTACTTTAATTGCCATAGACCTGTCCGAATTTGCCTTAATCTCGGCATCTTTTGCAATGGAAAGGACAACCTCTTTATTCAGAGTTGTATATTCGTTTATTTCAAGGTTTCCGTTTACAGCAATCACGTTGCCGGCCACCTTAAACGCATTTTTAAGTTCTGCATTTGTTACAGGAGTCGCCTCTATTTTCTTCACGGTCCACGCATCCCTGCCTTCGTATGTTGTCCTGACCGACACATAGCCTGGCGCGAGGAAGTTTGTGTGTGCGCCCTCGGCGTAGCAGTCGGCGGGATTGAAACCGATGAACGTGCCGCCCGTAACGATTATCTTGGCTGTGCCGTTGGCGCGGTTCGCGTCATAGCAGTTCAAGACATACTCGTCTGCTATCGAAGCGTTGGGGTATTTCTGCTGCACCTCGAACACGCCGCCCTTGATTTCGGCAAGACCTTCAAGGACATACACCGCATGGATGTTGCCGATGTAATGTCCGCCCTCGATGACAAGGTGTCCGCCGTCCTGAACGTCGGCCGCGTAGCAGTCGTTCTCCTTTGCCTTCACCGTGCCGTCGCCCTTGAGCACGAGAGTGCCGCCGTGTGTGCTGAACAAAGACCACTGGTCGGAGTTGTCTTTCCACAAATCATTTTCATTTTCAACTTTCTTTCCGTTCAGGTCAACAACAAGGCTCTTTCCCTCGCCGACAACAACGTTGGTGTCTTCATTTATGGTTATGTCGCTTCCGAGCGAAACCACACCGCCGTTTTCGGCAACCTGTCGCAGGCCCGCCCACGCGGTAACGGCGTTCTCTATAACGCCCGTGTAGCCCATGCTTATCAGAGGCATCACAATCCAGTCGCACCTTCTCACGGTGTTCTCCGCCTCGCTGGTGAAGCTGTCAACCACCTTGCCGTTGTTCTTTATATATATTGTGCATCCCTTGTACGTTCCCACGGGGACCGGCATATAGAAGTGTATCTCCTTGCTCTCGGTGGTGAGCCCGAACTTGAACGAAACGGAGTCAACGGTGTTCTCCCTCGCCGAAGCGTAAGGGTTGCTCTTGTCCGTGGCGTCAACGGTGAAGTCGCCGGTTACGCCGCTGTTCATCTTCACCGTGAACTCGTCGATGTATGCGGGAACGTCGATGTCCCACTCAATCACGCCGCCCACGTGGCGGAACACGAACTGCTTCTCGCCCTGCGCGAAAAACGCCGCCATCGGGTCGCTCACGCTCATGCTGTCCTTGTTGTAGTCGGTGCAGTAGTTGTCGTAAACGCTCGGATAGTTAACCGTCAGCACGCCGCCGTCATAGCTTTTCGCCGCGCCCACCGGGAACACCGCAACGTCCGTTGGCTTTCCGCCCACAACAGCCCCGTACGAAGCCTTGTCGGTGCCTGCGCCGCCCACCATCTTCATCGTCTTGAAGCCGAGGGCAGAGCCGTTGTTCGTAACCCAGGCCGCGATGTCGTCGCCCGCAGCCCATTTGAACGCGCCGTTAATGTTGCTGTACGAGCGCGACTCCACACCCTTCTCGATAACGGCGGTGTACTCTCCGTTTTGTTTTGCCAGGAACTGCTCGTCCTGACTGCAGCCGGCAAAAGCCACAGCCCCAAGCCCGATAAGGGCCAAGCTCATCTTGTTCATGAAATTGCATTTATTTTGTTGGTTCAACTGTCTCTCATTTCCACAACGGGCTCTTCTCGTCCTCTTCCTCGTACTTCCACTCCTCGTTCTCGCGGGAGAGGTTGCCCGGACGGCGGCTGTAGTTCTCCATAAGCGTAACCGAGGCGCGGTACACCCCAATCTGCGGCTCCCTGTAAGGTTTCAATTTCTTCTTTTCCATACCGATATGTTTTATTGAATTATACTGTTGTCTGTCCTTATTTACGACGCATCCTTTGGCGGGAGACGTGCAAAACCCATTTTACCGGCGCAAATATACGGCAAATTCTTAACAAAAAAAAAAAAACGCTAATTTTCTCCAATAAAATTGCGAACACCTTTCCGAATTGATTTTTTGGCATTTATACAGCGCATTTTCGGCGGCAAAAAATTTGCGGACTGCACTTTTTTCCGCCCGCCGTCGGCACAGCGCAGTTCCGCCAACAAAACATTGCAAAATTGGCGATGCCGCAAACTTTCCCGCATTTGGATTTGGAATATCGCGCCGCCGTAGGGGCGTATGGCATACGCCCAGAATTGCGCGGACTCGCCGTGTCGCAATGTCGGTTTGCGGCGCGGCTCATGCGGTGGCGTAAAGGGCGTATGCAATACGCCCCTACAAACGGCGCAACACGAACACCGCCAAAACCACATGGGACATGGGAAAAACTACATAGGACTTAGAAAAAATTACATCAGACATAATTCAAACTACATCAGACCTTTTTTCCGCCGTTGCAAACATCTGAAAAGCAACAACTTGCATCGCTATCGCAAAATCAATTAAATTTCTTGATTATCAAATTGTTACAAAAATTCCTCCCTTTCCCGCCGCCACACGTACTGACCTGACGCTTCCTCCGCCCCACCCCGCCGAGGATGAAACCATTCGATTTGAAACAGATTGATTTGAAATCGTTTTATTTCAAATCAAATTATTACATATTGCCATACTCCAAAGAAAAAGGTTGTACCTTTGCGCCCCGATACGTACTGACGCAAATTCTTGACATGAGCGGAAACGAAATGCACCAATACAGGGAACTCATTAAAACAGGAACGCCCATTATCATAGGGCAGCTCGGCACAATTGTGCTCGGCTTTGCCGACACGCTGATGATTGGGCGCCACAGCACTGACGAGCTCGCCGCCGCAGGGTTGGTGAACAATGTTTTCGGGCTTGTGCTGCTTTTTTATCTCGGCTTTTCCTATGGGCTGACACCTATCGTGGGGCGGCTTTTCGGCACAGGCAGGAAAAAGGAGATAGGGGTGAAGCTGAAAAACGCCATACCCGCGAGCCTGCTTGTGGGACTGCTGCTGACGGCGGCAATGACCGCGCTATATTTCAACCTTTCGCGCATTGGGCAGCCCGAAGAGCTGCTGCCGCTGATACGCCCCTACTTCATCGTGAACCTGATAAGCGTTCCGTTTGTTGGGATGTTCAACACGCTGAAGCAGTTCTTCGACGGCACAACTCGCACCGCCGTGCCAATGTGGGTGATGATAGGCGGAAACCTGCTCAACATACTCTTCAACTGGCTGCTTATATACGGCGAGGGCGGCTTCCCCGAGCTGGGGCTGCTCGGCGCTGGGATTTCCACAATGGGCTCGCGCATCGCCATGACAGCAGCCCTGTGCGCCATACTGCTTTGGGGGAAAGCCAACAGCATATACCGCTGCGGCATGAGGGAGGGGCGGCTCAACAAGTCCGACTTCATGGAAATGAACCGCCTTGGCTGGCCCGTGGCTCTGCAACTGGGAATGGAGACCGCCGCTTTCAGCCTCAGCAGCATAATGGTGGGATGGCTGGGAACGGCGCAGCTCGCCGCGCATCAGGTTATGATAACGACCTCGCAGCTTTTCTACCTCATACTGTCGGGCATGGCGGCTGCGGCATCCATACGCATAAGCCTCTTTGCGGGACAGGGGAACTTCGCGGCTGTGCGGCGCACAGCCGCCGACGGCTTCCGCCTGAACCTGCTCATATCGTTCGCGATGTCCGTGCCGCTGCTGATTTTCCGCCACCGGCTCGGGGGACTTTTCACCGACAACGCGGAGGTGGGGCAAATGGTGGCGGCGCTCTGCATTGCGCTTGTGGCCTACCAGTTCGGCGACGGGCTGCAATACACATTCGCCAACGCCCTGAGGGGAATAGCCTGCGTGAGGCCCATGGTGCTTTACGCCTTCATTGCGTACTTTGTGGTAAACCTGCCGTTGGGATACATTCTCGGCTTTTCCCTGAAGCTCGGCATCACAGGCATATGGGCGGCGTTCCCGTTCGGGCTTACGGTGGCGGGGGTGCTGTTCTGGCGGAAATTCCGCCGCGAACTCAGGAAAATGGAAGCGTCACGCGCAAACGCATGAGGCATACAAAAGCGTATGTCGGGGATTTTTAGTATTTTCGCAACGTCATGAAACGTCTGCTCATATATATAACGGCCGCCATACTGTATGCGGCGGGGGCGGAAGCCCAGAACATGGAAAAACTGTTTGCCGAAATGCCCGACAGCATAGTCCCCGTGATGTCGAAGACAAACCGGCTCGACTGCATTGACTTCTTCAAAAGCAAGATGACAGGCAACGTGCAGAACATATTCAACGGCAGGAGCAGCATATCCGACCTTGACGAAAACTATCTCCTCCTGAAGCCCACGTCCCGCTCGCTGGTGGAAATGAGGCTTTACGGCGCGGGGGCGGAAACAAAAATCATAGCCGTGGCATACACCTACATGGCTCCGGCAAGGGAGACGGCGCTCGCGTTCTACACCACAAAATGGGAAAAGCTGGAGACCGCCGACTTCATAAGCCTTCCGCAGAAAAAAGACTTCATCAAGGAAAGCGGCGCTACCGGCGCCGAAAATCTTGAAAAGGCAAAGGGGATACTGGCTGACGCTTTCGTTTTCGCCACAATCGGCAAGGAGAGCGGCGAAATAAGTTTCGCGCTGTCAACCGACGCACTGACGGAAACCGACCTCAAACAAGCCTCACCGTATATGGCGCAACCGCCGAAATATTCGTGGAACGGCAAAAAATTCGCAAGACAATAGGCATACGCCACGCATTGCCGGCACGATGCAATGCGCAGTTTATAGTTTCAAGCCCGCAAGTTTAATTAGCATTAAAAATGCGCCGCAACCGCAAAGCGGCATCCAAAATTCCATTCCAGCCACAGACGCATTGCGAAAGAATAATTACCTTTGCGATGAAAATAAATAATTTGCATATCAAATATCCAAAACATTAAGATTATGGTAAACTACAAAGAACTCGGCTTGGTCAACACCCGCGATATGTTCAGCAGGGCGGTGAAAAGCGGTTGGGCCGTTCCGGCTTTCAACTTCAACAACCTTGAACAGCTCCAGGCCATCATCACAGCATCTTCAGAACTCCGCTCGCCGGTTATTCTCCAGGTTTCAAAGGGTGCGCGCAAATACGCCAACGCAACCCTCCTCCGCTATATGGCAGAAGGCGCAGTGCAGTTCGCAAAGGAACTCGGCTGCAATCATCCTGAAATCGTCCTCCACCTTGACCACGGCGACAGCTTCGAGCTTTGCAAGAGCTGCGTTGACCTTGGTTTCTCGTCAGTGATGATTGACGGAAGCTCACTTCCCTATGAGGAGAACATCGCCCTCACGAAGAAGGTAGTGGACTACGCCCACCAGTACGACGTAACCGTGGAAGGCGAACTCGGAGTGCTTGCCGGCGTCGAGGACGAGGTAGCTTCCGAAGAAAGCCACTATACACGCCCCGAAGAGGTTATCGACTTCTCAACCCGCTCCGGCGTTGACTCGCTCGCCATCTCAATCGGCACATCCCACGGCGCATACAAGTTCAAGCCCGAACAGTGCACACGCGACCCGAAGACAGGCCGCCTTGTTCCTCCCCCATTGGCATTCGACATTCTTGCCGAGATCGAGAAAAAGCTTCCCGGTTTCCCCATCGTGCTTCACGGTTCATCTTCCGTTCCGCAGGAATATGTTGACATCATCAACAAATACGGCGGCCACCTGCCCGATGCAGTCGGAATTCCCGAGGACCAGCTCCGCAAGGCATCGCAGAGCGCGGTTTGCAAAATCAACATCGACTCCGACTCACGTCTTGCATTCACCGCCGGTGTGCGCGAGACTTTCGCACTTCACCCCGAGTATTTCGATCCCCGTCAGTACTGCGGCAAGGCACGCGAATACATGGTGGAACTCTACAAGCACAAAATCACAGATGTGCTCGGTTCTGACCACAAGCTCGCAAACTGCGACTAATCCGCAGGTGATATACAACATAAAAGGGGCTTCGTCAATGCGGCGGAGCCCCTTTTGTTTTTGCCGGTGTCGTATATGGCAATGTAATTTGCTGACTAATCGCATATCGTATATTTGCAGGGGCGTATTGCATACGCCCAAAATTGCGCCGATTTGCAATGTTGTGGCGGAGGCTTGCGATGCGGTTTGGGCGGTGGTGTACAGGGCGTATGCCATACGCCCCTACAAATGGCGCAAAACCAATACCCCGAAAATTACATTTGACGTAGGAAAAACTATGTCCGATGTAGAAAAAATTATGTCTGATATAATTCAAACTACATCAGACCTTTTTTCGCCGCTTGCAAACATCTGAAAAACAAAAACTTACAGCAAATATTTCTTTTACGGTTATCTTTTTGGAAACCAATATTTTACGCAATTATTGCTCGGCTATCCTGCGTTTGAGGAAGAACTTGCGCGTGGCGGCAAAGAACAGCAGCACGCCCACGGCGTTCACCGCCCAGTTCATCCAGAACGCCGCCGTGTATCCGCAGCTTCCGCTCACCACGCCGCCAAGCAGGATGCCTATTCCCATGCCGACTCCCCACGAAACAAGTATTGACGAATTTGCCGTGCCGCGTTCGTTATGGTGCGCCATGCCAACAAACATATTCAGGAACGCGGGATAAAGATGCCCGTTTCCCAACCCGAGCAGCAACGCCGAAGCGTAATAGGTGAGCATGGAGGGAAAGGCGATGAACATGAAATACGCCACAAGCGATATGCACATCCCCTCCGCCGCGTTCTGCGTCAGCTTCCCCTGCCTCAAAGCCTTCGCGCCCTGAAGCCGCGACGCCATAAGCCCTGTCGAGATTAGCATGAAAAACGTTCCCGTGCCGCCCGTTATGCCAAGCACATTCTTGCTGTAAAGGGCGATGTATGAGCTTATCATCCCCCATGAAAAGGCGAAGAAAGCGATGTTGAAACTCAGAAGCCATGCGCGGGTGAGGAAGAAACGGTCGAGCGACACCGGGCGTTTGGCAATTTTCAGCTCGCGTTTGGGAAGGCCTATCCTCGACGCGACGAAAAGCGCACCCGCCGCAATGAAGAACGAAAGCCAGAAGAGAAGCTCGAAACTGTTCACCCACTTGTAGATGAACACTCCCGCACTCGGGGCGATTGCCATAGAAAGGTTGTTGCTCAAGCCGTAGAAGCCCAGCCCCTCGTTGCGGCGCGACGACGGGAGAACGTCTATCGCCGCCGTGCTGTTTGCCACCGTTACCGCGCCGAACGGCAAGCCGTGGAGCGTGCGCACTATGGCGAACATGAGGAGCGTTCCGGCAATGGGATAGCCCGCGAAGAACACGAAAAACAGCGACAGGCTCCAAAGCAAAACGCCCCTGCGGTCGAAGCTGTCAACCACATAGCCGCTGAAAAGCCTCGCAACAATCTCGGCAACCACATAGCCCGAAAGCACAATGCCAATCATGCTGTTCGACGCGCCGAACTCCTCGCTCAGATACAGGGGCAGCAGCGGCGTGAGCAAATAAAACGCGAAATACATCATGAAGTTCACGAGCATGACGCGCAGATAGTTCCTGTTCCAGAGTTTCTCCATATCTCCTGCAAAGTTACCGCTTTAACGGCAAAGCGCACAGCCCTGCGCGGATTTTAGCAAAACTTAAACATACGCCGCGCAAACGCGCCAAGACAAAGAAATCCGCACGGAACAAGCCGTGCGGATTTCCCAACCCACGCCGAAAAAGGTCAGTTGACAAAATCGTCAAAATTGACCTCGCCGTTGTCTCTTTTCTTTTTCTTCTTCTCCGCCGCAGGTTCGGAGCCGCCTGGCTCACCTGCCTCGCCGTGTCCCTCATCCAAGTGTTCGTCAAGGGTTATGTCGAACTCAAGGCTGTCCTTTGCCGCCTGGATGGAATCGCGCCTTGCCTTTGAGCGCGGAACATAGTTGCAGGAGTAACAGGATGACGGTATGGCCTCCTTTGCCGCGCCGAACTTTCGCTGGTACTTGGAGAACTGCGAATCTCCGAACACAGACTGCATGAAATATCCCACAATCGGCAGCGCGGTGCGGCTGCCCTGTCCCAAAGCCCCGGTGCGGAAATGTATCGAGCGGTATTCCCCGCCGACCCATGCGCCGGCCACGAGTCCCGGGGTTACACCCACGAACCACGCGTCGCTGTGGTTGTTGCTCGTTCCCGTTTTCCCGCCGAAGTCGGTGCTTTTGCGGTAAGGCCCCACATAGCCCCCGAGCGGCATTGAAGTGCCGCCGGCAAGATTCAGTCCGCCCTGGAGCATTTTCTGCATGAGGAAAGCCGAGCGGTAAGGTATAGCCTGGTGGCTTTCATCGGGCGCGGTGTAAATCACGTTGCCTTGGCGGTCAACTATCTTTGTTACCAGCACCGGGTCGCGCTGGCGGCCGTCGTCGGCTATGGTGGAGTATGCGTCAACAAGCTCGAGAAGGTTCACGTCCGAAGCGCCGAGGGCGAGCGAGGGCGTATCGTCGAGCGGCGACTTTATGCCCATTGCGTGCGCTGTCTTTATGATGTTCGAAATGCCCACTTCCTGCCCCAGGCGCACTGCGATGCTGTTTATGCTCTGCGCGAAGGCCGAGAGCAGCGGCACGCTGTCGCCCGAGAAGTTGCCGTTGGCGTTTGTCGGCGCCCAGCGGACCATCTCCTGTTTTTTGCTGTCGTAAACGTCCATTGCGAAGTATTCGTCGCGGCGCCGGTCGCAGGGCGTAATGCCACGGTTCATCGCCTCGGTGTAAACGAAAAGCTTGAAAGTTGAACCGGGCTGGCGCATGGCTGTTACCTTGTCGTATTTCCACGACTTGAAGTCGATGTCGCCCACCCAAGCCTTGACGTGTCCGTTCTGCGGCTCCATGGCCACAAGTCCCGCGTGCATGAATTTCACCATGTAGCGTATGGAGTCCATGGTTGACATTTCCTGCTCCTTCTCGCCGTCATAGTCGAAAAGCCTCACCTTGTGCTTTTGGTTGAGGTAGTAGTTTATGGAGTCGGTGTTTGCGCCGAATTTCTGTTCAAGCTCCTTGTACTGCGCCGTGCGCTTGGCGAGGTTCTCGATGAAGTTTGGTATCACGTTGTGCTTCTCATCGCGCCAAGGGTCTTCGTTCCCCCAATGGTTGCGGAAGTTGCGCTGCACATTCTTCATCTGCCTGACGAGAGCCTTCTCGGCGTATTCCTGCATCTTCATGTTGAGGGTTGAATATATCTTGAGCCCCGCGCTGTAGAGGTCGATGCCGTTGTCCTTGCACCACTGTTTAAGATAATCCGCCACGGCCTCGCGGAAATACAGAGCCTTGCCGTCGTAGGCGGTCTCCACCTTGAAGTTAAGCTCTGTGGGGACTTTCTTCAGGGCCTCGCACTCCGCATCGCCCAGATGCCCGTGCGTGCGCATATTGTCGAGCACGACGTTGCGGCGTTTGAAGCTGTTGTTGGGGTTGGTGCGAGGGTTGTAGTAGCTCGTTGCCTTGAGCAGCCCCACAAGCACCGCCGACTGGACGGCGGTCAGTTCCTTGGGGGTGGTGTTGAAGTAGGTTTTTGCGGCGGTCTTTATGCCGTAGGCGTTCGAACCGAAGTCCACCGTGTTGGCGTACATTGTGAGTATCTCGTCCTTGTCGTAGAACATCTCAAGCTCCACGGCAAGCACCCACTCCTTGCTTTTCATTATCAGTATGCGCAGACCGGGGATGTAGCCGAGCAAGCCTGTGGAATACTGCGTGCGCACGCGGAACATATTCTTCACCAACTGCTGCGTTATGGTGGACGCTCCGCGCGCATGACCGCGCATCATGTCCTTCACCGCCGCGAATATGCCCTTGAAGTCTATGCCGTGGTGGTGGTAGAACCGTTCGTCCTCCGTGTCGATGAGGGCATGGAAGAACACAGGGCTTATCTCGCCGTATTTTACCGGCGTTCGGTTTTCGTTGAAGTACTTTCCTATAAGCTGTCCGTCCTCGCTGTAAAGTTCCGAGGCCTGCGAGGTCTCGGGGTGCATTATGCTGTGGATTGTGGGAGACTTGCCGAAAAGCCACAGGAAGTTGAGGTTCACGGCCGTGAAATAGACAATGAGGAACACAAAAAACGAAACAACGCCGGCGATGGCTTTATACCACCACGGACGTCCCTTGAACTGCCCCTTGTACCAGCGTCCCAACTGCGAGAGTTTCCCTTTGAGGAACAATAAAAAGGGCTTTATTTTACTGACCTGTTTTTTGCTCATTTACGTTTGTTTTATGCCGTGAATTTCACAGCGTTCAATATGCAAAAGTAGTAATTTAAGCATTGCCGAAAGTTTGTTTGCCCATTAAAATTTGACAAAGCCCGCCGCCATTTTCGGCATTTTCACGCAACACGCTGAAACACAAATTCTTATACCGTTTTTGCAACAACTGCATAAGACATTGTTTTTCAGGGGATTGAAATGGGTGAAAAAAGGTCTGATGTA
>DKDC01000015.1:0-12052 GCA_002451695.1 Prevotellaceae bacterium UBA6858 | reverse complement strand
GTCCTATGTAGTTTTTCCTATATCAAACGTAGTTTTCGGGATGTTGGGAATATGGAGTTTTTCCAAGTTCAGGAAACGGTGCGGACTTGGCTGTTTTTGATATAATCCACGATGCCGTCGTAATCTTCGGGACTGAACCACGCCATTTCCTCATCGCGCCTGTACCACGTGAGCTGCTTCTTGGCATAGACGCGGGTGTTCTTCTTCATCCTCTCTATGGCAACGGGCAGGGTCAGTTCGCCGTCAAAATATCTGAACATTTCGCTATAGCCCACCGTGTTCAACGCCGTAAGCTCCCGCAGGGGGTACAGCCCACGCGCCTCCTCCACAAGCCCGGCGGCAATCATTTTGTCAACGCGCCTGTTTATCCTGTCGAAAAGCTGCGGGCGCGGAATGTCCAGCCCTATCTTTATCACGCTGAAAGGGCGCGGCTTGGGCGCACGCACGCGGAACGACGTGTAGGTTTTGCCTGTGGAATGGCATATTTCAAGGGCGTGCAGCACGCGGCGCGGGTTTTTCAGGTCGGCAATGGAGTGGTATTCGGGGTCGAGCCTTTGAAGTTCCGCGCAAAGGGCTTCCAGACCCTCCGCCTCCAAACGCCGCTTCATTCCGGCGCGTATGTCACCGGGCACGGCGGGGATGTCGTCAATCCCCTTGACCACGGCATCGACATACATCATGCTTCCGCCCGAAAGTATCACATACTCCTTAGTCTTGAACAGTTCGGAGAGGAGCCGCAGGGCATCCTGCTCGTAACGCGCCGCACTGTAGTATTCCCTCACCGACAGGCTGCCGGTGAAATAAAACTCCGCCTTGGAAAGTTCCTCCTCATCGGGGCGTGCCGTACCTATCCTCATTTCGCGGTATATCTGCCGCGAGTCGGCGTTGACTATTGGTGCGCCAAACAATTGGGCAAGGCGGATGCACAAATCCGTCTTGCCCACTGCTGTCGGTCCTGTTATGACAATAAGTTTCCCCAAAGCCGGCAAATCAATAGCGGCTGTCATCCCCCGCGTCGGCCGGGGCATCGCTTATGTCAAGCCCCTCGTTGCTTAAATCGTCGTCGTTGAAGCCCTCGGAGCCGTAAAAACTCTCGTCCGTGAAGTTTTCGTCAGCCTGTTGCGCCTTGCCGCCTTTTTTGGCGGGCTTCTCCTCGACCACAATCTGTTCGGGGGCGTCGCCTATTGAGCGCGAAACCTGCGCCTTCTTCAGGTTCATGCCCGGAACCATTTCCTTGAGCTCTATATAGAACGCACGGTTGTTGAACGTGTCGAAAATGAACTTCATGCGCATGGGGACATCGTCGAGAAGGCTGCGCAAGGATGTCTGATCCATTGTGTAAACGTCTTCGTCGTATGGCGAGAAACCCATGTCCTCACGCGTTACCTCGCACTGCTTCTCCCAATCGTCATTGGTTATGTAGAAACTCGTTATCTGGTCGTCTGAGTAGTTGCACGAGGCGAGTATGGCCTCGCACAAATCAAGGAACGTCGCGTCTGCGTCAATCCTTATCTCGCGGAAAAAGTCGTCAGCCTCGTCGCTTATTATTGTGAAACGGAATATCATAACTGTAATCTTCTGTCCTCCCCTGCCGCCTTACTTTATTATGCCGCGCTTTGCGGTCTCGACAAAGTTTATGATGTAAACAATCTCTTTCGACATGGGCAGGGTATTCCTTATTTCCTCCAGGCTCTCGGAGCGGAGCTTCCCGCTCTGGTAAAGCATACGGTAGGCCTCGTGTATGTTACCTATCGTCTCGTTTGAGAAGCCGTGGCGGCGCAAGCCCACAATGTTAAGCCCTTGGTACGCCGCCGGCTCGCGTGCCACCATTACGTACGGGGGGATGTCCTGGCTGAAGCGCGTGCCCCCGCCAATCATCACATAGCCGCCCACGTGGCAGAACTGGTGGATGAGCACCGACGCGCTTATCACCGCATAGTCGTCGATGATTACCTCGCCGGCTATCTTGGTGGAGTTGCCTATTATGCAGCCGCTGCCAAGAGTTACGTCGTGAGCCACGTGAACGCCCTCCATGAGCAGGTTGTCAGAGCCGACTATTGTCCTTCCCTTGGCGGCTGTGCCACGGTTTACAGTAACATTCTCGCGGATTTTGTTGTTGTCGCCTATGATTGCTGTCGTCTCCTCGCCACGGAACTTCAAGTCCTGCGGAACGGCGCTTATCACCGCTCCGGGGAAAATTGTGTTGCCGTTGCCTATTCGCGCCCCGCCAAGAACGGTTACGCTGTTCATGAGTACGTTGTTGTCGCCTATCTCCACATTCTTGTCGATGAAACAGAATGCTCCTATCTCGCAGTTCTTTCCTATCTTCGCTTCGGGGTCAACAAACGCCAAAGGACTTATCTTGCTCATTTATGCCTTGAATTTGGATTGGACTCTGTTTTTACTTGTTCTTAACAATCTGCGCCGTGAACGTTGCCTCGCAGGCTATCTGCTCGCCCACGAAGACAAAACCCTTCATGGAGGAAACCCCGTGGCGCACCGGCGCAAGAAGGCGCACGTTGAAGATTAGCGTGTCGCCCGGCACAACCTTGCGGCGGAACTTCACATCGTCTATCTTCATGAAATACGTGCTCCAACGCTCAGGCTCCTCAACGGTGCTGAGCACCAGCAAGCCGCCCGCCTGTGCCATTGCCTCCACCTGAAGCACGCCCGGCATCACCGGCTCTTGCGGGAAATGCCCCGTGAAGAACGGTTCGTTCGCCGTTACGTTCTTCACCGCCACAATCTGGTTCGAACCCATCGCTATAACCTTGTCAACAAGCTGCATGGGATAGCGGTGCGGAAGAAGCTGGCGTATGCGGTTCACATCCATTATCGGCTCCTCGTTGGGGTCGTAGTGGGGCGCCTGTATTTCGTGGGCGCGGATTTCCCTTCGCAGCTCACGCGCAAACTTGTTGTTTATGGTATGCCCCGGTCGAGTTGCGATAATCCTGCCCTTGATGGGACGGCCCACGAGAGCCATGTCGCCAACGATGTCGAGCAGCTTGTGGCGCGCCGGCTCGTTGGCCCACTTCAGGGGACGGTGGGAAATGAAGCCGAGCTTGGTGGCGTCGCGGTGGGGCACTTTCATTTCGTCTGCAATCTGGTCAAGGCGTTCCTGGCTTATCTCCTGCTCGTAAATGACTATAGCGTTGTCAAGGTCGCCTCCCTTTATAAGCCCCGCCTGAAGCAAAGGCTCAACCTCGCGCATGAAAACAAACGTGCGTGCCGAGGAAACCTCCTCCGTGAACTTGGAAAGGCTGTCGAGAGTCGCGAACTGGCTCGAAAACCACTTTGAGCCGTAGGAAATCATCGCCGTTATGCTGAACTCCTCATCGGGAAGTATCATCACCGAAGAGCCTGTCTCCTCATCGTGAACCTCAATCTTTTTCTTTATGATATAGTAATCCTTGGGGGCGCTAAGCTCCTTTACGCCCACACGCTGTATGTTTTCCACGAACGGCGCGGAAGAGCCGTCGAGAATGGGGAACTCGGGGCCGTTCACCTGCATCAGGCAGTTGTCTATGCCCAAGGCGTAAAGCGCGGCCATGGCGTGTTCAATCGTGGAGCAGCGCGCGTCGCCTTTCGCCACCACAGTGCCGCGTGTGGTCTCCACCACGTTTTCGGCTATTGCGGGAATTACCGGCTCGCCTTCAAGATCGATGCGCTGTATTTTGTAACCGGAGTTCTCGGGTGCGGGATTGAAAGTTACCGTAAGGCTCAAACCCGTATGCAGACCTTTTCCATAAAGGGAGAAGCTGCCGTTCAGTGTTGTCTGTTTCAGCATGATATCTTATTTTTCTATGTTTTTTTCCTTTTGTCTGTCCATTTCCCTTTTCATCTCGTTGACCTGCCTGTACATTTCGGGAAGGTTGCGGAACACAGCCGCCGCCTTTGCAAAGCGCCGCGCGTCGATTGCCGGAGAGCCGAGCACAGTCTGCCCCTCCTTGAGTATGGGGCCGGCTATTCCCGCCTGCGCGCCGGAGTGTGTGCGTGCGGCTATCTTCGCGTGCCCCGTAATTCCCACCTGGCCGCCGAACATACACCACTCGCCTATCTTTGTCGAGCCGGCAACGCCCACCTGCGCCGACATCACCGTATTCGCGCCGATTTCATCGTTGTGGGCAATCTGCACAAGGTTGTCAAGCTTCACGCCGTCCCCCACCTTGGTCGTGCCCATCATGGAGCGGTCAACGCAGGTGTTCGCGCCAATCTCCACGTTGTCGCCAATCTCCACGTTGCCTATCTGCGGAATTTTCTCGTAGCCGCCGGACGTGGGCGCGAAGCCGAACCCGTCAGCCCCTATCACGCACCCGGAATGGAGTATAACGTTCGAGCCTATCTTGCAGTCGTGGTAAACCGACACGTTCGGGTATATAAGGCAGTTGCCGCCTATTACCGTGCGCTCCTCAATGGTTGCGTTGGGATAGATCTGCGTTCCGTCGCCAACCACAACGCCGTCGCCGACATAAGCAAGCGGGCCTACGTAAACGTCCTTGCCCAACTTGGCTGTCCCGCTCACAAAGGCGCGTTCGCTCACCCCCTTGCGCTTCGGCTTGCTCTGCTCGTAGAGGTTCAGCAGTCTCGCCACAGCCTCACGGGGGTCTTTAACCTTCACCAAAGTTGCCCTGACTTCCCGCGCCGGCTTGAAATCCTCCGGCACAAGCACGATGCTGGCATCGGTCTCATAAACAAAATCCTCGTACTCCTTGGCGTAGAAAAAAGTGAGTGCGCCCTTCTTGGCAGCGTCTATGTTGGAGAACGTGCTGACGCTTGCGTTCACGTCCCCCTCCACACACCCGCCAAGAAACGCGGCTATCTGTTGGGCTGTAAATTCCATATCGGCATTATAGTTTATCCCGCCCGCACCCCGCACAGGGATGCAAAGCGCATTATTATTGCAAAAATACAAAGCAAAAACCACATAAACAAAGTTAGTGCATTATTTTAACGCCCCACCCCCGCAAACCGCAATTACAGCCCGTGCCGCACATTCATTTCATTCATAATTCTTAATTTTGCGGAAGTTTACACCTTATACGTCATAACCAGAATTTATGGGAGGATTTTTCGGAACAGTATCCATGTGCCCGTGCGTGAACGACCTGTTTTACGGCACGGACTACCACACCCATCTCGGCACGCGCCGTGCCGGAATGGCCACATTCAGCAAAGAAGAAGGTTTCCAGCGAAGCATACACAATCTCGAGAACGCCTATTTCCGCAGCAAGTTCGAGGACGAGCTCGACAAATTCCAAGGCAACGCGGGCGTCGGGGTTATAAGCGACACCGACGCGCAACCTATTGTGATTAACTCCCACCTCGGGAAGTTCGCAATCGTCACCGTGGCGAAAATCACCAACATCGGCGAGATTGAAGGCGAGATGCTCGAAAACAGGCAGCACTTCGCCGAACTTTCATCGGGCAAGACCAACCAGACGGAGCTTGTGGCTCTGCTCATCGTGCAGGGCAAGACTATTGCCGAGGGAATAGAGAACGTTTACCGCAAGGTCAAAGGCTCGTGCTCCATGCTGCTGCTCACCGACGGGGGCAAGATAATCGCCGCACGCGACAAGCTGGGACGCACGCCCATCGTCATAGGCAAAAAGGACGGCGCGTATGCCGTGGCAAGCGAGACCACGGCGTTCCCCAACCTGGGGTATTCCGAAGTGAGGAACATAGGCCCGGGGGAAATCGTGAGCATCAGTGCGGAGAGCGTGGAGCAGTTGCGCAAGCCCAACGAAAAGATGCAGATATGCTCGTTCCTGTGGGTTTACTACGGCTTCCCCACCTCGTCATACGAGAACATCAACGTGGAGAAAGTTCGCTTCACCTGCGGCGAGACCATGGGCAAGGAAGACGACACCGACGTTGACTGCGTGTGCGGCATCCCCGACTCGGGCGTGGGCATGGCCTACGGATACGCGGCGGGAATGGGCAAGCCCTACAAGAGGGCAATTTCAAAATACACCCCCACGTGGCCGCGAAGCTTCACGCCGAGCAACCAGGCGCGCCGCGAGTTCGTTGCGAAGATGAAGCTCATACCCAACGAGGCGATACTCAAAGGCAAAAGCATACTGTTCTGCGACGACTCGATTGTGCGCGGCACCCAACTGCGCGACAACGTGAAAATGCTCTACGACTGCGGAATACGCGAGGCGCACGTAAGAATATCATGCCCGCCGCTCGTTTACGGCTGCAGCTACATAGGCTTCACGTCCTCGCGCAGCGACCTCGAGCTGATAACCCGCCGCATAATACAGGCCGAGGAGGGCGACATGAACAAGAACCTCGAGGCATACGCCACCACCAACTCGCCGCAGTACAGGCGGATGGTGGAAATCATCAGGAAAAACCTGGGGCTGACATCCCTGCGCTTCAACACGGTGGAGAACCTCGTGAAAGCCATCGGGCTGCCCAAGTGCCAGATATGCACCCACTGCTTCGACGGCTCGAGCCACTTCTGAAAAAAGTCCCGGCAACATAACCTGCGAAAACCGCATCGGACATAGTTTTCCCTATGCCCGATGCGGTTTGTGCGACAGTGTTCAAGGAGTATGGCATACGCCCCTACAAACGGCGCAAAACCAACGCCCCGAAAATTACATTTGATGTAAGAAAAACTATGTCTGATGTAGTTTAAATTATATCAGACATTATCCGAACTACATAGGACATAATTTTCACCGTTGCAAACCACTGAAAAACAAGCTCTTGCAAAAGCCCGTCCGTTTTGCGTAAACATTTCACAACCAGCCGTTTGACATCCATGCCAAAGCACGGGCCCGAAACTGCCGGCCACCACGCACGAACGCCCCTGCACAAAAAAAAGACAAACCCGCACCATTATGACGAAATGCGGGTTTGTCGCAACAAAAAAGAGTTAATTAATTTATATTCCTGCCACTTCTACCGCCTTATCCACAGCTGCGTTCAAACCGTCAAGGTTATGGCCGCCGGCAGTCGCGAAGTGGGGCGCGCCGCCTCCGCCGCCCTGTATCAGCTTTGCAGCCTCGCGCACAATCTGACCGGCGTTGAGGCTGTGGTCCTTAACAAGGTTCTTGCTTATCATGAGGGTGAGCATGGGCTTGTCATTGGCCGTTGTGCCGAGTATGCAGAAAAGGTTCTCGGGCACGGCGGCCGAAATCTTGAAGGCAAGGTCCTTCGCCGCCTCGGGCGTGATGGGCAGCACGCTCTTGACCACGGTTATCCCGCCACGGTTTTCGGCGCGCTTCAGAAGCGAACCCTTCAAATCCTCCACCTGCTTCTGCACAAAGCTGTCTATGCGCTTGTGCAAATCGCTGTTCTCCTCCACAGTCTTTTTGATGACAGCGGTAAGGTCTTTGGCGTTGTTGAAAAGCATCTTCAAGCCGTTGAGCAAATCCTCCTCCTTGTACATAAGTTCTTCGGCGGCAGCCCCCGTGATAGCCTCGACGCGCCTGACGCCTGCGGCAACCGAACTTTCGGAAATTATGTGGAAAAGCCCTATGCGCCCCGTGCTTTTTGCATGGCAGCCGCCGCAGAATTCAACGCTCTTGCCGAACTTTACGACCCTGACCTTGTCGCCGTATTTCTCGCCGAAAAGGGCAACCGCCCCGAGCTTCCTGGCTTCTTCAATGGGAGTGTCGCGGTATTCTTCGAGCGGAATGTCCTCGCGCACCGCCGCGTTCACCATTCTCTCAACCTTGCGCAATTCCTCGGGCGTTACCTTCTGGAAATGCGAAAAGTCGAAACGCAGGTAGTCGGGCGTTACAAGCGAGCCTTTCTGCTCCACGTGGCTTCCGAGCACTGTGCGCAACGCAAGGTCGAGCAAGTGGGTGGCGGTGTGGTTTGCCTCGCTGCCCCTGCGCCATTCCTTGTCAACCACAGCCCTGAATGCAGCCTCGGGATGCTCCGGGAGTTTCGCCGCGATGTGCAGGGCGAGATTGTTCTCGCGCTTGGTGTCGATTATGTCTATTGTCTCAAACTCGCTCACAAGCTTCCCGTGGTCGCCAACCTGTCCGCCCATTTCGGCGTAGAAAGGCGTTGTGTCGAGCACTATTTCGTAATGCTTCTTCTTCTTTTGCTCCACGGCGCGGTAGCGCGTTATGCGGCATTCGCTCTCGGTCGTGTCCCAGCCGACGAACTTCTCTTCGCCGCCGCCCACGGTTACCCAGTCGCCAAGCTCCACCTGCGCGGCGTTTCGCGCACGCTCCTTCTGCTTCTGCATTTCCTCGGCAAAGCCTTTCTCGTCAACAGTCATCCCATTCTCGGAACATATAAGTTCTGTAAGGTCGAGCGGGAAGCCGAAAGTGTCGAAAAGCGTGAAAGCCTTGACACCCTCTATCTCTGTCTTGCCGGCGTTCCGCGTTTCCGCGATGATGTTGTCAAGAAGGTTGATGCCCGTTGACAGGGTGCGTAGGAAAGAATCCTCCTCTTCCTTTATGACACGCCCCACAAGCACCTTCTGCGCACGGAGTTCGGGATAGGAGTCCCCCATTTCGTCAACAAGCGTGGGCAGAAGCTTGTAGATGAACGCCTCCTTTTGTCCGAGGAAAGTGTAGGCGTACCTCACGGCGCGGCGCAGTATGCGGCGTATCACATATCCGGCCTTCGCGTTGTCGGGAAGCTGTCCGTCTGCAATCGAAAAGGCTATGGCACGAATGTGGTCGGCAACTACGCGCATCGCAACGTCAGTCTTTTCGTCCGTGCCGTATTCCTTGCCGCAAAGCTCCGAGATCCTTTTTATTATAGGCTGGAAAATGTCGGTGTCGTAGTTTGAGTTCTTGCCCTGAAGCACGCGGCAAAGACGCTCAAAGCCCATGCCGGTGTCGATTACCTTTGCGGGAAGCGGCTCAAGCGAGCCGTCGGCCTTGCGGTTGTACTGCATGAACACAAGATTCCATATCTCAATCACAAGCGGATTGTCCTTGTTCACGAGCGAAGCGCCGCTGACTTTCTTCTTTTCCTCCTCGGGGCGCAGGTCTATGTGTATCTCCGAGCAAGGTCCGCAAGGGCCGGTGTCGCCCATTTCCCAGAAATTGTCATGCTTGTTGCCGTTTATTATATGGTCTTCGGGGAAAAATTCGCTCCAGTACCCGGCGGCCTCGTTGTCGCGTTCCAGTCCCTCGGACGGCGCACCCTCGAAAACCGTAACATACAAATCCTTTTTTTCAATCTTCAAAACGTCCACAAGGTATTCGTATGCCCATTCTATGGCCTCTTTCTTGAAATAGTCGCCAAAGCTCCAGTTCCCAAGCATCTCGAACATGGTGTGGTGGTAAGTGTCGTGCCCCACCTCCTCAAGGTCGTTGTGCTTGCCGCTTACGCGCAGGCATTTCTGCGAATCGGTGCAGCGGCGGCTTTTGGGCTTTGCGTTGCCAAGGATTATGTCCTTAAACTGGTTCATGCCCGCGTTTGTGAACATGAGCGTGGGATCGTCCTTCACCACAATAGGGGCGGAAGGAACTATGAGGTGTCCCTTGGACTGGAAGAACCGCTTGAAGGATTCCCTTATTTCGTTAGCTGTCATCATCGGCTGAGTTAATTTCAAAGTAAACCGTTGCAAAGTTACGGCGTTTTATTTACTTTTGCAAGAGCAAGAGAACCAAACCCATTCATTCCACATGGCTTTATCCGAGAACAAAGACCTGAAACTGTACTACTCCATAAGCGAGGTAGCCAAAATGTTCAACGTTTCCGAAACGCTGCTGCGCTTTTGGGAGAAGCAGTTTCCCCAGATAAAGCCCCACAAGGGCGGGCGCAACATAAGGCAGTACAGCAAGGCCGACATAGAGCAGGTGCGCCTGATATACAACCTCGTGAAAGTGCGCGGGCTGAAACTTGCGGCGGCACGCGACGCCCTCAACAAGAACCACAGCGGCGAGCAACAGACATCCGAGGTGCTTGAAAAGCTGACGCGAATACGCGCCGAGCTCGTGGAGCTGAAGCACAGCCTCGACCAGTTCGAGTAGCCCCAACGGCAAACAGAAAACAAACCGCCTTACACCCCATAGAAACACAATGGCCAAAAAGAATCAATCCGGCAGACTAACAGAGCAACAAAAAGAATCCCAAGGCGTAGTTGGAATATTTGGCGAAGAAGCGAAACTCCATGACATAACCGTTGGGAAGATTTCTCATTTTGTGATTAAACAACTTGAGAAAGATTTTCCACAATTAGCCCTTAGGCACAGAGCAAGTATTAGGAAAGAGGAAATAAACGAGGCCTTGAATAAGATAGATCCCGATTTGGGGCAAACCCTCTTCGTGGAAAATTCAAGCATAATACCAGACGGAGGCATAATTGAGGTAAAGGATGACAATGGAAAATGGAGGATTGTATTAGTGTCAGAGGCCAAACATCAAGGAAAAGACATAGAAAACATAAAGAAAGGGATACTTGTCGGAAAAAACAACGACCAGGACTTAATGGCAGTTGGAAACGCCATAGAGAGGGCTCACAAAAACATATCGTAGATTTCCAACCTTATGCTGTCGGAATCACATTTCCCCTATGTGTTATTTTTGGAAGGCTCTAATTTTTTAACCGAGACCATTTCCATCACAAGACCAGACGGCCGAGTGGTTACATTGGAGTATAATTCAGGAATGTTAAACAGATTGGACAGATTAACCTCTGCAAATTACGGAATGCCAATTAACACCAACCTGTGCAAGAACAAATTCGTCAAACATAAAGGCAATACCATTATGCTTCAAGCCACCTCCATATACACACAAGGAAATGGAGAGGCGTGGAACGCAAAAGAAATGTTTGACATAATGCTTGCCATTTCCAAGACTTCACTGCAGGTACTCGGCAGCGACATTTTTAATCAGATTACTCAAAGCAAATAGCCCAAAACAAGAGATTGACTGAATATGACAAGAAATGCAACAAACAAATTGCTACAAAAAGCAAAAAAATCAAAAAGCGATGAGTTCTATACATTACTTTCTGACATAGAAAGAGAATTACAATATTATAAGGCGCATTTCAAAAACAAAACCGTTTATTGCAACTGCGACGATCCCCAAACAAGCAATTTCTTCAAATATTTTGCCTTAAACTTTAAGAGATTAGGGCTGAAGAAACTTATAGCCTCATGCTACCAAGAACAAGTTGCAGACCTGTTCAACACCGCACCAAACAAAAGCAAAGGCTTTTTCTTTGAATATACTGGCAAGGAAAACGAAAAGCAGTTCCCAAATTCAAAAGATGTATGCTATTTTGACGGAGATGGAGATTTTCGCAGTATGGAAAGTGTGCATCTGCTAAAACAGGCTGATATAATTGTAACCAACCCTCCTTTTTCCTTATTTAGGGAATATGTAGCACAATTAATCAAATACGACAAGAAATTTCTGATAATTGGAAACATAAACGCTATAACATATAAGGAGATTTTCAAATTAATCAAAGAAAACAAGGTATGGTTAGGAATAAATCTCGGAAGAGGCATTTCAGGTTTCATTGTTCCCAAACATTATGAGCTATACGGTACAGAAACCCAAATTGACGAACTTGGGAACAGAATCATATCCCCCAACAATTGCCTGTGGCTTACCAATTTGGAAACAAGCCAACGCCATAAGAACATTATACTGACAAAAAAGTACATCGGAAACGAAAAAGAATACCCCAAATACGACAATTACAATGGCATAAATGTTGACAGGACACAAGACATCCCTATAGACTATACTGGTTTTATGGGTGTTCCGATCACTTTCTTGCACAAATTCAATCCAGACCAATTCGAAATAATAAAATTCAGGAAAGGAGACGATGGAAAAGACCTGTCCATTAATGGGAAGTGCCCATATTTCAGAATACTTATAAAAAGCAAACGAGTGCAAGCCATATAACCGCAGGGATTACAGGAACGCAAGACAAGAAAGCCACCCATATTTTTACTACAATATTATCCATTGGCTCAAAAAACTCTCACGCTTTCCATACGCGCCTATCTTTCAAAGAGTTAAACAAGCCTACAAGAAACGCCACAAGTTATTGTTTCTCAAAGGCATGGAATAGGAAAAATTACATCAGACATAATTCAAACTACAT
>DKDC01000034.1:31687-44536 GCA_002451695.1 Prevotellaceae bacterium UBA6858 | reverse complement strand
ATTTCCAAACACCCCGGAAACCGCATGGGACATGGGAAAAACTACATAGGGCGTGGGAAAAATTATGTCTGATATAATCCAGACTACATCAGACCTTTTTTTGCACCGCTGCAAACCGCTGGCAAACAATACGCTGCAACAGGCGTGTTTTGTGCGGCATTTTCTGATTTCTTGTCCCGGGCAAAGGAATTTGGCGCAAAAACACTACCTTTGTAAATTCAGAAAAAACGCTGTGCTTTACCTGCAGTCATGAAAGTAGTTATTGACGACAAAATACCCTACATAAAAGGCAAGCCCGAAGCTCTTGGGTTCAAGGCTGTGTATATTCCCGGCGCGGAGATAACCGCCAAGGATGTGGAAGATGCCGACGCGCTTGTTGTGAGGACGCGCACACGCTGCGGCGCCGCGCTCCTCGCCGGCAGCAGGGTGAGGCTCGTCGTTACAGCCACAATAGGTTTCGACCATATAGACACGGCGTATCTGGAGAAAGCGGGAATAGCCTGGACCAACTGCCCGGGCTGCAACGCCGCATCAGTGGGGCAGTATTTCAAAAGCTCCATGATTGTGCTGGCACGGCAGGGCGTTGTGGACTTGAGCCGCTGCACAGTGGGGATTGCAGGTGTGGGGCACGTGGGGGCGGAAGTGCTGAAAGCGTGCCGCGGGCTCGGATGCGCCGTGCTGCTCAACGACCCGCCGCGCAGCGATGCCGGGGAAAAGGGGTTTGAAAGCCTTGAAACCTTGCGGCGGGAGTGCGATGTGATAACCTTTCACGTCCCCCTTTCAAAAGGCGGCGAACACCCCACATTCCACCTAGCCGGCGCGGAGTTCTTCAACTCCCTCGGCAAGAAGCCCGTGATAATAAACGCAAGCCGTGGCGCGGTGGCTGACAACGGCGCGTGGCTGCGCTCGCTCGAAAGCGGCACTACAAGAGCCGCCGTGATAGACACATGGGAGAACGAGCCGCAAATTAACAGGCAACTGCTCGAAAAGGCGGCAATCGCCACGCCCCACATAGCGGGATATTCCGCCGACGGAAAGGCTAACGCCACGCGGATGTCGCTTGCCGCGCTGTGCAGGTTCTTCGGCGTAAGCCCTAACTTCACGGTAAGCCCGCCCGCCTTGCCAAAAGAGATGAGACCCATGGGGGACGGACACGACAGGGCCTTGCAACTTTACGACCCCATGCGCGACACCGCCGCATTGAAGGCAGAGCCGCAGAAATTCGAATGGCTGCGCGGAAACTACCCGCTGCGCCGCGAGAAATGGGACTGAATACGGAAAAAGCAAAACAATGGATATTATGAGAAAATCAGCAGTCGCCCTTGCCGCAATGCTTGCGCTTGCCGGCATGACCTCGTGCGACAAAAACCAAAAGCAGACCGAAGAGGCGCAAGTCAACTCCGCCGTACTGGCAAACCTTGGCGACATAATGCAAGGCGACTACAACGATGTGATAAGCCGCATCGACAACAGCGGACGCTTCTCCCGCGACGACATCTTCGGCAACAACCACGAATTTACCTCAAAGGAGCGCGCCCTGAACTACATCGCCTCGGTGAACAACGCCACCTTTTTCGTAATGGACAGCCTCCAGCTCACCATAGAGGCGGCATCCGTGGCAAGTCCCGACAACCAAAATCTCGGCAAGCTCAACAAACTCGCAAAAAAGTACATAGAGGTGTGCAAACATCCCGCCGATTCGCCCGAACAGCTTATTGAAACCTGCAAGAGCATAAGCGGGGCGATAAAGAAAACGGTGCAGGGCATGGCGAAAGCCGACGAGGCCGCCATAAGCAAGCAGACAGCCCTTGCCGGAAACGCCATAATGCAAAAGGAAATGGCGGCGGCGCAAAAGGCAACGGAGGAAAATACTGCCGCAGCGGAGAAACAGCGCATTGAAGGCGAGAAATTCCTTAAGGAAAACGCAAAGAAGCCCGGCGTGAAAACGCTTCCCGACGGACTGCAATACAAAGTGATCAAAAACGGCGGCGGCATTTCGCCCAGCAAAGCCTCGACCGTTGTTGTGGAATACGAGGGAAAACTTATTGACGGCACTGTGTTCGACAGCACTGCGAAGAACAACGGCGGCAAGCCTGTAAGCCTCGGCGTCTCCTCCGTAATGCGCGGCTGGAGCGAGGCTTTGCAGATGATGAAAAAGGGTGCGGAATGGGAAATCTACGTTCCCTACGAACTCGGATACGGAGAGCAGGGCGAGGGCAACGTGCCTCCTTTCGCGGTAATGGTGTTCCGCCTGAAACTTGTTGACGTAAAATAAGCCGGCAAGCCTCATGGGTCATTTTATATATAAGGTGGTTTCGGGCGCAAGGCGTTGCGCCGCGCTTGCCTCGTTTCTCGCATTCCTGCTTCCCCCCGGCGCGGCGGCGCAAATGCTTGATCCCGTAAAGTTCACGGTTGACGTAAAAAGGGTGTCGGACACTGAAATCGACATAACCTTCAACGGCAAAATTGATGGCGGATGGCATGTTTACTCCCCCAACGTGCCCGATGACGGTCCGACACCTGCCACATTCAACATTGACAAGGCGAAAAACGTTGAGAAACTCGGCACGCTGCAAGCCGCAAGCGGCGCGATAAGGAAAATGGACAAGGTTTTCGAAATGGAACTCGAGTATTTCGAGAACTCGTGCCGCTTCACCCAACGCCTTAAAATCACCAGCAAGGACTTCTCGGCAAAAGGCTACCTTGAATACGGCGCGTGCAGCAACGTGAGCTGTATGCCGCCCACGCAGGTTGATTTCTCCGTAAACGGGAATGACGGGCCCGACAACGCCGCAAAACAACAGGAGGCCGAAGAAGCCGCGCCCGCACCCAAGGAAACCGCCACGGGCAATGCGGATCTTCCCGACAGTGCGAAAGAAGTTTCAAAGACAACGGCCGCGCCGTCGGACAGCACCATGCTGTGGACTCCGCAAACCGAGACGCTGAACGCGCAAAATGGCATGAGCGCAAACACGCAACGCCCATTGCTCGTCATATTCCTGCTCGGCATTCTCGGAGGCTTCGTGGCGTTGCTCACACCGTGCGTATGGCCCATAATCCCCATGACTGTGAGTTTCTTCCTCCACCGCCAGAGCGAACGCCGCAAGGCTGTGCGCGACGCCATACTGTATGGCGCGGCGATTATCGTGATTTACGTGGGGCTGGGACTTGTTGTTACCTCCATTTGGGGCGCAAACCAGCTGAACGCCCTCTCAACAAACGCGGTTTTCAACATATTCTTCTTTCTGCTCCTCGTTGTTTTTGCCGCCAGCTTCCTTGGCGGTTTCGACATCACCCTGCCAGCGTCGTGGGGCAACAAGGTCAATTCCAAAAGCCGCTCCACCTCGGGCATCGTGAGCATATTCCTGATGGCCCTCACGCTGGCGATTGTATCGTTTTCATGCACAGGACCGGTAATAGGCTTCCTTTTGGTGGAAGTCTCATCCACAGGCAAAATCCTCGCCCCCGCCCTCGGAATGCTCGGCTTCGCAACGGCACTCGCGCTACCGTTCGCGCTCTTCGCGCTCTTCCCCGCCATGATGAAGAAGATGCCCAAAAGCGGCGGCTGGATGAACACCGTGAAAGTTACGCTTGGATTCATAGAGCTGGCATTCGCCCTGAAATTCCTTTCGGTTGCCGATTTGGCTTACGGCTGGCACATTCTCGACCGCGAAACGTTCCTCGCGCTGTGGACAGCCATCTTCGCCGTTGCCGCGCTCTATCTTTTCGGAATTATCAGCATCCACGGCGACAAAGGCAAGGACGTTTCCGTTCCGCGCCTGTTTCTCGGTCTCGCCTCTCTGGCTTTTGCCATATACATGATACCCGGACTTTGGGGCGCACCGCTCAAAGCCGTGAGCGCATTCGCCCCGCCAATGTACACGCAGGACTTCCGCCTTGGCGGCAACGAGGTGAACGCCATGTTCACAAACTACGAGGAAGGCATGAACGCCTCCGCCGCCACAGGAAAGCCTGTGCTGCTTGACTTTACAGGCTACGGCTGCGTGAACTGCCGCAAAATGGAGGCTTCCGTATGGACAGACCCGGGCGTGAGCCGTCTGTTGAAGGACAAGTTCATACTCGTGTCGCTCTACACTGACGACAAGACCCCGCTGCCGCAAAGCGTTGAGGTCATGGTGAACGGCAAGCGCAAGACACTGCGCACCGTGGGCGACAAATGGAGCTACCTGCAACAGGTGAAGTTCGGCGCAAACGCCCAGCCGTTCTACGTCGCCGTTGACTCAAAGGGCGTTCCCCTCGCCGGCTCATATGCCTTCAACGAAAACCCGGCCGATTTCGAGAAGTTCCTCAAAAAGGCACTCGCAAACTGATACAGCACTCCCGCGTCCATACGCAAAGTTGAGCAAAACGCAGAAAGCATGACAAATTCTTGATTTTCAAAGCCTTTGCCTGTATTTAAGAATACCGGCATATAATACTGGCTTTCAATGGCTTGCAAACGCAAAAATTATGTCTGATGTAGTTTAAATTATATCAGACATAGTTTTTTCTACATCGGACATAGTTTTTCCCATGTCCTATGTAGTTTTCGGGGTGTTGGGAAAAAGGCATCCGGTTTTGGCCTTGCACTAATCTTCGTGCCGCTTGGCATACTTCTATTTGTGAATTTCCAAAAACTTGTATCCGTTGAAATGGATGAGGTGTTCCGGATTGTCGGCAATCCACACTTCTGTCTCCCAAGCTATGTCTTTTGCTTTTTGCTTGAACGCATTTTTGTTTTCAAAAGCAGTGAAAAATACAACATTCGCGGAGCAGCCGGATTCTTCGAGCTTTCTTTTTATTCTGCGCACGCGCACTTCGTCCCATTCTCCTGTGGAATGAAAGGCTTCGATTAGAAACAATAAGTTTTTGCTTTCACTGTAGGCCACGATGTCGGGCAATTCTTCATGGTCGAGCGAAAAGAATTTGATGTCTTTTAGTTTTTCCTCCGACAAAAGCAGATGCCTGTTATTCGCATCACCCATGTAGAGAACTTCCGCCCCAAGTCCGAATATGGGGAGAAACTTTTCTATTATCGCTTTCTGTAGCTCGTTATGCTTGCCGCAAGACAAATCAAAGTTTCTCCCGTCAGGCAGCCTGACAGGTACTTTTATTAAGTTGCGCTTCCTCTCGAGTTCTTCCTTCAACGCCTTGTTGCTCTCAGAAAACTCTGCAAGTGCAGTTTCCCATTCCGCAGTTCCGTATTGGCACAGCAAAGTGATAAAAGGAATGCTTAGCCCATATCCTCTTGAAGGATTGTTTGTCGCTTGCTCGTTGGCTGTGGCGGAACTCACCACGACGCCGGCTTCAATGGGCAGTTTCAAATCTTGCCGGCGTATGTCATCGTAGGAACCTGGTGAGATGTTTTCGCCATAGTTCTCGTTTTCGAAAGCAATAATGTCGCGTGTTCTCAAAAAGCACCCCTTTGATGATAAAACATCGTTGAACGAGAAAGTAACTTTTCCGACAGCAAGGCAGGCTTTTGCCATACGTTCCAGCTTCCTGTCTGTGTTGTTGACAGGAATACCTATGGCTTTCAGTATGTCAAGCAAATTAAAGACTAATTCCTTTATATTGGCCGGGGTCTCTTTCTTTACCTTTATGTTCATATCGCGAATAAGCAGTTAGAAGCCATGACGTTTAATATCTCGTCCGTGGATTTTTGAACGGCGTGATAGGTTGTTTTCACCTGCATTGCCAATTTGTATGCAAGCAGTGGCGGAACAGCGTTGCCGATTTGACAGAACTTTTTGTTTTCTGTGCCGCAGAACTCGAACCAATCGGGAAAAGTCTGCAGCCGTGCCGCCTCCCTGTCGGTTATCCTTCTCCTTCTTCCGTCTTTCAGGCGCACTCTTTGCATATCGCTCGTTGCCCCGGCAAGGTTTCGGCAGGTTATGGTACGTGCCGGTCTGTCCGGGTGCAAATCGCGCGGCGTTATGCAATGCGACTTCTTCTCATAGACGGCAATGTACTCATCTTGGCGTGGGGTGAGTATTTTACTGTCGGGAAACGTGCAGTGCATGGTGTCTCCGATGGCTTCCTCGACGGTTACTTTCCGCATTTCTTTTTGCGGAAAGTGGAATTTGGCACGATGACCTACGCATATCAGCCTTTGCCTGTTTTGCGGAACTCCGTAGTCAACGGCATTCAATATCCTGTATTCGACAAAATACCCCAAATTCATCAGCTCCGCCACTATCAAGTCCAAATACCATTTGTGCCGCCCCAAGATGTTAGCAACGTTTTCAAACAGAAACACTCTGGGCTTGATGCGCTGTATGGCATCTATGAATATGGGGAAGCCGTCGCGGGAGTCTTTGATGCCTTTCTGGTTTCCGAAGCGGCTGAACGGTTGGCACGGAGGCCCGCCTATGACTATGCCGATGTTTTCCTTTTGGGGATAGTCATAGCCTGTTTCCAAAAATTCTTTATGGCATTTCCCGGAGAGGTTTTTGTTGTAAGTTTCCACGGCTTCCTCGCACATTTCATAGCCAATGGTCTTGAAGCCGGCGGCTTCAAAGCCAAGCGACAGACCGCCACAGCCGGCGAAAAGATCCAGAACAAGGGTCTTTTCCTCTGGTTTTGGTGTCAGTAAACCGTCAATGTATTTGCTGTACTCCGTCATAATTCCTTGCGGTCGGGCTGCATAAATTCTGAAGCCGTAACTTTTTACAAAGGTAGTGCTTTTGCGTCAAATTCCTTTGTTCGGGACAAGAAATCAGAAAATACCGCACAAAATATGCCTGTTGCAGCGTTTTGTTTTTCTGTGTGTTGCAAAGTGGCGAAAAAAGGTCTGACGTAGTTTAAATTATATCAGACATAGTTTTTTCTACATTGGACATAGTTTTCCCTACATCAAATGTTGTTTTCCCTGCTTGGGTTTTACGCCATTTGCAGGGGCGTATTGCATACGCCCTTTACGCCACCGCACAAACCGCCTCGCAATCCGCCGCCGCAACATTGCAAAGCGGCGAAATTTGGGCGTATTGCATACGCCCCTACGGCGGCGAAATTCTTTTGCTGACTGTGTTTTACGCTAACATCAGGGCTGCTTGGCATACGCCCTTGGGTGGTGGAGCAAAATCTCCTCCCTCAGCCGGCGGTTGTCAAGGTGCGTGTATATCTCGGTGGTGGCTATGCTTTCGTGCCCGAGCATCTCCTGAATGGCGCGCAGGTTTGCCCCGCCCTCAAGCAGGTGGGTGGCAAACGAGTGGCGGAACGTGTGCGGGCTAATCTCCTTTGTTATGCCGGCGTTTTCGGCAAGCACCTTCACGATGTGGAACACCGTGATGCGCGAGAGCTTCCTGCCGCGCCTGAAACTTACGAACATATAATCCCCGTTGCCCGGACGGATGTTTATGTGGCAGCGGCACTCCTCCCAAAGCGAAAGTTCCTTGAGCGCACGCCCCGAAATCGGCACGAAACGCTCCTTGCGCCCCTTGCCAAGCACCTTGACAAAGCCCTCCTCGCGCCAGATGTCGGAAATGAGCAGGTTGCAGAGTTCGCTAACGCGCAGTCCGCATGAATACAGCATCTCTATGATTGCGCGGTTGCGCTGCCCCTCTTTCTCGGAAAGGTCTATGCACGAAATAATGTTGTCTATCTCCTCCACGGTAAGCACCTCGGGCAGGTGGTCGCCTATCTTGGGCGAAGGCAGAAGCTCGGTGGGGAGCGTGTCTATGCGCCCGTCCATGAGCAGGAACTTGTAGAACGAGCGCACGCCCGAAATAATCCTCGCCTGCGAGCGCGGGGTTATGCCTATGTCGTGAAGTCCGGCGGCGAAGTTTTCAAGGTTGTCGAGCGTAACGGTTTCGGGCGGCAGACCCTCGCCTTGCAGGTAGCGCAGCAGCTTGCCCACATCGTCAGTGTAGGCCTCCACGGTGTTGGCGGTCATGTTTTTTTCCAGCCTCATGTAGTCGCGGTAGAGCGACAACAATTCTTCGCTATGCCTTGCAGCGTCTTGGTTCACGGATTTTTCTTACTTTTGCATTGGTACAAAGTTACAAAATAATCATCAGCAATGAGAATTGAAATAATCAATGGGCCAAACCTCAACCTGCTCGGCGTGCGAGAGCCCGAAATATACGGCCACTCGTCCTTCGACAGCTATCTCGAAGAACTTCGCGGACGCTATCCGGGCGTTGACTTGGGATATTTCCAGAGCAACGTGGAGGGGGAGCTTATCAACCGTATGCAGGAGGTGGGCTTCGCCTATGACGGCATCATACTCAATGCCGGGGCCTACACCCACACGAGCATCGCGCTCCACGATGCAATAAAGTCAATCGCCGCGCCCGTGGTGGAGGTTCACATCTCAAACGTACACCGCCGCGAGGAGTTCCGCCACCACTCCATGATTTCCCCGGCGTGCGCGGGGGTGATTTGCGGGTTCGGGCTCGCCTCATACCGCCTTGCCCTCGAAGCGCTCATTGCAGGCAAAAAGGGCTGATGCAACTCGACGCCTACATAGAAAGCCGCTCCTCTGCCGAAGACGATTACCTCTACCGCCTTTGGCGGGCCACGAACATACACCTTGTGCGCCCGCACATGGTTTCGGGACACGTGGAGGGGCTGCTGCTCAAAATGCTCGTTGGGATGATACGCCCCATGAACGTTCTGGAGATAGGCACATTCACCGGCTACTCGGCCATAGCCATGAGCTACGGGCTGCCGAAAGGCGGACACATTTACACGTTCGACGTGAACGACGAACTGGAGGACTTCGCACGCAATTGGATTGACGGCTCGCGCCGGGCAGCCGACATAACCTACACCATAGGCGACGCGCTCCGCATTCTGCCCGGTTTTGCCGAAAGCCACGGCGGCCTGAGTTTCGACCTCGCCTTTATAGACGGAAACAAAAGGCAGTATGCGGAATATTATGACCTCGCAATGCGCTTTTTGTCGCCGGGCGGGTACATTCTCGCCGACAACACGCTTTGGGACGGACACGTAACCGACCCCACATACGACCGCGACAGCCAGACATTGGGCATACGCAAATTCAACGATCTTCTGGCGGACGACAACACGGTGGAGAAAGTGATACTTCCCATCCGCGACGGCCTTACAATCATCCGCAAAAAACCGGCGGGGGAATAAGCCACACCAACAATGAACACAACAGAAAACATAGCAGTCATACTTGCCGGGGGAACAGGCACACGCGCCGGTTTCCCCATACCCAAGCAGTTCGTGGAGCTTGCCGGGCGCACCATGATTGAACGCACGGTTGACGCATTCCAAGAAAACCCGATGATTACGGGAATTGTCATCGTCAGCAACATAGAGACGCTCGGCGAAATGCGCTCCGTGGCTCTGCAAAACCAATGGGCGAAGCTCACCGCCGTATGCAGCGGCGGCATGAACCGCTTCGCCTCGGGCAACGCGGGACTTGCGCAATGCGCCCCGCCAAACTGCAACGTCCTTATACACGACGGCGCGCGCCCAATGGTGTCGCAGCGAATAATCACCGAAGTTTGCGAAGCCCTCAACACATACGAGGCTGTTGACGTGGCTGTGCCGTCAACCGACAGCATGATAATTTCAGACGGCAGCACCGTGTCGCGCTACCTCGACCGCAAGGAGGTTTGGAACGTGCAGACACCGCAGGGTTTCCGCCTTGGCACAATACGCACGGCATACACAGAAGCTTTGCGCAACGGGGACTTCGGCGCGACAGACGACTGCTCGGTTGTGCGCAAATACCTTCCCGAAACAAAAATAGCCCTTGTGCGCGGCGACGCAGACAACATAAAACTTACTTATCCCGCAGACAAGGAACGAATGGAGCAGCTCATAGCGAAAAAAAAACTGCAAAAGAAATGAACACTCCCGCACCGATAGCCCTTTTCGCCTACAACCGTCCGTTTCACACAAGGATGTGCGTGGAAAGCCTGCTTAAAAACCCGCAGGCAAGCCACACCGACCTTTTTGTGTTTTGCGACGGATGGAAAGACAGCCGTGACAGGGAAAAAGTTGGGGAGACGCGCCGCTTTGCAAAAGGCATCGGCGGGTTCAAGTCGGTTACGGTTCGCGAGGCATCGGAAAACCGGGGGCTGGCAAACTCTGTGATTGCCGGGGTAACAGACGTGGTAAACCGCTATGGGCGTGTAATCGTGGTGGAAGACGATCTTGTTTTCTCGCCATGCTTCCTGAAATTCATGAACACGGCACTCGACATTTTCCAAGACGACGAGCGCGTGGGCAACGTCCACGGACATCTTTTCAAGATGCGTGGGTTGCCCGACACATTCCTGATAAGCCACGCCGACAGTTGGGGCTGGGCCACGTGGAAACGCGCATGGGACAAATTCGAGCCGTCGGGCGAGAAACTGCTCCGCACACTGCGCGAAAAGAACCTCACAAAAACCTTCGACTTCGAGGGAACGTACCCTTTCACACGGATGCTCGAAAGGCAGATTGCCGGGCTGAACAATTCGTGGGCGATACGCTGGAAAGCGTCCCTGTTGGCAAACGGAATGCTCGCCGCAAACGCCGGAAAGTCCCTTGTGGCAAACAACGGCTTTGACGAAACCGGCACAAATTGCGGCGGAGGCGAATTAATCCCAACCGAGCTGTACGGAGGCGAAATCTCGTGCTTCCGCCCCAATGTCATAGAAGAATGCCCTCTGGCGCGGCTCAAGTTCGAGCGGATGTACCGCCGCTACAACAGCAAGCTGCACAAGGCGTGGGTGATGGCGATGTACCATATTAACAAGCTGAAAAAAATATTCCAATAACCATGAACAACCTTACCGACCGCAATTTCTGGAAAGAATACTGGAGCAACTACATATACGAAAAGGTTCCGGCGCATTCGGAGTTTGACAAATATTTCACGCCGTCCATGCACGACGGCAGCGGAAAGGCTTCCATAGAGATTGGCGGCTTTCCCGGCACAATGTCGCTTTACTTCAAGCGGCTCGGCTACAATCCCACGCTTCTCGACTTCTATGTTGACCCGAAAATAATCAACGGACTGGAGGAAAGCAACGGCTTCAGAAAGGGCGATGTGCAATACATCGAAAGCGACTTCTTCGCCTTCGAACCCGAAAAGCAGTACGACCTTGTTTTCTCAATAGGCTTCATAGAGCACTTTGACGACACCGCCGACGTGATACGCCGCCACGCGGATTTGGTGAAGCCCGGCGGCACGCTGTTCATAGCCCTGCCTAACTTCAGGGGGCTGAACGGGTGGGTGCAGCGCACCTTCGACCGCCGCAACTACGACGCCCACAACATAAGCTCGATGATTCCGCAGCGGCTGCGCGGCATACTCGCCCGGCTTCCCCTGAAGAACGTAAAAGTGGAATACACCCGCAAGCCCATGCTGTGGCTCGAACCGCAGAAAGGGCTGAAAAACAAGCTGGCGCGCAAGGTGGTGAAATTGTTCAGCCACGCCATAAAACTTTTCCCCGTACCCTCGCGCCTGTTGTCGCCATACATTGTGCTGACAGCCGAAAAAGAATAGAAATAATAGCAAAGACATAAATTTTATGGACAATTTCCTTTTTTACAGCCCCACCGAGTTCCGTTTCGGGCGCGGCGCGGAAAACGAAGCCGGCAAATGCGCCGCAAGATACGGCGCACGCCGCGTCATGGTTGTTTACGGCGGCGGAAGCGCGGTCAGGAGCGGAGTGCTGGCGCGTGTTGAAGACTCGCTGAAAAAGGCGGGCGTGGAGTTCACGACCCTCGGCGGCATACAGCCAAACCCCACCGACAAGGAGGTTTACGAGGGCATAGGCATGGCACGCAAGTTCAACGCCGGAATGATGCTTGCCGTCGGCGGCGGAAGCGTTATAGACGCGGCTAAGGCCATTGCGGCAGGGGCGATATACGATGGCGACTTCTGGGACTTTTGGGCAGGAAAGAAAACGCTCGAAAAGGCATTGCCGGTTGGCGTTGTGCTTACAATTCCCGCAGCCGGGAGCGAAGGTTCGGGCAACAGCGTGATTACCAAGCTCGACGGCCTGCAAAAAATAAGCCTTAAAACTCCACGCGCCCTGCGCCCCAAATTCGCGCTGATGAACCCGGAGCTTACGTTCACCCTTCCGCCCTATCAGACAGCCGCCGGCGCAACGGACATGATGGCGCATATTCTGGAACGGTACTTCAACAACACTGCCGCCACCGACGTTACCGACAACATATCGGAAGCCCTGCTGCGCACGATAGCCGCGCTCGTCCCCAAAGTGCTTGCCAAGCCCGGCGACTATGACCTGAGGGCGAACCTGATGTGGAGCGGCACGCTTGCACACAACGGCATCTGCGGCACAGGGGTCGTTGAGGACTGGACTTCCCATTTCCTTGAGCACGAACTCAGCGCAATATACGGAGTAACCCATGGGGCGGGACTGGCGGTGGTTTCGCCGGCATACCAGACTTTCATGGCATCGCACAACGCAAGGAAAATAGCAAAGCTGGCGCACACGGTGTGGAACGTGGCAAATTCGGGCGATGAAAAAAAGGACGCGCTCGAGGGCATATCGCGCTTCAAAAAATTCCTCAAGTCAATAGGAATGCCCGTAACGCTCGCGGAGCTCGGAGTGGGCAATCCCGACATCGGCCTGCTCGTAAAGAGCCTCCACGCCCACAAAGGCAACCCGGTTGGGAACTATTGCCCGCTAACCCCCGCCGACACCCGCGAGATTTACGAACTTATGCTTTAATGCCCAAACGCCACAAGCGGAAAACCCCATACGGCGCATTTGGATAGGGAAATGCAAATATGACATAACTCAATGATTTACAAAAAATTGCCCCTATTTGGCATTTTCCTCATAAGCATTTGTTTCTCACGGTATTAGGAGAGGCGAAAATTATGTCTGATGTAGTTTGAATTATGTC
>DKDC01000034.1:0-31662 GCA_002451695.1 Prevotellaceae bacterium UBA6858 | reverse complement strand
CAGACATAATTTTTCCTGCATAGGACGTAGTTTTTCCTACGTCCTATGTAGTTTTCATGGTGTTTAGGAAAGTCTTATTAGTTTGGGTTTGGCAATAATTGTAGGGGCGTATGACATACGCCCAAAACACCACCGCCCAAACCGCCTTGCACCCGGCGGCAACAAAAATCCCGCGCCCCAAACTGGGGTGCGGGATTTTCCATACCGGGCTTGTTGCGCCGCCTTTATTTCTTCAGGTCAACGAACAGGCGTTTGATTTCGGGCCCTGTGAGTGCGCGGCTGTACATACGCGCCACGGCAACCTCGCCGTTGAGCAGGAACTCGGCGTAAGTTCCGGCAGGGCTGGCGTCGCCGCCAATGCAGAAATACTTGGCGTTGCCTGTGGGAAGAGTCATCTGGCCTGCAAGCTGTGTTTTGCCGGCAAACTTGCCGTCAACATAGATGCTCATAACCGGGTTTTCCACATCGAGCGTCTGCACAACAAGGGCTATGTGGTAGTAGGTGTTCTTCTGCACGGGATAGTCATACGCGTATGCAGTTGCGTAGCTTCCGCTGAAGTAGCCCCAGCCCTGTATCACCTCTCCCGGCTCTATGCCCACGCCACCGGTCTGCTGCGAGCTGAGCACTGCGGGCAGCGCCGAAAGGTTGTCGTTGTTGACAACGCAAAGGGTTTCGAGCGTGAAGTCGGTGAGCATCGACTCGAGAATTCTGTCATTGTTTTCGTATGGCACACCGAAATAGCACTGGTTGTCATCGCCCGGAAACTTGGCCGCCCAGCGCTTGTAGGTGTCGTTGTAGTATGTCTCCGGAGTGGTCTGACCCACGGTTACGGGAATTTGCTGCTCCGACACGTCGGCAGCCGTGCCGTTCTCGCCGAACTCAATGTTGAACAGGTCGGCAACGGGAGCCTCTTCGGCAATCTCGCCGCTCTCGCCCTGTTCGACAAGGTTCTTTATCACGTCCTTGTAGAGCACATAGTCCTCGTCGCGGGTTATTGCACGCGAGTAGAGGCGCGAAACCAAGAGATAGCCGTTAAGCGGGACGTCGCACTGCACCGCAGCATTGGCCGCCACGTCGCCGCCGGCAACAAGGTAGTGCGACCCCTCGTTGGGGAGTGTCAGAGGCTCTTCGGTTGCAAGCTCGCCTGCGGGATAGCCGTTGAGGTAGAGCTTCATCACCGAACCGTCGTATGTAGCCACAGCGTGGTAGTATTTGCCCGGCTGTATGCTCTTTGTGGAAACAAGGTCGTACCACTGCCCGTTATGTCCGCCGTAGAAGTGGAACTTGCCGCCGCCGTCCATCCAGAAACCGGTGCCGCCGCTGCCCTGCTGCGAACTCATGGGCGACTGTGGTTCGCCTGTAACCTCGCTGCACAGGAAGAACGCCTCCATGGTGAAGCTGCCGGTGAGCGCGTCCTTAATCTTTTCGTTGTTGGAGTAGTCTATTTCGTAATACTGCGAGCGGTCGCGGTTGAACTTCGCACCTGCGAGCTTGTAGTCGCTGTCGTAGAAAGGCACGGGAGTGTTCTCGGAAGTTATTACCGGGTTGGCCATCGGCGACTTGTCGAAGCCCTTGCCCTGCTCGTCAACCGAAAGCTCGAACAAGTCGGCCTCGGGGACTTGCGTGCCCTCTGCCGGCTGGTATTCGCCCTGCTCAAACTCCTCGCTCTCTATCGGTTCGCTTTCGTTACCGTACGGGTCTATCGCTGTAACGCGCACGCGCATCATTCCGTCGCCCTTGATGTCGTTCACAACCACATCGAGGTTTTCGGGCATGTCGCTGCCGAGGTAGAAGCGCGAGCAGCGGTTTGCGGAGGCTACGACCTTGTCCTCGGAGTCGAGTATCTCAACCCTGTAGTAAAGCACCACGTTGTTGGGGTCTCCCTCCCCAATTACGGCTTGCGGGAACGTAACCTTGCGCTGTGTGGGCTGGAGCTGCTCAGCCGTAATGTCGGAGCTTTCGAACATGGGCTTGCTGCCCTTGTAGTTGGCGTAGGCGAAATTTGTGCCGTTGTAGGGCGCGGCAAAGTTAAGCTGCTCGCCAATCTCCTCGTTGCGCGCGCCGTCAATGCGCCTTACGCCAACGTTATTCTCGTCCTCAACGGTTACAATCATGCCTTCCGACAAAGTTTCCGTGCCGGCGGGCATTTCGCCGTCAACGTCTATTCCCTTCTGCACGTAGCAGTTCAGGTTTCCGCCGTCGTTAAGGCTGGTGAAAGTGCCTTGGTGGAACGTCAGCGGGCAGCGTGAGGAAAAATGGGTGTGTCCGCTGAAATCTATTACCTGCGGGTAGTTTTTCAGGATTTCGTAAACTTTTTTCGTGCCCCAGGCTCCATCGTAATCGTTCGAGCCCTGCACTGTGCCGAATGCCGGAATGTGCTGGAAGACAAAGATAGGCTTGCCCGGATATTTGAGGGCGGCGTCCTCAAGGCTCTCGCTGAGGAAACGGAGACTGGCTTCGCTGTAATCCTCCTCGCTGCCGCCCGAAAGACCTATGTAAATGAACGGGTAGCCCTTGATGTCGAAGTATTTGTTGTGCTCCGCGCCCAAAGAGTTGTAGTTGTTCATCGAGCCGTTCCCGTCGCCGGTGTACCATTCGTGGTTGCCCATTATGTAGTAACGCTGCACGTATTCGGGAACTATCTCGGGGTTGTTCACAACCGAAAGCATTTCCTGATACTGTGCCAGGTCGCCGCTGTTGGTAAGGTCGCCGTTGAGGATAAGTGCGTCAACGTCGCTCGTGTTCTCGTATATGGTTTGGAGGCTCTTGCTCACCCTTTCCTTTGCGCCGCCCGCGCCGAAGTGCAGGTCGCTCATCACGATAAATGTGGGGAAGCCCTCGAAATTCTGCTCAACCACCACGTTTTTCACCTTCGAGGCATCGGCGGCGGATGAGATTGTGAGCGTGCCGTAGCGCGTTCCCTGCTGCATTTTTCCGGCTATGAACACATAGTTCTTTGTTCCTGCAACGGGGGTCGCGTCCTTGGGGGTTATCCATTCCGAGCCGGTGAATTTCAGGTCGGTGTTTGCGGTGATATTCACAACCACTCCGGCGTAGATGCCCTTTGTCCTAATAGTGTCGGCAGACACGAAGAAACCGGGGTCTGTGCCGAGCTGCACCACGTTCACCTTCTTCGACTGTCCGTCGGGGGCGGCGAGCGTGAGGATGCCCGTGCGTGTGGCGGCATCGGTGTTCCCGTCAACGCTCACGGTCACTACGTCGCCGCTTACGCTTGCCTTGAACCAACTGTCAGACGTGCGCGGGCTTACAATGGTGTTGGTGGCAATCTTGAAGGTTTTGCTTTCGGGCTTGTTGGCGAAGTATAGCGACGACACTCCGTCCAAAACCGTAAGTTCCGTACTTCCGGCAGCCCCTACCGCCGTCAGAACTCTCTCCTGTGCCTTTGCGGGCAGCACAAGGGTAATTGCTGCAACAAGCAGCGCGAATATATATTTCATCCTTTTCATTGTCGTAGGGTTTAGGTTATCTAACGTTTATCTTGCATGCCTTGCCCTCAACGGTAACTATATATATGCCCTTTTGCAGGGTTGAGGAGGGCGGGAGCACAACGCCGTCGGTTGTGGCTACGGTGAACTTCTTTCCGCCGCCCACCACTACTTTTCCGTTCACCACGCTCACTGCGGGCTTCTGGGCCTTGGCGTCGTTCACGTCAACCACCTCGCCCATCTTGTCGAACGTCCATGCAAAGCTGCTGCCGCTCATCTGCGCGGGGTCGAGCGCCTCCGGCTCTCCGCCCGCGAGGGTGTTGTTCAGATAGCGCACCACGCCGTCTTCGCCCCTTGAGGAAATGGCGAACTCGTAATTACTTATGGCGTTGAGACTCCAGGCCTTGGGGGCAACGCTCCTGCCGTCGGCCTCGGGCAGGTTGTATTTTTCGTCGGCATACAGCGACGTGGATATGCTGTTGCCTGTTGCGCGGTTAATGATGGCCGTCTTTCCCGGGCCCAGGTTTACGAAACGCCACTGCGCCGTCTCGTCGGGGTTGTCGGGGCGTGCCACAATGAAGCGGTACTTCGTGTCAACAACCGACGTGTTGTCGATTATCATGCCGCCGTCCTGCAACGAACTGAAGATGCCATAGTAAGGCACTGTTTCCGCATTCTGGTACTCCGGCTCGCGTATCTCGTCGAAAGGCTCGATTATGAAGAGGCTTCCCTCATCCTGACCTTTTCCGTATTCTTCCCTCACGAGCCACACCATAATCTTGCCCTCCTCGTACTGGTGGGTTGCGGGAAAGCGGTATATCGCGCCTCCGCCAGGGGCGGGGATGTCAGACTCGAACGAAACCGTGTCGCCCTCGTAGTGGTGTATCGTCCATTTTGCGGACGCAACCTCGTGCATCTGCATCGACTCCCAGTTGCTGAACTTTGAGGAAAGCCCCACGTCCATCTGGCGGCCGTCATGCTTGTTGGTGATTGTGTACTTGCCGTCCGCATCGGCGGTGATGCACCACAACTGCTTGGCAAGCTCCTCCCAGTTGCTGAAGTCGGCTTTCGGCTTCGCCACAACTTCCAGGCCATCCGGCTGCAGGCACCAGCCGGTAACTCTCGAACTCCGTATGTAGCACCATTTGACGTTGCCGTCAGTGCTTACGAAGCCGGGCAGTTCGTCGGCAAAGGCATTTAGCCCCGCCAGTACGAAAGCAGCACACATTAGTAGTAACTTTTTCATTGGCAAAAATTGTTTAGCGGTTATAACTGAATGCAAATATAGGCATTAACTGTTACACCGATGTTACAAAATTGTCAAAATGGGGGGGGGTAATTTTTATTAACTGTTGTTATAGAATATTATAGGTTTGCTTTTGCGCAGACAGAACGCGGCACACCAATAGCCCAAACCGGCACAAAGCGCACAACACGCTGAAACACAAATGGTTGGATGCTTCCAAAATTATTTGCATAAGACATTGCAGACCAAGCATTTGCAACGGCGCAAAAAAGGTCTGATGTAGTTTGAATTACATCAGACATAATTTTTCCTACATAGGACATAGAAAAAAATATGTCCTATGTAGTTTTCGGGATGTGCAGGAAAGGCTGTCGATTTTTGGTTTTGCGCCATTTGTAGGGGCGGCGCAAAAACCGCGTCAGCAAAGCCTCCAAAGCCCTTCCTCGCAGGTTACGTGGTGTTCCCTTATGCCGATTTCCTTCATCCACGAGCGCGTCTCCACGGTTTTGAGTATGCCCGTGTTGAAGCCCTTGCCCTGGTCGTTGTTCCACACCCACGACGGCGTGGGCCACAGACAGGCGCGGAACTTCACGGTCTGGTAAAAATGCCTGTCGCAGCCGTTCTGCCCGTGATGCGCCATTTGCAGGTATTCGCAGTTGAGGTCGTCCCTGTAAGGGCCGTTGAGCGCGAGGTTTCCGCACTCAACGCCCGCATCGCCGAGGAACACAATGGTTTTCCTCTTGTCCCACACGCGCATTATCATCGAGGAATTGTTGTAGGCGTTAGCGGTTATCTCGTTGGCCACGCTGAGTATCTTCAGGCTCATGCCGTCGAACGTGTAAACGCCGCCGGGCGTGCGTATGTCGGTAACGGGAATGTCGGTCTTGTCTATTTGGTCGTAGAACTCCTGGCAGCTCGGCGAATAGGCGGCTTCGGCGGCCTGGATCGCCTTGCTTATGCGCGAATGGTAGATGTGCCTGATCTTAATGTCCTGCCTGTTTTTCAGTATTTCGGTGAGCGCGCCCATGTGGTCGTTGTGCGGGTGGGATATGAACCACGCCTCGACCTCGTTGCCCAACGCGCCGATAAATCCGCGCAATGTGTTGGCCTCTTCGGGGAAGCCGCCGTCCATCACAACAACCTTCCCCTTGGCGGTCTGGAACACGTACGAGTTGCCAATGGTGTTGCTGTGGCTGGGTATCTGCCAAAGGGTGAATGCGGGCTTTTTCCTTGAGTTCCATGTCTTGGTTATGTCGCCCGCAGCCTTGGCGTCCGCGCCGTTCAAAGCCGCCGCACCCGCAAGCAGTGCGGAGTATTTCAGAAATTCCCTTCTTGTTGTCATTACAGAGTTTGCTTAAGATTAGTTATATAGTGCAAAGATAAGCCTTTATTTCTTTTGCGCCCTCCCCCGCCCCACTGCATATCGGCGGAATTTGCTACTTTCGCCATAAAAACAGAAATCATGCCCGGTTTGAAGATTTTCAGAGTAATCACACTCCTGCTCCCGCTGCTCGCCCTTGCATACGTGATGTGGCGTTCGTGGCGTATTATGCCGTTCCCCATGGGCGTGAAAACCGCCGCAGTAAGCATAATGTTCCTGCTCTTTGCGCTAATGCCCGTGTGTATGCTTCCCGGAGGCATCGACAGGCTGCCGCTCGCGCTCGGCGCTTTCCTGTACAAAACAAGCCTATCGTGGGTGTTCGTGCTGGTTTACCTGCTGCCCGCCTTCCTGTTGCTTGACCTGCTCGGGGCGTTGCACGTTGTGCCGCAATCCTTCCGCACCCACAGCCTTGCCGGAACGGCGGCAATAGCCGGGACGATAGCCGTCGTGATGCTCGCGGGAAACCTGCACTACCACCACAAGCACCGCGAGAGCATAAACATCGCGACAGCCAAGCCCATTGAAAAGCCGCTGAGGATTGTCATGATGAGCGACATTCACTTGGGCTACCACATAAGGCGCGGCGAATTTGCGAGGTGGGTTGACATAATCAACAGCGAAAAGCCCGACCTTGTGCTCATAGCCGGCGACATAATAGACCGCAGCGTGAGGCCGCTGCTCAAGGAGGGCACAGCGCAGGAGTTCCGCAGGATTTCCGCGCCGGTTTACGCCTGCCCGGGAAACCACGAATATTATTCGGGCATCGGCAAGGCGCAACAGTTCTGCAAGCTCGCCGGAATAACAATGCTGCGCGACACGGCGGTGAGCGTTGCCGGCATAAACATCATAGGGCGCGACGACCGCACAAACGCAAGGCGCAAGCCGCTGGAAAGCCTCGTGGAGGAAGCCGGAAAAGGCAGGTTCACAATCCTGCTCGACCACCAGCCCCACTCGTTGGAGGAGGCGGAGAAAAACGGCATTGACTTCGAGTTTTGCGGACACACCCACCACGGCCAGATATGGCCCATATCGTGGATTACAGACGCCTTGTATGAGGACGCATACGGACCGCTCAAAAAAGGCGGCACGCAATATTACGTAAGTTCCGGCATAGGCATTTGGGGCGGAAAGTTCCGCATCGGCACACGTTCGGAATACGTCGTGGCGGAAATAACACCGGCGCAACGCAACCCCAAGCAATAAAACCCGGCTCTGCGGCGAAGGAAACCGCAAGAACGCCGAAATTGCGCAAACATCGGTTTTGTGAATTATAGCCAATTAAAAGTCGCCCGATACAACGATTTGTTTTTAAGGTGTTTGCAAGCGCGAAAAAAGGTCTGATGTAGTTTGAATTATATCAGACGTAATTTTTACTGCATAGGACATAGTTTTTCTTACATCCGATGTAGCTTTCGGGGTGTTTGGAAAAACCTGGCGGTTTTGCATTTGCGCAATTTGCAGGTGCGTATTGCATACGCCCTGTATGCCACCGCACAAACCACACCGCAAACCTCCGCTCCAAAAACAAGGCGTGCGAGGCATAAAATGTCTCGCACGCCATATTCGCTTTTGCCGCATCAGGCAGCAAGGGTCAGCTTGTTATTTTTCCTCGGGCAGAGGCAGATACCAGCGTGTTCCGCCCACCAAACGACCATACAGGGCTGCGTCGTAGCCGGTGCGCGGGGCCATGCCGCGTGAGGCTATCTTCTTTGCAAGCCATTCGTTGTCGATTGCGCCGCCGCCCTTGTGGCTGGCGAAACGAAGGAGGTCGTAGTAACGGTTGCCCTCGAATGCTGTTTCGAGCGCAAGCTCGTCGATTATCAAGTCCTCAACGGCTGTGATAACCTCATCGTTGGTTATGGTTCCGTCGGCTACCGCCTGCTCTATGCCAACCTTGTTGAGGCTGTCGCAAAGTGCGGTTTCCCACTCCTTGGTCTGGCCGTCCTTGTCAGCACGTGCCGCAGCAATCTTCTGTGCCACGCAAAGGTCGTATGTGTAGAGGCTGTCGCGATAGCCGCGTGTCTCGCCGCAACCAAGACCGTGGATACCCGTGTATCTTGTTGCATCATAGTTGAACTTGCTGTCGGCAAAATCAAGATAGCTCTTGGACTGCGCATTAAGCATTTCGTTAAGGCTTATGTAGTATGCGCCGCCGGCATTTGCCTCTGGCTTCAACAAGTAGGGCACATTCTTAATCGTGTCGATGCTGAGAGTGTCGATCTTGATGTTCTCAAGATCAGTGCTGTCAACATGGATGTCATAATGTACGCTGTCCTTGTATCTGAGTGTAGGATAGTTGTCAGAAAGCACACCGTCCTTCAGAACTGAGAATGCGTGCTCGGGGAAGCCAGCGCGGTTGACTGCCTCTGCAAAGCGGAGGTGTACGAGGGCCTTGCGATATACGGGGATTGCATAGTAGGAAGAATATCCGTTTGCGTAAACCCTGCGGCTGCTCCAATTGAAGTTAATACCGCGGATAGGGGTGCGCTTTGCAATGAAGCGGAAGTCCTCACCGTCGATACGGTAAAGGGGTGCAGAACCATGGAAACGTGCGTCGCCAGCACCCTCATAGAATTCCTGGACTTCAGTACCGCCCGATGTGCGGTAGTTGCAATATGCCTGGGCTGCGTTGAGACCTGTGTAGCTCTCGGACGGCTCAAGCTGGCGGTACTCCTCCTTCGGAGTTATGGTGATAGAGCCGGCGTTGGTACCCAAAGTACGTGAAGAGGTTTGGAAACCATAGATGTTCTGAACCTGTATAAGTACATCTCCCTGGCTCTTTGAAGCGGCACCGGGAATGATGGTTATAAGTTCGGCATCGTTGATTACGCCCAAGTCAACACCAGTCTTGCTTGAGCTGTAAGAAGCGAGACGGCTTGCCCAACTGTTGGTACTGGGGAAATAGCGCGTGCCTTCCTGCGAGATGCTCTCATTGAACGACATTCCGTCATTGGGCACATAAGGAGCCTCCATGCGCATATACTTGTAGTACATCTCGGCAGCCTTGTCGTAGTTGTTCTGGGTAAGATACAAATCAGCCGTAACAAGAGCCACTGGGAAGAAGCAGGACTTTGAAGGAATGCTCACGGAACCGTTGTTGTAATTACCGTATGAAGGATAGCCAAATTCCTCCTGCAACTCGTATGCGCGGTCGAGACCGGCAGCAACGAGAAGGTCGGCGATATTGTCCTTGCTGATTACCTTTCCGCTCTTGATGATTTCCTTGCCCACCGAACTGCTGGCAACTGGTTCGGTGAAGAAAGGCACTGTGCCGTAGTTCTGCACAAGCTGCAAGTATGTCCAGGCACGCATTGCCTGAACCTGCGCCCACTCCTTCTGCATATACTTCACTTCGTCCTTCACGTCTGCCGTATCAACATAGTGGAGATAGAAGTTGCACTGGTTGATGATGTTGTAGTAGTCGGCGCACTGAAGGAAAGCATTGTCGCCGTCTCTCTGCTCGTCAAAGTTGGATATGTGGCTCACGCTGTCGCTGGTGTAGGTGGTGGTGGTAACAAGGTCACCACGCGCCTCGCCGAGAATCACATCGCGTTCAACAATCTTCTGCATACTCTTGAGAATGCCGAGGTATGAATAGAGGGAGTCTCCCGCATTTTTCTCGGTATAGCGCTCAAGGTCGGGCGTGAGCATATCCGAACATGATGTTGACACGCACAACATGCCCGCAAGCAGAACCACTAAACTTAATATAGATTTCTTTTTCATTGTTCCTGGATTTTACAAGTTGAATGTTACACCGAAGTTGCAGCTGAAGCTCTGGGGCAGATAGCCTGCATCAACGCCCTGATAGAGCACAGAGTTGCCACAGGAAACTTCGGGATCTTCGCCTTTATATTTTGTAAGGGTGAAAATGTTGTTGCACTCTCCGAATACGGTGAGACCTTGCAGCCAGCTGAGTGAGAGGGGCAGCTGATATGTGAGGCGCACCTTCTTTAGCTTCAAGTACGAACCGTTATCAATCCAACGGTCGGAGAAACGCTCGTTGTTCACCCATTCTTCGGTGTTGGTGGAACTCATCAGGCGCGGAATGCTTGTTTCCTGACCGCTATAGCGCCAACGGTTCACGAGAGCCTTTGACTGGTTCCAAACGGTGCTGCCCTGTTCGAGCTGCGAACGCTGGTAGTCGTAGATGTCGTTGCCCAAAGAATACTTGAAGTTGATGTCAAGAGTGAAACGCTTCCAATTGAGGGAAGTGAATATGTTACCGTAGATATCGGGATTGGGGTCGCCAATCTTTACCATATCGGCCTCACTAATCCAACCGTCGCCGTTCACGTCAACGAAGTGCACATCGCCGGCCTTGAAATCGCGTGAGGGATCACCCACAACGCCGGTGGGGTATTTCAGATAGCCATACTTGCCGGCTGTGGAAGCCTCGGCGTTGTCCTTGAACACACCCTTGGTCTTGTAGCCGTAGAACACACCAGCGGCATAGTTCTTGGCGGTAAGCACATTGTCCTTGCCATAAACAGAGGTTGTGAAACCGTTGATGGTCTTGTAGATTGTGCTGGTCATACCGTTCTCGTCGATGTTGTAGAGATCAATCTTGTCGGTCGAGGGGAGGTCGGTAATCTTGTTTGAGTAGTGACCCATTGTGAAACCTGCCTGCCACTTCCAATCCTTGCTGTTAACAATAACGCCGCTTACAGACACCTCAACGCCGTTATTGCGGAGTGCGCCTTCGTTGGTCCACATATTTGCGAGACCTGTGAGGTAGCTCACTTCCTTGCGGGTGAGAAGGTTGGTTGTCTTACTGAAATACACCTCAGCACCGAGGCTCAGACGGTTGTCGAAAAGATTTGTCTGAAGTCCGATGTTGAAACGGTGGTTGGTTTCCCACTGGATTTTGGGATTGGCAATGTTTGCAAGCTGAAGACCCGTTGCGGTGTTGAGGAACTTGATGTTCTGGAAATATGTACGGGTTGCATAGTAGTCGATGTTGTCGTTACCGGTCATTTCATACCCTGCGGTGAGCTTGAGAGAGTTCACCCAGTCGGCATTGAACCAGTCTTCTGAAGAGATGAGCCAGCCTGCCTGCAAGGAGGGGAACAGACCCCAACGCACGCCGAAGAGCTTCATGCCGGAATCAGCCTCTTTGCCGAAACGTGAAGAAGACTCCATTGACACCGTACCGTCAACGAAGTAGCGGTTGCGGTAGTTGTAAGAAGCATTGAGATAGTATGCGAGGTTTATCCAAGTGTCGTTTGTGCCTCCGTAGTCGAGGAAGCTCAAGCCGTAAGACAGGTTAGGCAACTTGTCGTTCGTGTTGTTGTATCCCTTAACGTAGGTGTTGCTGTACGTGTAGTTTGAAAGGCGCATGCCAGCCAAAACGTCGAGGAAATGAGCGCCCATCTGCTTTTTCCATTCAGCACGCAGGTCGTTGAACACCGTGGTCTCCTTGCCATACTGCGACTTTACAGAACTGCTTACAGAGCCGAGACCTTCGATGAAGCGGCTCGGAGTTCCGCTGTAAGGCAGATAGTATTTCTCGCTTGTACGGTTGAGGATGTAGCTGAAACGGTCGGAAATCGTGAGATTTCTGTTCACCACATACTTGGGAGTTACGTTGATCATGAACTGGGTCTGCTCCATGTAGTTCTTGTCGTTGCCCTTGCCGTTCTTGAGAATCCAATACGGATTTGCCAATGCGTAGCTGTCATAGTTCTGCGCAAAGAGGAATGGGTTGGGGCTGGCATCGAAATACTTGCCGGCATAAACACGCTTGTCCATGGCAACCTTGTTAACGAGGTTGACGGGATCCCATGTTACAACATAGGAATACGGGCTGAGGAAAGGAGCCTGTATGAGACCGAGAACGTTGGGGGAAGCGATGTTGTCGTTGTTGTAGCTCTCTGCCCAACCGTTATCACGAAGGTTGTAAGTTGAACGGCCGTATGCAAGGTCGAACGAAGCCGAAAGTGCATCGGTGATGGTAATGTCGGTGTTGAAACGCAGATTAAGACGGTCGAAGTTGGTCATGCGTGCCGTAGCGTCTGACTTGGTGTAGCCAAGAGAGAGGTTGTACATAGCCACATTGTCACCACCCTGTACGCCTACCTTGTAGTTCTGCGTGAAAGCCGTGCGGTAAAGGTCCTTGCTCCAGTCGGTGTTGTTGTGATAAAGAGGATAGTAAACAAAGTTGGGATCCTCGTTCAAGAAACCTACGTGGAAATTGCTGCTGTTGTCTTCAGAATCCTTATATGTACCTATAAGTTCGGAGAGATAGCTGCGGTATTGGCCTGCATTCATTACGTCAACATAGTTGGGAGCTGTTTCAAAGCCGCCGTATATGCGGGCGTTGATGCGGGTTGCCTGGCTCTTGCCACGGTTGGTGGTGATTTCAATCACACCATTGGAAGCCTTTGCACCATATAATGCCGTACCGTTCTTCAAAACCTTGATGTCAGCGATATCGTCAACATCGAGCATATTGAGGACGTTGTTGATGAATCCCTGATGAATGGTGGAGCGGTCGTACTGCATATCCCAAACAACTCCGTCAACCACAATCAATGGCTGTGCGTTGGCGTTGAGCGAATTGATACCCTGAATGAACATGGCAGCTCCCTGTGCGGGGACTCCGCCGCGTGAAACGGTGCGCACGGAACCGTTAAGAGTGTTCTCTATGTCGCTCTCCGCCGTAATGGCCGTTGTGTTCGTGGGATGCATCTCGGAAACCGAGAATATGCTTACGCCATCCTTGTACACTGGTTTGAACGCAGAAGAAAGCATCTTTACGTCCTGCGAACTCTCGCCCTTAATGGCGCACTGCATACCGTTGTAGCCGCTCACCTCGAAATAAAGGGAAGTCACAAACTTGGGAACAGAGATTGTATAGGAGCCGTCCTCCTCAGTCATTGCTGTATAGAGTTTGTTGTTGAGAGCCTGTACACGTACACCGCTAAGACCTTCGCCTGTGGCTGCGTCGAGCACCTTGCCGCTCACGCTCTTCATTTCGTAAGTGGGAATCTCCAATTTTTTGGGTTTCTTCTTTACGGCAGCAGAATCTTCTTCGATTACCTCTGCATCGTCAACGTTGTCCTGAGCCACCAGAACCGTAGTTCCTGATAACATGAAAAGACATACGGAGGCACGTAAAGCCCAATGCATAAATTGATTTTTTCTATTATCTTTCATTTGTCTCTTTATTTTTAGTTAACAAGAACCATATTATTTGTCTGATTCATCATCCTTGCTAACGAAGAGGAAGCAGTCGATGTAGAGAGCCGGATCATATATTTTCTTCTGAGCGGCGGTACGTACAACCGATTTGAGCTTCAGTTTCGGATAGCTTGGTGCAACACCACTGAAAGCATATGGGAACTCGAAATCCTTAAAGAGGAGCACGCTGTCAATAACACCGGCACGTGTTTCAAATTCTTTTCCGCCTTCTTCGTTTATCGCATCCTGCGATATGTCGCGACCGTTCTTGTCGTTGTAGTCATAAACGATAGAAGCCGAGAAGTGGTTGCGCTTGGTTTCCTCAATCGTCTGGTTTTTCTTGTCGATGTTGAGCGGAACCATCACTGCATAAATGTCGTATTTGCCAGAAAGGATGCCGGGTATCTTAAAGCTTACAGTAGGCTGTGAAGCCGAACTGGAACCCGGGAAATATGCAAAACTGTTGTTGCTTACAAATCCCTTTACAGAGTCGTTACGGTTAATGGAGGTCAGATATACGGAACTTCCGTAATATGTGCCGTTCTTTTCCGCCGAAGCAAATCCGTTGATATCTTGGTAGAACTGGTATTCTGCCTCAACACGTATGGTTGTATGCCACGACTTGCTCGGAACATAGCCGTAATTGTCAACAGCATAAGCGTAACCGTTGGATACCTCGAAAGGTTCAGCCCCTTCAACTATCTTTGAAAGATAAGGCTGCTTGATGTTGGGGTCGCTAAGCGATGTGGCACCGCCACGCACCAAAGAGTCGGCATTGTCGATAAAGTCCTTGAAATATGACAGGGAAGACTTTGTTGCGTCATATCCTGGCTGTTTTCCAAGGCTTGTAACAATATTGTTAAGAATAACGCTCTTGATGCGCACATCTGCCATGGAATCGGCGTTGATCTTGTTGTAAAGTATCTTAGTAGTGTTGTCCTCTGTGTAGGGATAGCTGCTCTTATACTTGAAGTATTTGCTAACCTTGGCTTTCGTCTCCGCCCACGCCTTGTTTGTGGGGAAAACACCCATGAGCAACGAGTCCTCGTTCTGCCAGAAATTAAGGCTGCCGATAACCTTGTTGCTAATTTGGAACACGGAGTCCACATACTGGATTTCACCGTTGACGGTGGCACCCGGAGTACTCTGACCTTTCATGAACATAAGGGTGTCATCCTCGTGCAGGAAACTGTAGAGAGAATCCAAACCCTCGGTGAACTCAATAGCCTCATAAAGGTTGGAGGCAAATGGAGCAATGCCCTTCAGCTTGTGAAGAGAACCATTTGAAGCCTCGTTCACCGCACCGTCAACAGAAACTTTCTTGAAAGTGTTTTCAAGAAGATTGTATTCATTAATCTTAGAGTTAAGCATAGTAACCTTTATGGTGTCGCCGCCATTGGTGCCCGAGAAGTTGTAACGGGCAATGTGGTTACGCACAAACTGCTTCTCCACCTCGCGGTTCTTGCCCTCATCGAGCATGGCAAGCCACTTGGACGCATTATATGTGCCGTCCTCCGGAGCCCAAACCGTGAAAGTCTGCGAACCTGCGAGCAACTGCGCGTATGTTAATTTGCTTGTCTTCGAATACTCGTCCACAGTGAAAGTGGTGCGCTCCAAAATCTGCCGCAGGGAATCCAACTGGGGGTCTGCAACAATCTGCTGCCACAACGACTGCTGGGGAGTGGAAGAATGAATATCAAAATGATCGTCAGAGCAAGCGTTGAAGCCCACCAAGGCCAACGTGCCAAACAGACCATATTTGAGCCATTTGCAATTTTTGATGTTCATATCTGATTTATTTTATTTCTTAGTTGAATTATTTATATGAGAAAAAGCGGCGGCACAACCGCTGGCGCAAATGCGCCGCCCTGTTTTTTAGTTTCTCGATATAGTTTGCTCCTTTTCCCAAGCCGGATTTTGGTGAAGCAGAGGATTGACTTTCATTTCATTCTCATAAACCGGAGAGTAAAGAGAATTCATGGAAGACAATTTGGCCTTCACCGCATTAGTGTTTGTTGCATACTTTGTAAGCAGCAGATTGAGCATATTGGTTGTCTTACCGTCATACTCCGCAAGGCGCACGAGGTCGAACCAACGCTTGCCCTCTCCGAAGAACTCTCTGCGACGCTCACGCATAACGAGTGAGAATAGCTGTGAAGGAGTTGAATAGTCGTTAAGCTTCAACTTTTCGCTTTCCGAAGTTACAGTAGGATTGGAACGGTAGAGAATCATTGCAACGTTGTTGAACGCGCTTTCAATCTGCTCGTCCGTTGGAGCTTCCAAGCGTGAGATAGCCTCGGCCTTCATAAGAAGGATGTCGCTCAGACGATACACAATCCAATTGGATCTGAAATTGGATGTGTTTGCCCTGCCAGATGTAGCACCCTCGGAGTTGTCGCTCAAGTTTTTGAACAACGGGGCATCCTGAACATATTTTGCGATTTGGAACACGCGCTGACCAGCCTCAGTATAGCGCATATTCTCCCAACGGCGCATATCAGACTGGCTGTAAACACCACTCGTGTTGTCGATAGCCTTTGTAACAGTCTGGAGCGGGGATGCTGCCTGAAGCAAACCTGCATTACCACTTTCCGCACAATAAAGCCCAACTTTGTCTCTATATGAATACAAGGCACTGTTATAGTTGGAAGTCCCATCAAACTGCAATTCAAAAATGCTTTCGCTGCTGTTTCCGTCTATAAAAATCTTCTGATAGATTTCATCTTCCACATTCTTTGTACTACCATTGGAGGAACGCATTCTGATAAGGAAGTAAGGGTTCTCCTGGTTCGAAGCCGAACTCTGAGCGTAATCCGGATTCGCCTCCTTGTAGCGTGTAAGATACATTTCCAAAGCCGCATCGCAAAGGGTTATAACTTTCTGGTAATCCTCCTGCGACTTGTTGCCATACTTGGCTACTGAGTCGGCAGAAGCATTCTTGGCTGCACGCCACAGATACATATCTGCAAGCAGAGTATAAATAGACTCACGTGTGAAGCGTCCCTTGTCCTCAGCCGTTGAAGAATAGCGGCGCATACCGTTGTCTTTCACCCTGTCAACATCGTTGATAATGGAGTCGAGTACAACTTCCGCAGCAATCTGACGGCCAGAGTGAGCCCTTGCCTCGCGGTCGGTACCGATAGACTTAAAATCAAGAGGCACATCACGGAATGTACGCACCAGATAGAACATATTAAGGGCGCGCAAAGCTTTCATTTCAGCCTCAACAGGTTTCCAGTCCTCTGTTGTGAAGCTAGCATCCCTCTCTATAACCTTGGGACCATACTCCAACACTTTGTTGCAGTAATTTACGTCCTTGTAAAAATCCGCCCAGCTGAAGAGCGAGTTGGTTTGAAGCAGGTTGGCGTTCATGAGATCCTTCATGTCGTCCCAGTTTTCGGAGAGGAGGTCGAAGTTGTCAGAGCGGCATTCGCCCCATATAACGAGCTTTGACATGATGCCGCTTCCGATGAATTGCTTGTAGCATCCGCGCACAGCACTCTCCAAGTCGTTACGATCCTCCCAGAACTCCTCCTCCGTAATCTTGTTGGAGGGGTGGATGGTCAGAAAGTCATCACACGAGGTGATGCCGAGCATTACCAAGGCAAAAGCCGATGTGAGCAGACCTTTATATATATTTCTCTTTTTCATCTTTGTTGAAATCTTTAAAATCCTACATTAACGCTGAATGTAAACGAACGCGAACGCGGTGTCTGCGAACTGTCGAAGCAAGGCGAGAAGCCGCTCTGTGAGTGTTCGGGGTCAACACCTGAATATCTTGACCAGAAGATGAGGTTGTTGCCAGAAAGGGCAAAGCGCAAGGCACGGAGACCGTAGCGTTTGAGCTTCTTAGCGTCAAAATCATAAGCAATCTGCATATACTGGAAGCGGATGTAGTCCCCCGGTTCCACATAGCGGTCGCTGCAAAGAGCGTTGTAAGAAGTACCTGCCTCTGCATTCATAGCGCGGGGAATTTCGGTGATATCACCGTTCTTGCGCCAACGCCAACGTGTAGCCGTGCTTTGGTTGCGGTTTGTACGCATATCCTCTGCCTCCATACGTGCAAGGTTCACAATCTTGTTGCCATAACGGAAGTTGAAGCTGGTCTTCAAGCTCCAACGGCCATAGTAAAGGTCTATACCGAAGCCACCGTTCAGCTTAGGATTGGAGCTGCCGAGATAAACCATATCTAGCTCATTGATCTGACCATCGTGGTTGATGTCCTCGTAAATAGCATCACCACCGCCGAATGTGTAGTTTCTGCCACCATAGTTATAGTACATCTGAAGGGGGTTGCCCTTTGCGTCATATATAATATTGCCATTGGCATCGCGTGCCACAGGGCAGGTTGCGTTGAAGCTGCCGTTCAAACCATACTTCTCTGCGTAGGCTGCGGTGCGCTCACCATAGATGGTGTTCTTTGACTGGTCAGCGAAGTATCCGCAGTGGTCGTAGTCGAAACGGTACACACCCTTGTAGCGGAAACCGTAAATGCCGCCGAGTGCATTGCCAATCTGAACGCGGCTCATCCAAGTTTCGTTGTTGTAATTGAAGTCGCCGTTAAGGCTCGAAAGCACGCTCGCGTCCATCTGTGTGATTTCGTTCACGTTCTGGGCGATATTGAACTTGCCCACAACCTGAAACTTAGGAGCTACGCTGATTTTCTTGGTTACGAAGTTGAGTTCCCAACCCTTGTTCTCCATCTTGCCGACGTTAGCCCAAGCAAGAGTGCTGAAACCTACGGATGAAGGGATGCTCACATTCTGCATCAAGAGATCCTTGGTGTATTTGTGGTAAATATTCAAGTCAAACTGGAGAAGGTCCTCAAGCAAGTTGAGGTTGAATCCCATATTCCATGCAGAAGTCTTCTCCCACCTGAGGTCGGTGAGACGGAGGTTCTGGGGAGCAATGGCTGTTCCACCGATATAAGTACCGGTGTTTGAATACGTGTTGTACATAAGTCCTTCCTCACCGGGCTGGTTACCGTTGATACCCCAACCGGGACGGAATGCAAGCATATTGACAATCTTTCTGATAGGCTTCATGAAAAGCTCGTCGCTAATGTTCCAACGTCCCGACACACCGGGGAAGAAGCCCCAACGCTTGTCAGCACCGAAACGTGTGCTTCCGTCAGCACGGAGCGTGAAGTCAGCCACATACTTTGACTTGTAAGAATAGTGCACACTTCCGAGAACGCCAAGGCTGTGTCCCTTGCCCACGCCAGTTGAAGCACCTGTAAGGTAAGCCAACACGCTCGGGTCGGTTATGCCGCCCGCCAAACCATTGGAAGAAATGTTCTGGTTGTCGCTCGTGCTTGTTGACATTTCCATACGACCCATAGCTGTAAGGAAGTGGTCGTCGGTCTTGAATTTCGGAGTATAAACAAGAGTGTGGCGGGTTGTAAAGGTAAGGCTTTTCGACTCGCCGTCGCTCGCGATGTTAATACCACCGCTGTCATACCAGTGACCGCTGGTGAGAGAAGCAGGATAGTAACCCTTGTTGGTGTTGGTGTAAGCCTTCATGTAAACCTCACCCGTATAGTTGAGCTGTGTGGCACTTTCGTCCTTGCCCAAGAATTTGTACTCAATCTGGAACTGCGGGTCAATTGTGTAAGTGCTCTCCTTTACCCACGAACCGTTAGCAATGGCAACAGGATTACCGTTGCTTACCATATCACGGAGATAATAGGAACTCAAACCATCGCGCACTGCACCTGCCCCATCAGCAGCGGGGAACATCTTGAAGTACTCATGAGTGTTGTAGTAGTCTCTTGTCTCGGTGTCGTACTCATAACGGTAAACCGACATATTAGGCATTGCCTTGTATGCGCGCTCCAGAATACCCGTGTAGTTCTTCTTGTTGTTTGTGTAGGTAAGAGAGAAGTTTGACGAGAACTTGATGCGGTCGCTCACGTAGTAGTCAAGAGCCATACGTGTGGAGAAACGGTCGAGAGCCTGCTTGATGATTGTACCGGTTTCGTGGTCGTAGCTGCCCGAAATACGGAACTGTGCCTTTTCACCACCACCAGAGAGCACAACATTATAGTTGTGGGTCTGACCGAACTGAGTAACCTCATCACGCCAATCGGTGTTCTTGTTGAAGTTGCCGAAATACATAGGACGGTTGCGGTCGTATGAAATCTCAACAATGTTTGAAGCAATGTTGCTTTGTGAGGGGTTGAAATAAGCCTCCTTGAGCATCATGGTGTATTCGTCGCCGTTTAGCATCTTCATGCCCTTGGGCTGCCATGCTCCAGAGAAACGGTAAGAGAAGTCAACACGAGCAGGACCACGGTGTCCACGGCGTGTCTTGATTTCAATCACACCGTTAGCACCACGCGCACCCCAAATGGCGGTTGCGGCAGCGTCCTTCAATACGTTGATGCTCTGGATATCCTCCGGGTTCACGGAAAGCAACTGTGCGAACTGTTCGCTGTTGTCCATGTCCTGAAGGTCAATATCGGAACTGTTGTAGTTTTCGAGAATGTTGCCGTCAACCACAATCAAAGGCTCCTGGTTACCATTGATACTGGTAACGCCACGCAGACGCATGGTAGTACCCGAACCAAGGTTACCCGAGTTCATCACGATGTCGAGACCTGCAATCTGTCCCTGCAAAGCCTGATCGGCTGTCTCGAATGAAAGACCCTTCATTTCGTCCATGTTAAGTTCCTGTGATGCCACGGAAACCTCCTTCTTGGGAATGGACAGACCGTTGGTCTTTACGCGCTGCTTGCCGGTTACGGTTACAGTCTTGAGCTGTGTCTTGCTGCGGAGTTCTATACGGAACACCTTAGTGGCTCCAATCACCTGACTGTACTTAGCGTAACCAATATATGAAATCTCAAGGCGGTTCTTACGGTTCTTCACCGGCATGGAGAAGTTACCGTTAACATCCGTCGTGGTGTTCTCAACAATACGGTTGTTTTGATCCACCTCGACTACATTCGCCATCATCACCGGTCCGTCGGCCTTATTCCAAACGTGTCCGGAAATTCGATCCTGCGCTGCCACTGTGGTGAAGCAGAAGCACAGAGCGAAGAGCAATAGATATTTTATTTTATTCATGGTTGTTTATTTTATTTCCGAATACGATATTTAGCGATGAACTTTCTGGCGCTTGCCATGTCTGACCAATCGTTGTCGTAACGGCCATCTTTAAGCTCCTTGAAGTTGAGCACACCGTCAATCTGGTGAACCACTGCATAAGAAGACGTTTCAATAGTGGTGGCGTTCTTTGCCTTTGTATTGAAAGTGTAGTCGCGTGTCATGATGTTCCTCAAGGTTTCATCGCTTGTTACGTGGCGCACCGGGCCTTCTACATCGTGACCGTTTGCATCGGTGCTGTAAACCGAACGCACGTTGAGAGTGCCGTTACCGGTAGAGGAAACCTTAACAGAACGGTAGCGGTTGGTCTCGTCGTTAATGCAGGCGGTCTCATACTTGGTGTCCTCTATGGCGTTGTGGTCAGCAAACACAGAGTTATCCTGGAAGTGATACTTGAGGAAGTTCACAAGGCAGGTGATCATGGCCTGAGCCTTGAACTTATACTTGCGTGTGAGCGCGAGTATCTGATCTTCGCTTGCCCCGGCATCGGTTGCTGCCTGAACCTCGTTCTCGCCGTTCACGATTACCTCGGAAATCTGATCCCATGTGGGGAGCCCCAACTCGATAGCCTCGAGCACAGCCTCGTTTGTGGGAACATAAACTGTATATCTGAACGAGTTGAAGAAACGCACGTTGTCGGTAAGACCGTTCTGCGAGGAAGTGAACACAGTGTATTTCTCTATTTCGGTGTCCTTGTCCTCCTGCTTCTTAACGCTGTCGGCAACACCTGCGCGGGTGAGCAAGTCTGCGTCAATCTGGCAGAGGTTGAAGAACTGGTAGAACGGAGAGGTCTCGCCCTCGCCCTGAAGAACACTGTAAACGGACTTCATAGTGGTCTGGATGGGGCGGTTTATGATATATGTCATACCGTTACCGTAACCTGTGGTCTCTTCGCGGCGGTCGTATGTGCGCTCCACGGTAATCAGAGAGTCATGGTCAATCTGGAAACCGCCCTGTACCTTGAAGCCTGCCTGAGTCTGGTCGAAGTCGCCGGAAAGTGTCCCATCGTCGCGGTTGGAAATCTTGACGGCGCTACCGCCCTTGGTTACATAATACTGGTTGAGCGAACCGAAACCGGTCTTGGACTCTGCATCAGAGTGTACAATGATGTGGGAATCGAGAAGATCCTTCAAACGGTTGTTGATCTGCTGTGCGGAAACAGAGCCGGGAATGGAGCCGCCGATTTCGTTGGTTACGGGGTCCCACTTGTAAGCACGCGCCTTTACAGGTGCGGTTGCGTCGGCACGACGTGTACTGTAGTAGAATGAGAGAACGCGCGGCTGTGTCCACTGGCTTGTTACCTCATCATAATATGTAGAGAGAGCGTCGTCGGTGGGGATGAAGAAGCTGAAGCGTGAGCTCATAGCCAACAGGTAGTATGAGAAGAACGCGTTCAACGGAGCAGAGTTCGGGTTGGTGATATAGGAGTCATCGGCCGAAATTGCCCAGTTGAAAATCTTCATGTCCTTGCCCACAAGTGCAGGAGCGGAAACCGCAGCATATTTTGCGGGAGCGAACACCTGATTCATTATATATACAGCACCGTTGTTTGCAAGAAGCGTGGTGTCGATCGTGGCACGGAAGCCGTCAACGCCGCCCTCGATGTTACCGAACATCGGGTCTTTTGCATCGTTCATGATGGTGATATATTTGCTCGGCACGGAGTTGATGAACGAAGACTTCATGAGGTTCTGCACAAACGGCTGGATGATACGGATAGGTATCTGGTCGGTGTTATACACCAGATTCTCCTTGGTGTTCTCCTTCTTTGCGTATGCCTCCATGAGGAACTCACCGGCGCCGCCGGGAAGGAAGTATTTCTCAAGCACCTCGTCTGAAGGCACGAACATCGCGCCCATGTCGGTGTAGAGCTGCTGTCCCTCGGGATAGTAGCGGTTCCATCCCGGGTCGTAGTCAAGGATAAGGTTCTCGCTCACCTTTGCGCCGTACGGGTCGGTGTCGAGACGGCCGCCCTGCGAGCGTGCGGAATAGTAACGCTTCTCAAACACAGAGTCGCGTATGCCCGTAAGCTGCAAGTGGGAGGATGTGAGCGTTGAGCTGTAGAACGGCGCCGAGAAACGGTCGAGCAGGTGGCTGAAGAGTTTCGTCTTGCCGCTCGTGCGTATCATCTCCGCCATGTTTGACGGAGAAATCAGCACGCGGTCCAACTTGTCAACATAGCCGTTCAGACAGGTCTGGTCCTGCCCCACAACCTTGCTGCCATATATATGCGCGTCGGTCGCTTCGCGGGTTGTGCCCACCAATGTCTCAAAATCGGCGTCAGTGATGTTGGTTTCGCCCATCTGCCCTGCGAGGAAGTGGGTCATCAAAGGAGTGGTTCCGTCGAGGGCGAGCCAGACGCCGCCTTTCTCCTGTGTGCGGAAACGCTTCCAGTAGTCAATCTCAGCAGCCTCCGAATCATCGCTGTTCTCGTTGAAGATTTCGGGGATGTCGCCTCCGTCCCAGGCGAAATAGGGAATGGAGTCGGTTACTGCGGCCGAAGTGGGCTGGCGCAGGCACTGGTTCTTCGAGATTGTAGAGCCCGAGCTGATGTTCGTCATCATCTCAAGAAGATATGCGTTGTCGAGCATGGAGGAGCCCAACAGCAAATTCTTCATCGAGAGGGTGAGATCCTCATACTTCTTCACGCCCCACTGGTTGTTTTGATAAAACTTGGCAAAAGCGTCATCGTCTGCGACGAACAACGTCTTACTGCCTGTACGTTCCAAGACTTCTTGGTAATCCAAATCCTGAATTAGACGCACGGTATTGGTGTAGTTCTTCTGTCCCACCAGATAGTCGTAGATGCTCGCTCCGAGCCAGCTTGGCTTCTTGTCGGGCAAATCGTAATCATCAGAACAGGAGTACGTCAATCCGCACATCGACAGCAGACAAACAGCCATCAGCCATTTTCCGCCTTCTTTGATCAAACGGTTTTTCATACACATCATATTTATACTATTATTTTTATTTGTTTTCATACCTCATTTCCACGGTTTTTGCTCACGAGTAAAGGGGCGCAGCTGTAGCAGCGGAGCCTCCGACGTAACTGAAAGACACTTTTCATGTTTCATAAATGACTATTAAGGGCTTCATACAAAGCCGGTTATTATGGTATTGTTTATTCTAATCTCCTTATATTTATATTCTTAGCTAAGCACGTTAATCTTGCAGATGCAAGTTGCACCTCCAAAAGTACTGTTTTTTTTATTTTTAGCAAACACTTATAGCAGTTTTTTCTGCTTTTTCACTATCCCACCCCTCCGTTTTTACAGAAACCGCAGGACTTTCACCGCGAAAATTACTAAGTTTTTCACACGTGGCGGCATATTGGGAGCATTTTTTATGATTTTAATTTGCACACCGTGATTTTTGCGGTTTTCGAGGCTTTGAATTTAACATTCCAAGGGTGTCTGAACCGGGAAACGCACCCTTGCCGGCATCAAAACCCGCCACGAAAAAAGCCGCCCGAAATTACACTTTCGGACATCATTTCCGCGCCCCACCCGCCGACACATCCTCACGCCGCAATCCCGCCGTACAAAGGGCGGCCCACACTCCGGCGCCGCCGGTTTGCGACGCCGGCATCCCCCTGCCACCCTTGCGCCCTCCCGGCTTCAAAAATTCCGTCCAGACGCCTTTTCATGGCGGGCACGTTTTTCTGATTTCGCTTTTTACAAAATATACAAGATTTTACATTGCGAGTTAACAGATATGTAACAATTAGGGCAAACCTCTTTTTACACAAATTGTCGGATTATCAATTATAAAGACGGCAAAATTAAACATAGATTTAATTTTGCATTTCAAATTAACATATTATCCCCACACGAGCGCACACCGCCACCGAACATAATTTCACAGTATTTGAAACATAATCACTCCATGGGCATATGTTTTGCAAAGAGGTTAGAGCGGCGAAACTCATGGACGCAGTCGCGCTTTTACAAATTTGCAAAACACGGATAGCCAATGGTTTGCGCTTATGCAACACGCCCCTGCAAATGGCAGAAAACCATAATCGCGCATTCTTTCCCAAACTCTGCTAAAACTACATAGGACATGGGAAAAACCATGTCCTATGTAGGAAAAATTATATCAGACATAATTCAAATTACATCAGACCTTTTTCCGGCACTTGCAAACATCTGAAAAACAAAAACTTACAAAACCTTGTCAAGTTCAATTAACTTTGCGGCAACCAATGCGTTATCCAAATCCGCCTTATACGCCCGGACTTTTGCCCCAATACAGACCGCAGCCTTGGCTGTGTTGCCCAAGCTGCGGCCTGTATTGTTTTATGGAGTTTGGCATTTGCGCCAAACTTCCTTTTGCCTTTTTACGCCACCTGAGTCACCATTTGTCTTCGGGCTTTGTGCCGTTGTAAACACTCTTCGGCACCCACTCTATGAAATCAGGACCGAAGTTTGCCGGACCGTTGAGCAGCGACTTCATACGCATATAATATGTAACGCCGGGGCGGCAGTTCTCCGTGGTTACTATATGGCGCAACTTTGCACCGCTCGGTCCGTAGCTGCGTCCGCCCTCGGTTACGTTTGTCGAGTTGAAGCCGAAGCTGTTCGGACACTTCATGAAAGTGTGGTTGCGCATATTCTTGTCGTTCTCGCGGTTCACGTCGGCATCGTCGGGGTCGTCCTTTATCCAGCCTATCACAGATTTGTTTGGCTCTATGCGCGCATCGATGGGAAGCCCCACCGCAGCGAGGTTGTTGGGGTCGGACCCAAAATAGAACTGCACCATACCGCGCCCGCTGTCGTTGCAATACCCGAGGCGCAATTCGTATGTACCCTCGTATGGCACAGGCGGAAGCTGCCACGTTATGTCGTAATATCCTTCAAGCACAAAGTCGTCGGCCTCGTAATTCAGCCAGTTGATGTTGTAGTTGTTTATGGATATGAGCAGTGTCTGGTCAGAGAATTTCACTTTGCGCAAATAGCCGGAGGGAATCATATTGTATATGTTCGTGGGCTGCTGGCGCAGGCCGTTCGTCATAAGCTCGTGCTGCATTGTCTGCGTGTCCCAGCGCATACGCTCGTTGAGCACCTTGTACCTGACAACATCGTCATATACAAGCACGCCGTCAATCATGTGGTAGAAACCGTTCAGTGCCTGGTTGTCGCGTGTGCCGTTGCCCGACTGCACAAGGATTCCCTTTATAGGCACCTCCAGCTCGCGGTAGCTGTCATCGTCATACTCGCTGACATAGCGGTTAATCCTTATCCCCTCGGTCTGCTCGCCGAGCGTGAACTTCAGTATGCGGTGTTCCTTGCCCATAGTCTCATAATACTCGAACTTGTCTATGCCAAGCTGCTCGGGGCGGTTATATGAATAGCCGAGCTGCCCCTTTGTTATGACAATATTGTTATACGCCATGCTCACGTCGATTATATGGTAGCCCACAAACTGGTTCAGGGCGTTCTCCATGCTTTTCGGATCGTCGGACGTTGCGTTCGGGTAATACTCCTTCACCTTCCGGTTTATCACCGGCATCACCTCGTCCCAGTTCACAACGTTGCCGTTCACAATTTCGAGCTTCACGCCCCACTCTGCCTCAAGCAGGCTGTCGGGCTCAACAAACGCCGTGTAGCCCCAATTGTGATGCAGGGGTTCGTTAAGCCTTTCGCTGTACCATATGTGCTTGTAGTCCTGCGGGTGGTCCTGCAGCTCGTACCCGTCATCGCGATACCGCGTCATGCTGTCAGCCCACGAGGTGAGCTCGAGCAGGTGCGAGAAGATGCGCGTGTTGTCCTGCATTCCGAGAAGTCCGGGAAGCGATGTCGAAGCCGGCATCACTACATGGTCAACCACGTGTATCTGCCCGTTCTCCACCTTGTTGTCCGAACTCACAATGCGCGAGAAAGTGTTGATGCGGGTAATCACCCTGCCGCTGTCGTTTGCCTGGAAGTTTATCACTATATAGCGGTCGGCCATGGTCTTCAACTGGAGCACGCCCTCCTGGAAGTCGGTTGACTTGTAAGCCTCGATGTCGCCGTTGTCGATGATGCTGTTGAACACGATGACCTGCGCCATTGAGTCGCTCACCATATTCACGTCGAAATTCTTCCGGTTCTCCACCGAGTCCACAAATTCCTGTATTGCGTCGTTGGTAGGTATGAAGCACGTGTAGTTGCCACGGCTTTCGAGCATATGGTCCATGGTTGATCCGCGTCCCATTCCCGAACGCGCCTTTTTGAGCAGGATGAGGTATTTGCTCAGCTCGGGCTGCTGCCTCACGAAATCCGTAGCGCTCTGGCCCGTGAAAACATAAAGGTTCGACTCGTCTATGTTGTCAGAACACGAACTGACCATAATCCCGGCTATCAGAACCGACACAGCCAGCACAAAACGCGAAAGCCTTTTGGATGTAATGCTATTTATTATTTTCATGGTAACACTCTTTTGTATTTCAATCCCCAAATTTAATGTTTTACCGGCAATGTGCAAAAGAAATATCAGCTTTTTTCACAAAACCGCCAGCTGCCACAGCGTATGCCGCACATTTTGTACCCGAACAGCCACTTCTTTCGCCATGCAGTGCCAGTGTTTGCCAATATGTTTCAAACGTTGGTGTACAGGGCGTATGCAATACGCCCCTACAAATCCCGCAAGACCAATACCGCTAAAACTACATTTGATGTGGGAAAAACTATGTCCTATGTAGAAAAAATTATGTCAGATGTAATTCAAACTACATCAGACATAATTTTTACCATTGCAAACAACTGAAAAACAAGTCGTTATGCCAGCGGCAACAAAACCGCTTATTATTCTGATGACCAATATGTTACACAATTCAAGGCACACGTAAATCCGTCTGATGCGAAACGGTAAAACTTCATGTGCATACACGAAACAAAGCTGCCATGAAGCGCGAAACTTCACGGCAGCCTTGTTGTCATATGCACCAAATGCTTATTTTCCGGCAGCCGCGCCCTTTTTGCGGCGCACCGATACTGCCACCGCCGCCACAAGCGCAAGAAGCATTACGGCAAGAGCCGCATAGGCTACAGTCTCTGTGGTGTGGAGCGACTGCGGGTCAAACTTCATGACAAGCGTGTGCTGCCCTGCGGGAACCCTTAGCGCACGCAGCACATAGTCGGCACGGCCTACTGGAATGTCCTTGCCGTCGAGCGTTGCCGTCCAGCCCGGATAATAAATCTCCGAAAGCACAACCACACCGCCGTTCTGCGAGCCGAGCTTGTATGTCAGCTCGTTCGGCTCGTATGCCGTAAGCGTGATTTTCGCCGTGGTGTCGGCGGCGGCATTCGCATACGCCGCGCCAAGCTCTTTCTCGAACTCCTTGTCGGCAACGGCCTCAACGCGGCGGTTTATCTTTTTGAGCAGGGACATCTCGGCTTTCGCCCCGTCAACGTATGTCAGCTTGCCAACAAACCACGCATTGCCGTAGGCGCACGGGTTCTGAAGGGGAACGGTCTTGCCCTGCTGCAAAGGCAGTATGAAGTATTTGCCGTTGAGCATATTTATCGTGGGGCATACCGAGTCGGCATTGAACTTCGAGAAGTCGCCGCCCGCCTGCGGTATGGCCTTCATCAGCGCCTGCATTTCCGGGGCTATGCAATTGCTTATCAAATCCTGGTAACGCCCGAGCTTGGCGGCATGGTAGCCGCCGATGCTCTTGTGCCAGTAGGAGGTTTCGTTTTCGTTGAAAGTGTCGGACGCAAAGTTAAGCACCCGGTAGTCAAGGCTCCTGTCCTGCAATATCTGCTCATCGGTCTCGGTCTTGGCAAACACCTGCTCCTTTTGCAGCGGGTCAACAAACATTCCGTTGTTGAGGTAGCGGCGGTTAACGCCCCACATATCCACAAGGCAAAGCGCCGTTACGGCCACAACCATCCATGTGGGCTTCAGCTTGCCGCTGCGGTAAACCATAAGTATAATCATGCCAACTGCAATAACCCAGAAACTTCTCCAGGCATCGGCAGAGAGTATGGAGTGGCGTATTGCGGTTATGTCGGCGGAAAAAGAATTTACCGTTTCGGGCGGGATTATCTGGCGCAGCTCATTCAGCACTCGGTGTTCGCTGCCCGTGAGGCAGTCGCCGAAGAACGTTCCGGGCATCACCGCAAACAAAACGCACAACCCCGCCGTTACCCCGAACGATATGTAAAGCGGCAGGGGTTTCCTGCGCAGCAGGTCGTGCTCCGATGCAATGCGCGACAGCGTAAGGGCGGCGAGCAGCGGAATTGCGAACTCGGCTACCACAAGGATTGACGACACGGCGCGGAATTTGTTGTACATCGGGAAATTGTCAATCATCCAGTTTGTGAACGCAGGGAAGTTATGCCCCCACGAAAGCAGCATGGAAAGCACCATGAGCAGCATGAGGCAGCGGCTTACCGCACCCCTTGCATAAAATAACGACAGGACGAAAAGCATGCACACGAAAGCGCCAACATACACAGGGCCTGAAGTTCCCGGCTGTTCGCCCCAGTATTGCGAAAGCCCCGGGGTGCCTCCCCCGAGCTGCGGGTAAAGCTGCTGCAAAGTCTGCATGTATTCGGCATAATGGGAGTTTGCCTGCGCCTTCTCGTTTGCCGTGAGTGCGCCGCTTGCACCTCCCTTTACGTTTGGCACGAGAAGCGAAAAAGTCTCCCCCTTGCCGTAGCTCCACTGCGTGATGTATTCCTTCGAAAGTCCCGACGCGGCTTTCTTGCCCCCCTTGGCGGGAGACGCAAGTTCGCTGCTGCCGCGCATGGTCTGCTTGCTGTACTGGTACGTGTGGTAAAGGTTCGACGAGTTCACCGCCACGCCAACCAGCGAAGCCACTACAAAAACGCCCACGCCCTTTGCAAACCTTGCAAGCTGCCTCTCCCTCACCGCCGTAATAAGGAAGCCGAGAGACATAAGCACCATGGCGAAGATGAAGTAGTATGTCATCTGCAAATGGTTTGACAAAATCTGCCACGCGATGAAGAACATCGTCATCACCCCGCCCCACAGGTATTTTCCGCGATAGCAAAGCACCATTCCCGCCACCGTGGGAGGAATGAATGCAAGCGTAAGCACTTTCCAAAGGTGTCCCGCCCCTATTATTATGAAGAAATATGATGAAAACGCCCATGCCACCGCGCCGAAAACCGCCACGGGAGGGCGTGCGCGGAACGTGCGCATAAGGATGTAGAAGCCCAGAAGAAGGATGAACACATACATTGCGCAGTCGGTCAGACCGAGTTCGTACACCCTTTCAAGTCCTGACAAAACACTGCGCGACTTGTAGCTCGGCGCTATCTGATACGTAGGCATACCGCTGAAGAGGGCGTTCGTCCAACGGGTGTCGTTGCCGGTGCGTTCGAGATATTCCATTCTCTCGCGCCCCGCGCCCACGCCGCCTGTGATGTCGTTGCCCGAAAGCACCAGCCCCTGGGTCATGGGAGTGATGAAATACGCCACAGACACGAGCACAAACAGCACAACAGCCACCGCGTCGGGCGCAATGCGCCTCAGCCACGGGCTGCCCTGCTTTGCCTTTTGGTTTTCGCTGTTCATATTCATTATATATTATATGGCGGAAAACGGAGGCGCGGTGTTGTGCCGCGTCCCCCGCCATTACTTTTTAATATCTGTAGAAATCGGCTTTGTAAGGACCGCCAACATTCACGCCGATATAGTCGGCCTGCTCTTTTGAAAGCGTGCTGAGGTGCGCGCCGACGCTTGCAAGGTGCAGACGCGCCACTTCCTCATCGAGCGACTTGGGAAGGCGGTAAACGCCAACCTCGTATTTTTTGTTGAAAAGCTCTATCTGCGCGAGTGTCTGGTTTGTGAACGAATTGCTCATCACAAAGCTCGGATGCCCGGTGGCGCAGCCAAGGTTCACAAGGCGGCCGTCGGCAAGCAGCGTTATATGGTGTCCGTCGGGGAACAGGTAGCTGTCCACCTGCGGCTTGATGTTCTCATGCTTTATGCCGGGAACCTTCTTCAGCTTCTCAACCTGTATCTCGCTGTCAAAGTGTCCGATGTTGCACACAATAGCCTCGTCGGGCATCTGCTTCATGTGCTCCACCGTTATAACGTCAATGTTGCCCGTTGTGGTAACGAAAATGTTGCCCACCGGCGCGGCCTCCTCCATGGTAACCACCTTGAAGCCCTCCATTGCCGCCTGCAATGCGCAGATCGGGTCAATCTCGGTAACAAGCACGCGTGCGCCATACGAACGCAGGCTCTGGGCGCAGCCCTTGCCCACCTCGCCGTAGCCGGCAACGACAGCCACCTTGCCTGCAACCATCACGTCGGTTGCGCGCTTAATGCCGTCAACCAGCGACTCGCGGCAGCCGTAAAGATTGTCGAACTTGCTCTTGGTAACGCTGTCGTTCACGTTGAAGGCCGGGAAAAGGAGCTCGCCCCTTTCAGCCATTTGGTAAAGGCGGTGCACTCCGGTTGTCGTCTCCTCGCTCACGCCCCGGATTTCCTTTGCGGTCTTCGCCCAGCGTCCGGGGTCGGCAGCAAGAACCTTCTTGAGAATATCCTTGAGTGCAGCCTCGTCCCCGCTGCCGCTCGGAGTGTCGAGCACGGAAGCGTCCTTCTCCGCCTTTGCGCCGAGGTGTATCATCAGGGTTGCGTCGCCGCCGTCGTCAACAATCATGTTGGGCAACTTGCCTCCGGGGAAGTTCATCGCCTGAAGCGTGCACCACCAATAGTCCTCAAGGCTCTCGCCCTTCCATGCGAACACGCCCACGCCCATGTCGGCAATCGCCGCTGCGGCATGGTCCTGTGTGCTGTATATGTTGCACGAACACCAGCGCACTTCCGCCCCGAGAGCCACAAGGGTCTTTATGAGCACGGCGGTCTGTATGGTCATGTGCAGCGAACCCATGACACGCGCCCCCTTCAAAGGCTTCGAACCGCCATATTTTGCCTGCAGAGCCATAAGACCCGGCATTTCGTGTTCTGCTATACGAATTTCCTTGCGGCCGAAATCAGCCAAACCCATATCTGCCACCTTGTAGGGCAGAGCGGAAAACAGTTCTTCCATTCTTATATTATATTGTATATGTTTTCTAATTGGGGACAAAGATAGCTATAAAAAACGAGAAACGGAAAAGGTGGGAAAACACGGCACAAGTCCTCCCGCGCCCGCCCGGCGTTTAGTCTCAAAAAAAAAGCGCATGAACCGTTTCGCACGGGCAAATTCCGCAAGTTTTCACAACAAGCTGTTTCACAGCATTTTACATCCAAACAAACACAATGCTTTAAGTTGCTGTTTTTCAAAAGCTTGGAATTGCGAAAAAAAGGTCTGATGTAGTTTGAATTATATCAGACATA
>DKDC01000011.1:36620-51246 GCA_002451695.1 Prevotellaceae bacterium UBA6858 | reverse complement strand
TTTTTCACCCACTTGCAACACCATGAAAGCCAAGACGTTACAAGACTTTTTAAAAACAGGATAAATCCTTGTGTCTCAGCGGTTTGCAAAACCTGCCTCATTTGCGGCGCAAAGCGGCAGACACCGCGCAAAAAAACAAAGCCGCACCTGTTTGAAGATGCAGCTTATAAAGAAAAGAGCCGATACCCGGACTTGAACCGAGGACCTACGCATTACGAATGCGTCGCTCTACCAACTGAGCTATATCGGCAAGCGGATGCAAAATTAGTGTTTTCCGCCGAAAGGGCAAAGCGTCAGCCAATATTTTTTAGCATACTGACCGTAACAGTGGCGTTCATGCCGTCGCCACCGACAGGCGGGTTCACTTTTGTTACCGACACCTCCACCCCGGATATGCCTTGCATCCCGAGTATGCCCCCGCCTATTTTGCAGGCAAGCCTTTCGAGCAGTTTCACCGGCTGGCTTACAGTCTGCGCTATGCGCCTGTAAACTTCGGAATAGTCGGGAGATGCCGTAAAATCATCATCCGCAAACGCCTCTTGGCGCACCTTAGCCGTGATTTTGGCGCACACCCTGATTGGTTCGCCGGCTTTCCGTTCATCCTCGCCCACACCTATATGGGCGAAAAAGTTCATGTTTTCGAGCGTTATGGTATATGTGTCAGCCAGTGTCATTTTATACCCCTTTCGTTCAAAGTCTTGGAATAGCGGGCGGCATTGGCAAGATGCTCCTGATAAGTGCGGGCAAAATTGTGCGTACCCGAAAAGTCCTCCTTGGCGCACATATACATAAAGTTGTGGCGCACATAATTGAGCACGGCGTTTATGCCCTCGACGCTTGCCACCCTTATCGGCCCGGGGGGCAGCCCTGTGTTGCGGTATGTGTTATAGGGACTGCGGATATCGAGAAGTCCGTGGTATATGCGGCGCAGCGCAAAATTGCGCCAAGCAAACTTTATCGTGGGGTCTGCCTGCAGCGGCATCCCGGCTTTAAGGCGGTTTATATACATTCCGGCAATGGCGGGCTTTTCGGCGTTGTTTGCCGTCTCCTCGTCAACTATCGAGGCAAGGGTGCAGACCTCGTGGGGCGTAAGGGGGATGGACTTTGCCTTTGCCACACGTATGTCGTTCCAGAAGGCCTGGGACTCCTTTTTCATGCGCAGCAGGAAGTTGTCGAGCGTTATGTTCCAATAAACCTCGTATGTGTTTGGAACGAAAAGGCAGTATGCGTTTGCCGTGTCAACGCCGAGCGACGCCATTTTGGCACTGTCCCTGACCGCCTTCAGGAACGACACTGAATCAATCATGAGGTTTTTTGAAAGGAAGCCGGCCATATCCTCCATTGTGCGCACCGCAGGAACGGTAAGTTCCACGGGCGACTGCTGGCCTCCGCGCAATGCGCGGAAAAAGCGGAACGCGCCATCGCCCTTGTGCAATGCGTAACGCCCAGTGCGCGGATGGCTGTCGTATCGCGTGAGAGCCGCCATGAGCGAGACGCCACAACGCTGCGGCCAGCGGGCTATGGGGGCGAGCTGCCGCGCAACAGAATCGCGGGTGTCGTCGCCGTCAACATAAACATAGGCGGTGCCGCCGTCTTTAAGCATAGGGGAGAACATCATATAAGCCCCGAACAACAAAAGCACAGCCACCGCAGCACTTGCGTAAATTATTTTCCGTTTCATATCAATAATGGTTTTCAATTCGAGTTAGCATTGCCCTCCCCCTTGTCAACCTGCCGGAAGAACAAATAGTACCAGTATGTGTTGGCATACTCTCCAAGCCCCTGCTTCTGCCTTGCCCTCGACATAAAATCGGCAAGATATTTGTCAAGGTCGGGATTGTAGCCCTCTATGGAGCGTGCGCGCGGGTCGCGTGAAGCCAATGCCGCAAGAGCCTCTGAATAGACCCGGGGTACTTCGCCATCCCTGTAAAGGTTGAAGCGCGAGAAAATCACGCCGAACTTCTCCACCTCCTTGTTGAGCAACAGGCTGCAAAGCACATAGTCAAGCAGTTTCTTGCTCTTGGTGTTGCGTTCGAAAAGCCTGAACATTTCCGAAGCCATGGGGTACGCCCCCACGAACGTGTCGCTGCGGTATGGCGGAAGTTTTGGTTTGGTTTTGGCGCGCTCAAGAGCCGCAAGTCTGCTGGTGCGCTCCCTTACAAAAGAGCCGTTGTTGCCGCTTTTGCCAAGCAGCCGCAGATAGAAACGCGCCACGCCAAGGTCGCCGGAATTGAGGGCGTAGTCGGTCTTGAAGCGCATGGCGCGGAAACACTCGTTCTCGCGCTGGTTCACACCGTATTCAAACGCCTGGTGAAAAGCCTCGTCCCAAATTCCGATGTTATCGTAAAACTGCCTGTTGAAATTAGTGTAAAAATTGCGCTGGTCGTGCCTGAACAAAAACGCCTCGGGAGTGTTCACCTGATAGGAGAAAAGCACCTGGGGCAGGCTTTCGGTCGCGCTCATTGCCAAAAGCACATAGCTTTTGAGTATCTTGCTTCTTACGGCCTCGTCGTATGGCACTTCGGCAATAATCTCCTCCCAGTCTTTTTGGTCGGCAAGAAGCGAAAGTTTGTTTGTTCTCTCGCCGAAAAGCATATCCGCGTCTGTGAGCATTACCGCCGCAAAACCTGCAATAACGAGCGTGGACGCAACGCAGCCAATCCAACCTTTGAGGTTTAACTTTGCAGGAACTGCAACCGCAATGCAGGCAATCAGGTATGCCGCAAAAATCTTCCACGAAAAATATGTTTCAATCCCCGTGAACGGACGCCTGTTGAAAGGCACGAAATCAATAAAATCGGACCAAAGGCGCGGGACGACAAAACTGAAAGCAAGGGTTGCAACCATGACAGCCGCTGACACGCGGTCTTTGCGGCAAAACAGTTCAACCGCCGCAAACACGGCGAAAAGCATGGCAGCCTCATACCACGTAACAAGGCAAAACGCCGGCACTGGAAGCAGCAGGGCGTAAAAACACCTCCACAGCCTCGGCTTGATTGCCGTGAAAACATAAAGCAAAAGCGAGAAGAACATGAAGTTCGTCTGCATTTCAAAAAACGGGAACGAGAACGGCACAACGGCAAGCGGGGGAAAGAATGCAAGCCAATACAAGTTTTGTTTGCCGAGATTTCGCAAAGAAAGAAACATAAACCATTGCGACAGCGTTATCACGAGCGAATAAGCAACCGCCCCCACCCACGCAGCGGAAAAATACTGTTCAAGAAAGTCAACTATCAAAAAACAAATGCCCTGCGGCCTGCTGATAATCCCACCGACAAATTCCTTTGTGAACAAAAACAGACTTTCGCCCTCCTGCATCCGGATTGTGTATGGATAGGCCAGAAACAGAACCAGAAAGCAGACTATTTCCGAGAGAAACAGGAATATATAGAAACGTTTCATATTTGTTTTCATTTAACACGGAACAATTCAGCCGCCTTTTCCCTGTCAAGCCTTACGGGGGACTTTATGAACTCCGGGATGTTGTAGGCGTAAAGCAGCGCACCGTTTTGCTCCGGGTCTCTTTGGGGAAGCATGAAAGGCTTTGTGAACCTGCCGGCGGCATCGCAGTGCGAAAAGAACAGGCGGGTGTATTTTCCGTCAACGCGGCGCGAGCTGAACATAACCCACCTGCCGTTTGAACTCCAGGAATGATAGCTGTCCGAATACGGACTGTTAAGCGCATCGGTGTTCACGAACTTCATGGTGTTCAAGTCTATCATCTTCAAATCAGCCTCAACGTGCTGTATGGGGAATGTGGCGCAATCGGCTTTGGTGAACATCACGTATCTTCCGTCAGGGGAAATGCGCGGCAGGGAAACGCTGCCACCATGGCGCGAGGGGCTGTAAACAGTGTCAACCCTGTCCCCGAGTTTGCCAGTATTGGCATCAAAAGGCACGCGTATCAGGGCATATTTCATTTTCTCAAAATGCGACTGCATCATCTGGCGTTGCTGTTCGTCAAGCCCCAGATGAGCCACACACATATAAAGATATTTTCCGTCTGGGGAAAAGGCGGGAAAAGTCTCCCAATCGGCACTTCCGCAAAATCTCTGGTCAGTAAGCACGCTGTTGGTCTTGGCGTCATATATAATAAGGTCGGAATTCATGTCGAACACCTCTATCTTGTTCCTGCTTATGCCATAGAAAGTCTGACGCGTGAGGTTTGAGGAAAAAGCCACGAACCTTCCCGACGGATGCCAATAAGGATATGTCGCGCTTTTTCCGGGCCCGAGCTTTTCTATCGGCAGTTTTCTCGTTTCACCGTCAAGCGTTATCACCGTGCTTCCGCCCTCGCCGCGAGCGTGGAACAGCCAGTTTTTGGGGCTGTAATTGCAAAAGCTGTGGCAGTTTACACAACCGCCGTTGTTCTGTGAGTTTTTTATTATGGTTTCCTGCGTGAAATTCTCAATGTTCCGCTGGTATATGCCCATTCTGTTCCAAAGCTCATACCCGGGAGGGACAAGGCGGTAGGCAATCCAAGGATCAATGCTGTCCGCCGACACAGAAACAGCAAACGGCTTGTATGAAATACCGTCCGGATGTTTTTCCGACCACTCCGAAACTTTCACCTCAAACGTCTTCCCTGCAGCCTTTGCAAGCAAACGCCTCCATCCCTTTTCCGGAAATTCCACAACAGAGCCTCCACTGATTTCCATTACCTGTTCTCCGCCGAACTCCACAACGGCTTTGATGTGCTTTGCGCCCTTTATCCCAAAATTCAGCGGCGCGATGTTTACAGGCACGGTTACGCCGGCATAATCGGGGAAAATTGCAGGAAGTCCGTTAGAGGTTTCAGCACACTTGCCGTATTTCCCGCCGCACGAAAGCAGCGTCATACTGAAAGCGACCAAAACCGCCACCAGCAAAGGCAATTTCGAATTCCTCTTGCACCTGACCATAATCAATCCTTTTCAGGCGAAACCTTCTTGGAATACCCAGCCTTCCAAACGAAGAACCACACCACGGCAACCAATGCCGTAATTCCGCCGACGGTGTAGGCTATTTCCTTTGGCAAAGCCATTGCCTCGGAAGCCACGCACAAATATGTTACGCTTACCGTTGTCATGAAAAGGGCCGGGACAAGCGTTATGAGGTATATCTTGCCTTTCCTCACCAAATAAACAGTAATCGCCCAAAGCGTGAACACGGAAAGAGTTTGGTTGGCCCACGCGAAATATCCCCAGATAACGGCGAAGCCAGACTTGTCGGAAAGGTTAAACCATATAATCAACGCCACCACGGCAAAGAGAGGAATCGAAATATACAGGCGGGACAAAAGACTTTTTTGCTTAATCTTCAAAGAATCGGCAATTATAAGTCTTGCTGAGCGCAAAGAAGTGTCGCCGGAGGTTATCGGCGCGGCAACCACACCCAGAAGTGCGAGCACTCCGCCCACTACGCCGAGCCATTGGCGGCTCATTATATTAACCACATTGGGGGCCTGCACCGTCATGTCCGTATTGCCGCTTGAGGGGTCAAAGAAGAAATAGCTCGCAACCGCCGCCCACACAAGTGCAACCACGCCCTCGGTTATCATCGCTCCATAAAACACGGGCCTGCCGTATTTCTCGCTTTTCATGCACCTTGCCATAAGCGGGCTTTGCGTGGCGTGAAATCCCGAAATCGCCCCACAGGCAATGGTGATAAACAGGCAGGGGAATATAGGCTGCGCGGCTTTGTTGGGGTTAAGGTTCTGCAGGCCGTCGGTTATTTCCGGAATTGAAGGCCAATGCGCATAAAGGGCCACCATAAGCCCAAGAGCCATGAAAAGGAGCGCGAACGCAAACACAGGATATACCTTGCCTATAACCTTGTCTATAGGCAAAAGGGTGGCAATTATATAATAAACGAAAATCACCGCCATCCAAAAATACATATCCATAAAAGACACGCCCGAGGTCAGGTCTTTAAGTATCAAAGCCGGCGAACTAACAAACACTGCCCCGACAAGGATAAGCAGCATCACCGTAAACACCACCATTATTTTCTTTGTAGTGCCCCCCAGAAACTTTCCTATTATTTCCGTCAGCGAGCATCCGTTCATCCTTATCGAAATCATGCCGCTCAAATAATCGTGCACGGCACCCGCGAATATGCAGCCGAATATAATCCAAAGAAAAGCAGAAGGCCCGTACAACGCACCCATTATCGCGCCGAAGATCGGGCCGGTGCCGGCAATGTTGAGAAACTGTATCATGAAAATCTTCCACGTCGGCATTGGGATGTAGTCCATCCCGTCCTGCATGCTGTAAGCCGGCGTAGGGCGGCTGTCTGGTCCGAACACCTTTGAAACAAAACGCCCGTAAACAAGATAGCCCAGCACGAGGGCCACCAAACTGACTGTAAAGGAAACCATATCGCTATTCTATATCAAAAAAGTCATGCGCTGAAAGCGTTTGGCTTCAGCGCATTTGCAAAGTTACTGCTTTTCCTAAAAAAACGCAATGCGGCATTACATATTATTGCAGGACGGCAAGCGGGGCAAACTTCAGCAGAAGGTCTTTTGCGCCGGAAGCCTCAAATTCTATGCTTGCCTTGGCGGTGTCGCCGGCATCCACTATGCGTCTCACCACGCCCTTGCCAAAACGGCGGTGTTCCACCACACTCCCCACCTTTATCGTTTCGCCGGCTTGGGTCTTTGCACTTTCAAGCGCGCTTTCCCCGCCAAAAACACTCCCCTCCGCACGAACCGGCTTTCTGCCGGAAACCGGCGAGAGTCGGGAACCGAAGCGGCTTTCACCGGAAGCCCAAGAACCGTTGCCGGCCACGCCCTTGTTTTTCCTGCCGTTGAAATGCACGCACGAAGCGGCTATCTCCTTTACAAAGCGGCTAGGATCAGACTCCGTGATACTGCCATACGAAAAGCGGAAACGGGCATAGCTTATATAGCAATATTTCTTTGCCCTTGTAAGCGCCACATAAAACAGGCGGCGTTCCTCTTCCTGCTCACGCGGACTGTATTTCGCCTGATGCCCTGGGAATATCTCCTCCTCAAGCCCCACAACGCACACCGCCCCAAACTCAAGTCCTTTGGCGGAGTGTATTGTCATGAGGGAGACTTTCTCCTTGTCATCATCGTTTTTGTCAGCGTCCGTAAGCAAAGCCACCTCGGCAAGGTAGTTCTCCATCGTGGCGTTTTCAGCGTTGCCGCCAGCCTCAAGCGTGTCCGCCACAAAACCGTTAAGGGCGTTTACGAGTTCCTCCAAGTTCTCCTTGCGGCTCAAGTCGCTCGTGTCGCTCACTATTTCCGTCCTAACGCCGCTCGCTTCGAGTATCTCGTTGCCGAGCGCATAAGCGTCAACTTCCCCCGACTTTTCAATAAAGCCGTTTATCATAGCCACGAACTTTGATATTCGGTTGTATGTGGCGGGAGACACTTTCATTTCCTTTGCCGAGAAAGTGCAGACCGTTTCCCAAAGGCTTATCCCGTTGTTTGTCGCCAGCGTCATGACTTTCTCCATTGTGGTGTTTCCTATGCCGCGTGCGGGATAGTTCACCACCCTTCTGAAAGCCTCATCGTCGTTGGGGTTCACCGTCAGCCGGAAATAGGCGATGGTGTCCTTCACCTCCTTGCGCTCGTAAAACGAAAGCCCGCCATAAACCCTGTAAGGCACTCCCGCCTTCCGCAACGCCTCCTCAATCACGCGGCTTTGCGCATTCTTGCGATACAGCACCGCCATGTCGTTATACGGCACACCGTCCGCGCTTTTGGCCTTGCACAAAGACCTCACCACCACTTCGGCCTCCTCCATATCGCTCTCGGCAGGGGTTACCTCTATTTTGCGCCCGTTGTCGGCAAGGCTGTAAACGTCCTTGGGAATGCGGTTGCGGTTATGGGAAATCACGCTGTTGGCGGCATCCACTATGCTTTTGGTGGAACGGTAGTTGCGTTCGAGCTTGAACAGCCGCGCATCGGGGAAAATCTTCGTGAAATTAAGTATGTTGCCTATGTCCGCGCCGCGAAAGGCGTATATGCTCTGCGCATCGTCCCCCACCACGCACAGCATCTGCCTTTCCCGCGTGAGCAGCCAAAGGATTTTCGCCTGTGTGCGGTTTGTGTCCTGATACTCGTCAACAAGCACAAACTTGAACTGCTCCACATATTTTCTGCGCACGTCCTCGTTGTCGGTGAGCAGCACGTACATCTCCACAAGCAGGTCGTCGAAGTCCATCGCGTCCGAAGCCTTAAGCCTTTGCTGGTACTTCATATATATATGACCCGTTTCAGGAACGTTGTCTGAACTGTCGCGCTGTTTCAGCCCTGGGTCGTTGAAATAGTCCCCGGGCATGACAAGGTTGTTCTTTGCCTGCGAGATTTTTGAAAGCACCACCCCCGGCTTGTAAGCCTTAGGGTCAAGTCCCATGCCCTTCACAAGGCTTTTCACAAGGCTTGCGGAGTCGGTGCGGTCGTATATGGTGAACTTCGGCGTATATCCGAGCAGATGAGCCTCCTTGCGCAGTATTTTGGCGAACACGCTGTGGAAAGTGCCCATGACAAGGTATTTTGCCGTGCTTTCGCCCACAATGGCGGCTATGCGCCCGCGCATTTCGCGTGCGGCCTTGTTGGTGAACGTGAGGGCGAGTATGTTCCACGGCTTCAGACCGCAAGCCGTGAGATAGGCTATCTTTGTGGTGAGCACACGTGTCTTGCCCGACCCCGCGCCGGCTATCACGAGCGACGGGCCGTCGATATACTCCACCGCCCTGCGCTGGCTTTCGTCAAGATTGTCGAGATATTCCGTTTGTTGCATCTGGTGCTGTTTCCGTTTTCCAAGACCGTGCGGCCTTGCACAAAAAAGAAAGGAGAACACTGACGCGATACGCGATGAAAACTCCTATATGATAAGATTTGAGGGCCCGCAAATCTTTGTAATCTGTATTGCTACAGCGCGCCATCGACTTGCGAAGCTGTCTCGGTTTTCATTTTTTATTGATGAGCATCCCGGTCTGCCGTCAGCGGAACTCCTTTGTAAGAGCAAAGGTATAATATATATTTGAATCCGTCAAGCATCGGGTGCGAATTATTTTGGACGTCCGGCAAAACCATCGCGTTCTCCCCTGCCACACAATGTTTTAGGGCGCGACAGTCCCGAATTTTCACAAAGTGCAGATACACAAGCCGTTGCGCATTCTTTCAGAAAAATCATAACGTTTTGTGTTACAAAGGTTTGCAAAGGCGGGAAAAAGGTCTGATATAATTTTTCCTATGTCTGATGTAGTTTTTCCTGCATAGGACATAGTTTTTCTAATGTCCTATGTGGTTTTCCGTTCTTTGGTGTTCTGTGAAAAAAGAAGTAATTTTGCACCGTAAAAACAATGTGTATAACAATGGAGGTAATAAAGACCCGTAAGGAACTGGGCGAACGCATTGCCGCCCTGCACAAGGAAGGCAAGACCGTGGGGCTTGTGCCCACAATGGGTGCGCTCCACGCAGGACACGCCTCGCTTGTAAAGCGTTCGGTGGAGGAAAACGACGCCACCGTGGTGAGCGTTTTCGTAAACCCAACGCAGTTCAACGACAAGCGCGACCTTGAGAACTACCCCAGGGACATGGAGGCGGACGAAAGGCTGCTCGCCTCTCTCGGCACTACAATAATGTTCGCCCCGGCGGTGGAGGAGATGTATCCCGAACCCGACACGCGCAAATTCTCATACCCTCCCACGGACACCGTGATGGAAGGCGCGCGCCGCCCGGGACACTTCAACGGAGTTTGCCAGATTGTAAGCAAACTTTTCCACGCCGCAAGCCCCGACAGGGCGTATTTCGGCGAAAAGGACTTCCAGCAGATAGCCGTGATAAGGACAATGGCAAAGGCTCTCGGCATTCCCGTGGAACTGCGTCCCTGCCCCATTGTGAGACAGGAGGACGGACTTGCGCTGAGCAGCCGCAACACCCTGCTGAACGCGGAGGAGCGCAAAACGGCTCTCAACATATCGAGAACCCTTTTTGAAAGCCGCGACTTTGCAAAGAGCCACAGCGTGGGTGAAACCCGCGACTTTGTGGTGGACGCAATAAACGCAATCGAGGGGCTTGAGGTGCAATACTACGAAATAGTTGACGGCACAACCCTGCAAAACGTAAGCGACTGGGACGACAGCAACTACATTGTGGGCTGCATAACCGTGTTCTGCGGACACATCCCCATAAGGCTTATCGACAACATAAAATACAAGGAGAACATCTGAGCCGAAATGTACATACAGATACTGAAATCGAAAATCCACTGCGCCACCGTAACCGAGGCAAACCTTGAATACGTGGGCAGCATAACGATAGACCAAAACCTGATGGAAGCCGCCGGCATATACCCCGGAGAGCGGGTGTCCATAGCCAACAAAAACAACGGCGAGAGGTTTGAGACATACGTGATAGCCGGTTCTGCCGGAAGCGGCGTGATATGCCTCAACGGGGCTGCCGCACGAAAGGCGCAGGTTGGCGACGTGGTGATAATCATGTCATACGCCATGATGACGCCCGAGGAGGCAAAAACATTCAAGCCTTCGATAGTTTTCCCCGGCAAGGGCAACAAATTAGGATAATAACAGCGCAGGTTAAACAACCCTTTATACTGGAGAATGCCGCCATTGCAAAGCAACAAGCAGTGGCGGCATTCGTTTTGAAGCCACGCCGTAAGTTTATGATGCCTTAGCGGATGAATTACAGCGAAAAAACACAAGAAAAACACAGCCACATAAAAATAAATTAGTAATTTTGCACGCCGATTATTATCAACAGGCACGTTACAAGCCTGTAACCCCGCGTGTTAATAGCTGCATCTAATGATAAGAATTTGGCCTGATGCAGTGGTTAGTGAATCGTGGTGCGCCGTTTTGCGGCGCGGAACTTTATGGCAAGCCCGAAGAAAAACTTAGAACGGAAGGCAGCCAGATGTTTAATCATTAAAATAAAAGACACGAAAGTGGATACATTAAGTTACAAGACTGTTTCTATCAACAAACAGAATGCAAACAAAGAGTGGGTCGTGGTTGACGCGACCGACCAGGTGCTCGGTCGTCTCTGCACACGCGTTGCAAAACTGCTGCGCGGCAAATACAAGCCCACATTCACTCCCAACGCCGACTGTGGCGACAATGTGATAATAATCAACGCAGACAAGGTGCGTCTCACCGGCAAGAAATGGACAGACAGGATATACCTTACATATTCCCTCTATCCCGGCGGACAGCGCGAACACACTCCGCAGAGCATCTTCAACAAGCCCAACGGCCCTGAAAGGCTCGTGCGCAGGGTTGTGCGCGGAATGCTCCCCAAAAACCGCCTCGGACGCCATATCCTAAAGAACCTCTATGTTTACGAGGGTGGTGAACATAAGCAGGAAGCACAGAAACCCAAACAAATCGATATTAACCAGTATAAATAAAATAGTAAATGGACGTAGTTAATGCATTAGGCCGTCGCAAAAGCTCAGTGGCACGTGTTTACGTGAGCGAGGGCACAGGAAAGATAACTATCAACAAAAAAGATTTGACCGAATACTTTCCATCTTCTATTTTACAGTTCGTGGTTAAGCAGCCCCTCCAGTTGCTGGAAGCTGTGGAGAAATACGACATCAAGGCTAATCTTACGGGCGGCGGCTTCACAGGACAGTCGCAGGCACTCCGTCTCGCCATTGCACGCGCACTCGTAAAAATAAATCCGGAAGACAAGGCAGCGCTCCGCAAGGAAGGCTTCGTTACACGCGACTCCCGCGCCGTGGAGCGCAAAAAGCCGGGACGTCCCAAGGCACGTCGCCGCTTCCAGTTCTCCAAGCGTTAATCAACAACATACATTTGGACATATTGGCAAAATATATAGTTTAGTATCTAAACCGCAAGGATTCCTTTGCCGCCCGGCCATTTTCCGGTATGCGGCGGCAAAAGACTACCTTGGGGCTGGTGCTTAAAATGCAGACAAAAAGAAAGTAAACAAAAACAAAACGACAATGTCACGTACAGATTTTGAAACCCTACTCAAAGCCGGATGTCATTTCGGCCACTTGAAACGCAAATGGAATCCCGCAATGGCTCCCTACATCTTCATGGAGCGCAACGGCATTCACATTATAGACCTCAACAAGACCGTCGCAATGGTTGACACGGCGGCAGAAGCTCTCAAGCAGATTGCAAAGTCGGGCAAGAGAATACTTTTCGTCGCAACCAAGAAGCAGGCCAAGGATATTGTTGCCGAAAAGGCGAAGGCTCTTGATATGCCTTACGTAATCGAACGCTGGCCGGGCGGCATGCTCACCAACTTCCCCACAATCCGCAAGGCAGTGAAGAAGATGGCCAACATTGACAAGCTCACCGCAGACGGAACTTTCTCGAACCTTTCAAAGCGCGAGATTCTCCAAATCAGCCGCCAGCGTGCAAAGCTCGAGAAGAACCTCGGCTCAATAGCAGACCTCAACCGTCTTCCCGCAGCTCTTTTCGTTGTTGACGTTTACAAGGAGAACATCGCCGTTCGCGAGGCTGTCCGCTTGGGCATCCCCGTGTTTGGCATTGTTGACACAAACAGCGACCCCTCGAACATCGACTACGTAATCCCCGCCAACGATGATGCAGCCACAAGTATTGAAGTCATCCTCGACGCTTGCTGCGCGGCTATCAACGAAGGTTTGGAGGAGCGTAAGGTAGAAAAGGCCGATGCTGACGCTGCGGCTGCACAGCAGGAGGCTGAAAATGCAGAAGCCGCGCCCAAGACAATGCGCCACCGCACACGCAAGGCACGCGTTGAAGCTCCCGCCGCAAAACCGGCAGAGGCTGAAACAGAGGAAAAGCCGGCAGAAGAGGCTGAATAATCAAATTAACCCTTAAAAGAAACAACTATTATGGCTGTTACAATAGCAGAAATCCAGAAATTGCGCAAACTTACGGGCGCGGGCATGATGGATTGCAAGAAAGCCCTTGAGGCATCCGAAGGAGACACCCAGAAAGCTATCGAAATAATCCGCGAAAAAGGCCAGGCTGTTGCCGCAAAGCGTTCTGACCGCGAAGCATCCGAAGGATGCGTTCTCGTTAAGTACGCTGACGGCTTTGCAGCAATCATCGCCCTCAAGTGCGAGACCGACTTTGTTGCAAACAACGCTGACTTCGTCAAACTCACTCAGGATATTATCGATGCGGCAGTTGCGGCAAAAGCCAAGACTCTTGATGAGGTTAAGGCTCTCACAATCGGCAACGAAACCGTGGAGGCTGCAATCATAGCACGCAGCGGTATCACCGGTGAAAAGACCGAACTCGACGGCTACACATATCTTGAAGGCGAAAACATTTCAACCTACGACCATATGGGCAGACACACCCTCTGCACAATGGTACAGCTCAACAAGAACAACGAGGACGCGGCACACAAACTTGCCATGCAGGTTGCCGCAATGAAGCCCATTGCACTTGACGAGGCTTCCGTTCCCGAAGAGGTAAAGAAGTCGGAGTTTGACGTTGCCATACAGAAGACCAAGGATGAGCAGGTTGAGAAAGCGGTTGTAAACGCCTTGAAGAAAGCTGGCATAAACGCAAACCTTGTTGACAGCGACGACCATATCGAATCGAACATGGCAAAAGGCTGGCTCAGCAAGGAGGACGCAGAGAAGGCTAAGGAAATCAAGCAGACTGTTGCCGCAGAAAAGGCTGCTAACCTTCCCGAGCAAATGATACAGAACATTGCCAAGGGTCGTCTGGCTAAATTCTTCAAGGAGAATTGCCTTATCGATCAGGAATTCCAGTTTGGCGATGAAAAGGAAAGCGTTTCCGCATGGCTCAAGAAGCAGGACAAGGATCTTAAGATTGTTGACTACCGCCGCTTCACACTCGCAGCTGAATAAATATTACATGAAGCATATAAAAGGTGGTGCGCCAAGCTTGGCGCACCACCTTGTTTTTGCATGGAGAGCAGCTTTAGGAAATGCCAACCAAATAGTACGTAAACCTCGCCTCCCGCAAATTGGCAATAACGTAGTTTTTGGGGAGTGCGTGCGTTTCATGTGGTGGTATAAGGGGGTGTATGCAACACATCATTTCAAACACCCAGTGCATAATAAGTCTATATTACGCACCACCATGTAGCAAGAGAAAAGATTGCAAAAGTCTTTTACCTGATCCATTTTGGAAAAGTTTGGGGGATATGTGAAACGAAAATGTCATTAAGTATTTTGAGAGGTATATAGACATTACTGGTTGAGTACACGTTCAATGTCAGAGTCATATTCCTTTTCGGTAATACCGTAATTTGAAAGGGCTATTTTCTTGCTAAGCCCTCTTTTGATAGCGCCATAGACTCCCATTATTTTAAGGTCTCCAAGAGAGATTTTGTCGCCGAACATTTCTGCGTGCATTGCTGTTGTAAATTCTTCTTCCATATATTTTTTCGTAAAGATACGATTTTATTGTTGCAAGAGATGTGTAATAACGTAATGGCATACGCCATAAAAACTCTGCATTTACAATATCATGCCAATACTTCACGATGCGGTTCATGCGATGGCATACAGGGCGTATGCAATACACCCCTACATATATACCGTTGCAATCAATAAACAACATACATCGTTCATATAATTCTCGCAAAACCCAGAAACGGCTGCTTTCCCCAACTCTCCGAAAACTACATTTGATGTAGGAAAAACTA
>DKDC01000011.1:20454-36569 GCA_002451695.1 Prevotellaceae bacterium UBA6858 | reverse complement strand
TAATTCAAACTACATCAGACATAATTTTCCGCATATATAAGTCCTTAATACACAAGTCTTTATAACGCCCGCTTGTAACAAATACAATCTTTTGAAAACCAATATGTTATAAAAGGAATGGACTTTCCTGCAAGCAAAAGTCCTTGCGTACAAAATGTGCCTCTGTCAAAACTTTCTCAGCGTCAATTTCGCGAAATCAGATTGCAGCACCATTGCTTTCCCGTCCAACTTCCGTATTGCGAAATTGGCACACAAGCCGTCTATACCGAAAGGACGCAGCATTGTGGTTGCAGAGTCTGTCAGCAATATCTCCTCTGCTTGCCTCTCTGTACCTATGGGGCCAACAGTCTCGAAAAAGGCATAAAAATCATGCAAGCTCAGGTTTCCGCCTTTTTTATCAAAACGCATCAGTATTTGCCTCCCCATGGAGTCTGTTGCCAACGCGCCGGGGGTTATCTGCGCCAAATCCGACTGGAAATGCATATAGACCCTGCTGTTTTTCACATTTACAACAGAGTCTTGCCCATCGTGTACATTATAAGACACAGACAAAAGCTGCCACATACCGTCAAGCCTGCCGTTGTCGGTCATCGTGTCGCAAGCCACAAGATGTATGCAGGCCATTGCCGCACACAAGATGATTTTCACACCTTTCATTATTTCTTCATTTTTATAGCGAGAAGAAACCGCTTCTTCTCAGTGTTATCTGAAATCCTGTATTGTTTCCAAGATACGAGCCACGGTCGAAAGCAAACGCAGCCCCGGCGCTCCACCCGCTCATTCTCCTTCCGAACAAGCGTTCGGGGGAATATGTAAGTTCTGCCAGAAACGAACGCTGGTATTTCACATCGTCCAAAGGTTGCAGGTATGTTCCGAACTGCTGTGAAAAAGTGAACAGCATCCTGTAGTGCAAGGACTTTGCCGGGTTTCCGGCCATTCCCACGTGGTGGGCGGCAAAGCGGTTGCTCTCGAACACAAGCCGCTTGTCCTTGTTGTAAACCGGGGAAAGGAACAGCGGGTTTCCCATTGCCATTCCCCAATGCTGCCAACCGGCATAAAGATTGTGGTTGTAGTAATTGTCCTGCCCTCCTATATTGTCGGGTATCACAGCCGTGTCATCATGATACACCGCACCGCTCTGGTACTTGGTATATACATATTCGTACACAATGTTGTCCGCAACGGGATTCTTGGGCAGCTTGAGTTCCAATCCATACATACCGTCGTAATCCACATGCTTGTAGAACAATCCCGAATGATCCTCAAAAAAATGGTCATAATAGGCTCTTACCCCCCAACCTTTGCCGTGGTAGTCAAGACTCATGAGCCACGAGCCAAGAGTGTTCCCTTTGGTGTTTTTGAAAGCCCCCTCGCCCGGATCGCTGCTCAAGCCGAAAAGAATGTCTGCAAAATCACGCATTCCGCCGAACAAGTTGTGTGAATAACCGTCCCCACGGTAGTATTTTCCCCCGAAAGTGCCGGCCATCTCCAAGCCGCTCTCGAAAGTCAGAGGGAAAAGACGTTCGTTCCCAATCTTCAAAAAACCGGATTTGCTGTGGTACAAAACCTTTTTTGCATAACGGCTTCCGCTTTTTCTTGCAAACGTCTCCTCCCATGAGCCGTCCGTAAGCACTCCATATACTATGTGGGCGCGGATGGAGAAGAGCTTTTTCCCTCCGAACAACGATATATAACGAGGCACTTCAAAGCGGATTTCCGGCACAGGGCGTGCGTTAATGCCGAAAGTCTGACTGCCGGCGCTCAATTCGGCGTTCTTCAAATTCGCGGGGCGTTCCTTTGCTCCGGCAGACACAAGGATGTTCTTGTAGCCCAGATCAAGATAAAGCTGCTGCACTATGAAATCACTCGTGTAATTGTGTGCAAGCGCAAAATCCGCCCCATAACCCACGCGCCATTTGGCGGCATCCTTCTCCTGGTCCTTGAAAACTCCCCAGCGAAGATGCCCGTTGTTATGCTTCACGCCACCCAGGCCATACTTGTTTGACGCAAGCCAAAAAGGCGTGCGCCCCCCGGCATCCGAAACGGTAAATGTCCTTTCCGCCCTATATTCCACACTGTCCACAAGGCGTTTCAGCACGCTTTGCGCGTCAGCCTTTCCTGTAAGCATGGCAAACAATGTGCACAAAGCAATGTATGCGCACTTTTTCAAATGCGCATACATATATACTGTTGAAAAAAACATTTCCTTCATCCCGTTAAAGCCTCACCATGCCTTATTTTGCATAACTCACGGCCCTTGTCTCGCGTATTACAGTAATCTTCACCTGTCCCGGATAGGTCATTTCGTCCTGTATGCGCTTTGCTATCTCGTTGCTCAAGGTTTCCGACTGCTTGTCGTCAATCTTGTCCGCCCCGACAATCACGCGCAACTCGCGCCCTGCCTGTATGGCGTATGTCTTGGTAACTCCGGGGTAGCTCATGGCTATGTTCTCGAGGTCATTAAGACGCTTTATGTATGCCTCGACCACCTCGCGGCGTGCGCCGGGACGCGCTCCGCTTATAGCATCGCAAACCTGGACTATCGGGGCGAGCAGAGTAGTCATTTCCGCTTCGTCATGGTGGGCTGCGATTGCATTCACGATGTCGGGTTTTTCCTTATACTGCTCGGCGAGCTTCGCGCCGTATATTGCGTGCGGCAACTCGGGTTCCTCATCAGGCACCTTTCCTATGTCATGCAGCAAACCGGCACGCTTGGCTTTCTTGGGATTAAGACCAAGCTCCGCAGCCATCACAGCACAAAGGTTTGCTGTCTCCCTGGCGTGCTGCAAGAGGTTCTGCCCATAGGACGAGCGGTATTTCATCTTTCCCACAAGCCTTACAAGCTCCGAGTGCAAACCATGAATGCCGAGATCTATCGCCGTGCGCTTGCCTGTCTCTATTATTTCGTCCTCAACCTGCTTCTTCACCTTTGCCACAACCTCCTCTATGCGCGCCGGGTGTATTCTGCCGTCGGTTATAAGCTGGTGCAGCGCAAGGCGGCATATTTCACGGCGCACCGGATCGAAGGCGGAAATCACTATGGCCTCTGGCGTGTCGTCAACCACAAGTTCCACGCCTGTCGCGGCCTCGAGCGCACGGATGTTGCGCCCTTCCCTGCCGATGATGCGCCCTTTCACCTCATCGTTGTCTATGTGGAAAACCGTTACGCTGTTTTCTATTGCCGTTTCGGTTGCCACACGCTGTATTGTCTGGATTACTATTTTCTTTGCCTCCTTTGTCGCGGTGAGCTTGGCATCGTCCATGATGTCGTTAATGTAGCTTTGCGCGTCGGTCTTTGCCTCGTCTTTCAGAGATTCCACAAGGCGCGACTTGGCCTCTTCGGCAGAAAGTCCGCTCAGTTCCTCGAGTTTCTCGCGCTCCTGCGCCTGAAGTTTCTGCAATTCCTCGCGCTCGGCGTGCAGTGCATTCTGCGACTGCTCCAAACGCTGCATCTGGCTTTCCAGTTCGTTTTTCCTGCGTCCCAAATCATCCTGCTTTTGGTTCAGGCTTATTTCGCGCTGCTTAAGCCGGTTTTCCGTCTGCAACAACTTTTGGTTGCGCTGCTGCATATCCTTGTCAAGTTCCGTTTTCTTGCTAAGGAATTTCTCTTTTACTTCAAGGAGCTTCTTCTCCTTTATAACCTCCGCCTCTTTTTCCGCCTCGGATATTCTTTTCTTATATTGCCCTGTCGCCACGTAGCGCATCACAAGATAGCCTATGCCGCATCCTGCGACCATTGCAACCACTATAAATATTATTTCCATTTGTTGTGTTTGTTTTTATTTTGTTCGTTGTTGTCAGTTTTTGTTTTCCGCCCGTTTCCTGAAATGCGGATGGACTGCACACGAAACAATGTGAGGTGTTTTGTTCAGCTTTTCCCGCCGAGCGTTGACATTATCTCCGCCGTGAGGTTGCTCATCACCGCCCTGTAAGGTTCGGTGTCGTTACGCCTTTCCGACTGTACGAGCCTCACGCTAAGATCCAGCAACGCCATATAAAGGTACTGTTCCTTTTCCAAGTTCTGGAACTTGCTCTTGTAAACGTTCAGCTTGTCGTTTATCCTGCGTTCCGCCTCCCGGTATATTTCCTCCTCGTCGCGGCGCACGTTCACAGGATAGCTTTTGTTGTCTATCCTCAGTTGTATCTGAAATTTCTCACTTATTTCTGCCATGATGCCTGTCCTTACATTTTAAGCAAAGCTATGCACCTGTCCACCTGCCTGACAAGCGATTCGATGCGCCTTTTCGACTTGTCCACATCCCCATCGTATATCTCAAGCATTTTTGCGGTTTTCAGCGACTGGTATGCTTCCTGCAACTCTCTCACTTCGGTCTGCAGACGGTTGATTTCCCCATCCTTCTTCTCCAACGCCAAACGCATTTCCTCCCTTTGCCCGCGCAAGCTCTCGTACTCGTACATAAGCTGCCGAACCCTTGTCTGGAAGATTTCCATCGTTTTCCTGCCGGTATTTTCCTCTGCCATTGCCTTCCGCAGTGTCGCTTTCTGCAAATTTATCTATTTTGCGCCTTTCCGCAAAACATTCATGTTACTTTTTGTCAGTTTCTGGAACATCCTTTGGACGCGGCTCCTTCTTTGCGAGCATCACGAGGTGGTACACGTATTCGGTCATCCACTGCGGCGAGTAGCCGAGGCTTTGGCGGTATTTCCTTATGCCCGCGCACGTCCTCATCACCCCTGCGTCCTTCCAGTCGTTCTTGGTAAGCACATCGTTCACCGACCTTTCGATAACGGCCCTGATAGTCTTCTTGAAAAACGACGGCATACGGAACTTCCATTTCAGCACGTTGCCCATGAGCATTAGCAAGTCCTGCGAGAAGCCCTGGAACTGGTACAGATAGTTGGTTACGTCGTTCATCTTGCGGCAGCGTGTCTTAACGCTCGCGTCTATCTCATGGAAGAACGAATCGGGCATTCCGTAGATTTCCCCGAGCATCTTCCTGCACTTTGTCTTCTCCCCAAGCCCGAGCCTGTTGTTCACCGTCGCCACATGGAGCGTCTGCTTGAACACCCTGAGGTCGGGAAGCATTGAAATGTTCGTTATTCCTATGTTGGCGGCCATGGAAGCCTGGAAATAAACCCTTATAAGGGTCATGAAATCCTCCATGCCTCCAACGCGCCCGCCTTCGGAATCCTGTGCTTTTTTCTTGAAAATATTTGATAATAAGCCCATTTCTGTTGTTTTTATTTTCTTAATTATGCAAAGATAGCAAAATCCGCCGAAATTTCCCGACATTTAGGATGATAATCAGCGCACACATCCGGCAAAATGTAAATGTAAGGAAAAATAAAGCAGATGCCGCAAAAACCACATAGGACATAAGAAAAACTATGTCCCATGCAGGAAAAATTATATCAGACTTAGTTCAAACTACATCAGACCTTTTTCCGCCGTTTGCAAACATCAGAAAAACAAGGACTTGCGTCCTTGCTGTGACTTTCGTATAAAAAGTTGGATGCCAGTGTTTTAGTCTCTGTCCCGCAAAACACCGGGCCAACCGTGCGCCATGCGGGAAACACGCGTCATAATGCGGCACACCACGCGCCCTGCGCCAGGGCGGCATTGCCATAAAGGCGAAAATGACTATTTTTGCAAACGTATGGGAAACTGCGACATAAAACATACGCCAAAACACGGCTCACGCGAGAAGCAGATTGTCCGCGTAGGGATATGGGGCATTGTGGTGAACTTTGTGTACGCCCTGTTCAAGGGCGTGATAGGGCTTGCCTCCGGGTCGATAGCCATTCTGCTCGATGCCGTCAACAACCTCAGCGACGCCGTGTCGTCCATCATTGCCGTGGGCGGCACAAAGCTCGCCATGAAGCCCGCCGACAAATTCCACCCCTTCGGGCACGGCAGGATAGAATACGTAAGCGCGTTCGTCATTGCGGCGATAATCGTGGGCGTTGGGGCGGTGTCGTTTGCAAGCGCGGTGGAGAAAATAGTCCGCCCCACCGACACGCACTACACCACACCGATGCTGCTTGTCATGGCAACGGGCGTAATAGCCAAGCTGTGGCTCGGAATACACACCATACGTGTCGGAAAGCGCGAGAACTCCGACTCGCTGAACGGTTCGGGCACGGAAAACCTCTTCGACGCGATAATAACATTCGCCACCATAATCTCCGCCCTGCTGCTAATGGTGTGGGGCATTGACCTTGACGGCTGGTTCGGGGCTGCCTTTTCGCTAATACTTGTCAAAGCCGGGGCGGGCATACTCAAGGACACCTTCAACGACCTTCTGGGACACAGGGCCGACAGCAATCTGTCGAGGCAACTGAAAAGCAGAATCACGTCATACGAAGAGGTGTACGGGGCATACGACCTCATACTAAACAACTACGGTCCGGACTGCATGGTGGGTTCGGTCAACATAGAAGTCCCCGGACAAATGACCGCAAGGGAGCTGCACCTGCTCACGCTGAAAATACAGCGCGACATATCCGAAAACTACGGCATATACCTTGCCGTGGGCATATACGCGCATGACTACAGCCCGGAACACGCGGCATTGCAGGAAAGCGTACGCAAAACTGTTATGGGGCGCAAGGGGGCAATGCAGCTTCACGGATTCATCGTCGACGGGGAAAACAAGACCGTTTCGTTCGACGTGGTAACAGACTTCTCGGTGAAAGACAGCAAAGCCTTCAGCCGCACACTCGGCGAGGAACTCAACGCCGCCCACCCGCAATACAAGTTTCTCGTGAACACCGACCCCGACTACTGCGACTGAACGCGCCATGGCGGCGCACAGTTTTTATAGTGTTCTTTTTCTCTTTTTTAATACACTTAGCCGCCATAATAAAAAAGATAATTATATTTTTGCACACGCAAGAAACCAACTACATACAAGTATATGAACAGCAATATCGACATCCGCGCCCTGAACGAGCAAATAGAAATAGAAAGCGGCTTCATAACCGACCTCACCGCCGGCATGGGACGCACCATTGTGGGACAGAAACATTTGGTTGACTCACTGCTTGTGGGGCTTCTGTCAAACGGGCACATCCTGCTCGAAGGCGTGCCGGGACTTGCCAAGACACTCGCAATAAAAACCCTCGCCTCGCTGATTGACGCAAAGTTCAACCGCGTGCAGTTCACCCCCGACCTCCTGCCCGCCGACATCATAGGAACACTGATATACAGCCAGAAGACGGAGACCTTTGTGGTGAAGCAGGGCCCCATTTTCGCCAACTTCATCCTTGCCGACGAGATTAACCGCGCCCCGGCAAAGGTGCAGAGCGCGCTACTCGAAGCAATGCAGGAAAGACAGGTAACCATCGGCGGCGAAACATTCCCCCTGCCCGAACCGTTCCTCGTACTCGCCACCGAAAACCCCATTGAGCAGGAAGGCACGTACAACCTACCCGAAGCGCAGACCGACCGCTTCATGATGAAGGTAATAATAGACTACCCCACCATTGAGGAGGAAAAAGCCATTATACGCGCAAAGCTCGACGAGAAGAAACCCGAGGAAATAAAGGCCGTTGTGGGCGCGGGCAAGATTATGCACGCACGCGAGATGGTGAAAGACATTTACCTTGACGAAAAGATAGAGCAGTACATTGCCGACATAGTGTTCGCCACACGCTATCCCGAACGCTACAAGCTGAAGGACATGAAAGACTACATATCTTTCGGCGGCAGCCCGCGAGCATCCATAAACCTTGCATACGCAAGCCGGGCGTACGCATTCCTGAAGCGCAGGGGCTACGTGATACCCGAGGACATACGCGCCGTAGCACACGATGTGCTGCGCCACAGAATAGGGCTTTCGTATGAGGCCGAGGCGGCAAACGTAACAAGCGACAACATAATCGACGAAATCATAAACAAGGTTGCAGTACCCTAAGAACCGCACCGGGAGCTTGCATTATGGACACCACGGAACTACTGCGCCGCGTAAGGCGCATTGAAATAAAATCGCGACGGCTGAGCAGCAACATATTTGCCGGCGAATACCATTCGGCATTCAAGGGCAAGGGCATGAGCTTCTCCGAAGTGAGGGAATACCAGTATGGCGATGACGTGCGCGACATCGACTGGAACGTCACGGCACGCTTCAACCGCCCATACGTAAAAGTGTATGAGGAAGAGCGCGAACTTACCGTGATGCTCCTTATAGACGTGTCCGGCTCCGTGGATTTTGGCACGAGAATGCGCACCAAAAGGGAACTAATCACCGAAATCGCCGCCACACTGTCGTTTTCAGCCATACAGAACAACGACAAGATAGGCGTAATCTTTTTCAGCGACAAGGTGGAGAAATACATCCCGCCGCAGAAAGGGCGCAAGCACATACTGTACATAATCCGCGAACTGCTCACATTCACGCCGCAAGGAAAGAAAACCGACATTTCGGAAGCGTTGGAGTTCTTGATGAAAATACAAAGAAGGCAGTGCGCCGCGTTTGTGATAAGCGACTTCATAGACCGCCACGACCTCACCGACAAGCTGAAGATTGCGGGACACCGTTATGACCTCAACGCCATAGAGGTGTATGACATCAGAATGAAAGAGCTGCCCGATGTGGGAATAATCGAATTCCGCGATGCCGAGACTGGCCACATTGAATATGTTGACACCTCGAGCAAGCGTGTGCGCAACCAGCACCGCAACGCATGGCAGGAGCGCGAAGACGCACTGCACCTGCAATTCACCAAAGCGGGAGTGAGAAACGTTGCAATACCCACCGACGGGAACTACGTGAAGAAACTCATGCAGCTGTTCAACACAAAAGCAGCCGTATCATAACAAGGCAAACTCTAAAAATGGCAAAAAAAGCGCATATACTCGCATTGGTGCTTCTGGCTGCGGCGTTCACGGCAAAGGCACAAGTCAAGGTTACCGCCACAATCGACTCCGCCGAAATACTGATAGGAGGGCAGACCGCCGTACACATCACCGTGGAGCATCCGCAAAACGTGCAGCCGGCATTCCCAAAATCCGTGCAGCAACTGATGAAAGAAGGCATTGAGGTTGTGAAGGAAGGAAGCGTGAACACAAAGAAAGACGAACCCTCAAGCGGAACAAACACTTCGGATTTCTCGTTTACGATAACGAGTTTCGACCCGGCGCTATACTACATTCCCTCAATGAACGTAAAGGTGGGCGGCAAAGTCTATCCCACCGAACAGCTTGCGCTCAAAGTCAACGACGTTAAGGTTGACACCGCCAACGTTGACAAGTTTTTCGGGCCCAAGGAGATTATTGAGCCAGTATATACATGGCGCGACTGGATGCCGCTGTTTTTCCTGTCGCTGCTGCTTATTGCCTGCGGGGTTGCAGCATGGCTTTCGGCACGAAGGCTGAAAGCCGCGCCCAAGGTGAAAATTGCAAAAGCCGAAAAGAAAACGCCGCTCCTGCCCCATAAGGAAGCGCAAAAGGAAATTGCAAAACTCAAAGACGAATACGAGTCGGAGGAGCTTTCATCAAAAGACTACTACACCAGCCTCATCCAAATCTTGCGCCGATATGTGAGCAAACGCTACGGTTTCCGTGCCGACGAAATGACTTCGTATGAACTCGTGGAGCATCTCATAGACCTTGGCGACAAGCAAAGGCTTATGGCGAAAGAGAGTGCCGGCGGCGGAAACGCGCAAACCGAATTGGCAAAAGAGCCCGACTACACCGAGCTGCGGGAAATTCTCGCCACCGCCGACCTGACCAAATTCGCAAAGCTCAAGACAGACTCCGGCGAGGACGAGCGCAACCTGATGCGCCTGTCATCCTATATCGAGACCACAAAAAGCGACAAACTGCCCGAAATTGTTGCCGAGGAAGAGGACGAAAAACCCGAGACTCCAACTAAGAACCCACGCACAAAGAAGAAAATTATTCTCGGAATCGCCATTGCAGCCACGATTGCCGTAGCCATGCTAATGATAAACGAGATTTTCGGTTTATTGCTATAACTAAATATCAGTAAATGGTTACATTCGCAAACAAAGAAGTTCTCCTGCTGCTGTTGCTGCTCATACCATACGCCGTATGGTACTTCCTGCGCCACAGCAAACGCGAGGCATCCATAACTATATCCGACACCAACGCATACAGGCATATCCGCCCTACGCTGAAATTGCGGCTTATGCACACGCCGTTTATCCTGCGGCTAATCACCATTGCACTGATAATTCTTATAATCGCCCGCCCGCAGGGAAAGAACTCGTGGAAAAACTCGCAGGTTGAAGGCATCGACATCATGCTCGCCATAGACGCGAGTACAAGTATGCTCGCCGAAGACTTGCAGCCAAACAGAATACAGGCGGCAAAAAGCGTTGCCACGGAGTTCATCTCGGCACGCCCCAACGACAACATAGGGCTGACGGTATTCGCCGCCGAAGCCTACACGCAGTGTCCCATGACAACCGACCACGCATCGCTGCTGAACCTCATGCAACAAGTAAGCTGCGACCTTGCCATGCACGGAGTCATAAACGACGGCACGGCGATAGGAATGGGAATAACCAACGCCGTTTCGCGTCTGAAAGAAAGCAAAGCCAAAAGCAAAGTGATCGTACTGCTCACCGACGGCTCCAACAACTCGGGGGAAATTTCCCCGCTCACAGCCGCCGACATCGCCGCCACGTACGGAATAAGGATTTACACAATCGGTGTCGGCACGAACGGCACTGCACCATTCCCCTATCCGCTTCCCGGCGGAGGCGTCCACTACGTGAAAATGCCCTGCGAAATAGACACGCAAACGCTCAACGGCATCGCCACCGCCACAGGCGGGCAATTTTACCAGGCCAACTCGACAAGCCAGCTGAAAAAAGTATATCACGACATCGACACCTTGGAGCGCACAAAATTCAGCGTGCGCAAATATTCCAAACGTTACGACCTTTACCAACCGCTCGCACTACTGGCAATAATCTCACTGCTTATAGAAATACTGCTGCGGACAACAATATACCGGCGGTTGCCATAAACTTAACACGGACCATGTTCAGATTTGAAGACCCGAAATATCTGTATTTGCTGCTGCTGCCCGCACTGTGCGCCATTATATATATATTGTCCTGCATATCCGGCCGGCGCAAGCTGCGCCGCTTTGGCGACGCGCAGCTCCTAAAAGCCCTCATGCCTGATGCCTCAGTCAAAAGGCAGCACTTGAAATTCGTAATCGCGCTGTTTGCCGCAGCAATGCTTATAATCGCCTTTGCCCGCCCGCAAATGGGCATGACAGTTGACAACGAGAAGAAACAGGGCATCGAAGTCATAATCGCCTTGGACATTTCCAACAGTATGATGGCCGAGGACGTGTCGCCAAGTCGTCTGGAGTGCGCCAAGCAGCTCATTTCCTCAACCATCGACCGCATGGACAACGACAAGGTTGGGATTATAGTGTTTGCAGGCGACGCGTTCAGCCAGCTGCCAATCACGAGCGACAACATCTCCGCGAATATGTTTCTTGACGCAATCAACCCATCGCTCATAACCCGACAGGGAACGGCGATAGGACAGGCCATAAGCCTCGCAACCAAAAGCTTCACCCAGAAAGAGGGCGTGGGGCGTGCAATCATTGTGATTACAGACGGAGAAGACCACGAAGGAGGCGCAGAGGAGGCGGCGAAAGAAGCGGCAAAGAAAGGAATGCGTGTGTTCATGATTGGCGTGGGAAAGGAAAGCGGCGCACCCGTGCTCGACCCTGCGAACAAGAACAGCTATCTCACAGACAAAAACGGCCAGACTGTGATTTCGCGGCTCAACAAGGATATGTGCCGCAAAATAGCCGAGGCGGGAAAAGGCACGTTCATATACCTCACAAACGCGCCCACCGCAAGGGAACGCCTGTTTGGCGACCTCGACAAAATAAAGAAGAGCGAAATGTCCTCCGCCATTTATTCCTCATACGCCGAGCAGTTCCAATGGGTGGCTCTCCTCGCGCTCATAGCCTTGGTTGTTGACGCAATAATAATGGAGCGCAAAAACCGCGTGCTGCGCAAACTCAACCTGTTCAAGAAAAGATGATGATTTCCAGGAAATACATAATATTTGTCTTTGCACTGTTGTGTGCGGCCAAGGCTTTCCCGCAAAGCGACAACCGCCGGCTGATACGCCAGGGCAACTCCCTGTATCTCGACAGTCTGTTCAACGATGCCGAAACCTCATACCGCAAGGCAATAAAAAAGAACGACAAGGATGCTGTGGCGCATTTCAACCTTGGCAACGCGCTGCTGCGCCAGCGCAACCCCAAAGACGCCGCCGCGCAATACGAGGCTGCAATAAAGCGCACCAAAAATCCGCTCTACCTTGCCAAGGCTAACCATAACCTCGGCGTTATACTGCAAAGCCAGAAACAGTACGGCGAAGCAATAAAAAGCTACGAAAACGCCCTGCGCAACAATCCCCGTGACGACGAGAGCCGCTACAATCTCGCCCTGTGCCGGCATCTTTTGAAAAACCAAAAGCAGGAACAGAAGCAGAACGACCGCAACAAGCAGGAGAAAAACGACAAAAAGCAGCAGGACAAGCCGCAGCAAAACAAGGACAAGCAAGAACAGAAACAGCAACAGAACAACAGCCAGATGTCAAAGGACAACGCCGAGCGCCTGCTTGACGCGGCAAAACAGGAAGAGCAGAAAACGCAGGACAAACTGCGCAAGGGACAGCGTTACGCAAGTCCCCGAAGCCTTGACAAGAACTGGTGATCAGAACGTACATACAATGACAAAAAGAATATACAGCCTATTACTCCTTTCAATGCTCGCCCTGCCGCTATTCGGCGCGATACACATAAAGGTGAACGCCCCAAGCAGCGTGGCAACCGGGGAGGATTTCAGAATAGAATACTACGTCTCAACGCGTGATGTCGAGGATTTCACAGGTCCGAAGTTTCCCGCCGGCATCAACGTGCTTTACGGCCCGAGCCGCTCCGAAATGTCGAGCTACCAGATAATAAACGGCAAAAGCTCCGGCTCAAGCTCCGTAACCTTCACATACACCTGCACCATCGACAAGGCGGGAAGCGTGAGCATACCGCCGGCAACATTCCGCATAGGCGGCAAAACATACAAGACCAATTCGGTTACGATACACGCAAGCGGCTCAACGCGCCACACGCAAGGCGGAAACTACCAACAGCAGGGGCAAGCCATAACAACGCCCACAAACGGCAGGATTACCGCTAAAGACCTTTTCATCACCGTTTCGGCAAACAAGACAAAGGTTTACGAGCAAGAGCCAATTGTGCTGACATACAAAATATACACCCGCGTAAACCTCACACAGCTTTCCGGCAAAATGCCCGACCTCAAAGGTTTCCTCATACAGGAAGTGCCGCTGCCCAAAAACAAGACTTTCAGCGTGGAAAGCTACAAAGGCGAGAACTACCAGACCACCAAATGGTGCCAGTACGTGATGTTCCCGCAACAGACAGGCAAACTCGAAATTCCGTCAATAAAGTTCGATGGCATTGTTGCCGTAGCCAACCCCAACATCGACCCTTTCGACGCATTCTTCAACGGAAACTCAAATTTCGCGGAAGTCAAGAAATCGATAATCGCACCCTCGCTCACATTGGAGGTGTCGAAACTCCCCGCCCCCAAACCCTCTGACTTTTCCGGGGCTGTTGGCGACTTCAAAATCACTTCCTCCATCCTCACCCCCAAGCCGCGCACCAACGAAAACCTTTCCGTGCGCCTCGCAATCAGCGGCACGGGAAACATGAAACTAATCACCGCCCCCAAGCTCAACCTTGGCGCGGACTTCGAGGTGTTCCCGGCAAAACTTACTGACAAAACCACGCTCACTGCCAACGGCATGAGCGGGACGGTGTATTACGACTACGTGGTTGTGCCCCACCAAAAGGGCGACTACACGCTTCCGGCAATCAACCTCGGCTATTTTAACACAGCCTCCAACTCATATAAAACCGCCAGCACGCAACCCATAAGTTTCCGCGTGGAACAAGGGGCAAACCAGCCTTCAGAGGATGATGACCTGCTGCGCAAGGACATCAACGACATACACCGTGGGCAATACTCCACCCCGTCAAGTTTCCTCTCGCCTGTAAACGCATGGTACTACGCGGCATACGCGGCGTTGCTCGTGCTGTTCGCCATAGCCTTCTCCGTGTTGCGGCGTTCCGAGAACTTCAGAAGCAACACCACCCTGCGGTTGCAGCACCGCGCAAAGCGCACCGCCACAAAACACCTGCGCAAGGCCGAAAAACTGATGAAGGCAGGAAACTCCGCAGAGTTCTACGACGAAATAGCCAACGCGCTCATGGCATACGCCTCCCACCGTCTGGCGATACCCATGTCGGAGTTCAAGACCGACGAGATAGAAAGCACGCTGCTCAAAAGGAACGTGAGTCAGACGCTCGCCGCAGAGTTCACCGACCTTATGAAGCAATGCGAGTTCGCACGCTACGCACCGGGAAACCCGCAGGAGAACATGGAAAACCTCTACCAGCGTTCCGCCAAGGCAATTGTGGAAATTGAGGACACATTAAGATAACCCACCGACATGAAACGAGCATTATTCATAATATCACTGATATTCTGCTGCACGTTGTCCGCAGGCAGCCTCCGCGCCGCATCGCCGCAGGAAAGCTATGAAAGCGGCTGCGCCCTGTACTCCAAAAACGAGTTCCGCGCCGCCGCCAAGGAGTTTGAGAATGCCGCCAAAGGCATACGTAGCACCGACATACAATACAATCTCGGCAACTGCTACTACCGCCTCAACGACTATCCCCGCGCACGTCTCGCCTTCGAGCGCGCAGTGCGCATAGACCCGTCAAACTCCGACGCGAAATACAACCTGAGAATAACAGCGGCAAAAATCAAGTATGCCGGGGCGCAACCCCAATCGTTCATCTCCTCGTGGTGGCACAACCTGCTCCACTCCCGAAGCATTGCACAATGGACGACATACGCCCTCGTGTGCTTCGCGCTAATATTAGTCTGCGCCCTGCTCTACTTTTTCGGCAACGCACTGTGGATGAGAAAAGGCGCGTTCTTCGGAGGTTTGGCGTTGGTGTTTATAATGGCTGTTTCACTTACATGCGCCGGCATACTCACAAGTCAGGGAGACACGCCGTCCGAAGCAATCGTGCTGCAACAAAGCGACATCCGCCAGTCTCCGTCTGCAAATTCAAAAACCCTCCAGCACATTCTTCCCGGGGCAAAGATAAGGCTCATCACCGAAAGCTCCGTAAAAGGCTGGCAGCAAGTGTCGCTCGGCGGAGGGCAGAAAGGGTGGATTTCCACAGAAAACATTGGCATGATATAACGTAACCTTATTTTGAATATCCGCTTGTAACACCACGAAAGCCATGCTGGAAAAAGCCCTGTCCCTCGACCAAGCCATAACCCTCGCCCTCAACGGCAGCGATTCGCTGTATGCCGACGGGCTGATGATGACAATAACTTCAACCTATACATGGATTCCTGTGGGATTGGTGATGCTTTACGTGGTGATAAAGAACAACGAACTTCCACGGCTTCTCACCATCGCCGCCATGCTTGTGGCGTGCGTGGCGGTATGCACAACGCTTTCCGAAATAAGCAAGGCGGTGTTCGAAAGGTGGAGACCGTCGAACGACCCTATATTAATGTACACCGTGAATATCGTTGACGGCTACCGCGAAAGCGGCTTCGGCTTTTTCTCCGCCCACGCCGCCAACACCATGTCGGTTGCCGTGTTCCTTGCGCTTCTTTTCAGGAACACACGCCTGTCCCTGCTGATGCTGCTGTGGTCGCTGCTCAACGGATGGTCGCGCATATATCTCGGGGTGCACTATTTCGGCGATGTCATTGTGGGCTTCGCCGTCGGGGCGGTGATTGGAGGAACACTGTATTTTTTATACCGCAGGATAGCATTGCGCTTTGCAAACCAGACGCGTGTAATATCGTCAGAATACACACGCGGAGGCTATCTCAAGGCTGACATCAATTTCCTCACCCTTTCCCTTTTGCTTACGTTTTCCGCCATTACAATCATAGCCTGCGTGCGCTGCATTTGACGGCAAAAGCACATTTTTCATAAAACGCCGAATCACAACACTTTCCCCTTTATTTACATAAAGAGGAAAGCTTTTGGTTTACAGCGTGTTGCAAAGCGGCAAAAAAGGTCTGATGTA
>DKDC01000011.1:12438-20407 GCA_002451695.1 Prevotellaceae bacterium UBA6858 | reverse complement strand
ATAATTTTTCCTACGTCCTATATAGTTTTTCCCACGTCCGATTTAATTTCCCCTGCTTTGGTTTTGCGCCATTCGTAGGGGCGTATTGCATACGCCCTGTACGCCACCGCATGAACCGCACCGCAAACTTCCCAACCGATTCTGCCGTTTTGTTGAAAACGGCGCGTTTTTGCGGTCGCAAAAACGCTATCCGGGAAACATCCAACCTGCTACCGCAGTCTTGGCTTTGCAAAAAAATGGGGTGTTTAGCGTGAAATTTTGACATTATATATATATATATATTCGCTGTTGCGAATATTTTTGTTGTATTTCGTTGTTGTGTACAAAATACAACAAAAACCACAACGCAAAAAGTGGGAAAACAACCTATTTTTGTGCAATTCTAACAAGAACATAACAAAGACCAAAACATACCTGACAATGAAAAATTTTATCTCCGTACAAAAACCGACCAACGGCGCAGGCATTGCAAAGCGCGTGTTTTCGGTAATGATTCTTGCGGCGGCGGCGTTACTTTTGCCGCAAAACGCATTCGCATACATAGGCCAGCAAATCTACACCAGCGAGGGGGTGAGGTCAAGTTCTTCCACGAATTATGTATGCACCTATACGGTTGTGGAAGAAAACACCGTCTCCAATGAATATGCCGTGGAGCTTGCCAAAGCACCGGAAAATATCTCGGGGCGCCTGGTAATTGCCCTCACTTTCTATGTTGACAATAAAAAATACAAGATAAAACGTGTCGGGGACTATGCCTTCGACAACTGCGAATACGTTACACACGTTTTCTTCGGGTCATATGTAGAGACTATCGGGGCGTATGCGTTCCGAAACTGCACCAAGCTGAAACAGATAATGCTTAACAAGGTCGCAACCATAGGAACGGGAGCTTTTTCCGGTTGCACGGGCCTCGAGGGCGTTTCTCTGCCCAACAGTCTGACAACTGTCAGGAGCAACATATTCAAAGGCTGCACCGGTTTGAAATACATATCAAGCGAAATCAAAAACCCTGACGGGGTGGACATCGCCGACAACGCACTCTCCACTAACGCCAACGGCACGGTTTTCCCCAAGACACTGTATGTGAAGGAAGGAAAGGTGGATGACTTCAAAAAATCAAGTGCATTCAAAAACTTCAGCACCATCAAGGAGGGCGTGGAATACAGATTCGGATTTCGAGCTACACAGTATGGCGATTTTAACGGTTGCTACATGGGCTGTTACATCAACAACATGGGAGGCAACATCTGGTATGACCCGGAAACCAACACGCTCACACTCGACCATCTGACGATGAAAGACTTCAGTGTTCATAGCAGAAGCGTCAACAAAGACCGCACCCTGAACGTAAAGGTGAAAGGCTCAAACTACCTTTCACTCAACTGGAATAATAATGAAAACGCGGAAGCGGTTTTTGGCGCAGATGTCAATTCAACCCTGAACATAGAGGGCGAGGAAGGCGCGTCAATCAGCCTCACCGTTTACGAAAACAACGGCGCGTTCAAGCTGGGCTACAATAGCTCGGACAAACCTGCGTACCTCAACATAAAGAACGTGAACATAAACATTTTCGGAGAAGGCAAGTACGGTTTCACGGGAACCGGCGGCAGCGAGGTGCTGCGGATATACAACTCAAGGATAAGTGCGCAATGCGCAGGAGAAGTGATGACCAACCTCACATACATCTGGACTGAGGGCATTGACGTGGCTACCCCCGTCAGAGGCGCATGGTTCAGATACGACTCTTCCAACCGCATGGCCCTTGTTGACTCCACCGGCGCGAAAGTAACAGGAAAGGCTCTCATCGTGCCGGCATACGACCTGTACATTTGCGGGACAAAGGTGAACACCGAGAACCGCAGCCAGCTTGCATTCATCGACGGCGTGGACGCAGACAGGGTTACATACGACCCCGAGAAGAACATCCTGACGCTCGAAAACGCCACGCTCTTCAACTCCAATGCCAACTTCAACAACCAAAACCTTCCCGAAAACCGTGGCACATGGGCTCTTTGCGGTAGCATACCGGGACTTGTGATAAAAATCAAGGGAAAGTGCAAGATTGTGAACGAGGTCGATAAATACGCGCCCCTCTGCACGTCGGCGTATTTTTCCAAGGGCGTAAAAATTATAGGCGTTGGCGATGACGCGTCGCTTGAGGTGGAATGCGCGGAAGCTATAGCCATAAATGCGAGCGACAGCCTGACGCTGGACAACATCAAACTAACCGCCAAAGGCAATAACTACGGCATAAAGGGCGAAATAGGCCAAGGAGACCCGCTGACCACCCTTGTAATAAACAACTCCGTGGTAAGAAGCTCCGGAAACCTGAGCATGGGATTTTTCAAAGAGGTGAAACTTGAAAACTGCGAGATAATCACGCCCAAGGGCGCAGAGTTCAAAGACAGGTACAACTATCTTATGCTTGGCGGCGAGAACGTAACCGATGTGCTTATAGCCTCCCCCAACAGCCCTGTTGTGGGCATAGGTAAAGTGGAAAGCGGCACGGGCGAAACCAAACCGCAAGTAATCTACACACCCGACGGTCTGCGCCTCAACCAGCCTGTTGAGCAGCTTCCGCGCGGCATATACATCATCGACGGAAAGAAAATAATCAAGAAATAACTCAATACAAAACAACAAAATTATGAGAAAACAAATGGCAAGATTACTTTCTGGCGGAAAGAACCGCCTGCTCTTTGCCTTGGTCATGGCATTCGCCTCGCTGTGGGCAATGCCCGCACAGGCTGTAGATTACTTTTTAATGTGCGGCCAAACGGTAACCGACAAGAACATGAACGACCTCACCGTCATTCCCGGCGTGAGCGGCACAGCATCCTACAACCCGACCACCAAGACGCTGCGGCTTAAAAACGCCGTAATTGACACCGACGCTGACGGAGGCGGCATCAAAGCCGGAGAGTCCGATTATCTGACAACCATCGAAGTGGAGGGAAAGTGCGTAATCAATTCCACCAACGACAACGCCATTTGGACATTAGCAACCAAACTCAACATTGTCGGTGTGTCCGGGACTGAACAGCCTTTGCTCATCGTCCAGTCTCATACAAACGCTGCCATACGTATAAAAAATGAGAAACACGCCTGCACCATCCGTAACCTCACACTAACCGCTACCGGCAGATATGGAATTGTTAACTTTTGGAGTACTGGCGGGACTCTCGCCATAGAAAATTCCAGCGTGTATGTCCAAGGCTCACTAGCCTCTTTGGACGGTTTCGAATCGGCAACGCTCACAGGATGCGAGCTAATCACGCCCGACGGCGCGGCATTCGACGGCGGCACGGTGAAGAAAGACGGCAAAGTGGTTACTGACGAAGTTGCCATCGCGCCCTCCGGGACGAAATATTACGGATTCAGCATTTGCGGTGTGCCGGTTACAGACAAGAACGTCGGCAACCTTTCTTCCATTCCGGGAGTGAAGAGCGGGGAAATCGCCTGCCATGCACTCTCCGAAATACACCTACAGCTAAAAGATGTCGTGATAGAGACGGCCGGAAGCTGCCTCGCGAATACAAGCGCGGAAAACATGAATGTCTATGTGGAGGGGAAGTGCAGCATGACTTCCACAGCCTCCTTAGCTTCCGTAATACTTAACAAGCCCACCAATATTGCCAACACAAATACTAAGCCTTCGCTCGCCCTTTCCGCCCCGGGAAGCACAGGCCTTCTTGTAAATAATAAGTGCGAAATCCACAACATTGAACTCACAGCCACCGGGCAGCGCGGAATAGCCGGCACAGACTACCTTGCGACAGACAGAAACAGAATACTTCACATCAGCAACTCCACCGTGCGTGCCAAAGGCACGAAAGGCTCTATATGCGACATCGACAGAATTACGTACTCCAGCTGCAACATCAGCTCGCCCGAAGGCGCGGTGTTCACCAATGGCGCGGTGAAGATAAACGATGACGTGGTTACTGACGAGGTTGTAATATCGCCCATATACTACACGGTGAAGATTTGCGGCGTAAAGATTACCGACGAGAACAAGGACGACCTTACCGTAATCCCGGGCGTGAGCGGCACAGTTTCCTTCAAGCCCGGCACCAAGACACTTAAGCTCAAGGATGCCGTAGTAGAAACCGAAGGCACGGGCATCCTGAACGAGAGTGCAGACGGATTGAATATCGAAGTTGAGGGAGACTGCAAAATAAATACAGGCGGCGACTGCATATCCTTTGAAATACCCAGTAACATTAAAGGGGCGTCCGAAACAGAAATGGGCTCGCTCACCCTTAATTCCGCCAAAGCCTCCGCACTGCTTGTGAACACCGCACCCAATGCGTTCGGTTGGTCCGCCACAATAGATGATCTCAACCTCACCGCCACAGGCAAATATGGCATTGCGGGCAAAAACGGGAACACCAACATCGGCAGCCTGCAAATCAGCCATTCCTACGTGCGTGCCAAGGGTACAAACGGCTCTATAATCAACTTCAAATCAGTTGACCTCGAAAGATGCGAACTCCTCAAGCCGGATGGCGCGGCGTTTGACGGCGGCACGCTGAAAAAGAACGGCAGCGTTGTAACCGACGAGGCATTCATCAGCACGTACGACCTGTACGGCCTTTATGTTTGCGGCAAAGAGGTAACTTCGAAAAACAAAGACAACCTCGCATCCGTTTCTTCAGCAATTGAAAAAGGCGAAATCCGATACTTCCCCGAAACCAAGACACTCAGACTAAACGGTGTGGTAATGGACAGAACTGATTATTGCATCAAGAACAGCAAGGTTGACAGCCTGACAATCGAAGTTCAGGGAGACTGCGAATTAAAATCGAGCGATAACGACTGCATTGTCTTGAACAAGCCCACCACCATCACCGCCATCGATTGTGCAAAAGATTCGCTCAAGCTTTACAGTGCTGACGACTACAACAGCTCGGCTCTTTGGGCAAACGCCCCAGTAACGCTCACCAATCTCAACCTCACCGCCACAGGTGAAAAATATGCAATCTCCAGCGGTCCCTACAAGTTTTACCCCCTTGTGATTGAGAACTCCACCATACGTGCCAAGGGCGTGAATGGCGCAATCTATAGCTTCGACACTGTAACGCTCAAGGGGTGCGAAGTCATCACTCCCAATGGTGCATATTTCTTCAATGGAAATCTGTGGCTTAACGGTATAGTTACCGACGCGCTTATCACCCCGAAAAGTGTTGTGGGCATTGACGCGGCGACAAGCAACACGCACCGCAGCGAGGGCATCTACACTCTTGAAGGCGTGCGCCTCAACACTACGCTCGACAAGCTGCCACGCGGCATCTACATCGTTGACGGCAAGAAGATTTTCAAGAAATAACTCACACATTTGTTGATTTTGAGAGTTCCCCTCCGCATGAAACCTGTGCGGAGGGGATTTTTCGTGTAACGCGGTTCAAAAAAGGACTTGCGTCTCCGTCAGTTTGCCAATTTTTCGCTAAATTTGCATTATAAAAAATCCACCCGAAAATGTCAATACACTTGAAAACTTTGGCGGTGTCGCTTTTGGTGTCTTTGGCGGCACACGCCCAAACCACGGATATAACACGCGCAAAATTCCACGCTGGCGACAACGCAGCGTGGAAGGCAAGCAGCTTCAACGACAACGGATGGCAGGAAATTTCCACCACTGACAGTTGGAACAGGCAGGGCATAAAGCTCGTGAGAAGCTATGCGTGGTACCGCGTGAAGTTCACCCCGAAGAAAAAGGACTTTTCCGGCAAAAACCTTAAATATGGTCTGAACCTTTGCATAAGATATATTGACGACGCTGACGAGACTTATCTTAACGGAGTGCTTGTGGGCAAGACCGGCGGTATGCCGTCGGACAAAAACGGCTATTTCGGAGCGTGGGACACGCCGAGAAAATACAACATCCCCGCAAACTCGGGCATTATAAAATGGGACAAGGAAAACGTGCTTGCCATCCGTGTTTACAACGAGGGGGATGACGGCGGAGTTTCGGGAGATCCGATACATTTCGAGGTGCAGGAAAACCCGCTTGACGGCATAAAAATGGGCGTGGAGCAAAAGACATTCACCGCCGAAAGCCGCTTTGACATCAAGATAGACAACATTTTCGACTGCACGCAAAACGGTGTGCTGACGCTAGAAATGACAAACGCCGAAACGGGAAGCGTCTCGAAAACGTCAACGCAGAAAGTAAGCGTGAAAGGAAAGAAAAGCCGCACTTTCAGTTTCGCAATGCCCAACGAGAACACTTCGCGGCTCAAAATCACATACAAGGACAACGACACCCAAAACAGCACCGCCCAAACCCTATACACAAAATACATACTCACACCGCCCGCCCCTGCCACCCCACGAATAAACAACGCCCTTGTTTACGGCGTGCGCCCCGGCAAACCTGTGATTATGAAAATCGCAGCCTCGGGCGACAAGCCCATGAAATACAGCGCCGCCAGCCTTCCCCAAGGACTCAGCGTTGACTCCGTGCGCGGGGTTGTTTACGGTAGCGTGGATAAGCGCGGCGACTACGCCCTGACGCTTGAAGCACAAAACTCCAAAGGCAAGGACACAAAGACCATAACCCTGAAAGTTGGCGACAAGATAGCCCTCACTCCTCCTATGGGCTGGAACAGTTGGAACTGCTGGGGACTTGGCGTTACCAAGCAGAAGGTTTTGGAGTCGGCAAACGCGATGATTGAAAAGCGGCTCGCCGACTACGGCTACAACTACGTGAACATAGACGACGGTTGGGAGTCGGAAACCCGCGATGCCCAAGGCTATATTTCCACTAACGAAAAATTCTCGCAAATGAAGGAACTTGGCGACTGGCTTCACTCACACGGAATGAAATTCGGCATATACTCCTCGCCGGGCGACCTCACCTGCGGGGGCTATCTCGGTTCGCTGAACCACGAGAAGCAGGACACCAAGGTTTGGAACGACTGGGGAGTGGACTACCTTAAATACGACTGCTGCGGCTACACCCGTAACATTGCCGAGGATCAGGACAAATCGGCGGCAACGCAACTTGAGCCTTACCTGAAAATGGAGCGCGAACTGCGCCGTTTGCCACGCGACGTGTTCTACAATGTGGCGTGGGGAGCGGAAAACGTATGCCGCTGGGCATACGGAGTTGACGGCAACTCATGGCGTACAACCGACGACATACGCGACACATGGGAGTCGATAAGCGACATAGGCTTCCGCCAGCAGGCGGACAAATGGCCCTTCTCAATGCCCGGACACTGGAACGACCCCGACATGCTCGTGGTCGGAAAGGTTGGCGGCTGGGGAGGAACGCTGCACGACTCGCGCCTCACCGCCGACGAGCAATATACCCACATAAGCCTGTGGTCGCTGCTCGCCGCGCCGCTGCTCATAGGCTGCGACATTTCCCAGATAGACGACTTCACGTTCAACCTGCTTTGCAACAGCGAAGTCATAGCCATAGACCAGGACATTCTCGGCAAACAGGCAAAACAGGAAATCACCGATGGCAGCATACAGGTATGGAAACGCCCCCTGCACGACGGCAGTTATGCCGTGGGCATATTCAACCTTGGCGACAAATTCGCGAAAGTGGATTTCGGAAAATATTTTTCAAGGCTCGGAATAGGCAAGCTGCAATCAGCCCGCGACCTTTGGCGGCAGCAGGACATGAACCCGGCGGAAACCGAAATAAGCATAGCCCCCCACGGAGTGAAACTCATGAAAATCAGGTACTGAACGGAAATCCTTTCGCGCCACACAGAAAAAGCTGACGGCGTTTTGGACGTATGCAGCACGCCATACAATTACACAGCAAGCAATTAATGAAAGAATAGCGCCGCCGTAGGGGCGTATTGCATACGCCCTGAATTGCGCCGCCTTGCGATGTTGCGGCGGCGGTTTGCGATGCGGTTCATGCGGTGGCGTACAGGGTGTATGCCATACGCCCCCACAATTTCCGCAAAACCAATGCCGCAAAAATCACATAGGACATGGGAAAAAC
>DKDC01000011.1:0-12407 GCA_002451695.1 Prevotellaceae bacterium UBA6858 | reverse complement strand
AATTATGTCTGATATAATTCAAATTACATCAGACCTTTTTATGCCCACTTACAATGCACAGAAAATCAGATCATTAATCCGAAATCAATTTGCTTGCATTTCTTTTTGAAACCCAAATGGTTACGCGTTTTTAGCGCGTATGGAGGGTTTGTAAGGAATTTGGCTGTGGCGTAATATGGGAAACTTGGCGGCTGGTATGGTATGCTTGCAACGTTTGTTTTGCTTTGGCGTAAAAAAGTTTTCGTTGCACTGTTACAAAAAACATTTGGAAGATAAAAAACTACTGACTATATTTGCACATGAGTGGTTTATCAGCAATAAAAAACATGAAAAACGATATGAAAGTGGCGAACCACATCAAAAAGGTTCAATTCAGGAATGTTTTATTTGCGAAGTTTCAAAACCAGTCACAATGCAGGTTTATAAACAATATCAATAGTATGGGAAAATCACTGTCAGTTTTATTTGTTGTGCTGTTTTTGGTGTCGTGCGGCAATACGCCGACACCGCAGAACACGGGAATGGCAGAGTCGAAAGAGTATGCACAGGATGCGGAATATGCAGAACCTAAGGTGATAAGGGACACAATTTACGTGACAAAACCGACGACAGGAAAGAATGGCGGCACGCATATCTCCAAACTTGAGCAAACCTATTACAAACTGAAGGAAAAGTACACGCCTAAGAACCAAAAGGCATTTTTTGACGCGTTCCCTATGAGGTGGGAGGACTTTTATAATCAAATCTACAAGCGCGAATCTCTGAGCGACAATGTAAAGAGTTGGGATGTTATAAGTGCCTTCGGAGAACTTACTGCGATTAATGACACAGCAGTTTGCATAAAGCTGTTAAACCTTTCTCTGGGCGCGATATACTTCGGCTGCGACGATCCGAGGCAACTGCAAGATTTGGTAATCCACAAGATGAACGGCTGGGTAGGTAAAGGTGATGACTATAAAATATCGCCAAAAGCTGCGGCCCGCATCCCCAAAATAATGTTCTGGCTGCTGTCCCATGTGGCAAAAGGAGACCAACTGCGTTTTTGGGAACATTACTGGTCATCCTTGTATCACGATTGCGACGGCGGAGCAGGAATAGACCACAGCAGGGACAAGGAAGTTGAAAAAATGGCAAAACTGATGGATGGCAAATACCCGCAGTTGGAGAAGGCGATGCGGACGGCATACGAATATTTCTCAAACGGTCTTTGGGGATTGAGCACTACAAGCTACGGCTATCATTGGTATGGAATAAGTTACAAACCTAACAAATAAATTTATCAGATGAATAACAATAATTTGAAAGCATTCCAGACGGTTTGGACTGCCGGGCGGAGCATGAACAAAAACGCATAGTACCCAATCAACCAATAAATTCCACCGCCGTAGGGGCGTATGGCATACGCCCTGAAGTGCGCGGATTTGCGATGTTGTGGCGGCGGTTTGCGGTGTGGTTCACGCGATGGCGTAAAGGGCGTATGCAATACGCCCCTACAATTATTGCAAAACGATAACCGCCCGCCATTTCCCAAACATCCCAAAAACTACATGGGACATGGGAAAAACTACATAGGACATAGGAAAAATTACTCCTGATGTAATTCAAACTACATCAGACCTTTTTTTGCCGCTTTCAAGTATCTGAAAAAACAACTTCTTACACGAACATCCCACAAACGGTCATTCTCCTACCATTCAACATTTTATGCAATTTTGAAACCTTTGCCGTTTCGTGGTGAACCGCCTGCGGCGCGACTTGTCTTTCAGCCGAAGATGAAATTCAGCACAAAGAGCAGCGACAAAACCAACAGCGTGGGAGTTACTTGTTTGTATTTTCCGGTGCACAGTTTTACAAGCACGTAACTGAGGATGCCGAGGCAAATGCCGTCAGAAATGCTGTAGCAAAGCACCATTGTTATCATCGTGATGAAAGCCGGGAAAGCCTCGGATATGTCGTTAAGGTCAATGTTCTTCACCGAGCCTATCATAAGCACTCCCACCATTACGAGCGCACCGCTTGTTGCCGCGCCGGGAATCAGGAGGAACAGCGGCGAAAGAAACAGGGAGACGAGAAACAGCACCCCCACCACAAAGGCGGTAAGCCCGCTTCTGCCACCCTCCGCCATTCCCGACGCGCTCTCAACATAGGTTGTGATTGTTGAGCTGCCGAGACACGCGCCGCACGTTGTGCCGATGGCGTCGCTCATCATCGCCTCCTTGACTCGCGGAATTGTGCCGTCGGGGCGGGTTATTCCCGATTTGTCGGCAAGACCCACAAGCGTGCCGACAGTGTCAAAGATGTTCACGAGCAACAGCGAGAATACCACGACAAACATCCTGAAGTTGAAAAGTCCCGAAAAGTCGAACTTGCAGAAAACCGGGGCGAGCGAATTGGGCGCGCTAACCGGCAGCCAGCCTCCGGAAATCTGCGTAACGCCAAGCGGAATGCCGACCACCGTGGCAATGACTATCCCGATAAACAGCGAGCCTTTGACTTTTCGCGCCATAAGCACTCCACTCAACACAATGGCGATGATGCCGAGAACCGAAGTTGGCGTGAACTTGCCCAACCCCACATACGTGGCCGGGTTGGCAACGATAATGCCGGCATTTTTCAAACCTATAAAGGCTATGAACATACCTATCCCAACCGAAATGGCGTAGCGCAGGTTTGTGGGGATGCTTTGCAAAATCAGCTCGCGCACATTGAAGAACGTGATGAGAAGAAACAGCAATCCCTCGATGAGCAACGCCGCCAGCGACTGCTGCCACGTGAAGCCCATGCCCTGGCACAGTGTGAACGCGAAAAAGGCGTTCAGCCCCATGCTCGGAGCTTGCGCAAAAGGCAGCTTTGCCATAAACGCGAGCAACAGGGTGGCTATTGCCGAAGCCACGGCCGTTGCCGTGAACACCGCCGCCTTGTCCATTCCTGTTGAACTCAATATCATCGGATTTACGGCAAGTATATAGCTCATGGTGAAGAACGTGGTCGCGCCCGCAACAATTTCCGTCCTCACCCTCATGGTTTCGGGATTAAATCCCAACAGTCTGTTCAGCATCATTTGCTTTTTAGGGTTATTTGTAATCGGGCAAAAGCCGTTTTGCCCACGCGAAATTACACAAAATCATTGTATTCGTATATTACCGTCCCGCCCGAAAAACCCGGCGCACGCGCATTTTGAACAGAAATCGTTATTTTTGTAACGACAAAACCATACCCGGATGAAAATAATCGTAGCAGAACCACTGGCGGCTTGCAATAATGCAACATTCCATACGTTAGATATTATAGGCAGAAGCGGGCGCATAACAACGCTTGCCGACACCGCTCTCCTGACGCACGGCAAACCCGTTTTTGTGCCGGACTGGGGCGGGGAATGCACAGCCACGGCGTGCGTTGCGCTAAGGATAAGCCGCCTTGGCAAGAGCATTCCGCAGCGTTTTGCACAAAGATACTACGATGCGCTGAGCGTTGCCGTGAAGTTTGAGATGAGCGGCATGAAATCCGAACTTAAAAAGGAGGGCAAAGCATGGGATATGGCGGAAAACTTCGACGGGGCAGTTTCGTGCGGAGAGTTTGAGGAAACTTCGGGCGAAAGACCCAGTAATGTGGACATCCTGCTGGAATGCGGCGGAAAGGAATGCCGCTTCAATACGGAGAATTTCGGCGACATCGCTGACGAAACCATAGCCACCGCAAGCGAGTTCCTCTCTATAAGACAGGGGGATGTCATGCTGCTTCCCCTGCGCGACACAGTTTTCACCGCAGTGCCAAACACCCACATCACGGGATTTGCGAACGGCAGCAAGCTGCTTGAGTTCAACATAAAATAAAGCCTCCACCAAAAGGCGACATACGAAAAAGAGTAATATATGAACCGAAAATACGTCTGTCTTCTGATAACAGCCCTCCTCGGGCTGCAAAGTCCGGCGGCTTACGCCTTAATAAACGACGAGCCGGTGGCGACCGTGGGAGAAGGCAAATTCGTAACCATTCCCCACGAAAACATATCAAAGGAGGGCGGGCTGCCGATATACACCACCCAAATAAACGTGGGCGCAAACTATGCCAACACCGACTTTGAAGTGAGGATTGAATATCCCGAATACGAAAAGCTCAACACACAGGAGGCGGCTCTCGTGTCTGCGAGCGAAATTGAGATAGGCGAGGATGTGAAAGCCAACTGTATTGTGGCTGTACAGCGCAAGGAGGGCGTACTCGACATTTCGTTCCATCCTTACGTAAGGCGCAGCGGGATTTTCTACAGACTTAAAAGCTGCAAGGTGGCTATATACAGGAACACCGCCACAAAGGCACGCACAACAAAAGCTCTCGCGGCAGAAAGCGGGCGGTATGCCCAACACTCCGTGCTTTCGGGCGGCAAATGGGTGAAAATACGCGTGAGCAAGGAGGGAGTTTACCAGCTCACAAAATCATTTCTGGCTTCCGCCGGCTTTTCCAACCCCGCCAATGTGAAACTTTACGGTTACGGCGGACTGGTGCAGGACTCCGTAATCAGCTACTCCGGCAGCGACAGGGACTTTGACGACCTTGAGGAGATACCGCTGTACCGCGACGGCTCGAAAATCCTATTCTACGCCAACGGCACGACAAAATGGACTTATGTACGCAACAAATGGCGGCACACGAACAACCCGTATTCATCGTACTCATACTATTTCCTAACCGAGGGCGACAATCCCGCCACAATGCAAAACTCCGGGACTGCAACCGCCGCAAACGAGGCACGCACAACCATTCCCGCCCATTCCCTGTACGAGGAAGACGCATACAGCTGGTACGCTGGCGGACAGCAGTTCTTTGACAGCTACGACTTTGCCAACGGAAATTCAAAATCCTACCAGCTCGCCGCTCCTGAAATAGCAAGCGAGGGCGAGCAATACGTTACGATTGCGTTCTCTGCGTCCGACGCTTCCTCCGCCACCAACGTTACCAGCAGCCTAAACTCCGAAAGTCTTGGAAGAATGACAATCCCACTGCTCAACAACACCAATATAGGAGAGCAGGGAAACAGGGCGAGACTGCTCGAAAAAACATACACCGCCACCACGCTCGCCACGTCAAACAGCGTTCACTTCTCCACAACGTCAGGACACTCGGCAAGGCTTGACTACATACGGTTCAACTACCAAAGAAACCTCAATCTGTCAACGCCTTACTTCGAGCTGTGCGACCCGGCCAACAGCGGAGCGGGAAACTACGCCATTTCCTCTGCCGACAGCAACACAAAAGTCTGGCGGCTTGGCGTTGCCGGGCGCGCCCAGCAAAACGTGGAAGGCACGCTATCGGGCAGCACACTTAACGTAACCCTCCCGGAGGCAAAAGACAGATACATCGTGGTGAATACGGCAGAAACCTTCCCACAGCCGACCCTCGACAAGAAATTAGAAAACCAAGACCTGCACGCCGACTCGGTTTGCGACATGATTATAATCGTGCCGGCAAGCGGGAAACTAACGAAACAGGCGGAACGTCTCGCCGCCGCACACAGGGAACACGACAACCTTAGGGTGAGAATTGTTGCTGCCGACAAGATATATAATGAGTTTTCGTCCGGCACGCCCGACGCCATGGCTTACCGCCGTTACGTGAAAATGCTCTACGACCGGGCTTCGTCCTCCGCCGATATGCCGCGCTACCTGCTGCTTTTCGGCGATGCCGCATGGGACAACAGGATGATTACAAAAGACTGGCAGAACAGCACACCCGACGATTTCCTGCTTTGCTACGAATCGTGGAACTCCACGAACGAGATAAACTGTTACGTGAGCGACGACTTCTTCGCCTTTCTTGACGACGGGGAAGGCAGGAACATGACAGCGGAAAAACCAGACATCGCCATAGGACGCTTCCCCGCGCACCGCGAGGACGAAGCCAAGATTATGGTTGACAAGACCATTAATTATATGTACAACAACAGCGTCGGCTCGTGGAAGAACCTTATCTGCGTAATGGGCGACGACGACAAGACAAGCAACTCGCTCATGGGAGATGCCGAAACCATTGCCAAGCAAATAGAGTCAAACCACAGGGAATACAACGTGAGGAGAGTTTATTGGGACGCGTACACCGTGGTAAAGACATCCACAGGAAACTCCTATCCCGAAATAACAAAGCAGCTCAAAAGCTACATGACCAACGGCGCGTTGCTCATGAACTACACCGGGCATGGCGCACCGGCTTCCATTTCCCACGAAAAGGTTCTGCTCCTTAACGACTTCAAGGAAAACAAAACCAGCAACCCATCTGTATGGATAACATCCTCGTGCGAGATTGTGCCGTTCGACTCCAACGAGGAGACAATCGGCGAATGTGCCGTGCTGAACGAAAAAGGCGGCTCTGTTGCCTTCATCGGGGCTACGCGCTCGGTTTTCTCACAAAGGAACCTCAACCTCAACACCCATTTGATGAAATACATCCTCACGGAGGAAAACGGCAAACTCATGACTATGGGCGAGGCACTGATGAAAACTAAATGCGCCCTCGTAGCCACTTCGGGCGAAAGCACCGACTTCACCATTAACAAGATGAAGTACGTGCTTATGGGAGACCCTGCGCTGCGTCTTGCCGCCCCCGTGGGAAAAGTGGTAATCGACAGCATAAACGGCAAAAGGGCAACCGGGGCGAAAGTGAACCTTGCGGCAGGAAGCGTGGCGCGGATAAAGGGACACATAACCTCGCAAAACGGAGCAAGGATGCCCGACTTCAACGGCACAGTTACCGCCACTGTGTTCGACAAGCTCGAAACAATAACCTGCCACGACAACGCCGGAAACGGCAAAGACCCTTACGTGTTCAGCAACCGCACACGCCGACTTTTCGAAGGCACAGACTCCGTGCGCAACGGCGTGTTCGAGTTCGACTTCCCCGTTTCGGTTGACGCAAGCTATTCAGACGAGACCTGCCTTATGAACCTTTATGCCGTAAGCAACGACCGCACAGCCGAATGCCACGGAACGAACAGCAACTTTGCAATAAACTCCTCCGCCGAACTTAAAAACGATTCAACAGGCCCAGCCCTGTTCGTTTACCTCAACAATCCCGACTTCCGCAACGGCGACAAAACAAACACCACGCCCTACTTCGTGGCAATGCTACGCGACAGCGACGGCATCAACGCCACTGGAAGCGGCGTGGGACACGACATCGAACTTATCATCGACGGCAACGCCGCCACGTCATACGTGCTGAACGATTATTTCAAGAACGATTTTGGCACATTCACAAGCGGCAGCGTGGGCTACTCCATTCCCGAACTGCCGCCCGGCAGCCACCGCCTTGTTTTCCGCGCATGGGACATGCTGGGCAACTCATCCTCGGCCGCGCTCGACTTCGTTGCGGTGAGAAACCTCAAGCCTAACGTTCTCGATGTTACGTGCAATCCCAACCCCGCCACCGAAACGACAGTGTTCAATGTGTCATACGACCGTCCGCTCACCGACGTGAAGTTCACCGTGAGGGTTTACGATTCATACGGACAGCTCGTGTGGCAGACCACGACTAACGGCGAGAGCGACTACGGGCATTACCCCATAACGTGGAACCTCACAAACTCCTCGGGGGCGAGAGTGGGCGGCGGCGTTTACCTCTACCGAGTGTCGGTGTCCGAGGGCAACGGGGCGGCAAGCACCAAAACCAAGAAATTGATTATACTGAACAATAAATAAAGCCACACACAGTTTTATATAAGTGCAATCCACATACAAGCAGACGATGAAATACAAGATAGCAATAATACTGATGTCGTTCATGGCGTTTGCCACGACAACCAGGGCCGACGGCGAGAAGGACAAGTTCAACCCCGTCAGCACGGCGGTAAACTCCCTGAAGATAGGGGCGGACGCACGTGCGGGAGGTATGGGCGACATTGGCGCGGCAACCGACCCCGACGTGAACTCACAGGCATGGAACCCCGCCAAATACCCCTTCTGCATAAGCCGTGCGGGAATTGCCGTGAACTACACCCCATGGCTGCGCAAAATAGTCAACGACATCGACCTCGCATACGTGGCGGGATATATGCGACTCGGCGACTACACCGCCCTGTCATCATCGCTCCGCTATTTCTCGCTCGGCGAAGTTGACGCCGGCGACAACATGAGCATAAAGCCCTACGAGATGGCGTTCGATGTAGGCGTGTCGCGAATGCTCAGCGACAACTTCTCGGCGGCGATAGCCCTGCGCTACATCCGCTCCGACCTTAGCGGAAATTATTCAGACGACACAAAGCCGGGAAACGCATTTGCTGCCGACATTGCCATGTACTACAACAAATACGTGGTAATGGGAAGCCGCGAATGCCAGCTTGCATTGGGTTTGAACATAAGCAACATCGGCAGCAAAATGAAATTCGGGGACGAAAACACGTACTTCATCCCCACCAACCTGCGCCTTGGCGTGAACTACCTTGTGCCGATAAACGAATACAACAAGATAGCCTTCGGCGTTGACCTCAACAAGCTGCTCGTGCCCACAATGCCGCGCCAAAAAGACGACGAGAGCAGCGAGGCGTACCAGGAGCGTCTGCAAAAGGACTATTACGACATGTCGCCAATCACCGGCATATTCAAGAGCTTCGGCGACGCGCCCGGCGGCTTCAGCGAGGAACTGAAAGAGATACAGTGGAGCTTCGGCGTGGAATACACCTACAACGACAAGTTCATACTGCGCGCCGGCTACCACGACGAGGACAAGGACAAGGGCAACCGCAAATACTTCACCGTGGGCGCGGGCTTCCGCATGAACGTTTTCTCAATCGACGCCGGCTATGTGCTTTCCACGGCGGCAAGCAACCCTCTCGACCAGACCCTGAGAGTTTCCCTCGCATTCGACTTTGACGGAATAAAAGACCTCTTCTCAAGAAGAAGATAACACCGCCCCACCCGGCACACGCACAAGCAGAAATGAAACCGCGCATCGGATTTGGATTTGACGTTCACCGCCTTGTGGAGAACCGCGAACTATGGCTCGGGGGCATCAAGATCCCCCACTCCCTCGGCCTGCTCGGACACAGCGATGCCGACGTGGCGTTGCACGCGCTAATCGATGCACTTCTCGGGGCGGCAGCCCTGCGCGACATAGGCTGCCACTTTCCCGACACCGACGAGCGCTATCGCGGGGCAGACAGCAAGCTGCTGCTCAAAGCCACAGCCGCCATTCTCAAAGAACACAGTTTCACCATAGGGAACGTTGACATCACCATTTGCCTTGAGCAGCCCAAACTGAAAAACTTCATCCCGCAAATGCAGGAGTGCATAGCCACGTGCCTGGAAATCCCGCAAAAAGACGTGTCGGTAAAAGCCACAACAACCGAACGCCTCGGCTTCACCGGGCGCGGGGAAGGCATCGCCGCATACGCCACAGCCATGATTTTCGAGGATTAGAGGCGTAAAACGGCATCCGTCTCCCATTCTTCGAAAAAGCACAGCAATGTCGCCGTACGGCATTGCGTTTTCCCTCCAAAATCTCCAAAACGCCGAAAATTTCACTGCCAGCATTTTCCTTTCGAACGCGCTTTTTGCGATTTTATAAGCGTCTGAAAACCAGCGGCACTTCAAACAGCAAAAACTATGTCCGACGTAGTTTGAATTACATCAGACCTTTTTTGAATTATATCTGATATAATTCCGCCAAAATCCCACACAGTTTTTCTCGCACAAAACCCGCGCAAAACTTTTTGCCGCGTTCCCTCGTTTTTGCCTGATATTTTTCCCCACAGACCACCCCGCAAACGATGCGGATGAAGTCGCGACATTGTGAAGAACGTCTCCACCAAGTTCAAAAACCAAAAAACATCCGCCTACTCCCCAATAAGGAACGCAATTAACCGGAAAACCATTTCCACTATCATTCGCTATTGTCAAGAATTTATCATATTTTTGTATGCGGCAACAAAGCTGGAAGATATGGCAAAGATAAAAGTCGAAAACACGGAAATATCTGTTGTAAACGTACAAAACGAGGATTATATCTCTTTGACTGATATGGCACATAGCCAAATGCAGGAGCACATAATTTTCAGATGGATGAGCCTCAAAAGCACAATAGAATATCTCGGTGAATGGGAAATGCTATATAATCCGAATTTTAATTGTACCGAATTCGATACAATTAGAAATGCAGCAGGAAGCAACAATTTTGTGCTTTCCGTTAAGGCATGGATTCGAAGAACAGACGCCATAGGCATTATAGCGAAAGCCGGCCGATATGGTGGAACTTATGCTCATCGCGACATTGCCTATCATTTCGGAATGTGGATTAGTCCTCGTTTCCAACTTTTATTGGTAAAAGAGTACCAACGTCTTAAAGCTGACGAGCAGAAGCAATTGGCGTGGTCTGCCAAACGTGAGCTGTCAAAGATAAACTATCGTATTCACACAGATGCAATCAAGGCTAATCTTATTCCTGCAGAGGTAACACGTGAGCAAGCTGCCATGAAGTATGCCGATGAAGCGGATGTTCTTAACATAGCCATGTTCGGTATGACGGCAAAACAATGGCGTGAGCAAAATCCCGACAAGAAAGGTAACATCCGTGATTATGCCAGCATCAATGAACTTATCTGTCTCTCGAACATGGAAAATCTCAACGCCGTGTTCATCAATGACGGAATGGCACAATCGGAACGGCTCATCAAACTTAATCAGATAGCCATCCAGCAAATGAGAATACTTGAAAATACAGGAGGCAGAAACTTATTAAAGTAAAATTGATTATGGCGCAACAGAAATATACACAGACACAACAAGTTATAGACACTCTTCGCAAAACAGGAGGGTATGCCACCCTTGGTGATTTGTATCATCTCGTTGATACGAAATCGTGGGCAACCAAGACACCCAACGAATCAATCCGAAGAATAGTGCAGCAATCTAACGAAATATTTAAGATACAGCCAGGTCTTTGGGCGTTGGAGGAATGTCGTGAAGAAGTGATGCGTAAATTTGACATACAAACTCAAGAAGAGCAGAGCGTCGAACGGTTTACACATGGCTACTATCAAGGACTTATTATCGAGATTGGCAATATGAAGCATTACACAACTTATGTTCCTGCCCAAGACCAAAATCGCAAGTTCCTTGAAAAGCCATTGAAGGATATTTGCTCAACTATCCGTATTCCCAACTTTTCATACGAAAACTTGACAGACAGAGCAAAAACTGTGGATGTCATTTGGTTTAATGAACGCAAAATGCCAAATAGCTTCTTCGAAGTTGAACATTCTACAGACATTCAAAACTCAGTCACAAAGTTTTGTGATTTACAAGACTTTCATAGTCGCTTTCTTATTGTCGCACCTCAGAACCGCAAGGAACAGTTTGACAAAGTGATGAGCAGAACTGCTTTCAAGGAAGTGAAAGAACGTGTTGCTTTCCATAGTTATGAGAGTATCTGTAAACAATATGAATTAATGCGTATAGCAAGAGCAAGTGAGGGATTTATCTAACAGCACGCTCAGTTGGTAGATAATTTCAAAAGAGTTTATGAACAAATATGTTTTTGTAATATACAACTATGTCAGAATACATTTTTTACACTACAGAAGGTTTCACGCAAGGCCCAAATGGAAACGATGTGGAAAATTGTCAAGTTCTTGGCAGAACCTTTGGAAAAAATGAGAAAGAGGCAAGATGCAATCTTCTCAAAGATAATCCTTGGATTGAAGAAGCGGAATTTGATACGACAGACCTTATAGTAAAGCAACTACTAACAGAAGAACAAAAGGCAGACATTAAAGCCGTTGTTGATTACCTTTGGGAAAACGAATATAAGCATTTTCAAAAATCACACTATCCTAAAGAGCATATCTGTAGAATACTGAAACGCTTAAAAAGTTCTTATGAATGAGGAATTCTATTCTGATTTCAAGTTTTACATTATTTGTGCATACCTTGTCTATTTTCTTCTCAACGGTAGGACATAGTTTACAAGTGATAACGTAGTGTGTGCATAGATAATGGAGATTGGGTTCTTGACCCTTTTTGCGGAAGTTCCACTACAGGCATTGCCGCAAATTTGTGCGGGCGGCGGTTTGCGGGGCTTGAGCAGGAGGAGGAATTTTGCAGGTTGAGCAAGGCAAGGCGTGAGGAAATGGAAAATTCCGAAAAACTTGAAAACCTGGCAAGTCATATCGGGGATTTGAATAAGCTGCACGATTATTCTGTGGTAAACGAAGTTGCAAATGATTATATGCAAATTCCGTTTTAGACTAACTTTTTCTTCAAAATCTTCAAAACGCAGAAAATTATTTTGCCGCCAATCTTCTTTTGAACGCGTTTTTTTGCAGTTTGCAAGTATCTGAAAACCAACGGCACTTCAAACAGCAAAAATTATGTCTGACGTGGGAAAAACTACATCAGACCTTTTTTGAATTATATCAGACATAA
>DKDC01000012.1 GCA_002451695.1 Prevotellaceae bacterium UBA6858 | reverse complement strand
TTATGTCCGATGCAGGAAAAATTGTGTCTGATATAATTCAAATTACATCAGACATTTTTTCGGCACTTGCAAACGTCTGGAAAACAAAAACTTACAGTACATCTGCCATGTTGACACAAATCCCTAAGAACCAACACCTTGCGGTTCACAATACATATCCGCCGTTTTCTCTGTCCCGGGCGCATATAATATTCACCTGCATTGTCCTTGCCTTTACGTTTCCCTAAAACGGTGCGGCAAAGCACGCCTCTAAAACAATTCGAGCTGCTGCCCCTCTGCCAAGGCTTTCCTGGGCTTTTGGCAATAGAATATCTTTATGTCGGCAAACTGTCTGTCGGTTATGCACATTATGCCCACATTTCCATGGGCGGGGAGAAACGACTGCACGCGCTTAATGTGAACCTGCGCGTTGTCCATGCTCGCGCAATGCCTTACGTATATTGAGAACTGGAACATCGTGAAGCCGTCGCCCATTATGTCCTTGCGGAAACGCGCCGCCTCCTTGCGCTGGTTCTTTGTGTCGGTAGGCAGGTCGTAGAACACAAGCACCCACATGACCTTGTATATATTGAGTTCCGCCATTCAAAATTCGGGATAGGCTATTTTTCGCACTTCCCCGGCAAAACATTTCGCAAGGCTTGCCGTGGTCTGCCCCACCGCCACCATGAGCGGGCTGCGGACGGAGTTTATCTTTACGTCAAGCACGGGTATCCGCAGCATTTCCCTTTTCAAGTCCACGGTGAGTTCCTCGGGGATTTCCCCAAACTCGCTTGCCACAGAGATAACAAGGTCGTCAACATACGGACGGTATGGCTCCATTATGTCGTCGGCAAGACAATAGGCGTTGTAGCGGTTGCGGTGGTGGATTCCCGAAACCGGCAGTAGTCCGCTTACAACCAGCGACCGCGCCACGACGGCACGCAAAACGGCATAGCCGTAGTTAAGGAGGTTGTTTGGCGGAGAGCCTTCCTTGTCGCGCACAAAGTTTTCATTTTCGGGAAAGATGTTGCGCCAGTAATACACCGCCGCCTGCGCCTCGCAATTGTCCGCATCGCCGCTCTTGACATCCTGCGCCAATTTGTACAGCCGCTTTGCCTCATCTCCTGTGTTCTTTCTCAAACAGCCGTATTGGTTCATAATTTTTGCCTTGACGGTTTGCTGCCAAAGCTGTTTCTTCAGCGGGAGCGAAGCGTCCATCTGGTTTCTGAACCTCTCGTTTTGAATTGTATTGCCTTCGAGCGGCAGCAGCAAGCCAAGTGGCATATGCCTTTCGTCGCAGGTTATGACGGCGGCGGTATTTTTCAGAAGAGCCTCAAGCGCACCTTGGGTTACGGTTATTTGCCTGTTGTCCAAAACAACAACGCCAATGTCCTCAATGGGTATTGTCCTAACTGCCTCACGCTTTATGACTTCCGACACATTGCCGGGCTTTTCCACCTCAGGGAGTTTTATGACGAGCTGCCCATTTGACAAAGACAGGTATGCAGGATTGCTGAAACAAAGCGTCTTCTTAATCATTTCCTGTAATCTTTATGATGTTTCCCAAGCGGTCGATCTCAAGTTTCAGACAAACTTTTTTGATTTGATTGCCATTCAAGTCGCGTTCTGATTTGTTTTTAGGACCGTATTCAATTTTATCTGCTATACGAGCAGCTACATATTGAGGCACAAAAAAACATTTATTACTATCAGTTGATTGCATTTTGTATATGCGTTCATAATCAAGCGGCATTGCGATATGCTCGCCCTCTTCGGGGACATAGACCAAATCGCCGGGTGAAAGGGAAAACAGGAGTTTGTTCTCTTTGTCATTGTGTTCTGGCACTGCGGAAAGATGCTGCCTTTTTCTTTCAACGACAACGTTCAGAGGTATCGTCTCGAACGCCCGCTTTCCTTCCTCGTCAACATATATGGCGAAGAAAAGATTAGTATTGTCCGCAGCTTCAACATAAGTTTTTATTTTAGAGCAGTTTTGTCCTACAGAGAACTTCAAAGAGAATTTTTCCGAAACCCTTACGCATTTTACCGGCTTATGGTCGCGTCCGCCATTAAGCTGCCTTATGTTGTCGTTCAAGCTGCTTATGCCCTCCGGCGAGAACGCCTCCTCGTAATTGCCGCCGTAGTTTTCCAGATGGTTGAGCAGGATTTTCCTAATGCCGGAATCCGTGATGGAATCAAGCTGCTTCTTGTTTGTTATCGAGCCAAGAGCCGTGCGGTGTGCGGAATGCCTTGCCTGTTCCGGCACAAAGCGTATTTTCACTTTCGACACATCCACGCCGTTCAGCTTGTAGTCCCTGTCCTTGAAATACTTCTTTATTTTCTTCTTGTCGGCAGTGCCATTGTATTGGGCAAGAACCTCCTTCAACCCTTTGCGTATGCTTTTGTCAACTATCTGCTCGGGGTTGTCTATGGTGTTCTCTATTTTCTCCATTTTTGTTTCCGGCAGCCTTACGAGCCCCGAATACGTGGCTTTGTGAAGCGGTTTGCGTATTGAGAAATGCTCGCCCTTGGTCTGCCTTTCCGTTACCTTTTTGCCGTCAACATAATGGTTGTAATAGTTGCTTGCGCGGCTCACGATGCGCAGATTTTGCCTGAAGCTCACTATAATGCTGTTCAGAGCCTCGCGGGAATCCTGCGTAAACGTTTCCCAAGGCTTTAAAAACGCCCTGCTGTCTTTTTCGCACAACACCCTGCGCAGGTCATAGCGTTCCTTTTCCCCGCCGCTCAGGTTATTCATATAATTAATATGGCTCAGGGAAGTGCAGGCTATGACTATCGCGTCCATTGCGTGGTGGCGGTGGTCTATTCGCTTGATGTCGAATTTTTCGGCAAGCACCTCCGGCACTCTTGTCTGGAAGTAGCGTTTGCCATTACTGTCCGTAATCTCCTCGCCATAGTCATTGCTTTGGGTTTTGTCGTTAAGGCGTTCAAACCTCGGCTGCATAAGTTCGCTCCAAATCTGTTTCAGTCCCCAGTCTTTCTTCAGTCGGTCGGTGATGCTTCCGTTTGTCATTATTATGTTCTTGGAACGCGCCCCGGGGTCGCTACCCTCACGCACTATGTGGGACAGGATTTCCGCCGTCTTGCGGGCTATGTAGCGGGTGTTGTTAAGCTGCGAGGCGTTGAACGAAGCCGGGACATCCGTCATCATGAGGTTTTTGCCCTTTCTGCCGATTCCGTTTTCCCTCACGCAATGCTTTTTCACCCATTCCTCATATTGTTCTTTGGGGAATATGGCAGTTTTCTCGCGCTTGCCGTTTACCGTTACGTCTATCTCCTTTCCGCCTTCGGCAAGTATGTACCCGTATGCAAGCCGTGCGCCTTTGTCCAAATTAACCGCGCTCTCGCACACCACCTTGTTTGTGAAAGAATCGTCGTAATACCGTTTCTGGGGGATTATGTGGTCAACTTGGTATTCATCGGTGAAGAGCCTTGCTATCGATATGCTTTTCCCTGTATATGGCGACTGGCCTCCCTGCTCTTTCCACAGTTTGTATTTCAATATATGTATTGAGGAATTGGGATTCACATTGTCCGCCTTGTGCCCATCTTTGAGTTCCTGCAGTTTCTCGCGCACGTCTATTGTATCCCTCCTGTTTTCTGCCATTCTTTCCGTGGCTTCCTTGCGTTTGTCGTTAGGGTCTTTAAGGCTTCGCGCCATCTCCACATGAATTTCCGCCGGCTTGCCGTAGGTTTTCCAAACGTCCCTTACGACCTTGAGCGTTTCCGCCACCACCTTCTCCACCACGGGGTTTCGCATTGAGTTTTTGCGAAACTCGCCGCAAAGATATTCGTCAATTTCCTCGGGGGAAGTCCACACACTGTTGTCGGCGTTTTCGGAATGCCGCCCGTAAACCACATAACAAGCGTCGGAAAGCTGCAAATTTTGGAAATCCCCCACCCGCTTGAACTCGGGGAAATCCTCACATGGGTTGTAGCCGTCCGCAATTATGGCGTTTATCCGCTTGAGCGTTGCCGCGTCTATCTCTTTTTCGTCCCAATATTTCCCGGTGCGCATAAGCGGGAGCAGACGTCTGACTGCCCTTTCGGAGTAAGAGGCATAATCGCCCCGCATCTTCGGAGCGGCCTTGAATTGCTCGTAGAAATTTTGCGGATTAAACTCGCATTCTTCGGCAAAGTGCTTCAGGGCTTTCTCAAGTTCGTCCCTGTCACTCACGGAATAGAGTATGTGCCACAGCTTGTATTCTTCTTTTTGCGTAAGTTCCCTTGCGTTTTCAAGTTTGGCAATTCTCGATGCAAATTCGTGGTGCGTTTTCAAACCAGGGAACTCCTTTTTGGAGCCGTAATTCCATTTGAACATCTTTGCATTAAGTCCCAACGCCTTCAAAACCTTGCTTTCGCTTATGTCCGCATATCCCGACAGTTTTTCGTAAAGCCGGCACACATCCTCGGGCGTACCGATATATTTTGCCGTTACATCATAACCAAAAAACCTGCGTTCGTCCACAATCTTCTCGTTCTCGGTAACCCTTAGGTTGCGTATGAACTGCCACAGGCGGAACTCCTGAAACAGCGGATGGGACTTGGGCATCACCTTCAAGGGGCGTTTCTTTATCTCGCCTGTTTCCTTATCCACATAAGTGTAGCTCTCATAAGGACAATCGGCGACGCAACTTTTCTTGCTTTTGAGCGGACGCTGGTAGTAAATCACATCGTTAATGAGGAAGTCTATAATGTTCCTATGCCGCAACTCGTTTGCATGGGATTCGTTGTTGTGGTAAAGTTCCTTTACACATTTAATGTAAAGTCCGTGATCCTGCAACTCGGGTATGAACCTCGACTGCGCCTCAAGTATCTTTCTCAGCTCATCCTTATAGTAATGTCTCTCAATAGTCTTTACAATTCCGCCCTTCACCTTCTCGGACGGATTTTCAAGAAGGCTGTTGTAGATGTATTCGCCCACAGTGCCATTGCCGTGGTCTATGCCTGCCTGTGTCTTTTGCATCACAAGTCCCCAATCGTCCTCTTTGGGACTGCTGAGGGTTTTCCTTATTTCGCCGTCCTCGTCTTTTTTCGGCTTGCCGTTATTGTCAAGCGGCGTGGTTATAACCAAATCCACATAGTCGCCTACGCGCCACGGCTGCATTTTGCATTTCCTCGTTTGCGTCAGTCCGCCTTCGTATGTTATCTTATAGAAGAAATAGCCTTTTTGTTTCCGGTCCTCATCCTGCTTTTCCACACTCACAACCTTAGCACGGCGGTATTCCTTTTCCGCGTTTGATTTTTCTGTTTTTTCCTCATCAAGCTGGTAATAGCCGCGCTTGGAATTGGCGTTAAGCAATATCCAAGCCAGTTCCCCACGCGAGATTTCACGGTCAAGAGCCTTTTTGCGGCAATAATAAAGAGTCCAGTCGCGGGGAATGAGTCTGCCGCCCTCCAAGACCTGCGGATTGTTTTTCATGAAATCTTCGAGCATTTCAAGAAATGACTGCTGAAAAATGAACTCGCTTTTCCCAGTCTCGTTTTTCCTGTATGGCAGCAGCGGTTCGCCGTGGTTCTTGAATTTTCCCGTATGTTCGTCAAAATCTATTTGGTCGCGATAGTGCTGCGGCAGAAAGCCGAGAACATTCAGCACCCTTAAAAGCCTCTCCCTGCGGAGAGCCGCCCTCTCGTACAGGCGGCGCATTCCCCTGAATGCAGTCCGCACCGATGCCGACGATTGCAGCTTGCCGCTTTCGTAGTCACTCATTTCCCCTGCGTCCATAGGAATTATGCGGCTTCCCGCCTTTATTATGCTTTCCGGCTTGCCGTTTTCCGTGTTCACCAAAGCCCACCCTATGCTTCCCGGCCCAAGGTCTAATCCCAAGATAGTTTTCATTGTACTTGCAATTTACGATGTTATTTTGCGAATTTATGAAAATTTTCCGACAGCGCGACACGGCCTATAACAAAAATGTGTATATTTGCAATGAATTTTCAGCTAATCACAATAAGGATTATTCCGTTGTGAAAACATTCGGATCGCCCATCGTCCTAAAGGTGGGCGTTTTTTATGCCCTGACGAAAAACGAACACCGGGTTGGGACATGAAAACGCGGACACCACCTTTGCCATAAAAGGCGAAGCCGATTCCACATAGGATATAAGAAAAACTACGTCCGATGTAGAAAAAATTATATCAGACATAATTCAAACTACATCAGACCTTTTTTCGCCGTTCGCAAACACCTGAATTACAATTCGTTATATCAAACATTTTCCATGTGGGCATTTTACAGCAAATCAACGAGTTACGCAATTTCGGCGGTAATTGTCGTTTTTTCTATTACACCTCTGTTGTGCGGACGGATGTGTGTGGAAAACGCATAACAACCGTGTCTTTTCTTATTTCTTATCCCCAACCAAGGCAGAGCGGGAATTTTTCAGTAAATTTGCAAACGTTTTAATAATACATAAATCAATATAATCGTGGCTGAAACCAAGTATATCTTTGTAACGGGCGGCGTTGCATCGTCGCTGGGAAAGGGGATTATCTCCTCGTCAATAGGCAAACTGCTGCAAGCACGCGGATACAACATAACAATCCAAAAGTTCGACCCATACATAAACGTGGACCCGGGCACGCTCAACCCCTACGAGCATGGGGAATGCTATGTTACGGCAGACGGACAGGAAACCGACCTTGACCTTGGACATTACGAAAGGTTCACCGGCATAAAGACCACACGCCACAACAACTTCACCACCGGGCGCATATACAAGAATGTTATTGAAAAGGAGCGCAGGGGCGACTATCTGGGAAAGACCATACAGGTGGTGCCGCACATCACGGACGAGATTAAGCGCGACATACTTTATTTGGGAAACAAATACCACTTCGACTTCGTAATAACCGAAATAGGCGGCACAGTCGGCGACATAGAGGGGCTGCCGTTTCTCGAGGCCATACGCCAGCTTAAATGGGAGCTGGGCAAAAACGCCCTGTGCATACACCTCACTTACGTGCCGTTCCTTTCGGCTGCGCAGGAACTCAAGACCAAGCCAACGCAACACTCGGTGAAAGAGCTGCAAAGCCTGGGCATACAGCCCGACGTTCTGGTTTTGCGCGCCGAACACGACCTGAGCGCGGGCATACGCAAAAAAGTCGCCAACTTCTGCAACGTTGACCCCGAAGCCGTGGTGCAGAGCACCGACCAGCCCACGATATACGAAGTGCCGCTAAGGATGCAGGAGCAGGGGCTCGACTCAACCATTCTGCGCAAAATGGGCATAGAGCCGGGCGAAACCCCGGGGCTTGGCCCGTGGAGGGCTTTCCTGGAACGCCGCCACAAGGCCACAACCGTTGTAAACGTGGGTCTCGTAGGGAAATACGATTTGCAGGATGCCTACAAGAGCATTCTGGAGTCGCTGTCGCAGGCCGGCACATACAACAACCGCAAGGTCAAGACGCACTTCATAAACAGCGAATACATAACGCCCGACAACGTGGAGGAGAGCCTCAAGGGAATGCAGGGCATCGTGATTTGCCCGGGCTTCGGGCAGCGCGGCATAGAGGGAAAGATCACCGCCGCCAAATACTGCCGCGAACACGACATACCCACATTCGGCATCTGCCTCGGAATGCAGATGATGGTTGTGGAGTTCGCCCGCAACGTCCTGGGCTACAAGGATGCCGACAGCATTGAGATGAACGAGAAGACCACCCACAACGTAATCGACCTCATGGAGGAGCAGAAGAACATAACCAACATGGGAGGCACAATGCGCCTTGGGGCATACGAATGCGCGCTGAAGGAAGGCAGCAAGGTAAGGGCAATATACGGCACTGACATAATAGAGGAACGCCACCGCCACCGCTACGAGTTCAACAACGATTACCGCGAGGAATATGAAAAGGCCGGGATGATGTGCGACGGCGTGAACCCCGAGACCAACCTTGTGGAAATTGTCGAAATACCCACACTGAAATGGTATGTCGGCACACAGTTCCACCCCGAATACAGCAGCACCGTTCTGAAGCCCCACCCGCTGTTCCTGGATTTCATCAAGACAATTGTTGAAAACACCCCGCAGGACGACAAACAATAAGGACGGCGCAGGCAACAAATTTAATCTTAGGAAATGGACAAGAACAGCGTAATAGGTTTCCTGCTGATAATAGCGGTGATATTCGGTTTCAGCTATTTCAACAGGCCAAGCGAGGAACAACAGAAACAGCAGCGCGAGGAGCAGCCGGCAGAGGAAAAGCAACTGCAAGACACCAAGACGGCAACAGTCGCCAACGAGACAACAACAGCCGCTAACGACAGCATATTCACGGACAACGGAGAGCAGCCACGCCTTGTTGTATTGAAAAGCAACGACATAACCGTGGGAATAAACACTCGCGGAGGCAGCGTAGGCAACGTGGTTCTGAAAAACTACAAAGGGCAGGACAAGAAGCCGCTTCTGCTTTATTGCGACGAATATGCGAAAATGTCGTTCACGCTTGCAGGAAAGAAAAGCGACATAAACACATCCTCCCTTATGTTCCGCCCCGAAAACGTTACCGACTCAACGGTTACAATGGTGGCGCAAGCGGCAAACGGCGGAAAACTTTCGATAAGCTACAAGCTCCACGACGGTTTCGTGCTTGACATGGATGTGAAAGCCGACGGGATGCAGGAATACCTGCTGCCCACTTCCAAGATTTTGGGCTTGGAATGGAGCGAACGCCTGAAACAGCAGGAACGCGGCTACAAGTTCGAGAACCAATACGCCGCCCTGACCTACAAAGAGGCTGACGGCGGCACCGACCGCCTTGACCCGCAGAAAGAGGAAGAGAAAAGCCTTGAGGAAAGCCTTGACTGGATTTCGTTCAAAGACCAGTTTTTCGGCGTAACGCTTATTGCCGATGCCGGATTGGATAAAGTCAAGCTGAAAAGCAAGCCCGAAGAGGACATAAGCAAAGGCTTCCTGAAACAATACGAAGCTTCCGCCGAAACTGACTTCGACCCGTCTGGAAGCAAGGCTTCGTCTTTCAAATTTTATTTAGGGCCGAACAAGTTCCGCACCTTGCAGAAGATAGACGACATTGTAAGCCCGGACAAGGATTTGAAGCTTGAGCATCTTGTGTATCTCGGCTGGCCTTTGTTCAGATACATAAACAGGTATTTCACCATTTATGTATTCGACTGGCTCACCGACCTTGGTCTCTCTATGGGCATTGTTCTTTTGCTTATAACAATCCTGCTGCGCATCATAGTATATGTGCCTACCCGCAAAAGCGTGATGAGCAGCGCGAAAATGCGTGTGCTGAAGCCCAAAATAGACGAGATAAACGCGAAATACCCAGACCCTGCCGATAATATGAAGAAACAGCAGGAAATAATGCAAACCTACAGCCAATATGGCGCAAGCCCCATGGGCGGCTGTCTGCCGATGCTTATTCAGATGCCTATTTGGATTGCGATGTTCAACTTCATACCGAACGCCATTGAACTCAGGCAGCAAAGTTTCCTGTGGGTTGACGACCTTTCCACATACGACCCGATTATACAGTTCTCCCGCCCGATTTGGCTTATAGGAGACCACATCAGCGCCTTCTGCATCCTGTTCTGCATAACCAACGTTGTTTACAGTGTCATGAGCATGAGAATGCAGAAAGACATGATGAGCGGGCAGCAGGAAAGCCAGATGAAGATGATGAGATGGATGATGTACCTCATGCCAGTGTTCTTCTTCTTCGTGTTCAACGATTATTCGGCAGGTCTGAACTACTACTATTTCATTTCCCTTCTTTTCAGTGCGCTTACCATGTGGTATCTGCGCCGCACCATTGACGAAAAAAAACTTCTTGAACGCCTTGAGAAAAACTATCAGGCAAACAAGGAGAAACCCAAGAAGATGAGCGGCCTTGCAGCCCGTCTCGAAGCGCTGCAAAAGCAGCAGGAAGAAATGATGAAACTACAACAGGAACGCCAAAAACACAAAAAGCAATGATGAGATATTTGAAAAGCCTGTCAGTTTTGATTATGTCTGTAATATGTGCAACGCCAAATATGGCGACAGCGGCAGGAAATGATGACCTTCTCACCCCGGAAAGGCTTTGGTCCATGGGCAGAATTGGGAGCGTGGCAGCTTCGCCCGACGGCAAGAAGATTGTTTACACCCTTACAAAATACGACATAAAAGAGAACAAGGGACACACTTCCATATATATAAAGGACATAAAGACCGGCGAAGAAAAAAATCTGACTACCGGCGGCAGCGAAAGTGAACCGGCGTTCATTGAAGGCGGCAGCAAGATTGCCTACCTTGCCGCTTCTGACGGCGTGAGCCAACTGTGGACAATGAACGTTGACGGAACAGGAAAGCAATGTGTGTCGAAAGAAAAGGACGATATAGAAGGTTTCCTTTTCTCCCCCGACGGCAAGCGCGTGATAATAATCCACCAAGTCCCGACAGAAACTTCCATTGCAAAAAACGACGAGGATTTGCCCAAGGCTTCGGGTATGCTGATAAACGAGCTTATGTACAAGCATTGGGACACATACGTGCGTTCCATTCCGCATCCTTTCCTTGCAGAATTCAACAATGGAAAACTTGAAAACGCCAAAGACATTTTGGAAGGACTGCCGTACGAGTGTCCCATGACACCTTTCGGGGGCATGGAAGAGTTCGCTTGGAATCCTGACTCCAAGAAACTTGCATACGTGATGCGCGCCAAGAAAGGCAGGGACTATGCCGTAAGCACAGACAGCGACATCTATCTTTACGACATTGAAGACGGTTCGTCCTTTAACCTGTGCAAACCTATTACGAGAGACATCAAGCAACCCATAAGGATAGACTACACCCGCTCACTTAAAGACCAGCGGATTTACGATGGCGAAGACTGCAACTTGGGATATGACGACAATCCGAAATTCTCGCCCGATGGTAAATATATTGCCTGGACAAGCATGAAGCACGACGGATATGAGAGCGACCGCACGCGTTTGTGCGTATATGAGTTTGCCACACGCAACAAAACATACGTTACAGAAAGCTTTGACAGCGGTGTTGACAACTTTTTCTGGAAAGAAAATTCCAAGGAACTGCTGTTTGCCGGAGTGTGGCACGGACGCACCAACATCTACGCCACTAATTTGAAAGGCAAAGTGCGCCAGCTTACTGACGAGGTTTGCGATTACAGTCTCGCCGGTTACGTTGCTTCAAACGGCAACCTTCTCGTAAAGCGGCACAGCATAAGCGAAGCCGATGACATTTTCTTTGTCAGCGCAAAAAACGGCAAATCGGAAAGACTTACAAACGTAAACAAGGAAACATACGAAAAAACAACATTCGGAAAGGTTGAGGAACGCTGGGTTAGCACCGTTGACGGCAAGAAAGAGCTATGCTGGGTTGTATATCCTCCCCATTTCGATGCAAACAAGAAATACCCTGTGCTTCTGTTTTGCGAAGGCGGTCCGCAGTCTCCCGTCAGCCAGTTTTGGAGCTACCGCTGGAATTTCCAGATAATGGCAGCCAACGGGTATATAATCATTGCCCCCAACCGTCGCGGGCTTCCCGGATTTGGCACAGAGTGGCTCGAAGAGATTTCCGGCGACTACACAGGTCTATGTATGCAGGACTATCTGTCCGCCATTGACGACATTGCAAAAGAAAGCTATGTTGACAAAAACCGTCTCGGCTGTGTCGGGGCAAGTTTCGGCGGCTACAGCGTTTATTGGCTGGCAGGACACCACGACAAGCGTTTCAAGTGCTTCATCGCCCACGATGGCATTTACAACACCCAGCAGCAATATGTCGAGACCGAGGAAATGTGGTTTGCCAATTGGGACATGGGCTCCGCGCCTTGGGTAAAGCCCGACGGAAAACTCCAAAAGGTGTTCTCCGACTCGCCCCACCTTTCGGTTGACAAATGGGACACACCTATTCTCTGCATACACGGCCAACGCGACTTCCGCATAGAATACACTCAGGCTGAATCCGCTTTCAACGCAGCGCGTCTGCGTGGCATCCCCGCCCAGTTGCTGCTGTTCCCCGACGAGAACCATTGGGTGCTGAAACCGCAAAACGGCATAATGTGGCAGCGCACATTCTTCCGTTGGCTCGACAAATGGCTTAAAAAATAAAAGACAAAACATATGACAGCTATAACGAAAAAACTCAACGACTCTGCGGCTGCCAGGTGGTCGGCACTGTTCATCGTCGCCTTTACAATGATGGCGGCCTATTATGTGAACGATGTGATGGCCCCGCTAAAGGGAATGCTCGAAGGCCAACTTCATTGGACAAGCGGAGAGTTCGGAATGTTCACCGGGGCATACAGTTTCCTGAATGTGTTCCTGCTGATGCTCATTTGGGGCGGGCTAATTCTTGACAAATTCGGAATACGATTCACAGGAATACTTGCCACCGTGCTTATGGTTGGCGGCACAACCGTGGAATACCTCGCCATTACGACATACGGCGGAACAAGCGAGATGTTCATGGGCTACAAGCTCGACGTGTTCATGGCTTCCGCCGGATATTCCGTATTTGGCGTGGGCGCAGAGGTGGCGGGAATCACCGTCAGCAAGATTATTGCAAAGTGGTTCAAGGACAAGGAACTTGCACTGGCAATGGGCGTGCAGGTGGCTTTGGCGCGCATAGGCTCGCAAGTTGCATACGCAATAGCCATTCCTGTGGCACGCAGCTACAATCTCGACACACCGCTACTTATAGGCGCAGTGCTTCTCGTCGGCGGCATGATTTCATTCATAGCCTTCAGTTTTATGGACAGGAAGCTTGACCGTCAGGTGAAGATTTCCGTAGAAAGCTCCGCTGAAGAAAAGTTTTCGTTCAAAGACGTTGTGGCTGTCGTGAAAAATCCCGGCTTCTGGCTTATCGCACTGCTGTGCGTGCTGTTCTACTCCTGCGTGTTCCCGTTCCAGAAATTCGCCACAGAGCTGATGATTACAAAATATGGGGTGAACGAGGACATTGCCGGAACATTTGCGGGTCTCCCCGCCCTCGGCGCACTCATACTCACCCCTGTTTTCGGCGGAATGATCGACCGCAAGGGCAAGGCCGCAAGCATAATGATGCTCGGCTCGCTCATGCTCATCTGCGTGCATTTCATATACGCCCTGCCTTTCATACACGCGGCATGGGTGGCAATAGCCCTCATGATTGTGCTTGGCATTGCATTCTCGCTCGTTCCCTCCGCCATGTGGCCGAGCGTGGCGAAGATATTCCCGGTAAAGCAGCTTGGCACGGCATACGCGCTTATCTTCTTCATCCAGAACATAGGCCTGTGGGGCGTTCCCGCACTTATCGGCTACATTCTTGAAAAGTATTGCATCGTTGGCACGACTACAGAAAACGGCATAACGACAAACCTGTACAGCTACACCTTGCCGATGTGCGTGTTCACAAGCATTGCCGTGCTTTCCCTTGTCATCGCGTTCTGTCTCAAAGCCGCCGACAAGAAGTATGGCTACAAGCTCGAAGAGCCTAACTTGAAAAAATAAGCAGAACCTGTTTCACATAAAAAAGGCGTGTCAAAATGATATGAACGACCATTTTGGGCGACACCTCATTTTGACACACTTTTTATATCCTATCACTTTCACATAACCGGACGCACAACACCCTCTTTCAGTCCGAACATTCCCGGCCTACACAATAATCACAGGCTTCCTTTCTGAACGCCTCTCTTTCGGGAGTTCCCTACTTACCATAATTTCTGTCGAGTATTACATCCACACTTCCTGTTTGTCGCTTTGTTTCCATAATAAAAATATCCTTTTATTCGTTTAAGAAAAAATACGCGGATATTTTCATCCTCGCCAAATCTTATATAACCGCTATTTACCAACTGCTTAAAATCTATATGATGAAATAGCAAAAACTATATCAGACATAGGAAAAACTACATCAGATATAATTTTTTCTACGTCCTATGTAGTTTAAATTATATCCGATATAAATTTCCTTATTGCAAACCTTTGAGATACAGCAACTTACGCCGCGCCTCCTGTTTGGATTCAATCTATTGTAAATCAAGTGTTTGTAAAAGACGTTTGCTTTATAACCGAATTACCTCACATGAACAAAAAACGCTTTTCACACAAACCGCGCTCTGAAACAAAACTTAGGCTGCAACCGCCGATAAAAGCGATTGCAGCCTGAATAATGCTGTATTTCTGTTGGAATTATCCTTCCACGGCAGCCTGCGCCGCTGCAAGGCGTGCGATAGGCACGCGGAACGGAGAGCATGACACATAGTTCAGTCCTGCCTTGTGGCAGAACTTGACAGACGAAGGCTCGCCGCCGTGTTCACCGCAAATGCCGCACTTGAGGTCGGGACGGACTGCGCGACCGCGCTTGATAGCTATCTCTATAAGCTGGCCTACGCCGTTCTGGTCGAGAACCTGGAACGGGTCAACGCTCAAAATCTTCTTCTCAAGATATACCGGCAGGAACGACGCGATGTCATCACGAGAATAACCGAATGTCATCTGGGTAAGGTCGTTTGTGCCGAATGAGAAATATTCCGCACGCGAAGCTATCTTGTCGGCGGTAAGGGCTGCACGCGGAATTTCAATCATCGTGCCAACCTTGAACGGAACTTCCACACCCTCTTCCTCAAAGAGCTTTGCAGCCGTTTCGCGGATAACCTTCTCCTGTGCCTCGAACTCGTACAGAATACCGATGAGCGGAACCATGATTTCGGGGTGCGGGTCATATCCCTCGCGCTTCAAATCTATGGCAGCGCCGAGAATGGCGCGTGTCTGCATTTCCGTGATTTCGGGATACGTGTTCCCAAGACGGCAGCCACGGTGTCCCAGCATCGGGTTGTGTTCCGAAAGGCTGTCGATGCGCTGGCGTATGGTCTCCACAGTCACACCCATGTCCTGTGCCATTTCCTCCTGTCCCTTTGCATCGTGGGGAACAAACTCGTGGAGAGGCGGGTCGAGCAGACGGATGTTCACAGGATAGCCGTCCATAGCCTTGAATATGCCCTTGAAGTCCTCTTTCTGGTAAGGGAGAAGTTTTCGCAGGGCCTTTTCACGTCCATCTTTGGTGTCGGAAAGTATCATCTCGCGCATTGCAACAATCTTCTTGTCGTCGAAGAACATATGCTCCGTGCGGCAAAGACCGATGCCAACAGCACCGAATTTGCGTGCCACCGAAGCATCGTGGGGAGTGTCGGCGTTAGTCCTCACCACAAGACGTGTGTATTTGTCGCAAAGCTGCATCAGTTCGGCAAATGCGCCGGAGAATTCCGCAGCCTGTGTTGTAAGCTCGCCTTTGTAAACATCGCCGGTAGAACCGTTTATTGAAATATAATCACCTTCGTGCAACACAGTTCCCTCTATGGTTACTGTACGCTTCTTGTAGTCGATAATCAATGCGCCGGCACCCGAAACGCAGCACTTGCCCATTCCGCGAGCCACAACAGCCGCGTGGGAAGTCATGCCGCCGCGAGCGGTAAGAATGCCCTCAGCCTCGGCCATACCAGCAAGGTCTTCGGGGGAAGTCTCAATGCGCACCATTATAACCTTGTGTCCGTCCTTATGCCATTTGGCAGCATCATCGGCAAAGAATACAATCTGACCTGTAGCCGCACCCGGAGAGGCGGGAAGTCCGCGTGTCAAAGCCTTTGCGCTTGCAAGTGCCTTCTTGTCAAACACCGGGTGGAGAAGTTCGTCAAGTTTGTTGGGCTCGCAGCGTTCAAGCGCGGTCTTTTCGTCAATCTTGCCCTCGTGGAGCAAATCCATTGCAATCTTAACCATAGCCGTACCCGTGCGCTTGCCGTTGCGGGTCTGCAAGAACCAAAGTTTGCCTTCCTGAACGGTGAACTCCATGTCCTGCATATCGCGGTAATGGTCTTCGAGCTTGTTTTGGATGGCGTCGAGCTGCTTGTAAATCTCCGGCATAGCCTCTTCCATTGAAGGATATTTGGCCTTGCGCTCCTCTTCGCTCACGCCCTGCATTTCTGCCCACTTCTGCGAGCCGGCCTTGGTAATCTGCTGCGGAGTGCGAATGCCGGCAACAACGTCTTCTCCCTGGGCGTTGACAAGCCATTCGCCACTGAACACGTTCTCGCCCGTAGCCGCATCGCGGCTGAAGCATACGCCTGTGGCAGAGCTGTCGCCCATATTTCCGAACACCATAGCCATAACCGACACGGCAGTACCCCACTCTGCGGGTATCCCCTCCATTTTGCGGTAAAGTATGGCGCGTTCGTTCATCCAACTGTCAAACACAGCGCATATTGCGCCCCAAAGCTGCTCCATGGGATTGTCGGGGAAATCCTTGCCTGTCTGTTCCTTGATAGCCTTTTTGAAAAGCTCAACAAGATGTTTCAGCTCGTCAACGGTCATTTCGTTGTCGAGTTTGATGCCTCTCTGTGCCTTAACGTCCTCAATAATCTTTTCAAACGGGTCTCTGTCGTCTTTGTTTACAGGTTTCATGCCGAGCACAACATCGCCGTACATCTGCACAAAGCGACGGTAGCTGTCATAAGCGAAACGCTCGTTGCCCGTTTTCTTTGCCATACCTTCCACAACAGTATCGTTCAAGCCCAGGTTGAGGATTGTGTCCATCATGCCAGGCATAGATGCGCGAGCGCCAGAACGCACCGAAACGAGAAGCGGGTTTGCCGGGTCGCCAAAGCGGCTGTTCATCAAAGTCTCTATATGTTTTACGGCATTCTCCACATCGTCTTTCAGCAGGTTTACCACTGCCTCTTTGCCTATGCGGTAATACTCGTTACACATGTCGGTTGTGATTGTGAATCCGGGAGGTACGGGGATTCCCAAAAGATTCATTTCCGCAACGTTGGCACCTTTTCCGCCAAGCAAGTTACGCATACTGGCGTTTCCTTCGGCACTGCCGTTGCCAAACAAATAAACTCTTTTATCTTCCATATTACGTTAAATATTACTTAAATCCTTATATCAATTCATGTTACCTTGCCAACGCGCCGCATTGTTTTTCTTTTCCCGCCTTCCTGCTTTTTGCCAAACTTGCAGGCAGCGAATGCGCCGCATGATCCTTGTTTTTTCGTCTGTCCCCAACTTCCGCGCCCCTAACAGGCACGCCTGCCACAGACAATTCGCAAAATTAATATTAATTTGCGAAACTATCGGCGTTTTACCACTAAAAACTCCACAAAGAAATCATTTTTTTGCCCTGATGTTCCACATATTCCGTTTTTTTTGCAGGACGGCGGGACAAGACACAGGCAAAACTTCCATGCCAACCTAAAAAGCAAACGCCATCTTTGACAGTCTGCGATATATTTCTTAATTTTGCAGTGCTTTACGCAAGCATCCTAATCGGGCCAGACTGGATTTGACAGCGGGCAGAAAGAGTATGTAAGCATGCAGTGGGTCGTGGGTTCTCACTATAAACTGAGCTTTCAAAGAATTTAAATGGCGAAAATAACAACTACGCTCTCGCTGCCTGATTGAAGTACAGTAGATCAGCTTAATCCGAAGACCAAGTTTTCGGACGGGACATCACTCCGAAGCCGTTGTTCCGAGGCTCGCGGGAAAAGTGGTGCACGCAAATCGGGAATAGCATGGAAAGCGTTGCGTGTTTTGTGCGAAAACCAAATCCGCAACTAAGGTTTGCGGCAATGTGCCGGTATGCCTCACGCCGCAGACACTAAAAACCTTGGCAGACTAAGCATGTAGAAAGCATGGTTTTTCCCCGTTTGGACGAGAGTTCGATTCTCTCCTGGTCCACTTTCCCCGGAAGCAGTTCCGGGCTTACTTTGTCATAATAATATATATTGTATATATGAAAGAGATACAACTGAAGTATGGTTGCAACCCCAACCAAAAACCCTCACGCATTTACATCGACAACGGCGAACTGCCCGTGGAAGTTCTCAACGGCCGTCCGGGATACATCAACTTTCTTGACGCACTCAACGGCTGGCAGCTTGTAAAGGAGCTTAAAGCCGCAACAGGAATTCCCGCCGCCACCTCGTTCAAGCACGTATCGCCCGCCGGTGCAGCAATAGGTCTTCCGCTGAGCGACACGCTGAAGAAAATCTATTTCGTGGATGACGTGAAGATACCTCTTTCACCCATTGCCTGCGCTTACGCAAGGGCGCGCGGCGCAGACAGAATGTCCTCTTACGGCGACTTCATATCGTTGAGCGACGTGTGCGACGAGGCAACTGCCACACTAATAAAGCGCGAGGTGAGCGACGGCGTGATTGCCCCCGGCTACACCCCCGAAGCCCTTGAAATTCTGCGTGCAAAACGCCGTGGCACATACAACGTCATTAAAATAGACGCGGACTACGTTCCCGCACCCATTGAGCACAAACAGGTTTTCGGCGTTACCTTCGAACAGCACCGCAACGACGTGAACCTTGCCGACGACAGCCTGTTTGAGAACATCCCCACACAAAACAAGACCTTCACTGCCGAGGCAAAGCGCGATCTGGTCATATCACTCATCACGCTGAAATACACCCAGAGCAACTCCGTTTGCTATGTAAAAGACGGTATGGCGATTGGCATCGGCGCGGGACAGCAGAGCCGCATACACTGCACGCGCCTTGCGGGAAGCAAAGCCGACAAATGGTGGCTGCGCCAAAGCCCCAAGGTCATGAACCTGCCTTTTGTCGAGGGGATACACCGTGCCGACCGAGACAACGCCATTGATCTATACACAGGCGAAGACGCAGAGGACGTGCTTGCCGACGGGGCTTGGCAGAAGATATTCACAGAACGCCCCGAGCCGTTCACCATTGAGGAGCGCAAGGAATGGATTGCCCAAAACACGGGCGTGTCGTTGGGCAGCGACGCTTTCTTCCCCTTTGGCGACAACATAGAGCGTGCGCACAAAAGCGGAGTGAGCTTCGTTGCACAAGCCGGTGGCAGCGTGCGCGATGACAATGTTATCGAAACCTGCGACAAATACGGCATAGCCATGGCATTTACGGGTATCCGCCTGTTCCACCATTAATCACAGGGATTATGCGCAAGGCAAGCCGGCAGGAAGTGCAAAAGGCAATACACGAAGGCATTGTTTTCCATAAATCCAGAAACCAAGGCTTTGAGGACGGCAAAGTGCGTACAAAAGCCAAGAAAAAGGCATATCGCACAGGTTCTCACGGTTCGGCTTCAGCAATCATGAAAGCAGGAATACGCAAGCACCGCGCCGAAAAGTCAAAACGCAGGTAAAGCAAGGACTGATTTTCCTGTGTAACAGGAATTGGAATACAGCATGAACTTCCCATAAAGCATTGAATTCCAAAGCATTTTGTCAATTTGGACGAATTTACATAAGTTCTTGTTTTTCATAGTGTTGCAAAGGCAAAAATTATGTCTGACGTAGAAAAAACTACATCAGACATAATTTTTTCTACATAGGACATAGTTTTTCCTATATCCGATGTTGTTTTCGGGGTGTTTGAAAAAGACCAAGCGGTTATAGTTTTGCAATTATTGTAGGGGCGTATGGCATACTCCCTGTACACCACCGTCTTAAACCGCACGCAGACCGGCATATCATCTCCATAACCCCAAGCAACGCTATGACGTTGCGCAAAATCGCCAAACGTATTCATGCCGTTCAAGCGGGCGGGACAAATAAAGGCGTGCCGCCATGAATGGGCAGCACGCCTTGAGTATTTTATAAACCTGCGTTTATGGCATCATTTATTGTTGTTCTTGTCCAAAAGCACCTTGAACCAGAAACCGCCGATAACCGAACGCGCACGGAAACTAACCCATACAGGCTTTTCGGTCTCAAACCAGTCGCTCATCGGCACGCGGGTTGTCGTCTCGCTGTAGAACTTGTATATCGGACTTACGAACTTTTTGAAAGTTTCGTCATCTTTTGCCATGCAAGCCGACCACATAATCCAGTCGCTCTTTGTGTAGCCCTTGCGGCAGTCAAGCGGCAAACCATATACATTCTGCTTTGTAAGGTAGTATTTCACTTCCTTTTCCATTACATCGCTGAACATATTAAGTCCCCAAAGCTTGTCCCATATAAGGTTGTACTTCTGACTCCACGTGTCGGGGCGGTCAAACGCAAGGCGGTAATGGTCGCCGTCAGCAGCGTCCTTTTTCCATTGTTCCGCCATTTTCTTTGCTGTCGCCATATACTTGTCAGCCTCCTCTGTGCGACCGTCAATCTTGCACATTATGCTGTACGCCGCAACACCCATTATAGCTTTCGCCGAAAGATTGGCATTGTGCGCCCAGTGTCCGGCGAAATCGTCTGTACAAAGCTGGTTTGTGGGGTCCTGACCGTTCTCCACAAGGTAATCCGCCCAAGTTTTCATCAAATCCCAATAAGGCTTCACATAATCCGTATTTCCTGCTATGCGGCATATCTCGGCTGCAAGCGTGAGCATATTACCGTCCTCCTCGATAGGCATATCCGTTGGATAGGTCTGACCATTGGCTTGCGGGTATGTACCCATGTCGTGCTGCGGGAACGGCTTGGTCCATCTTCCGCTCTTGGCATTTTCAAAAATGCTCGTCATCATCCCCTTCAAGAGTTCGGGATTGTATGTCAGGAACAGAGGCGCGGAGGGATATGTAAGGTCAACGGTGTTCACACTTCCGTTACTGTTGTTCTCCTTTGAGAAGAACAGCAGACGACCCTCGTTGTCGGTGAAAAGCTTGTGGGCGGAAATGGTGTGGCGATAAGCGCCGCTGCAAATCTCGGCATACTCCTTGCCGCCGGCTTTGAGCGCGTCGTCGTAAATCATTTCGTCAAACTTGCGGCAACGCTGCATTATGTCGTTGTAATTGCTGCGGAGTTTGTCGAAAGCGTCAAAAATCGTAACCTTTCCGTTGTGCGCCCAATAACCTTTGTGAAGTTCGTAAAGATACATTATAGACCAAACGTCATCATAGCCTATAAGCGTAAAGTTGCTCTTTGAAGTCTTTTTGTCAACGCTCCCGAGGTTGTCAACAAAGGCGAGCATGGGCATTTCATCGCTTTTGAAAGCCTTTACCTCCTCTTCTGAAGTGGGAAGACTTCCCGCTGCCGAGAATGCGTTCTCTATCCTCGACTCGCTGCTCAGGCTCAACTGCTGTCCTTGCGCCCCCTGCGTAAGGTAAAGATAACCCCAGTCCTGGCAAACAAGGTCGCCCACCGTGGCGCAATAAGCCTGTTTTATCGTTCCTGTCTTTAGATATTTATTACCGCCGTTTGTCAGCGTGTTTGAAACCGTGGGCTGCGATGTTGAGCTTACCGCGAGTTCCGGGGATGCGGAAATAAGAAGCTGCACTTCGTGCTTCTTCTTGTCAAGACCTGTAACCTTGTACGATATATAGTTTATAGGCGTGGAAAGAAGGTCAAGATCTTCTATCAACTGCGGTGCGGTAAACACAAGCTCCAGCTTCACAGGACCGCACTTGAATGTGTAATAGCTTGAAGTGGCAAGCACATCGCTCGAAAGCTGTTCGGCGGTGGCTTCAAACTTTGTCGTGTTCGCAGGAGTGTAGTAAATGCCGAAATCCGCGTATGCTCCGCCCACCGTGTTGTGGCAGTGGGCAGCAATCACGTTGTCGCCCTCGTGCAGCTTTGCAGCCTGTGCAGGCGTAAGCTCCACAATCTGGTCGTCAAGCCATGTGTTTCCTGTGGCAACGATTTTCTCACCGTTAAGATACAGTTCGAAAACATCGTCGTGGGAATACATTATTTTTATTTTGGCGTCCCTTTCGATTTTGTCCACCTTGAAATGGCGGCGGATATAAACGTCGGTGTTGTCTCCGCCCCACTTAGTTCTGTTTGCCTCCGTACTCCTGTCGCCAAAAGCACCGCGACCGTCCTTCCAACTGCTGTCATCGAATTTTTCCTTGGTCCAGTCGCCCTGCGGAGCTTGGTTCGTATATTTCGCCCCCCACTCCGCCGCTTTTCCCATGTCGGCGTAAGGAATCATCTTGTCGGGCTGCTTGCCGAGAAAGCGGTAGTTTTTCCCATCAACGCGCAAAACGCCTATAATTGGTTTCTTGGCATCGCTCCAATGAACGGTTGACGACTCGTAAAGCTTGTCAGACGGAGACCAGATTGAGAAATACGGATCACTCACCACAATGGGCGTTGACGGCATCTTAAGGGCCGAACGCCTTGAAGGCGTGAAATAATCGGGCTGCTGTGCGCTCGCCGAAAAAGCAATGGCAAACGCCGCAATAGTCATAATTTTTCGCATGATATATAGTTTGATATTTTGAAATTTCACGAAAGAAGGGCGCACACCGCCACAGGCGGAAGTTTGCTCGCCCTCACGCTCCACAAAATTAACCATTTCCCAAGACAAAGCGCAAAACAAAAGTGAAAAAAGCACATAGGTTTTCCTTTTAATTTGTACATTTGCACATTACATTTGGTAGCGCGGCAAAAAGCCGGGGCATACACTAATCTTAAACGGACAAGAAAGCCGGAAAATAAGACATAAATCGAAATATAATATGTTATCAATACTGATACCCGTATATAACTATGACTGTTCGGAGCTTGTGAAGGCCTTGCAGCTTCAGGGCGAAAGGCTCAAACAAGCAAAAGGCGAAGAATACGAAATCATAGTGGGCGATGACGCTTCATCGAAAGGGCGCGGCATAGAAAGCGTGCAAAAGGCGTGCGAGCTTCCCGGCTGCAGGTTCCTTGCCGCAGAAAAGAACATGGGGCGGGCGGCTAACCGCAACAATATGGCGCGTGAGGCAAAAGGGGAATATTTGCTGTTCATCGATTGCGACGCGCTCGTAACGCGGGGGGATTTTCTGGAAAAGTACTACGAGGAGGCCCAAAAAGGGGCTGACGTTGTTTGCGGCGGCATTGAGGCCGTCGGCACGCAACCCTCGCCCGATGTTTCCTTGAGATACCGATATGAGCAAAGCGCGGCGGAAATACGCTCTTTGGAGTACCGCAAAGCCAACCCCTACAGCCATTTCTCCACATTCAACGTAATGGTGCGCCGCGAGGTTTTCATGCACATCCGCTTTGAGGAAAGTTGCAAGGGGTACGGATACGAGGACACCATTTTCGGACTGCGGCTGAAGCAAGGGGGATATAAAATCACGCACATCGACTCTCCGCTGGTGCACAACGGACTTGACACCAACAGGGAATTCGTTGAAAAAACAGAACAGTCAATGCGCAACCTCCACCGTTTCGGGAGGGACATCCAGAACTTCTCGCACGTGGGGGCTGTTGCGCTAAGGCTCAAAAGGCTCAACCTTGACGGGCTTATGATAACGTGGCACCGCTTGTTCGGGCGCATTGAACGTGCAAATCTGCTAAGCAGCAATCCGTCGCTGTTTGTTCTGAAACTTTACAAATTGGGCTATCTCTGCTCGCTATAGCGCATAAAGAAAACAACAACAAGCCCGGCTGTTTGCATAAGCAGCCGGGCTTGTTGTTTGTGCAAGGCGGTCCGGACGGTGGTATGCAAGGCGTATGCAACACGCCCCTACAATTATCGCCCAACAATAATCGTCTGTATTTTCCCAAACACCCTGAAAACTACATGGGGCATGGGAAAAATTATGTCTGATGTAGAAAAAATTATATCAGACATAATCCGGACTACATCAGACCTTTTTTCGTCTTTTGCAAACATTTGAAAGACAAATCGATACAACAAATATTCTTTATACGGCTATCCTTTTAAAAACCAACACTTTACAAAAACAAAGGCACTCTTACGGTTTCTCGGCAGCAACTCTGCTGCACGGATATGCCCTGAAGGGAGCAATAATGCTAAAGCGGTTTGGGCTGTGCAGTGTCCGCTGCGAGCCGTGCGAACTTACGCATATTGTAGATCAGACGGTCGATTTCGTGGAGTATCTGCTCCAGCTCCTGAAGCAGGTGCAGCAAAAGCGTCGTTGCGGTTATGTCGCAGTTTTGCGTTTGTATGTCAACCATCATCTTGTCCCTAAAATCGGAAATCTCCCTTTTCAACGAGGCGCACTCCTTTTGTATCTCCTCACCGTCAGCAAGGTTCAGCTCCGCGAAGTTTCCCGCCATTTCGTTCATGAGAATCACCACCTTGCCACGCAGGAACTTGAACACTTCCGCATCGTTCGGGTCTATCGGCAGGAAGTTGTTGTCAACGTGCTCGAGCGAGGGGCGGCAAATGCGCAGCAAACTGTAATAAAGCTGGAATAGCGCATTGTGGAGAAGGTGAAACGGCGTGCTCAGCTTCACAGCCACGGCAACGTCAGCCCTCCTCAGGCAAATAATCTCCCTGCGGCGCAGGCTTTTCAGCACAACCTTGTATTTTTTCACACTGTTGAGCGATTTGCGCAGCGCGTGCAGTTTTTCATTGAAAAGCCCGTCGGTCGAATCTATTAGCAACGTTGAGAAACCGTCCGTGATTTCCGCCACGTTCTTCCCAACGTGTTCCTGAAGCATCTTGACAATTTCTGCGGAGTTTGTGGAAGAAAGCATCTTGTAGAACAAAGCGTCGCCCTTGTCAGCCTTCTTGCGCTTTGCGTAATTGATGTTTGAATGAATGAGCATAGCCACCGCAATTGTTATCAGGACCACCTGCGCCACAAAGCCCCCGTAGTGCATTATCATGGCGATTGTGAAGCACGAGATGAACGCCACGGCGGCCGTTATGAACCACCCGCCTATCACGGTAAGCACACCCGTGATGCGGAACACGGCACTTTCCCTGCCCCACGCCCTGTCGGCGAACGAAGAACCCATGGCTACCATGAACGTAACATAGGTGGTTGACAACGGAAGCTTGAGCGATGTGCCAAGGGCTATGAGCAGCGCGGAAACAACAAGGTTCACCGATGCGCGCAAAAGGTCGTATGCCGCCGCATTCTCGTTTACGGCCTCCACAGGACGCTGGAAGCGGCTTTCAACAAACTTCTGCGCTTTCTCGGGAGTTATCCTCAATATGGCGTTCCCTGCCGAACTTGCCATTCGCACAAGACTCCTCGCCACCCTTGACGAGCCGAACATTTCGTTGCCGGCATCCTGACGCGAAAGGTTCACCTCGGTTTCGGTAACTCGCCTTGCCTTTTTCGACAGAGCCAATGTCATGGCCATTATAATCCCCGCGCCAACAAGAAATCCTATCGGGGTCCTTGCCGACTCCAACAGCGACGACATCATATATGTGTCGGGATTTCCCGCACCCGAGCCGGTGAAGTCCACATAAGAAGAATATCCCGCCAAAGGCACGCCAATAAAGTTCACAAGGTCGTTGCCGGCAAAAGCCATTGCCAAGGCAAACGTGCCAAACAGCACAACCACCCTCAGCACATTAACCTTCATGAAATGCAGCACCTGCATAACCACGCTCAATACCACAAAGCAGACTATAAGTATAGCCCAAATGTTGCCGTCTATGAAATTTTTGGTCTCAGGTGTCATGAACGAAAGGTTCTTCACACCCTTGAAAAGCATGAAATACATTATGGCAGTAACCGCAAGCCCGCCAAAAATCCCGATTTTGAACTTCATGCGAACCTTGTACTTGAACGTGAAAATAAGTCTCGTTATGTACATTATCAGCGTTCCGAACGCAAACGCAATCCCCACCGATATGAAAATGGCGGTTATCATTCCCAACGCCTGCCCGGAATTTATGTAGTCCCCGAAGCTTGTGCCGGGAGCGCCCCACGTCTTTATCATGGCAAGGGCAAACGATGCGCCGAGAAGCTCAAACACCATTGAAACCGTTGTTGACGTGGGCATTCCGAACGAGTTGAACACGTCAAGCAAAACGATGTCCGTTACCATTACCGCAATAAAAATCGTCATCACCTCGTTGAACGTGAAAAGATCGGGCTTGAACACGCCATGGCGGGCTATATCCATCATTCCGTTGCTCATTATAGCCCCGCAAAGAATGCCAAGGGCGGCAATCACCACGATAGTGCGGAACTTGGCTGCCTTTGAGCCTATTGCCGAGTTCATGAAATTAACCGCGTCATTGCTCACTCCCACCCACAAGTCTGAGGCTGCAAGCAAGAACAGCAACACCACCAATGCCAAGTAGATACTTTCCATAAAATATAATTCTGCTTTATAATCCGAAGCAAAATTACTCCCACAGTGTTAGCCTGCGGTTACAATAATGTTAAGATGATGTTAAGCCGGGGCGGACTACGCCAAACCGCGCCAACGCGCCATAAAGCACAAAACGGAAGTGGTTTTTGCAAAAGTTTGAAAAACAGGAAATTATGCAAACCGGCAATTTTTCTTTAAGTATATGTTTTCCAACAAGTTGGTAAGATGCGAAAAAAGGTCTGATGTAATTTGAATTATATCAGACATAATTTTTCCTACATCAGACATAGTTTTTGCCGTGTCCTATGTAGTTTTCGCAGTAAAGGGAAAGCGCGGCGTCAAACCTCGCGGAATTTGAAATACCTGTCGTTGTGCTTCAAAAACCACGGATGCGTTACAGCCAGATAAAAAGCCATTGAAAACACCGCCACAGGAATGGCTATCACGGCAGGATGCGGAACAAAAAAGGCGCATACAAACCCGGCGGCATACCCGCATTCACGCGAAAGCATATAGGTGTTTTGGGCCGTGCCGCGCTGGCAATGCCCCGTCATCTTCAAGAAATACAGCAAAAAGCGCGAGGAACTCAACCCAATGCCCGCACCGAACAGCAACGCCGCAGCATGAAGCGAAGCCGCCGAAGAGGTGGCAAAAGGTATGAGCAGTGCGGCAAGCACGAGTATCATTCCCGTAACTATCTCGGCACGCACATCGGCATCGGTGAAGACCATTTTACGCAACGGATAGGCTGCCAGCACGCCCAACGCCGCAAAGGCAAACATCAGCGGCTGGCGGTTGGCTGCAATGAACATCCCGAACGTGGTGGAAAGAAGCAGCAGGTTTATAAACGGAAGCAAGTCGTTTTTCTGCCAAAAACGGTCGCAACTGAACAGCTTCACGTTTATCGGCGCACGGAAAGGAACCCTTATCCTCATGACGACAAACGCCGAAAGCAGCATCATCAGCACGCTTGCAAGCAACACAGCGTCAAAACCGGCAACAGGCATTGCATAATAAGCGGCGGCCATGCCCGCAGGCATTGCAAGAATTGCCGACCAAGCAAAATAGTAGTCCGAAAGCGTGCGCCGTTCCGAAACCGTAAGGTCGTTCAGCAGCGTGCTTCCCAAGGAAACCTGCGCCAAGCCGCACACCGCACCCTCGAGAAAACGCACCAGCGCCACCGACACGACATCACGGCTGAAATACATTATACCGGAAACCGCCGCCAAGGCAAGCAGCGAAACTTCGTAAACATTCTTTCTCTGAAACCGCGCAACAAGATATGAGCTCAACGGTCCGAGCACATACAAGCCCACGGAAAAGGCAGCCATTGCAAAGGAAAGCGGGCATTGGGAAGCACCCCCGGCACGCCCCGCGAACATCACGGACGCAAGCTGCATCATAATGGCCGCCATCAAGAGGAAATTGGCGCAACAAATTCTGAACATCACACCGTTCATAGTGCCACCGCTGATTTTCGTCCTGTCAATATTGTTCTTCCTCGCCGGGATAATCCCCGCTCCTCACATCGGCGACATACCTTTGCACCGCATCCGTAATCGCAGAATGCAGGTCGGCGTAACGGCGCAGGAACTTGGGAGCGAAACCTTTGTTCATGCCAAGCATATCCTGCACTACGAGCACCTGACCGTCAACTCCGTCTCCCGCACCTATGCCTATCACGGGAATTTCCAACTGCGCGGAAACCCTGCTTGCAAGGGAGGCGGGAATCTTCTCGAGCACCAAGGCAAAGCAACCGGCCTCCTGCAACGCCTTTGCGTCATCAACCAGCCGCCCCGCCTCTTCCTCTTCCTTTGCTCTAAGCCCATAGCCGCCGAACTTGTGTATGCTCTGCGGAGTAAGCCCAAGATGCCCCACAACAGGCACTCCGGCGTCAACCATTGCGCTTATGGCGGGAACAAGGCGTTTGCCGCCCTCAAGCTTCACGGCATCGCAGCCGCTCTCCTTCATTATGCGTATGGCGTTCCTCACGGCTTCGTCAGCATTCACCTGATACGAGCCGAAAGGCATATCGCAAACCACAAGCGCGTGCTTTGCCGCCCTCGCCACGCTCTTGGCGTGATAAATCATTTCGTCAACGGTAATGGGGAGAGTGGTTTCATTGCCGGCCATAACATTCGAGGCGGAATCTCCTATAAGAATGATGTCAACTCCGGCGGCATCTACAATGCCTGCCATTGTATAGTCATAGGAGGTAAGCATTGAAATCTTCCTGCCCTCACTCTTCATTTTCAGAATGCGCTGCACTGTAACAGGGCGCACGTCATCTGACATATAACCAGCCATAATATCTTTGTTTCAGGGCTTGCACAGAAATTCTCCAGAACACACAGCCCCTATTTTCGGAGTGCAAAATTACTAAATTCCCTATTTACCGCAAAAGCGGTCGCGGAAAACCTTGTCCGCGTCCCCCGGAGTGAAGCCGCTAAAGTCAGGAATTACAACGTCGCTGTATCTCTCAACAACTTCTGCGGGATTGGAAGTTGTAAGCCCTATTACCATAGAGCCGGAAGCCGCTGCGGCCCGCAAACCGTTAACGGAATCCTCAATGGCAATGCACTCCTCCGGGGCGAAGCCAAAGTACTTTGCAGCCGTAATATAGCAGTCGGGCGAAGGTTTCGACTCCTTGTAGTCCTCCGCCGTGAAGATTTTGTCGAACATATCGCGCAGCTCCGGGCGCGCCTCATACACAAAGTTCATCTTGTCGCGGTCGGAACTTGTAGCCACGGCGGTTTTTACTCCTGCCGCCCTCAAATTTTTCACAAACTCCACCACCCCCGGAATGTCCGGGTAAGTCATCGTGCGCTGAAAGCCGTTGAGTTTTTTTCTTATCTCCGCCCTCGTTTCCTCCGAAGGGAAATATTTGTCAAACACCTCCGCAAGCGTGTTTCCTTTCAGCTTCAGCGCAAAATTTTCAACCTCCGGCAAATAATCCCTGTTTATCCTGTCCCAAAACACAGTATATTGGCTTTCGGTGTCAACCACCACGCCGTCGAAATCAAAAAGCACCGCCTTGAAACTGTATCCCATTTTTACAACGTTTTCGGCAAAATTAGACATATCGCCACACCCGCCAAAAACGCCAAAGATAATCCTCACCATATTGCCAGCCTTTTTGTTTTTAATGCTAACTTTGCATTGCAAGTATCAAAACCACACAAAAACATGAAGCAAAGAAACATGATGCCAAGAGTTTTTACAACCGCCATAGCCCTTGCATTTGCTTTGGCGGTACACGCGCAAATCCCGGGAGACATCACGGAAAAAGACATTAGCCGCGCCAAAGAACTTGTGTCAAGAATGACGCTCGACGAAAAGCTTTCGCTCATAAGCGGAAACGATGACGGAATGTCGCTGCGCCCCATAGAACGTCTTGGAATACCCGCGCTGCAAATGCACGACGGTCCGCAAGGAATTGGGCAAGGCATAAAAGGAATGTTCTTCCCTTGCGGAATGCTCACCGCCGCAACGTGGGACAGGAATATGGCAAAACTCGTGGGCGAAAGCCTTGCAACCGATTTCAAAGACCACAACACCGATGTAATTCTCGGTCCGGGAGTGAACATATACCGCGCCACACTTTGCGGACGCAACTTTGAATATTTCGGCGAAGACCCGTACCTTGCAAGCGAGACTGCAAAACATTACATATTGGGAGTGCAGTCAAAGGGAGTTATCGCCACAATAAAACATTTCGCCGCCAACAACATGGAATGGGGGCGCATGGACGTAAACTCAAACGTTGACCTGCGCACGCTGAACGAAATTTATCTCGCCACATTCCGCAAAGCCGTCAAAGAGGCGAAAGTGGGGGCGGTGATGGACAGCTACAATCTTCTGTACGGACTCCACACAACCGAGAGCCGTTACCTTAACATTGACTTGCTAAGAAAAAAGTGGGGGTTCAAGGGCATTGTGATGAGCGACTGGGGAGCGGTGCACTCCACAGTTGCCACGGCAAACGGCGGGCTTGACCTCGAAATGCCCAGCTCGCAATACTGGAAGCCGGAACTTGTCAAGGAGGCTCTTGCAAAAGGTCTTGTTTCAGAGGAAACCATAAACGAGAAAGTGCAGCACATTCTCCAAACCATGAGTGCGTTCGGAGTGCTTGACAAAAGCGTGGGCAAAAAAAACGAACCTAATGAAAAACCGGAATTGAAAGCCGCCGCACTGAAAATTGCGGAAAGCGGAATCACGCTCCTTAAAAACGAGGACGACGTGCTGCCCATAGGAAAACAAAGGTTTGCCGTGATAGGTCCCAACGCCGACAAAATAGCTCGTGGAGGCGGCAGCGGGCAAGTAAACTTCCACTCCGCCGTAACCCCATGGGCTGGAATTAAAAAGGCGTTCGGCAAACAGGCGGCATTCATTTCCGACGAGAAATACAAGACCTTAATCAATGGGGCTTTTTTCACGGACGCATCTTTGAGCCGCCCCGGTTTGAAAGCGGAATATTTCAACAACAAAAATCTTGAAGGCACGCCATCAGCCACAAGAACGGAGGAAACCCCTATGGTTTCAAACGACACAAAAATGCCGTCGGGCTTATCAAACGCTAACTTTTCCATTCGCTGGAGCGGTGTGTTCAAAGCAGCGAACACAGGGACTGTTATCTTCCAGTTTACCGGGGACGACGGCTACCGCATGACTGTTGACGGCAAGACGCTGTGCAATGAGTGGAGAGACCAAGCCGCCAAAAAAGCATCCTGCAAACTCAACACGGAAGCCGGAAAGACATACAGCATCACGATTGAATACTATCAGGGCGGCGGAGACCAAAAATTCGGGCTCGCCATGTTTGAGTATGACTTCGGCAAGCTCGACACTCAACTCAAGAACTTCAACACGGCGGTTGTCGTGGCAGGATATGACACCGACACCGAAGGCGAGGGCTTCGACAGGACTTTCAACCTGCCCGACCCGCAAAACGAGCTGATTTCCCACATAGCGTCCAAGGTCGGGAACGTGATTGTCGTTGCCAATTCGGGCGGAGGCTTCAACTTCATGCCTTGGATTTACAACGTGAAGGGCGTGATTATGGCGTGGTATCCCGGGCAGGAGGGCGGCACTGCCATCGCGAACATCCTGAAAGGCACAGTGAACCCAAGCGGAAAGCTCCCCATGTCGATAGAAAAGCAATGGGAGGACAACCCCGTCCACGACAACTTTTTCGCCCCCGACGGCGTAAAGGAGATAACATACAAGGAAGGGCTTTTCTACGGCTACAGAGGATATGACGCGCAGGGCAAACGCCCGCTGTTCCCCTTCGGTTTCGGACTAAGCTACACCACATTCTCGTATTCCGGCATAAAAGCCCAGCCGCTCGGCAAACGCCGGCTGCGCGTTACGTTCAACATCACCAACACCGGCAGCAGGGCCGGCGCGGAAGTGGCGCAACTCTACGTATGTCCGCTAAATTCCAAAGTGGTAAGGCCTGTAAAAGAACTGAAAGGTTACGAAAAAGTATTTCTTAAAAAAGGAGAGACAAAAAGCGTTACAATAGACCTCGACGAAGACGCATTTTCCTACTACGACATAACCGCCGAGGACTTTGTGCCTGACAACGGAAGTTTCAGAATAATGGCAGGGCCTTCTTCTGACGACCTTCCGCTGCAAACCGATGTGATTTTTTAGGCAAAGAGGCAGCGCACATCAAAAAAAAAATCGTTATATTTGCAATGGTATTAACCCTAAAAACAAAAGGTTATGAAAAGATTCGTTTGCAATGTATGCGGATATGTGTACGACCCGCAAGTGGGAGACCCCGAACACGGAGCTGCTCCCGGAACAGCGTTTGAAAATCTTCCAGAAGACTGGGTTTGCCCCATTTGCGGAGCAGACAAAGAGGACTTCGAGGCAGAAGAAGATTAACTGACATCACAACATACGTTTAGCTTGCGGCAACCCCTCGTGGGGTTGCCGCAAGTTTTTTCCGCCTCCGCAAAACCGCTTTTCACAAAGCAACAGTTCCAGCGCATACCTCTGAATTTCAACGAATTACCCCCTATATTGGCATTTATGCATAACTTACTGTTGCCCAACCGCTTATGTTTGCGAAAATTATGTCTGATGTAATTTTTCCTACGTCTGATATAATTTTTTCTACATCGGACATAGTTTTTCTCATGTCTGATGTAGTTTGCGTTTTCGGTATAGCTGTTGGTCGGTTGTGCTGAAAATGTGCTAACTTTGCCATAAGAAACATTCCGAACAACTATGCTGAAACTTCCTTGTGCAAAAATAAATTTGGGGCTTAACGTTGTGGGCAAACGCGAAGACGGATACCATAACATAGAAACAGTCTTTTACCCCATTCCGCTGAACGATGTGCTGGAAATTAAGCCATTGCTGGAGGACGGTGAAGAGGAAGTGCTGTTTTATGGAATGCCCGGGGGCGACAATCCCAAAGACAACCTCGTGTACAGGGTATATGACGACCTGCGCAAGGAGTTCAACCTGCCCCCCATGTCGCTCTACCTGTACAAGCACATACCTACGGGAGCCGGTCTTGGCGGCGGCAGCAGCGACGCCGCCGAAACAATGAAGGCCATAAACGAAATGTTCGACCTTGGGATAAGCGAGGACGAGATGCGGCAGCGCATTTCGCGCTATGGGGCGGACTGCGCGTTTTTCGTAAGCGGCAAACCCGTTTACGCCATAGGCATTGGCAATGTTTTCGAGAAACTGGACATAAACCTCAAAGATAAATATCTCGTCCTGGTTAAGCCTGACGAAAGCGTAAGCACCAAGGAGGCTTACTCAAACCTCACCCCACAGAAGTCGGGCGAGGATATAAGGGACATACTGAAAGACGACCTGGAACTTTGGCGCGGGCGGCTGAAAAACGATTTCGAGCCGTCGGTTTTTGCCAGACACCCGCGCATAGCCGCAATAAAGCAAACGCTGTATGACATGGGGGCGTTGTACGCCTCGATGAGCGGCAGTGGCAGCGCAGTGTTCGGCATCTTCTGGCTTCCCGTGCTGGCGGATCTGACAAATGTCTTTCCCAACTGTTTCACCTTCAAAATAGGTTTGCGAAGATGATTTACTGGTTTTCGGGTACAGGCAACAGCCGCTTTGTGGCGGAAAGGCTTGCCGAGCTTACCGGCGACACGGCGCAAAGCATATTCCTTCCGCCAAAAGATACGGCGGACGTTGTGGGGCTGGTGTTCCCTGTTTACGGCTGGATGCCGCCGGCTGTCGTGTCGCGGTTTATTGAGAAAAACATGCACAGCCTTGTTTCCGCCAAGTATGGCTATGTTGTGATGACCTGCGGCGATGACACCGGCAAGGCGTTGGACTTGGTTCGCAAGCGGGGCTTTGTTCCCGACAGCGCATTCAGCGTTTTCATGCCCAACACGTATGTAAGTCTTCCGGGCTTCGATGTTGACAGCGACAAAGTGAGAAAAAACAAGCTGGGCAACTGCCTTGCAAGAGTGGCGCACATTGCCCAAGAAGTGAGCCAAAGGCGCAAAACCACAGAAGTCCACGAAGGTATGCTGCCGCGCACGAAAACCTACCTGCTCGGAAAACTTTCGCGCAAATACCTCGTGGACGACAGAAAGTTCAGCGTAAGCGCATCCTGCAATTCGTGCGGCGGCTGCCAAAAGACCTGCCCCGCCGGCAACATAACCATGCACGAAAGCCGCCCCGCATGGAACGGCAAATGCACAGGATGCCTTGCCTGTTATCACACCTGCCCCAAACACGCAATAAACTTCGGCTCGCAAACAAGGAGGAAAGGGCAATACATCTTCGCCCGGCACAGCGGCGAAACAAACAATTTATAAGGACAAAGAACGATGAAAATTCTGCTTCTCGGCGAATTTAGCAACGTACACTGGGCTTTGGCCTGCGGACTGCGGCAGCTCGGACACGAAGTAACCGTGGTATCTGACGGCGACAACTGGAAAAACTACGAACGCGACATAGACGTGAGGCGTTATGACCTCGGCGTGCGCGGCACTACGGCTTTTGTGGGGCGCATGGTGAAAATTCTCCCAAAACTGAAAGGGTATGACGTGGTGCAGATAATAAACCCCATATTCCTGCCTGTGAAGGCGGAAAGAATAGAGCCGATATACAACCTGCTGAAAGCGCGCAACAAATCAATGTTTCTCGGTGCTTTCGGAATGGACCACTTTTGGGTTCACGCCGGATGCGACTGCAAGACTTTCCGATACAGCGACTTCAACCTTGGCGACACCGTGCGCCATGACGGCGAAAACGACATTTGGATAAAAGACTGGGGCACCGGGGCTAAAGGCCGACTGAATTGCAGAATTGCCGAAAACTGCGACGGCATAATAGCCGGGCTTTATGAATACTACGCCTCGTACCAGCCGTATTTTGGAGAAAAACTGGAGTTCATCCCCTTCCCTATTGATTTGAGCGCCATAACACCAAAATCAAACGAAAAGCACGACAAGGTGCGTTTCTTCATAGGCATTCAGAAAGCCCGCAGCGAATATAAGGGCACAGACATCATGCTGAGGGCACTCGAGCGCGTGGTTCGCGATTATCCCGACAAAGCGGAAATGATAAAAGTGGAATCTGTCCCTTTCCCGAAGTACCAGAACCTGATGAACTCGAGCGACTTGATACTCGACCAACTGTATTCCTATACGCCGGCAATGAACGCCCTTTTGGCTATGGCAAAAGGCATTATCGTCGTAGGCGGCGGCGAGGAGGAGAACTACGAAATTCTCGGCGAAAAGGTGCTGCGCCCGATAATAAACGTGCTGCCAAACGAAGAAAGCGTTTACGATGCGCTTAAAGACATCACCCTCCACAGCGAGCGCATACCGTTGCTGTCGCGGCAAAGTGTGGAATACATAGAAAAATACCACGATTCGGTGAAAGTGGCGCAACGTTATCTGGATTTCTGGAGCCGTCAGACAGAGCGCAAGAAAACAGCGGGCAAAGGACCGCAACATAGCTGACCGCACCCAAGCACACGCATTGAAATATGGAATTGAGTTTGTTTGAAAAGGCTTTCGCCAAAAGTGAAGAAGCCCAACGCCTGTGCGAAGAGGTCTGCAAACTGCGCAAGCAAAACAATGGCACTATAAAAGTCAGCGGGCTGCAAGGCTCGTCGAAAGCGGTGGCGGCATACGCACTTTTCTGTCATTTGGCAAAAAACGGCGGCGATGCCTGCCTTACAGCCATTCTTGACAGTTATGACGATGCCGCATACTTCTTTCAGGATTTTGAAAAACTTTCAAGCAACAGCCCGCTCGGCGGCGACATTGTGTTCTTTCCTGCGGAAACCAAGAGAAAGGGCAACAAATACGTCCGTGATGATGACTATATAATAATGCGTACGGAGGTGCTTGGACGGCTTGCCCACGGCGACCTGCCTTTGGCAGTCATCACCTATCCCGAAGCGATTGCCCAGAAAGTGCCGGGCGCGAAAGAGGTTGTGGAGCGCTCGTTCACCGTAAGGGCAAACGACACGCTCGACATAACCGAAACCGAAAAAAGGCTCATGGAATGGGGCTTCAAGCCTGTTGACTATGTTTATGCCCCCGGCGAGTTTGCCGTTCGCGGAAGCATCGTGGACATTTTTTCATATTCAAGCCCCGACCCCATAAGAATAGACCTTTTCGGGGACGACGTTGAGAGCGTGCGCACATTCGATGTGGCAACACAACTAAGCATCGAAAAACAGGAAAGCGTAATAATTGCGCCACAGGCTTCGGACGCAGCGAAAACTGTCCCTGTTACAAACCTCTTTCCGCAAGACACCGTATATTTTACAGGCAGCCTGGCACTTGATGCGGCGAAAATAGAGGAATACAAGCGGCAGATGCCCGAAAGAGCACCCGAAAACTATATAATCGGCGATGCGATATTGGGCCTGCAATGCAAAAACGTGGTGATAGAAAGCAGCGTCTCGCAAGATGCAAAAGAAAGCCCGCGCATCCAAACTATAACTTTTCATACAAGTCTCCAGCCGCTTTACCATAAAGACTTCGACCTTGTAAAGGCTTCGTTTGGGGAGTACGCCTCAAAAGGATACAAAATCTACGTTGCCGCCGACAGCAAAAAACAGCTTGAACGCATTGCGAGCGCACTTGAGGGAATGGGCGCAAAAAACATATTCACTCCGCTGCTCGGCACGGTTCATTCAGGCTTTTGCTCTGACGACATAAAAGCGTGCCTGTTTACCGACCACGAGATATTCGACCGCTTCCACCGTTACAACATGAAGGAAAACGGCGCGAGGAGCGGCAAAAACGCCTTGACGCTAAAAGAGATTAACGACTTGCAGGTGGGGGACTACGTGGTGCATACCGACCACGGCGTAGGGCAATTCATGGGACTGGTGCATACAGGTGAGGGAAATTCGCGGCAGGAATCTATAAAACTTGTGTATGCCGGCGGCGATATTGTAATGGTTTCCATAAACTCTCTTCACAAGCTAAGCAAATATCGCGGCAAAGAAGGCACGCCGCCAAAGGTCAGCCACCTTGGCACAGGCGCATGGCAGCGCATAAAGGAGCGAACAAAGAAAAGGATAAAGGACATTGCCCGCGACCTTATAAGGCTTTATGCCGAAAGGCGTTCAAAAAAGGGATTTGCGTTCAGCGGGGACAATTATATGCAGCACGAACTCGAAGCCTCGTTTCTTTACGAAGACACTCCCGACCAATCAAAGGCAAGTCTGGCGGTAAAGGAGGACATGGAGAAGGCGCGCCCCATGGACCGCCTTGTCTGCGGAGACGTGGGCTTTGGAAAGACGGAAGTCGCCATACGTGCCGCATTCAAGGCCGCATGCGACAATAAGCAGGTTGCAGTGCTCGTGCCGACAACCGTGCTTGCTCTCCAGCACTACCGTACTTTCAGCGAACGTCTGAAAGATTTCCCAGTACGCGTGGACTACCTGTCGCGGGCAAAGACGGCAAAACAAACAAAGGAAGTGCTGAAAGACCTCGCCGACGGCAAGATAGACATCATTGTAGGCACGCACAAGCTTACAGGAAAAAGCGTCAAGTTTCGCGACCTCGGACTGCTGGTTATTGACGAAGAACAGAAATTCGGCGTTTCTGTAAAGGAGAAACTGCGCCAGATTAAAACGGAAATAGACACCTTAACGCTTACTGCCACACCTATACCGCGCACTTTGCAGTTCTCACTAATGGGAGCGAGAGACCTTTCGGTCATACGCACCGCCCCTCCAAACAGATACCCGATAGACACCGAACTTATCACTTTCAACGAGGAAACGGTTTCAGAGGCGATAAATCGCGAGCTTGCTCGCGGAGGGCAGGTGTTTTTCGTATGCAACAGGATATCAAAGCTGCCAACCATAAAAGCAATGATAAACCGCGTTGTCCCGGAAGCGCGGGTTGCAATCGGACACGGACAGATGCCGCCAGAGGAAATGGAAAAAGTAATAACCGGCTTCGTGAATTTTGATTTCGACGTTTTGGTGTCAACAACGATTATAGAAAGCGGTGTGGACATTCCAAACGCCAACACAATAATAATAGAGGGGGCGCAAAACTTCGGGTTGAGCGACCTCCACCAAATGCGCGGCCGCGTGGGGCGTTCAAACAAAAAGGCGTACTGCTACCTTCTCACGCCTCCCATATCATCCCTTCCCGATGACGCACGCCGCCGCCTCGAAGCCATTGAAGGTTTCTCCGATTTGGGCAGCGGTTTCAGCATCGCGCTTCAAGACCTCGACATACGCGGGGCTGGAAATCTTTTGGGCGCGGAACAAAGCGGCTTCATAGCCGACTTGGGGTACGAAACATACCAGCGCGTACTCAACGAAGCGGTCAACGAACTGAAGACGCAGGAGTTTTCTGATCTTTACAAAGACGAAATACAGCAGTCAAAGGATGGCGAAGGGTGTTTCTTTGTTGAGGACTGCAACGTGGAAAGCGACATCCCCATGTTCTTCCCCGAGACTTACGTTCCCGGAGCAAGCGAAAGGATTATGCTTTACCGCGAACTCGACTCCATTTCAAACGATGCCGAACTGCAACGATACCGCCAACGCCTTACCGACCGCTTCGGCGCACCGCCCCGACAGGCGGAAGCACTTATGCTTATGCCTGCACTGCGCCGCAAGGCGCGTGCGCTCGGTGTGGAAAAGGTTTTCATGAAAAACAAGGGCATGACGCTTTTCTTTGTGGCTGACAATGCGAGTCCGTTCTACAAAAGCAACACATTCGGAAGTATTATAGACTATGCCATGAAGCACATCCACCGTTGCAAACTTGATGAAAGCAACGGCAAGCGAAGGATGTCGGTTGGCAACATTCCCACCCCCGAAGCCGCAATGGCGGTGTTTGACGAAATACTTCCGCAAAAAAAGGAATAGCGTCAGTTTGACGACACTTCGTCCTCCATGTCGCAAGCCCCTGTCCGCAATATCTCGGCGTTCATCTCCACAATCCTGCATTCCGCATTTTCCATGCGCGGAATGTCGTTCTTGTCAACGCCGTATATCATGGACAGAATGCAGCGGTTAATGAACCCATGCCCCACGCACAGTATTTTCTTGCCGTCGTATTTCCTGAACATAAGGTTCGCAAACTGTCTGCCGCGCTCCATTCCCTGTTCGAGCGTCTCCACGCTGTCGGGCAGTTTTTCCAGTTTGCGCGCCTCGGCGTATGTATGCAGCGTAAACTCTCCCCAGTCCCTTTCCTTCAAAAGGTCGCAAAGCTCTATTGTGTTTTCGTGTCCATAGCCGAGTATTATTTGCGCTGTGTCAACGGCGCGTTTCAGCGGACTCGACACCACGGCGTCAAAAATCTCGCCCTCCAGCTTCTCCCCCAACCTGTGCGCCTGGCTTATGCCAAGCTCGGTAAGGTGTCCCCCTGTCTGTCCTTGCAATATCTGCGCACGGTTTTCCTCTGTTTCGCCGTGGCGTGCCAAATACATTGTTAGCATAAGCCCTCTTGTTTCTGTTTATTTGCAAAAATAGGCAAAAGCTGTAGGCGGGAAACAAAATAAGTGAGTAACTTCGCAAAAAATAAAAGAAACATGACCATGAGCAAACCCATCTTCGCAATTTTAAGGGCGGCAATAGCCCTCGTAATAGGATTTCTCCTTGCACTCAACCCCGAAACCGCCACTAAAATCATCGTGGTGCTTATCGGCGTGCTGTTCCTGCTGATAGGCATAGTTTCGGTGATATACAACATAAAGGCGGTAAAGAGCATTGACCAATATTCCGAAGGCCAGCAAACGCAGTTCCCGCTTACAAGCGTGGGGTGCATACTGTTCGGTCTGGTGCTTTCGCTCATGCCCTCGGCTTTCATGACAATATCCATGTTCATTTTGGGGGCTTTTCTTGTTTTGGCGGGCGCGTTCCAGATAGTAAACTTCCGCCTTTGCTCCAAAAGCGTGCGCACCCCGGTGCTTTTTTATGTCATATCGGCGTTGGTTATGCTTGCCGGCATTTTCATCTTTATAAACCCGATAGAGTCGGCCTCGCTGCCCATGCTCGTGCTTGGCGTGTCGTTCATTGCCTATGGGATAATGGAAACGGTTCTTTCCGTTCAGACAGTAATTGTAAACAAGCGTCTGAAAAAAGCGGAAGCAGAGGCGCAACGGCCAACAGACATTGCTGACAGCGAAACCGTTCAACCCGCAGAGGCATCGGAAAGCCAAGACACCGCAAGCGAAAACTAAGAGCACGCTCAGAACTCCAACTGCAGCCTTAGGTTCAGAAGCCGCCCTGTAAGGTAGTTTGGCACGGCGAATTGGTTGTTTGTTACGTCAGACACCCAATAATACGAGTTCACATTGTTGATGCCGAACACATTGAAGGCATCAATTCCCAGCCAGGCATTCTTTAGCATTCCCGCCACGCCGCGAGTGTGGCTGCGGTCTTCGTTGTTCAACAGGCGGTAGTTCATCCCGATGTCCACGCGTTTGTATGCCGGGGCGCGGAAGTTCATCTTCTCCCTGCCCGAATGCGTGGGGCCGAAAGGCAGACCGTCGGCAAATGCGCCGCGCAGCGACAGCTTCCAGCGGTCTGTGCCGGGAAAGAAGTCGGTGAAGTAAAGCGACAGGTTATACCGCTGGTCGGTGGGGCGCGGCACCCACTTTTTGCCAAACTTCTCCTTTGTCTGCATCACGGAGAATGTTATCCACGAATCCGTTCCCGGAACAAACTCCCCGTAAAGCTTTGTGTCTATTCCCACGGCATATCCGCTGCACATATTGCGCCCATAATAAACCGTACGCACGTTGTTCACGTTGTAGGGGATAAGGTCGCTCATGCCCTTGTAGTAAAACTCTGCCGTGAACTTGAACGGACGGTCGCCCATGCGGAACGTGTAGTCCCCGCCCAGCACCACCTGCCAACTGCGCTGCGACTTTATGTTCTTGTTAAGGTTCACCACCGTGTTATAGTTTGTCGTAACGGTGTCGCGCAGCTCCTTGTAGAAAGGCGTCTGGCAGTAAAGTCCGGCCGCAAGGCGGAATATCAGGTTCTCGTTTGCCGCAGGAATGAACCCGAGCGATGCACGCGGGCTTACAATGGTTTCCTTGTTCCAGCTCCAGTTCGACAGCCTCACGCCATAGTTCAGCGTAAAATTTCCCGCCTTGGCGGAAAAGCGGTATGTGTCCTGCACATACGCCTCCACACGCGTTGCGTTCATCTTCTCGTCCGCATGCAAATTATAGTAAAGCTGCATTTTGTCGGGGTTGTTCGGAATGGAATATCCCGCCGAATCCCTCATTTCCCACTCCGACGCTTTTTCCGTGAAACGCTCCGTGCGCACCGACACCGCCGCCTCCACATCGTGCCTGCCAAACTTGGAATTAAAGCGCAAGCCCACGTTGGCGACGTTGGCGTTGAGGTAGTTTCTTGCGTGTTCGCGATACGTGCCAACGCCCAGTTCCTCCTGCGAGCCGAGTTCGTTTAGCCAATACTGCCCCTGAATGTCGTATGTCTCCTGCTCGCGGGTTGTAAAGGCGGAGCCTAAAAGCGAGAGCGCCGCCTTTTTCCCGAAGTGGCGCGATATGGTGAACGCCCCGTAATATGTGCGGAACAAGTCCTTCTCCATGCCGTCAAAGTAAACCTTGAACTCCTTGGTGTCCGCAAGTGTGCCGAACTTCGTCTCCCTGCTCTTGGGCTTGAAATTATAATGGTTGTCAGATATGTTGCCTATGAAATCGAGCGTCCAACGCTCGTTCGGTGTCCACGACATATAGGTTTGGTAATCGAGGAAGTTAGGGCGGTATTCGCCGTTTGTCTCAAGCGAGCCGAGCATATACTTCGTTGTCTTGTAGCGTATGCTGCTCATTATGCTGAAGCGTTTGTTTCCCCAGCCGGCATACACGCCGCCGCCGAGAAGCGAGGCGTTGAGCTTGGCCTCAAACCGCTGCGGCTTTTTGTATTTTATGTCGAGAACGGACGACATCTTGTCGCCGTATTTCACGGGAAAGCCGCCGGTCGAGAACTCTATCTTGTCAACCATGTCGCTGTTTATTATGCTAAGCCCCTCCTGCTGTCCCGAACTCACAAGCATGGGGCGGAAAACCTCCTGACCGTTAAGGTAAACCAAATTCTCGTCGAACGAGCCGCCGCGCACATTGTATTGCGAGCTCATCTCGTCGTGGCGGCTCACGCCCGCCATTGTGGAAATCAGGTCCTCAACACCGTTGCCCGTGGTGCTTGGCAAATTCTTGGTGTCCTTGGCCTTTATTGTCTGCATTGTGTTCGACTGCACTCTCTGCCCCTTTACCGTGGCCTGTCCGAGGGTATGGTCAGACGGTTTCAGCACAACTTTCAAAGTAACCGAGTCCTTGGGGGAACTGAGTGTGCGCCTGTGGGTCTGGTATCCCAACATACTGAACACCACAACCACACTGTCGCCACTCTTGCAGGTGAACGAATACTTGCCGTTCAAGTCGGTGAGCGTGCCTGCCCCCTGCCCCTCAACCTTCACCACCGCCATTTCTATGGGTTTCCCATCGGTGTCGCTCACAGTGCCGCGCACTTTAAGGCTGTTTTGGGCGGAAACCGCAGCGCACGCCAAAACCGCCACCGCCAACATAAGCAGCCGGCAAAAGCCCCCGCGCATATAAACATTACATCTCATCATTAAACTATAAACGCGAAAAAGCGCGATAAGTTGTAAAGCCCGCCATATTTTATACCGCAACCAACCCACCCAACCGCAAAAACACCGAAAACGACATCAGACATAGGAAAAACTACGTCCTATGCAGGAAAAATTATATCAGACGTGGAAAATTCTACATCGGACATAATTTTTATTTTTACAATCATCTGAATAGCAAAAAGTTGCGCCTTGAATGCAACTACACAACAAAATATTGAATGTCAGCGCTTTGCATCATTTTCACGGACAAATATGGTCTGCAGGAGTTGTCCTGATTGAATTGTCTGAACGAACCATTAGCCATAACCGCTCATATTGAACAAATCTTCTAATATTTTTGTAACTTTGGCATACAATACTAAAACTTATATCAAGTATGGACAGAACCGATTTCATAGAAAACAGAATAGATGTTGTAAAAAACATATATACCCTTTATTCTTATACGCAAAGTTCTGTGGCAGAAGATAAAGAATGGGCTTTACAACTATATAGGCGAGGAAAATGTTATGTTGTCGAACCGTTTGGCGACATTTTGTTATTCGCTCCAAGCCGTTTTGTCGGTTATAAAAATAATACAACGGAAAAACATACATCCGACCAGGGAAATGGAATGGAAACTAATAATAAATTTCTCGAATTAAAGTTGTACAAGGAAACAGCCGATGAGTTTTTGTCAAAGCAATTTGAGCAGTTTATGACTTCGTTGGGCATAGAAAAAGACACCCCCAAGTTCTTAATTCCATACAACAGCAATGTTGACGACCTCCAAAAGAAACATCATTGTTATTTCGGATGTCCAACCCATTGCAAAGGACAAAAAGATATTGCATGGAATGGTTTTCTTTCAAAAAACCTTATAGCCATAGGTTGGGACGATACAGACTATACAAACTACACTATTGATGAAATCAAACAAGAATACACTTGCGACTCCAAAGAAAAAAAGGCTATAGAAACAGCTTTCACGCTAATAAAACAAATAAAAGAGGGAGACGTAATCTGTTGCACAAATAACCATTATGGCCTATGGGGCATTGGAATTGCCTTATCAAGCTACAAATATAAAGAAAAAATTCACTACTCTGGAAAAGATGATGACGGCGACGACTCCTATTATTCACATTATATTGATGTTGCATGGCTATGCTATAAAGAGAAAAGATATATATCCACTTCTGAATTTAACATCCAATCTCCTGAAAAACAATGGCCGCCCTATGGCACTTTAAACAAAAAAGATGGTATTCCACAGTACATATACGACTACTTATTGCATAGAAACCGCATACACATGGAAAATAATAACAAATACGAAAAGTACATCAAGCTGTTACAAGCAAACAAAAACCTTATACTGACAGGAGCACCGGGAACCGGCAAAACATATTTGGCCAAAGCCATAGCAAAAGAAATGGGTGCAGAGTATGATTTCGTCCAGTTTCACTCATCCTACGATTACACAGACTTTGTGGAGGGATTGCGGCCAACTCCCCCAGACAACAATGGAAATATCGGATTTGAAAGAAAGGATGGCGTGTTCAAAAGTTTCTGTATAAAGGCTACAAGAAACTGTCAGAAAAAATTTGTATTCATCATTGATGAAATCAATCGCGGAGAAATTTCAAAGATATTCGGAGAACTATTTTTTAGCATAGACCCAGATTATCGCGGAGAAAAGGTACTTGTTAAAACCCAATATCAAAATATGATAGCAGACAAAACAGATCCTTTCTACAATGGCTTTTACGTTCCTGAAAACGTGTATATAATAGGAACGATGAACGACATAGACCGCAGCGTGGAAAGCATGGATTTCGCCATGCGCCGCCGCTTTGCTTGGATGGAGATAAAGGCAGACGAAAATACTGAAATGCTGAACGAACTTCAAGAGATGAAAGATGAAATTGTCGAAGTGATGAAACGTTTGAACGCTGCCATATGGGATGAAAACACCAATACTGGCATCGAAGGATTAAACGCAGCATATCATATTGGCGGTGCTTACTTTAGTAAGTTACGACTTTATCTTGATGAAGGACATACTAACAAGAAAGCCGCATACAAGCATCTTTGGAAAAACCACTTGAAAGGAGTGCTTTTCGAATATCTAAGGGGTACGGCAAATGCCATGGGAAATATAAAGAAGCTCGAACAGGTTTATTATAATGAAAACAGTGCCGATGATATTGAAGGATAACACTGAACATTCATCTACGGCAGATAATATTGATAAATTTCTGTCGATGCAGAACTTCGCTAACAAAGAAATATCGAAATTGTTAGACGAAAACGGTAACAGTTTGCTTATTTATCCACATTCTTTTTTCAATGTTAATGACGAAGCGGACAAGCAAGTTCTTTTTTCGATGCAAACTTCTTGGAAAAATAAAGAATGTATCAAAGTCGAATTGCAAACCGGGAATTTGGCGGGCTTCATTGATATAAATGGAGTATCCGTTTCCATTCATTCTCGTTTTACCAATGATGAAGAAGATTTCTTTTTACATTACATACTTCAAAAGGTTTTGTGTATCAACTTTGTCAATATGATGCATGGAACTGCAAATGAACAAATTTTCAATTTCCTCTTATTCTTATTTCCCAAGCTTCTTAATGAAGCATTGACACAAGGAATATACAAAGAATACAAAAGAAACGAATACAACGATGCTAATGTACGAGGTACGATAGACATCAACAGGCATCTGAAAACAAACATGCCGTTTAATGACCGCATTGCCTATCGCACGCGGGAGTTTAGCTATGACAATCATGTAACCGAACTGATACGGCATACTATTGATTACATTAGCAAAAACACGCTCGGAAAGATTTTGCTGGAAAATAATGCAGAAACACATACAAGTGCTTTACAAATTATATCATCGACCCCAAGTTACAACAGGCAAGAAAGAGAGAGGGTAATAAAAAGCAACTTAAAAATCACAAACCACCCATATTATTCTCGTTATGCACCTCTTCAAAAACTTTGTCTGCGCATATTGAGACACGAAAAAATTAAGTACGGAACAAGGGACAATAAAATATATGGTGTTTTGTTTGATGTTTCTTATTTGTGGGAAGAATATCTTGGCACTATTCTTACTAATCTGAAGTTCAAACATCCCAATAACAGAAAAGGAACAGGACGCGTTTATCTGGCAAAAGGAAACAGGTTACCTCGCTATCCTGATTTTTACAGAGAGGAAGATAACTATATCATAGATGCTAAATACAAAAAGGAAGGCAACAGGGATGATGAGCACCAAATGATTAGTTATATGTACCGGCTAAGAGGGAAAATTGGAACTTTCATACAACCATTCGATAAGAAAAACAAGAAATTTAGTTACGACTTATTAGGATATGGAACTGACAACAAAGCCAAATTACAGAATTATCTCTACTCAATACCCCAAACAGCAAACGATTATAAAAATTTTGTCGCAGGTATGATGCAGTCAGAAGAAATGCTCAAAAAGCAATTTCAGATAATCCAATCAAAGTAAGTATCCTTCGGAGAAGAGGCTTTTTTGCGGACACAATATATAAATGGCATATAAGTCTGAAGTTTTGCAGACTTACACATACTTGACGGTGTGCAATCTTCCCATATTACCTTTAAGGCATACCGCACAGACAAGCCGTGCCGCCCACGTATGGGACAGATGGGAAAGCAGGGACATATCCGATGACTCATTTTGACGTGCCTTACTATTGGGTGCAGGAAAGCGCAACGCACGCACCGCCACGCCCCCGCATTTTGTCTCATTGCGTTTTCAACTGAGCCATCTGCGCTGTGTTCCGCATGGAGCAAAAAGC
>DKDC01000013.1:12457-15703 GCA_002451695.1 Prevotellaceae bacterium UBA6858 | reverse complement strand
ACATCAGACCTTTTTTCTGCCTTTGCGAAAATTTGAAAAATTGTTGCCCGAAGCTGCGCACGGAAACCTGTATCTTTGCATCCGCTACTTAAAAAGCGACCTACGAATGGCGGGCATTTACATCCACATACCTTTCTGCAAGACACGGTGCGACTATTGCGCGTTCTACTCCACAGTCTCGGGCGGCGGCACAAGGAAACTTTACGTTCAAAGGCTTTGCGGCGAAATTGCGGAACGCAAGGATTTTTTCGGTTTCCCCGAAGTTTCGTCCGTTTACCTTGGCGGCGGCACTCCCTCGCAGCTTGCCATTGAGGAATTGAGGGGGATTTTCAACGCGCTGCACCGCAATTTCCGCATCCTCCCCGATGCGGAAATCACAATGGAGGTAAACCCCGACGACATTTACGGGGAATATGCCGCCGCGCTGCACGAACTGCCAATAAACCGCATCAGCATGGGCGTGCAGAGCTTCAACGACAAGCTGCTGCGCGGGATACACCGCCGCCACTCCGCCGCCGAAGCCGTGGAAAGCTATGAGATACTGCGCAACGCCGGCTTCGGGAACATAAGCATAGACCTTATATATGCCCTGCCGGGACAAACGGCCGCATTGTGGGAGAAAGAACTGGAAACCACAGTTGCCCTGCGCCCGGAACACATTTCGGCATACGCGCTGAGCTTTGAGGAAGGCACGCCGCTTTATGCCAGATTACAGAAAGGGGAAACCCGGGAGGCGGACGAGGAACTGTATATAGATATGTATGCCACGCTCGTTGAAAAGCTGAAAGGCGCGGGCTACGAACACTATGAAATCTCGAACTTCGCCCTTCCGGGAAAGCGGGCAAGGCACAACTCCTCTTATTGGACAGGCGAAAAATATCTCGGGCTTGGGGCCGGGGCGCATTCGTTCGACGGAATTTCGCGCCGCATCAACCTCCCGGAAATTCCAAGGTATATCAGTTCCATTGATGTGCCGCACGAGACGGAGACGCTCACCACGGCGAACAAATACGACGAGATGGTGATGACGCGGCTGCGCACTTGCGAGGGCATTAATATCGGGGAAGCGGAAAAGATGTTCGGGGCGGAAGCCGCGCATTACCTTGTGCGCTCGGCAAAAACCTATATAGACTGCGGGAAAATGGAACTGGTTTCCACACAAAGCGGGAAATATCTGAAACTTACCGAAAGCGGCGTTTTCGTGTCCGACGAAATAATCTCCGACCTTATGAACCCCGACTGAAAAGGCTATGCCAAAGAATCGGCAGGGAACACCACGCCAAGCTGGCGGCGTATCTCATCGGCAACGCGGAGCGTATTAAGGGAGTTTTCCCAACTGTTCAGTTCCGACTCAAACATCCGCCCTTCCACAAGGTCCATGAAATCCTTCGCTTCGTAATAATAATCGCTCTTTTCGGGCAGCACACCCACGGTCTGCCTTTCCGCCTCCGGCCCTTGCCCCGACATCGGCGCGCGGTGGGGTATGTAGGTTACGTTGTGTATCACGTGTATTCCGTCCATAAGCAGGTTTCCCTCCTCACCCTCTATTTCGGAAGGAAGATAGGAGTCCGCAATCTTTGAATACACCACAGTGGCGTTCATGTCGGGAAACTCCATATTGACCGCCGCCTGTCCGTCAACGCCAGTGGGAAGCAAAATTCCCTGTGCGCTCACGCTCTGCGGCATACCGAAAAGGGCGACCATAGGATATATTGTGTAAACGCCTATGTCCATTGTAGCCCCGCCCGACATGGCTGTGCTGAAAACGTTTGCCACATCACCGCGCCGCAACTTGTCGTAGCGGGACGAATACTGGCAGTAAGCCCCGAAATACCGGCGCACCTTGCCGAGGCGCGGCAAGGTGTCGCGTATAACCTTGAAGTTCGGGCTTGCCGTGGGCAGCATTGCCTCCATAAAAGCCACTTTGTTCTTTTTGGCGCACTCGACAATGCGGCTGAACTCTGCGGCGTTGGATGCCGCCGGCTTCTCGCAAAGCACATGCTTGCCCGCATTCATGCAGGCTATTGAGTATTCCGCGTGAAGACTGTTGGGAACGGCAATGTAAACAGCGTCCACGCTGTCGTCCGCCGCCATTTCGGTTATCGAAGAAAAAGCCAAAGCCGCGCCGTATTTGCCGCCAAAAGCCTTGGCCCTGCCAATGCTGCGCGAGCATACGGCAGCAAGCTCGAAACGTCCGTCCTGCAAAGCCCCGCGCAAGAACCAATCGGTTATGGGGTTAGTCCCCGCAACGCCAAACCTGATTTTTCCGCAGCCGCCCACCAGCAAAAAAACTTTATCTGTAACCCCTTTGATAGGTTATGTCGTAATAGCAGGCGTAAACGTTCTCGCTGGCGTCTTTCTGCCCCTGCGAATCCGGCACAATCAGCCTCACGTTGGCAATCTTGTCCTCTTGGGTCTCCTGGCGGCCTATGTTCACGTATGTGAGCGGCACAAGCCAGCCTGAGGGTACTGACGCGCCGTAATAAGTTTTCATCATGCCGGAGACGAACGAGCCGGTGAAAGTGCCGAGGGTGTTTGTAACCGTCATCACATCGGGTACTGCCGTTGCATAGAGATTGCGGTTTGACGCCTGTATCGAGTCGCCGCGCAGGTTCAACTCCGTGAAGCGGCACAGTATGGTGGCAGTCTCGCCGTTAGCCAGCTTGCCCCCCACCCCCTTGCGCACTATCTGCATATAAACGCCGGTGTTGGGAAAGTAAACGTACTCGTTTTTCGACACATCGGTTGTGGAATCCTGCTTCTCAAACTGCGACAGGCTTATCACCGTTATGGGCGTAACGTGAACGAGCGTGTCGTTGGCATCGTCGGCAATGATGGTTGTGCCCTTTTTTATAAACGAATTGATTATCTTGCGCTCCTTTTTCTTGCGCTCGCCATAGTTGTAGTCGTCCTCGCACGATTGCAGGGCGAACCCCGCCAAAACCGCCGAAACTACGGCAAAAATAAACGCTTTGTTGATTTGCATCCGAATGGTCTCTTTTGATTTCTGCAAAAGTAATCACTTTTTCCCAATTTCCCGCAACGGCAATGCCACAAATAAGAGTTATTAAGAATTTGCGGCTTAGCCGGAAAAACCGCTCACAACACCACCGCCCGCACACGGTTTGCTTTTTCCCGAAAACGGCATCAATCCCGCACGGTTTGCAGACGGAAACAACCAACGGTGCAAAAACAGCAAAACTACATAGGACATAGAAAAAACCACGTCCTATGCAGGAAAAATTA
>DKDC01000013.1:0-12414 GCA_002451695.1 Prevotellaceae bacterium UBA6858 | reverse complement strand
ATCAGACCTTTTTTCCGCCGTTATAAGTTTCTGACAGACAGAACCTTACAAGGCACGTCAGATTTGCGGTAATGTTTTGATTGCCAGCGGTTTGTCGTTTCCCGCTCACCTTGCGGCAAAACCGCTTCCCCACTCCATGCTGCCCGAAACAAATGCGGCCTGTGCCGAAAGAGGCACAGGCCGCACTGCATTATGTCATGGGCTTGGGTTATTTGCCCGGATTTGCAATAGGATTGATTACGAAAGTGAACTCCCTGTCGCCGTATGGCATCTGAACCTCCGGCTCGGGCCACTGTCCCCAGCTGTCGATGCCGCCTACGCCAAACTGCCTTTCCTGTATCTTCACGACGGTGAACTTCCTCGGAACAAGATCGCCGCTGTGCATTTGGCGTGCAAACTTGTCGGGACCGCCGTCAAGGTCGGAGGTGAGGAAATTGAGCGACGAGCATTCCAGCGGAATGTTTGAGTAGAACTCAAGCCCTGTGCCGGCATTCGAGAGCACCTTCCACCAACGTATGTCGGTGTGGTTGCCGCTTTCCTGCGGGCGCACATAGCCCCAATACTGGTCAGCCACGTTCTGGTTGTAAACACCTATGCGGTCAGCCCAATGGCGGTCGCTGTAGTTCTCGCCAGGTCCGCGTCCGTAATACTGGAGCTTCGAGAACTCCTGCGGCATTACGAGCTGCATTCCGAAACGGAACATCATGGGCTTCTCCTTTGCGTTGGGGTCGGTCGTAAGCTTTTGGTTGACCACAAACTGTCCGTCGGGACGGAGCGTGTAAGTCATCACGAGCTTCGAGGAAACCGTGGGCATATCATACTCTGCAACCACCTGCTTTGCATCGCCGAGTTCCCTGCACTCAAACTTCTTGAGATCCATTTTCGGGTCTTTCCAAGCCGCGAACTTCTGCTGAAGGTTTGCGCCGTAGTCGTTGTCGGTCGGTGCGCGCCAAAACTCGGGCACAAGCGAATAGCCCTTCTTGAACGCAGGTGCGCCATCGATGTCGAGATAGTCAACCCAGCCGGTCTTCTTGTTGAAAGTAACGGTGGTCTGTGCGGCCTGGAGCGAAAGACAGGCAAGCTGCTCCTCCTTGACAACCTTCTCCTCCGCCGCTTTCTTCTTGCCCTGCACGGCTTTCTCCGCCTTGGGCATTATTTCGGCAAGCGTCGGGAACTTGTAGTCGCTCACAGGCAACTGCTGGCGGGCTATGGAATAGTTCACGTCGAGCAAAGGCTCAACAGTCTTGAGCTTGTAGTCAACATTGAGCATAACCTCCTTGCCCTTTGCCTCATCGGGAATGGAATATCCGCCGAGGGAAATCTGCCGCTTCTCCTGCGGGCCTACGTTAAGTGCCTCCTCGCTGCCCTTTGCAAGCACCTTGCCCTCGCAGACAAGCTCCCACACAAGGCGCACGTTTGAGATGTCGCGGAAGAAAAACTCGTTGTAAACCTCCACAACGCCCTTCTTCAAGTCGATTGGGGTTGTCCAGATGTTCTGCATGAAGTAGCGGTATTCGTTTGCCTCGGGATTTGGCTCGCGGTCGGGACGTATGAAGCCGTTGCAGTTGAAGTTGTGGTCGGTTGCGGGGTAGCGTCCGTAGTCGCCGCCGTATGTGAAAATCTGCTTGCCGTCCTCGTTGTAGCCGCGAAGCCCCTGGTCAACAAAGTCCCAGATGTAGCCGCCCTGGTAGTTGGGCAGCTTGCGCGTGAGATCCCAGTATTTCTTGAAGAAGCCGCCGCAGTTTCCCATTGCGTGGGCATACTCGCACTGTATGAGCGGGCGCGGGTCGTTCTTGGCGCAATATTTCTCGCAGTCCTTGTAGGGATAATACATCGGGCAGAATATCTCGCTCTTTCCGTCCTCCCAAATGGCGCGCTCATACTGTATGGGGCGCGAGGGGTCGTAGGCGCGCACAAGGTCGAACGCCTTTTCGAAGTTCACACCATAGCCCGCCTCGTTTCCAAGGCTCCACACGATGATTGCGGGATAGTTCTTGTAGATTTTCACATTGTGGTCGTTGCGCTCCAAATGGGCCTGCTGGTACGAAAGGTTCTTTGCAAGCGTCTTGTCGCCGTAACCCATTCCGTGGCTCTCGATGTTGGCCTCGGCGGTAATGTAAATGCCGTACTGATCGCAAAGCTCGTACCAGCGGGGGTCATCGGGATAGTGGCAGGTTCTCACGGCGTTCACGTTATGTTCCTTCATGATTTTTATGTCCTGTATCATGCGCTCCACAGACACCACATAGCCGCCGTCGGGATCCATTTCGTGGCGGTTCGCTCCCTTGATGAGCACGGGCTTGCCGTTTACGAGAAGCTGCGAGTTCTTTATCTCAACTTTCCTGAAGCCGGTTTTTTGCGGGATTACCTCCAATTCCTTGTTTCCGTCCACAAGGGTGAAATAGAGAGTGTAGAGGTTTGGCGTCTCCGCCGTCCACTTCAGCGGGTTCTGCATTTCCATCGAAACAGAAAGCTTGCCGTCCGCGCCTACTTTGCCCTCGGCGTTCTTCACTTCGTTTCCGCGTGCGTCGCAAAGGCTCACTTTCACCTTGCATCCCTTTGCCTTGGGGGCTGTAACCACAATGCCGAGCTTGCCGTCGCGATAGTTGTTCGTCAGGTCGGGGGTTACGAAAATATCATCGATGTGTTTCTTGGGGCGTGCGTAGAAGTAAACCTCACGCGCTATGCCGGTGAAACGCCAGAAGTCCTGATCCTCGAGATAAGAGCCGTCGCACCAGCGCATAACCTGCATCGCCACAAGGTTCTTCTTTCCGGGAACAAGATATTTCGTCACGTCAAATTCGGCGGCAGTCTTGCTGTCCTCGCTGTAGCCCACGAATTTTCCGTTCACCCAAACCTCGAGGTTCGACGTTGCGCTCCCGACATGGAAATAAATGTCGCTGCCCTTCCAGGATGCGGGGATTTCGAATTCACGGCGGTAAGAGCCGGTGTAGTTGTTCTTCTCCTCCACGAAAGGCGGGTTGCTCTCAAACTGCGTCGCCCATGCGTAGCCGATGTTCTTGTATGTTGCGTCGCCGTATCCGTGAACCTCGAAAAGTCCGGGAACATTGAACTCCGTCCACTTGGAGTCGTCATACCCGGGTTGCTGGAAATTGGCGGGGCGTTTGTTGTGGTCCTTCACAAAGTTGAATTTCCATTTGCCCTCCGCACTGAGGTAGAGATTTGAGGCTTTCTTGTCGTTGCCCTGCGCTCCCTGGAGATTTTCGTACGCGAAATAGCTTGCACGCGACGGCTCCACGTTCACGCGGTTGACGGAGGGGTCGAGCCAGCGTTCCTTCTTGTTGTCGCCCCATGCGCTTACCACTGCGGCGCAAAGGCACACTGCAATGGCGGTCTTGAGTTTGTTCATGATAATAATTGTTATGGTATTTTTGTTTGAAAAATGTTTACGTTCATTTTACCGCTATGCACTCCGCCTCGACGAGCCACGCGGGGCGGCACACCTTGGCGTGGGTGAACACTGCGGCAACGCCGGGCAGACGGCAGCTCACGACACTCTCCACCTCGTCCCTGTCGGCGGCATCGCGCAGATACACTATGAGCATCCTTATGTCCCTCTCCGAAAGTCCGTCATCGGCAAGCAGCGCTCCGATATTCTCAATCAGGCGTTCCGTCTGCCTTGCCGGATTGTCAAGGTTTATGCAGTTCCCGAGCCTGTCTATGCTCGCCGTGCCCGAAATCAGCGCCACCCTGTTGCCCCCAGCCGTGAACGATGTGCCGCGCTCGAAAGCCACTCCGTATTGCGCGGTGGGATTGAGGTGGTCGAGAGCCTGAAGATATTTCACATCATCATTGCCGCCTCCGATGCGCGAGAAAAAGTCCACGCCCACAACGACGCCGCACTCGGAGGTATATCCCCCTATTCCCGTGGAGGCGATGAAATGAGTGTCGGCGGTGAGGCCGTTTTGCGCGAAGAAATCATTGCGCCCCCTTACAACGCCGCCGTATGTGCGGTCGATGTCGCGGCAATACAGCCAAGTGCGCAGCGTGTTGTCCTTTATCGTCATGCCCAATGGCGCGATGAGCCTCTTGTGCCGCTCAAAAGCCTCCATTGTCTGTGCGCAGCCGTCCGCCCCGGAAGTCTCGCCGGCATTGAAGCGCAGCGACTGGAATATATACTTTCCGCCCCTGTAAGATACAGTCCACGCATCTTCGCCCGTGCGTTCCGCCGCCGCGCCCTCAAGAAAGCACGCCATAACGGCTATTTTGCTCCCGTTTACAGGCGGCTGCTCTATTATTGAAACGGCACACGATGCCGATATATTGTTCACCTCCTCGCGAATAAGCGGCATCTGGTTTATTATGTCGCTAAGGAAAATCCTGAGCCACACAGGTTTTTCGCCGTCCGCCACGCGCTGCGAGGCTTCACTGCGGAAACTGTCAAATGCCTTTGCCGCACGGCTCGGGAAACTTCCCCGGAAACCTCCGTCGAACACCGCGAAACAATTACGCGGATTATTGCCTTTTCCTGATTTCATATATGCAAATATACGACATTATACCCTTTTATCATTGTCCGCACAATCCATTACACCCTGTTTTTGACAAAAATACCCTGAAAAGGTGAGAAAACCGCAATATCGAAACCCTCCGGAAAATACATCAGACACAGGAAAAACTACGTCCGATGTAGGAAAAATTATATCAGACATAATCAAAACTACATCAGACCTTTTTTCACCCACTTGCAACACACTGTAAACCAAAATCTTACACAAACCTTTAACTTATGCATAAACACATAATTTCCAACGTTTTGCCAAAATGCGCCCGAAGCACGAAAAAACCGCAACAAAGACCATTGTCGTTTGCTGCGGTTTTATGCGGAAAGAGGGGGATTCGAACCCCCGAAACGCTTTGGGCGTTTACACGCTTTCCAGGCGTGCCTCTTCAACCACTCGAGCATCTTTCCTTGATTGCGGTTGAAATTTGCGGTTCTTCACGAAACCGGACGCAAAGTTAAGACTTTATTTTGAAACTTCACATCCCCGCACGCGGAAAAACTCACTCCCATGCTTTGGGGAATATTTTTTTTGCGGTTTCGCTTGTTATTTCACACACTTCGTCAACGGTCATTCCGTAGGTTTCGGCAAGTTTTGCGGCTATATACGGCACGAACGCACTCTCGTTGCGCTTGCCGCGCATCGGCACAGGGGCCATATACGGACAGTCTGTTTCGAGCACAATCCTCTCTATCGGCACAACGCTTTTAAGCACCTCTGCAAGCGTGGAACGCTTGAACGTTACAATCCCGCCTATTCCCAATGCAAAACCTGGGAATTCGAGAAATCTCCGCGCCTCATCCTCCGTACCCGAAAAGCAATGGAACACTCCTGTCATGCGCTTTCCGCCGCATTCCTCCAGCACGGCAAGCAAATCATCTATGGAATCGCGTGAATGGATCATGAGCGGCAGCGAATAGCGTGCAGCCCACTCCGCCTGACGGCGGAAAGCGTCAATCTGCTCTTTACTGTTTTCGCTCTGGAAATGGTAGTCAACGCCCACCTCTCCCACCGCGATGAACGGGTTCGGCTCTTCGAGCATCCGCTCCATGCAGTCAAGAACGCCGGCATAGCCTTCGTCCACCTCTTCGGGGTGAAGCCCTATCATGGGATGGCAGAAACCCGGATATTTGCCGCACAGGGCAAGGACGGAGTCAAGCGTGGCGGCATTCTCGTTGGGCAGGAAGATTTTCTCCGCCCCGGCCCGCCTGGCACGCTCCACCACCGCATCGGTGTCGGCGGCAAACTCCGCACCATATATATGTGAATGGGTGTCAGTGAACGTCATCGCCTGTTATATTTCGCGCCCCACGAGGGAGGACACGAAGTTCCACACCTCGCGCTTGCGCTCCGCGCCAACGTTTATCGTGTCGAAAATCTTGCGGCTCTCCTCGAAATACGCGTTTATGGCCTCCTGCGTGATGCGGTCAACGCCGAGCTTGTTGTATATCGCCGTTACGGCCGCCACCTTCTCGTCCCTGTTGAAAGTCTTGGCGTCTATCCACCCCAAAAGTTCGGCGCGTATGCCGCCCTTCGCCGTTTCGAGGGCCTTTATGAGCAGGAACGTCTTTTTGTTGCTTGTTATGTCGCCTCCGGTTTTCTTTCCGAACACCTTGGGGTCGCCGTAAACATCGAGGTAATCGTCCTGAAGCTGGAAGGCAAGCCCCACAGTTTCGCCGAGCTTGTAAAGTTTTTCGGCGGTGTCGCCGTCGGCCCCGCCGAGAATTGCGCCCATTTTTGCGGCACAGGCAATGAACACGCCGGTCTTAAGGCGTATCATCTCCAGATACTCGCTTTCGCCCACATCAAGGCGGCTTTCAAAGTTCATGTCGTATTGCTGCCCCTCGCCAATCTCAATTGCCGTTTTCGTGAACAGCGAGGCAAGCTCGTGTATCTTCGGCGTTTTCGCCTCGAGCAGGTGCTTGTAGGCCAGCACAAGCATCGTGTCGCCCGAAAGTATGGCGGTGTTGCTGTCCCAACGCTTGTGCACCACCGGCTTTCCTCGCCTCATTTCGGCATTGTCCATAAGGTCGTCGTGCATAAGGGTGTAGTTGTGATAGGTTTCCAATGCAAGGGCAACCTTGAGGGCTTCAGCAGCATCGCCGCCAAACATATCGTTCACCAAAAGCAGCAGCACGGGGCGCAGCCTCTTGCCGCCCATCGACAACACATAGGCTATCGGTTCGTAAAGCCCCTTGGGGGCGTTGGGGTATTCCATGCCGTCGAGCGCACGGTTGACCATTTCTGTAAGTTCTGCGGTAGTATATTGTTTCATCTGTAATAAGTTTCTTCGCACGGGCTTTGCGGAAATCACAACGAGAACACTATCGGAATTGTAACCCTCACGACGCTTGCCTTGCCCTTTACCCTGCCCGGCTCCCACTTTGGCATTCGCCTTACGGTGAGCAACGCCTCGCGGTCGAGCAGCGGGTGCACTTTTTTGGTTACTTGCGGATCTTTCACATTGCCGTCCCTGTCAACAATGAACGACACCTCCACCCTGCCCTGCACATTGTCGCGCATACACATCGGCGGATAGACCACATGGGCGGTGAGCCACTTCATCAGGGCTTTCAGCCCGCCGGGAAACTGCGGCATCTGCTCCACCACCTCAACAGGCGTGGGATATTTCGCCGAGATGTCCGGGTCGTCGGCATCGGTTGGCGCATCGGTAAGCAGCGAGCTGTCGGGCACGGAAACCACCGTCTGCCCGCCGTCAACAGTCCCTATCTCCTCCGCGCCCAATATCAGTTGTGCCTCAACATTCTCATCGGGTGATATTTCGGGGACAAATTTCACGGCATCCTTTATCTTCTTCACATTAACCTTCTGCGCCACGTCAACAGCTTTCAGTTCGTGATCCTTCTTCAATTCGGGCTTTTTCAGCTTGGAGAAATTCGCCACGGCATCCGCCGACTCACTCTCCGCCGCCGCAATCTGCCACCTTATTACCGCCATGGGGAGAAACACCGCAAACGCAAACGCCGCCGCAACAATCAAAAGGGCGCGAAGCAGGTTTTTCCCCGCATCGCGCCTCATTGCGTATGCTCCATAGCTCTTGTTTCTGCCTTCAAAAACAAGATTGCACCATTGTTTCGATAATAAAAGCGGGTTCAGCACGTTTTATAAATTGATGTTGCCTATGGCAAAGTCTGCACTTGCAGTTTGCTATGCAAAAATAAGTCAGATAATTGAGAAAAGTGTACCTTTGTTCCAAAAATTAGAGGTTAAATGAGAAAACTCTCGCTGCTAACATTGATTTTCCTTTTTGCAATAGCCGCAAGAGGACAGGAAAAGTCGTCCACATTCAACTTCCTGAAACTTCCGGTGTCGTCCCACGCGGCGGCGTTGGGCGGAATGAACGTGTCGCTTGTTGACGATGACCCCACGCTGGCGTTCACAAACCCTGCGCTGCTTGCCTCGGTGAGCGACAAGACCATTAACCTCAACTATATGTCCTACCTGAAAGGCTCTACGGTGGCTTCCGCCTCGTTTGCAAAGACCGTGGGCGAAAGGCACACGCTCGGTTTCAACGCAAGCTACATAAACTACGGTTCAATGGACGAGACCGACGAGACAGGGCAGGTTATAGGCGACCTGTCGGCAAAGGATTTCTGCATCGGGGCGCAATACAGCTACGCGCTCTCCAACAGTTGGGTGGGCGGTGCGACTATGCGCTTCATCAACTCCAAATACGCCGAATATTCCGCCTGCGCAATTTCGTTCGACGTGGGACTTAACTATTTCGACGAGGACAAAGACTTTTCCGCAGGCATAGCGATGAGGAACGTGGGTGCGCAACTGAAAAAATTCGACAACAAGAGCGAACACCTGCCGTTTGACCTCGACATCGGCATAACAAAGGGAATGGAACACGCGCCGGTAAGGTTTTCGCTCACAATGACGGACCTCACGCGCTGGAGCAGCAAATATTATTACAATGAGGACGGCAAGAAAAGCTCGTTCGGAAAGATTTTCTTCAACCACTTCGTAATCGGGGCGGATGTCATACCCACCGAAAACTTCTACCTGTCCGCAGGCTACAACGCCCGACGTGCAAGCGAGCTTAAGGCTGCCGGTTCGGGGCATTGGGCAGGGTTTTCATGCGGCGGCGGACTGAAACTGAACAAATTCAAGCTCGGGGCAAGCTACGCCCGCTATCACGTGGCGGCCTCCTCGCTTCTCGTGAACCTTTCGTACAATCTTTGAAATTTCCTGAATGAAAAAGATAATCATAGCCATTGACGGCTATTCTTCGTGCGGCAAAAGCACAATGGCGCGCACGCTCGCAAAAAAAATAGGCTATATATATATTGACACGGGGGCTATGTACCGCGCCGTAACCCTGTTCTGCATCGAAAACGGACTTGTGTCGTCTGGCGGCATCGACACCGCCGCGCTCGAAAAACGCATTGCGGACATAAAAATATCGTTCACCATTAACCCGGAAACAGGCGGCGTGGTTACGCACCTCAACGGCAGGAACGTCGAGAACGAGATACGCACGCTCGAAGTGTCGCAGAACGTGAGCCGCGTGGCGGCCCTGCCGTTCGTGCGCGAATGCCTCACGGCGCAGCAGCGCGAAATGGGAAAACAGAAAGGCATAGTAATGGACGGAAGGGACATCGGGACAACCGTGTTCCCCAACGCCGAACTCAAGATATTCGTTACCGCATCGGCAAAGGTGCGCGCGCAGCGCAGGTATGAGGAGCTAACGGCAAAAGGCAGCAAGGTTGATTTCGCCGAGATACTGAAAAACGTAGAGGAGCGCGACTACATCGACACCCACCGCGAAGTTTCCCCGCTTACAAAGGCTGACGACGCCATCGTGCTTGACAACTCCGCGCTCACCATTGCAGAGCAGGACAAATGGCTGCTCGAACACTATCGGTTGGCTGCGGAATGAAAATAAACGTAGAGATTGACAAAGGCTCCGGGTTCTGCTTCGGCGTTACGCGTGCCATAGAACTGGCGCAGGAGAAGCTTGCGCCGGGCGGCACTCTCTATTGTCTTGGCGACATAGTGCACAACGGGCGCGAATGCGACAGACTTGCGGGATTGGGGATGCAGACGATAGGACACGGCGAACTGAAAAACCTTAAAAACGCCCGCGTGCTGCTCCGAGCACACGGCGAGCCGCCGATGACATACGCCACCGCAAAACAAAACAACATAGAAATCATTGATGCCACCTGCCCCGTGGTGCTTCGGCTTCAGCAGCGCATAGCCCGCGAGTACGCCGAGGGCGGCGAGGCGCAAATTGTGATTTTCGGCAAACGCGGCCACGCCGAAGTTCTGGGGCTTGTGGGGCAGACCGACGGCAACGCAATTGTAATAGAAAACCTCGAAGACGCCGCAAGGCTCGACTTCACCCGCCCCATAAAGCTCTACTCACAAACCACAAGGGCGCTTGAGGACTTCCGCAGGATTGTGGACTACATTAAGGAGCGCGTGGCAGCCCCGGCAGCCTTTGAGTGGCACGACACAATATGCCGCCAGGTGGCCAACAGGCTTCCCGAAGTAACCGCCTTCGCCTCACGCCACGACGTGGTGCTTTTCGTATGCGGCAAGAAAAGCTCAAACGGACACGTGCTATACGAGGCGTGCCGCAAGGTCAACCCGCGCTCCCACTGCATCGAAGTCCCCTCCGAAATAGACTACAGCTGGTTCTGCGAAGCCGGGAGCGTGGGCATCTGCGGGGCGACATCCACGCCCAAATGGCTCATGGAGGAATGCGTGAAAGCCATTCTGGAACACTGACTGCCGCACCACCCGCAGCCTTCAAGCAAACAAAAGACGTTTGAGGCTTTCTACTTCCGGCAAAATCATATATCTTTGTCTTTGCGTAATTTTACGGAACGGCAAAACCAAATCTGCATTCAAAACATTTCGCAGTACAGGTTGGGCAATACTAATTATTTGCAGAACAGATGAATTGGAATTCATTCAAGTTTATAGATTTGTTTGCGGGCATAGGCGGAATCAGATTAGGGTTTGAATCCGTCGGCGGGCATTGCGTATTCTCTTCCGAATTTGACGAGAATGCGTGCAAGACATACGAAGCCAATTTTGGCGAACACCCATCCGGGGACATTACAAAGATAAACGCAGAAGACATTCCCGACTTCGACATCCTGCTTGGCGGTTTCCCCTGCCAGGCGTTTTCCATTATCGGAAAACAAAAAGGATTTGAAAACGAGACCTGCGGCACACTTTTCTTCGACATAGAACGTATTTTGAAAGAAAAGAGACCCAAAGCCTTTATGCTTGAAAACGTAAGAAACCTTACCGCTCACGACAAAGGCAAAACCTTCCAAGTTATACGCAGCCACCTCGAAGCCTTGGGATACAATGTATATGCAAAAGTCCTTAACGCATTGGATTACGGCGTACCCCAAAAGCGTGAGCGCATTATCATTGTTGGCTTCAAGGACAAAATAATGTTCTCGTTTCCGGAACCGCTCCCTGTGTCAGAGAGAAAAAACCTGTCAGATGTACTCGAAAGCAATGTGGACAGCAAATATTATGTAAAAGAAAGAATAAGGGAGTCGCGGCTTATGAGGCTTAAAGACACAAACTATCCCAAGCCATATATCTCGCATGAGAATATGGCTGGGAGCGTTACACCTCATCCTTATTCCTCCTGTTTGCGGGCCGGGGCTTCCGCAAACTATATCCTGATAAACGATGAAAGGAGACCCACGGAAAGAGAAATGTTGCGGCTTCAAGGATTTCCTGACACTTTCAAAATTGTTGTTTCATACGGACACATAAAGCACCAAACAGGCAATTCCGTCGCCGTTCCCGTCATCAAGGCTGTCGCAAAACAGATGATTTCCGCGCTAAAACAATATGACTGCAACTTAGCCTGCGCCTAAAAAGGGACATTAACACCATATTAATACCATCCATCAAAACAAAAGACATGAAAAAGTATTTGGCAGAACTCGTGGGCACTTTCACGCTCACATTCCTCGGCTGCGCGGCAGCCGTAAGTTTGAACTGCGGCGGCGACACCGCATCTGTAGTAGGCACAGCTCTGGCTTTCGGCCTCTCTGTTGTGGCCATGGCCTACACCATCGGCGGCATATCGGGCTGCCACATCAACCCGGCAATCACGCTCGGAGTTTTCCTGAGCGGCAGAATGAACGCCAAGGACTGCGGAATGTACATCCTGTTCCAGATTGTAGGCGCGATACTGGCGGCTGCCGTCCTGGCGGGCATTGTGGCGACCGCGCCCGGCTTTGCGGGAGGCACGACAACAGGCGCAAACGTGTGCAACGTATCACAGGCAAACGGCTTTGTCGTTGAACTGGTGCTGACCTGCCTGTTCGTGCTTGTAGTTCTCGGGGCAACCTCCAAGACCAACGGCGCGACAAACAACTTCGCAGGGCTGGCGATAGGCCTGTCGCTCGTGCTGATACACCTTGTGGGCATACACTACACAGGCACTTCGGTCAACCCCGCCCGCAGCATAGGTCCTGCGCTCTTTGAAGGCGGCAAAGCCCTCGAAGACCTGTGGGTGTTCATCGTTGCCCCGCTTGCCGGCGGCGCACTCGCAGCATTGGTGTGGAAGGTGATTGCACCCGCAAAAGAGGCATAAGACTTCCGCAAAACAACGCAGGGTGCGCATGGCGCAAAGCCCCACCCTCCCCAACAAGAAAGCCCGCAGTTCAGGCAATTCCGCCAAAGCTGCGGGTTTTCCTTCGATTGTAATTTCCGCCCCCACGCACCTATTTTTCACAGAAGGAACGGCAAATTTCACAAACCGTTGGTTTTCTGTTTTTTACGCCTCTTTGTGGGTATTCTGCAAGTTACTGTTTTACAGAACGTTGAAAAGGGCGAAAAAAGGTCTGATGTAGTCTGGATTATATCAGACATAATTTTTTCT
>DKDC01000005.1:13075-49719 GCA_002451695.1 Prevotellaceae bacterium UBA6858 | reverse complement strand
AATTATGTCTGATATAATTCAAATTACATCAGACCTTTTTTCGACCACAATAAACCTCTGAAATACAAATCGTTACGAAGAATATTTCTTGTGCAGTTATTGCTTTGGGAACCAACGCCTTACGCAAATTGTGGCGTGCTTGCCGCTTTTTGGGGGGCAAGCCGCTGCGGATATGCGGTGAAGGGCGCATGGCAATCTTGCCCTTTACGTTTTCTTGTGCCTGACGGGGCAAAAATTGCACGTACGATTTGGAGATTTCAAATAAAGCAGTAATTTTGCAAGCGGAATAAAGGAACATCATAAACAATTAAATCAAACTACAACTATGGCTTATGTAATTAGCGACGATTGCGTTGCATGCGGAACTTGTATTGACGAATGCCCCAGCGGAGCAATCAGCGAGGGCAGCGATAAGTATTCTATCGACCCCAACGCTTGCGTTGACTGCGGCACGTGCGCAGACGTTTGCCCCAGCGGAGCAATCAGCCCTGCGGAGTAACAAACCGTAACCATACATGGCGCGGCGTCCACCGGAATGGCGGATGGCGCGCTTTTTTTATGTCCGCCGGCGGCGTAAGCCCCCGGGGCGTGGCGCAGGTTGCGGGAAAATTATTACCTTTGCACACATATAGTATCACATTTCAAAGCATAACACAAAGACATGGCTCAGGAAGACGTTTTCAAGAAGATTGTGTCGCATTGCAAGGAATACGGTTTCGTTTTCCCCTCAAGCGAGATTTACGACGGTTTGGGCGCGGTTTATGACTACGGGCAGAACGGCGTTGAACTGAAGAACAACATAAAGCAGTATTGGTGGCAGAGCATGGTGCTGCTGCACCAGAACATCGTCGGTATAGACGCGGCGATTTTCATGCACCCCACGGTCTGGAAGGCTTCGGGGCACGTTGACGCCTTCAACGACCCGCTCATCGACAACCGCGACTCGAAGAAACGCTACCGCGCCGATGTGCTCATAGAGGAGCAGATTGCGAAATACGACGAGAAGATTGCCAAGGAGGTGGCCAAGGCGCGCAAGCGTTTCGGCGACTCGTTTGACGAGGAGAAGTTCTGCGCGACAAGCCAGCGCGTGATTGAGCACAAGCAGAAGCGCGACGCACTCCACGAACGCTACAAGAAGGCGATGAACGACGTGAACCTTGACGAGCTGAAGCAGATAATACTCGACGAGGGCATTGTCTGCCCCATAAGCGGGACAAGGAACTGGACCGACGTACGCCAGTTCAACCTTATGTTCAAGACGGAGGTCGGCTCCACGGCCGAAGGGACTTCCACGATATACCTGCGCCCCGAAACGGCACAGGGGATATTCGTTGACTACCTCAGCGTGCAGAAGACAGGGCGCATGAAGCTGCCTTTCGGCATAGCGCAGATAGGAAAGGCTTTCCGCAATGAGATTGTCGCCCGCCAGTTCATATTCCGCATGCGCGAGTTCGAGCAGATGGAGATGCAGTTCTTCTGCAAGCCCGGCACGGAAATGGAATGGTTCAGCTACTGGAAAAACATGAGGATGAAATGGCACCAGGCTCTCGGCTTCGGTGCGGAGAACTACCGTTTCCACGACCACGAAAAGCTCGCCCACTACGCAAATGCGGCAACAGACATAGAATTTAATATGCCGTTCGGCTTCAAGGAGGTGGAGGGAATCCACTCGCGCACCAATTTCGACCTCTCGCAGCACGAGAAGTTCAGCGGGAAGCAGATAAAGTATCACGACCCCGAGACCGGCGAAAGCTACACCCCATACGACGTGGAGACCTCGATAGGCGTTGACCGTATGTTCCTTTCCGTGATGTGCCATTCGTTTGAGGAGGAGAAACTGGAGAACGGCGAGACGCGCACCGTGCTTCACCTGCCGCAGCAGCTCGCACCCACAAAGCTCGCAATCCTGCCGCTTGTGCGCAAGGACGGGCTTCCCGAACTCGGCGAGAAGATTATGAGGGATCTGCGCTACCACTTCAACTGCAAATACGAGGACAAAGACTCCATCGGCAAGCGTTACCGCCGTCAGGATGCCATAGGCACGCCGTACTGCATCACGATTGATCACGACAGCCTCAAAGACGAGTGCGTTACATTGCGCAACCGCGACACCATGGAGCAGGAGCGCATAAAGATTGCCGCACTGCGCGAAACCCTTGAGGACCGTGTGAGCATCACCTCGCTGCTCAAGAAAATCGCCGAAGACTGAAAAACTGTTTGCCCAGATGATATTGTCAGAACATTTCAGATTTCGCGCATCCGCACTTGTTGTGTGCGCGGTTTGCTGCCTTGCCCTGTGTTCCTGTTCCGAGAACGACGGCGAGGAGAACGAATACGCCAACTGGAAACCGCGCAACGAGAGTTTCTTCTCGAAGGCAATGCAGACTGCGGGCGACTCGATAGCATACGCAAGGCGCGTTTACGGCGACCGCTGGCAGGAGTATTCCAACCGCCGCCTGTATTTGTGCTATTCGCGCCAGAATGACGCCGCCCACAAGCAGACGGACTCCATTGCCGTTGAGATATTGAAGCGCGGGGCTGACGACGGCGTTTTGCCGTATTCCAACGACAGCGTGAGGATTGCCTACCGCACATTGCTCGTCCCCACCTCCAAGCACCCGGACGGGCTTGTGGCTGACCATTCCGGCTTCTCTTCGGAATACAGCAAGGTGTTCGACCGTTCCACAATGGCCCCGTCCACATTCTGCGTGAGCGCACTCGTGCGCGGGGTTGGCACCGCGCTGCTGTATATGCACAGGGGCGATCGTTGGAGGGTTGTAATCCCCGCCGACCTCGCATACGGCTCAACGGCAAGCGGCTCGATACCCAAGAACTCCACCATAGTCTTTGAAATGGAGCTTGTGGAGATATACCGCAAAGGCACATCGCCGGGCGTTTGGCAGTAAAAGCAAAGATTCTTTCGTATAAGGGGGATTTCCGATACGCGTAACGCTTCGGAAATCCCTTTTCGCATTCATTGTTGTGCAGCGCAAATGTGTAAATGACGAATGATTAACGAATTGCACCGCTGTAGGGGCGTATGCAATACGCCCCTACGAATGGCGCAAACCCCAAGCCGAAAAAACTGCATGGGATATAGGAAAAACTATGTCTGATGTAGGAAAAATTATATCAGACATAATCCAGACTACATCAGACCTTTTTTGCGCACTTTTAACCCCCTGGGAAACAGTTGCTTGCAAGAAATTCTCAAAATGGGGGCAAATGGAGGGAAATCAGCGGGTTGCGTAAAAAATCCGCCGTTTCCTTGTTTTTTCGCGGTAATGGCGGCGCTATGCCCCGCCTTTGTGTTCCGCAATGTAGGATGCCGCCGCCTCGGCGCAGCGTTCCCCGTCGATTGCCGCCGAGACAATGCCTCCGGCATAGCCCGCGCCCTCGCCGCACGGGAACAGTCCGGGACGCGAAACGTGCTGCAAGGTGGAGTTGTCGCGTGTGATTCTCACGGGCGAGGATGTCCGCGTCTCCACTCCTATCACGGTTGCCTCTTTCGATAGGAAGCCCTTGTGCCTTGCGCCGAAAATCCTGAACCCTTCGGCAAGGCGGGCGTAAATGAACGAGGGCATCCAAAAATGCAGCGGCGACGAGATAAGCCCGGGGGCGTATGACGATTGCGGGAGGTCGAAGCTGAGCTTGCGGTTCACGAAGTCGCCCATGCGCTGTGCCGGGGCTGTCTGGCTGCGGTTGCCCTGCAACCAGCATTCGCGCTCAAGTGCCTCCTGGAAATACATCATGCGCAGGGGATTGCCGGGGTCTTTCCAGTCGCTGTGCGAGACGGCGAATTTCTCATCGCCCATCGCCGTTTTCATCACAGCCCCAATCGACACATCGGCAAGGTCTTCCTGCCTCAGCTCGACCACCATGCCCGAATTGCTCCATTTTGAGCCACGGTTTTTGGGGCTCATGCCGTTCACAACTATCTGCTCACCGCCTGTTGCCGCAGGCACAACAAATCCGCCCGGACACATGCAGAAACTGTAAACGCCTCGCCCCTCCACTTGTGCGGCCATGGAATATTCCGCCGAGGGCAGCCAGTTCCCCTTGCCGTTGCGCGAGTGGTATTGCATACAGTCGATTGTAAAACTTTGGTGTTCGAGCCTCACTCCCACGGCCATGCCTTTCATTTCGAGCATAAGACCATCATTGTGCAGCATTCTGTAAACATCGCGCGCCGAATGCCCGGTGGCAAGTATCACAGGACCTTTGTATTCCCTGCCGTTAGCGTCGGCGACGCCGCACACCGTGCCTTGGGAGCCGGTGAGCAGGGCAGTAGCTTTCGTTTCAAAATGCACCTCGCCGCCGCAGCCTGTGATAGTGTTGCGCATATTCTCGATAATGCGCGGCAGGCAGTCTGTGCCAAGATGCGGGTGGGCGGACGAAAGAATGTCGGTGTCGGCCCCGTGCTGGCAGAAAACGGAAAGAATCTTGCTTACGCTGCCGCGCTTCTTGCTGCGGGTGTAGAGTTTTCCGTCGGAATAAGCCCCTGCCCCGCCCTCACCGAACGAATAGTTGCTTTCGGGGTCAACGCGCTGGGTTTCGCGTATGCGGGCTATGTCGCGCTTTCGCGTATGCACGTCCTTGCCGCGTTCGAGAACCACGGGCTTCACGCCAAGCTCTATGAGGCGCAACGCGGCGAACAGGCCGCCCGGGCCGGCCCCCACGACAACGGCTTCGGGGGCGTTTGCGACGGGGCGGTATTCTATGTGGTCGTATTCTTCGGGCACTTGCTCGCCGGCAAGATAAACGTCCGCCGACAGGTGCACCGCTATGTTTCTCTGGCGTGCGTCAATGCTGCGCTTCCTTATGCGCAGGCTTGAGATTGTGCGCACGTCTATTCCGAGCATTCCGGCCGCCTCTAATTTTATGCGCCCGCTGTCGGAGGCGTCGTGCGGGTTGAGTGTTAAATTCAGACTGTACATTATTGTATATTGAGGTGTGCGTGAAAGGCGGCGCGTTTGCGTTCAGCCGAAAAGCTCGCGCAAAGCGTCCTCCACCTTTCCCACGCTCACGATTTCTATGTCGTTGTTAATTTTGCCGCGTCCCCTTGCGTTGTGTCTCGGAACAAGCATGCGCTTGAAGCCGAGTTTGGCGGCTTCTGACATTCTCTGCTCAATTCTCGCCACAGGGCGTATCTCCCCGCTAAGACCCACTTCGCCCGCCATGCAAACCTCGCGCGAAATGGGCGTGTCCACGTTGCTCGACAGTATGGCGGCAATCACCGAGAGGTCGAGCGCGGGGTCTGTAACCCTAATGCCGCCGGCAAGGTTGAGGAACACGTCTTTTTGCGTGAGCTTGAAGCCCACGCGCTTTTCGAGCACGGCGAGCAGCATGTTCATCCTGCGGGTGTCGAAACCGGTTGCCGAACGCTGGGGAACGCCATACGCCGCAGTGCTTACCAATGCCTGGGTTTCGATGAGCAGCGGGCGCACGCCCTCGATAGTTGCCGCAATCGCCACCCCGCTAAGTCCGGCGTTGTCTTGCGTGAGCAGCAGCTCCGAAGGGTTCTCCACCCCGCGCAGCCCTTCATGGCGCATTTCGTATATGCCCAGTTCGCTTGTGCTTCCGAAGCGGTTTTTTATCCCTCGCAGTATGCGGTAAAGGTAATGGCGGTCGCCCTCGAACTGCAAAACCACGTCAACAATGTGTTCCAGCACCTTGGGCCCGGCAATCACGCCCTCCTTGGTTATGTGTCCGATGAGGAACACCGGCACTGCGCTCTGCTTTGCGAACTTCAGCAGTGCCGAGGCGCATTCGCGCACTTGGGTGAGGCTGCCCGGCGCACTGTCGCAAGTTTCTGTCTCGAGGGTCTGTATGGAGTCTATCACAACAAGATCGGGAGCGGTTTCGGCAATTTCGCGGAAGATGCCCTCCAACGAGGTTTCGCACACAACGAGAATGTCTGCCGTGGCGTTTTCAATGCGTTCGGCGCGCAGCTTTATTTGCCGTTCGCTTTCCTCGCCGCTTACGTAGAGCACCCTTTTTTCGGGCATCCTCATCACGGTTTGCAGCATCAGCGTTGATTTTCCGATGCCCGGCTCTCCGCCGAGAAGTATCAGCGAACCCGGCACGATGCCTCCGCCGAGAACGCGGTTGAGTTCCGTGTCGTGGGTGTCTGTCCTTTTCTCCCCCGAAGCCCTGACTTGCGAAAGCCTCACGGGGTGTGCGCGTTTTTCCGCCACTTTCGCTATTGCCGAAACGCCGCTTCTCGCTGTCGCGGCCTGTTCAGGCGCAACGCTTATCTCCTTGAAGGAGTTCCACGCCCCGCACGAGGGGCATTTGCCGAGCCACTTCACGCTGTCGTAGCCGCAGTTGTCGCACACGTATGCCGTTTTGCTCTTTGCCATGTCAGTCTTTTTGTATCAGGGTGTAGGTTTTGAATGCGGAACTTTGCTTAAGGAAGTCGATGAAAGGGCGGTTGATGTTCACTTTCCTGTTCATCGCCCTCACCTTTATGTTTCTGAACCTTCCCGGGGCGGAGAAGGAGAACGTGATCCTCGTGTTGCCCGGATTTTGGTCAACAAGGGCAATAAGTTCCTTTGTTTCCATTATGTCGAGGGTTGTGGCCAGGGAGCTGATCTGTATTTCGGCTATTCCCGAAGTCTTTACGTCGGCGAGGTATTCAATGTTCCTTACGTTCACGTCGAACATATTCGGGTTGAAACGCCTCGGCTCAACGGCGGCGTGTATAAGCACGGGATAGCCTTCCTTGAGGTAGTTTTGCCATTGCGCCCAGTTTTTCCCGAACAATGCAATTTCGCCAGCCCCCTCAAAGTCCTCGAATTGCACTATTCCGTACGGGTTTCCTTTTTTGGTCATTCCCACGCGCACTCCGGTAACCATCCCCCCGAGTACAAGGGGTCTCCCCTTGAGTTCCGCAGGGTTTGAAAGTTTTGAGAACGGCGTGTTGCAAAGCTGCTCCATTATCACGGCGTAGGGGTCGAGCGGATGCCCCGAGATGTATATCCCCACAAGTTCGCGCTCCTTTTCCAGCCGTTTTATGTTGCTCCATTTGTCGTAGTTTGCTGGCGGCAGCGGGCGCGGGACTTCAATTCCGCCCACATCGTCAAACAGCGAGTTTTGCACTTCGGCTTTTTCCTGCTGCACGTTTGCGCCGTAGCGCATAAGAACCTCCATGAACGTGGCGCGGTCGTTGCAGGGGGCAAGATATGCCTCGCGGTCTATCCCGAAGCCGTCGAAAGCCCCGCTGATTGCAAGGCACTCCATCGCCTTTCGGTTTACGGCGTTCGTGTTCACCCTTTCCACAAAATCGTAAATGTCCTTGTACGGCCCGTTCTCCTTCCGCTCATCGACAATTGCCTTTGCCGCCGCGCCGCCCATGCCCTTGATTGCCGAAAGCCCGAAGCGTATCTCGCCTTTCTTGTTTACGCCGAACTCTATGTAGCTCTCGTTCACATCGGGGCCAAGCGTGGAGATTTTCATCTTTTGGCATTCCTCCATTAGCTTTGTTATCTCGCCGATGTCGCTGAACCTGCGAGTCATCAAAGCCGCCATGTATTCCGACGGGTAGTGGGCTTTCATGTAGGCTGTTTGGTACGCCACCCATGAGTAGCACGTTGCGTGGGACTTGTTGAAGGCGTAGGACGCGAATTTTTCCCAGTCGCCCCATATCTTTTCGAGAATCTTCACGTCGTGTCCGTTTGCCGCGCCCTGCCTGAGGAACTTCGGCTTCATTTCATCCACGATCTTCTTCTTTTTCTTTCCCATTGCCTTTCGCAGCGCGTCGCTTTCGCCCCGGGTGAAGTTGGCGAGCTGGCGCGAAAGGAGCATCACCTGCTCCTGATACACCGTGATGCCGTAGGTGTCTTTCAGGTATTTCTCCATGCAGGGGATGTCGTAGGTTATGAGCGACGGATCTTTTTTCCTGCGTATGAACTCCGGGATATAGTCCATAGGTCCCGGGCGGTAGAGGGCGTTCATGGCTATCAGGTCCTCGAACACCGTGGGGTGAAGCTCGCGCAGGTATTTCTGCATTCCCGCCGACTCGAACTGGAACGTGCCTACCGTTCGCCCCGCCTGATATAGCTCGTATGTCTTGCTGTCGTCAATGGGAATGTTGTCGAGATCCACCACGTCGCCTGTGGTCTGCTTCACAACCTTGCAGGCTTCCTTTAGCTCCGAAAGGGTTTTCAGTCCGAGGAAGTCCATTTTTATCAGCCCCGTAGATTCGATTACGTGTCCGTCGTATTGCGTAACGGCGGTCTTGACTCCGGGAAAGTCGGGGTCGTCAGCCGTGCAAACGGGCACCCAGTCGCTTATGGGGTTACGGCATATAATGAAGCCGCAAGCGTGAATGCCGGTGCCGCGTATCGTGCCCTCCAGCATTTTCGCGTATTTGATTGTGTTGCTTTTCCTGTCGTCGGGCGAGGCTTCGGCAAGCCTCAGCTCTTCCGTGCATTTGATGGCATTCGTAAGGTTCATCTTCATGCCGTCGGGCAGACGGTCGGGGATTGCCTTGCACAGCGCGTTGGCTTCCTGAAGCGGCAGTTTTTCCACACGCGCCACGTCCTTTATGGAGTTCTTCGTGGCCATTGTGGCGTAGGTTATGATGTGGGCGCAGTTTTCATGCCCGTATTTGTCCATCACCCAGCGCAGCACCTTTCCGCGCCCGTCGTCGTCGAAGTCGGTGTCAATATCGGGCAGGTTCACGCGGTCGGGGTTCAGGAAACGCTCAAACAGCAAGTCATACTTCAGCGGGTCGATTTTCGTTATTCCCAGACAGTACGCCACCACGGAGCCTGCCGCCGAGCCGCGCCCCGGGCCGACGATTACGCCGAGTTCCTTGCGCGCCGCGTTTATGAAATCCTGCACTATGAGGAAGTAGCCGGGAAAGCCCATGGTCTTCATCACGTGAAGCTCGAACTTTATGTGTTCCGCCACATCCTGCGGCACGGGGTCGCCGTAGCGTTCCTTCGCGCCGTCGTATGCGAGCTTTGCAAGATAGTCTGCCTCGAACTTTATGCGGTATATTTTGTCGAATCCCCCAAGACGCTCTATAACCTTGTCGGCTTGGTTCTTGGGCAGCGGGTTTTCGCCGTTCTCGTCGCTTGTGAACTCCTTGTAAAGTTGCTCCTCGCTTATTTTCGCCCTCCACTGCTCTTCTGTGCCGAAATCTTCGGGAATGGGGAAGAAAGGCATGATAGGCCCGTGGTCGATGCTGTATTCGCTCACCTTGTCGCACACCTCGCAGGTGTTCGACAGGGCTTCGGGCATGTCGGCGAAAACCTCGTTCATCTCCTCGCGGGTCTTGAACCACTCCTGCTTGGAGTACCTCATGCGGTTGGGGTCGTCAAGGTCCTTGCCCGTGGCGAGGCACAGCAGGTGGTCGTGGGCTTCGGCCGTCTCCTGGTTCTCAAAGTGGCAGTCGTTGGTGCATACAAGCTTTATGCCGTATTCCCTGGCGAGCTTCACGAGCTCGGCATTCGCCTTTTGCTGCAGCGGGAAAGCCTCGCGGTTGGCAAGGATGTGCGGGTCTTTCACCTCGTGCCGCTGAAGCTCCAGATAGTAGTCGGCCCCGAACACCCGCTTGTACCATTCGACAGCCTCGCGTGCGCCGGCGATGTCGCCCTTGAGTATTTTCGCAGGCACTTCGCCGGCAATGCAGGCCGAGGTCACTATAAGGTCTTCGTGATACTTCTCAAGGTCGGCGCGGTCGGTGCGCGGCTTGTAGTAAAGTCCGTCAACCCACGCGCGCGACACGAGCTTTATGAGGTTCTTGTAGCCGTTGAAGTTTTTCGCGAGCACAATCAGGTGGTAGCCCGAGGCGTCGCCGTTCTCCTTGACCTTGTCCTCCTTTTTGTTGTGCGCCACATACATCTCGCAGCCGAATATGGGCTTGAACGCCAATGTGCGGCGTTGCTTCCCCATTTCGCCCTCTATCTCCTTTTTGCGTTCCGGGCTTGCGCCCTCGAGTTCTCCTTCAAGCTCGGCGAGCTTTTTCTTTGCCTTTCCTTTCAGCCCCCCCACGAAGTCGGCGAGTTCCTTCACGCCCATCATGTTGCCGTGGTCGGTTATCGCCATGCCGCGCATTCCGTCGGCTATCGCCTTGTTTACGATGTTGGGTATCTTCGACTGCCCGTCAAGGAGCGAGTATTGGGTGTGGACGTGTAGATGTACGTAATCCTGCATTGTTCTTAAAAGACGTATGGGTTTCTTTTTGCTTGCCATACAAAGGTAAGGTTTTTTTACGTTCCGTGAATTTCAAAAGCGTTAAATTTGCCGCGAATAAAACTTTGCGTGATGAGACTTACGATTATCGCATTCGCGCTTGCGGTCGCGCTTGCCGGGTGTGGGACTGACAAGCCCCGCGGGGCGGACGTTTGGGGTAACGACCCCAAGAATGCTGAAAGCATATATGAATACGAGGAGAAGTACGGCGTGCAGACGACTTCCGTATGGGGCGCGGACAGCAGCCGATATGTGTGCGCATCGGCCATTTCGGGGATTTCGAGCGAGCACCACCGCCTTTATTCGCCCAACGGCAACCTGCGCCTGATTCTGGGCGGGGCTTCCGAAATGGGCGGGGCGTATGGCTGGCGCATCGACTATGGCGCGGACGGAAAGGTGGAGGCGGTGTGCGACATTGGCGTTCTTGCCGATGCTGAATATGAGAGGCTTTCGGAGGGCGGCGAAGACGCGCTTGCCGTAATGCGTGAAAAACTCGCGAGCCGGGATGTGCATATGCGCTACGGCGTTGAGCGCGGCAGCGGCGGCGCGATTTTAAGGGTGGGGGATGTTTATGTTCCCGGCGGATACAAAGCGGAAATTTTTATAAGGGAGTGGGGGCCGTTTTGGAAAAGCGACATCGACGGCGGGTGCTTCGGATTTTTCGTAAGGCTCGTGAACACGGAAAAGGATGATGCCAACCGTGCTGACTTGCTCTACTGCAACAACCGGCTCATTGCCGAAACGGCATACAAGGGCGGCAAGCCGCACAAGGTGCGCACGTACAACAGGCGCGGGCAACTGGTCGGGGTGCGCGGCTGCAGCAGCGGCAATGTCGCCGATATGGCGTTTTACGACCGTGACATTGTGCCGCAATGGGGCGGTGAATAGCGGCACATTTTCCTTGCCGTAAAATTTTGTACTATCGCCTTACGGCTTGGAGCGGTGCCGCCACGCTGTATTCTCCGTATGTTCTTTGTGATTGGCATTATGTTGTGCGCCACTGCTTTATAAGAAAGAAAGGCAAGACTTGAAATCTTGTGAAAACTATGTCCGATGTAGTTTGAATTATGTATGATATAATTTTTCCCACATCGGACATAATTTTGACGATATGCGGAAAGTTTTTCCCGCGTGCGCGGAACGTTTATGAAGATATGGAGGGAATTTTCCTTAGAATGAAGTTTGTACTGTCGAATGAAGCATGGTATGTTCTGGTTTGGGAAGGGGAACGGTATATTTGTGTGGTGTAAAATACAATTCTTGTAGCGCTGATACGAAAAAACCTCCGTCCCGGGTGGCGGAACGGAGGTTGTGGGTTATTGTCCGGCTGTTACCGGCCTTTTATTTGGCGCATTTCGCGCACCACGGTTTCAGTTGCGTGAAGAAGTCGTTGCCCTTGTCGTCAACAAGTATGAACGCGGGGAAGTCTTTCACGGTAATCTTCCAAACTGCTTCCATGCCTATTTCGGGGAACTCAACGCACTCGATGCTCTTTATGCAGTCTTGCGAAAGCACGGCCGCCACGCCGCCGATAGTGCCGAGGTAGAAGCCGCCGTGCTTCTTGCACGCGTCTGTAACTTCCTTGCCGCGGTTTCCTTTGCCTATCATAATCATTGACGCGCCGTTTGCCTGGAATTCGTCAACATAGGGGTCCATGCGGTTTGACGTTGTGGGGCCCATGCTGCCGCAGGGGTAGCCTTCGGGCGTTTTGGCGGGACCGGCATAGAGCACGGGGTAGTCCTTGAAGTACTGCGGAAGCCCCTCGCCGCTGTCGAGGCGTGCCTTGAGCTTTGCGTGGGCTATGTCGCGCGCTACTATGATTGTGCCGCTTAGTGATACGCGGGTGCTTACAGGGTACTTTGTCAGTTCCTTGAGCGCGGCGTCTATTCCCTTGTCAAGGTCTATGGCAATGCCGCCGTTGTCGCCCGGCTGCTGCAGGTGTTCGGGAATCAGGCTTGCGGGGTTGCTGTCCATCTTTTCGAGCCAGATGCCGTCCTTGTTGATTTTCGCCTTTATGTTGCGGTCGGCTGAGCAGCTCACTCCAAGCCCGATCGGGCAGCTTGCGCCGTGGCGCGGCAGACGTATGACGCGGATGTCGTGGGCGAAAGCCTTGCCGCCGAACTGTGCGCCGAAGCCTATCTCGTGAGCCTTTTCGAGCAGCTTGGCTTCAAGGTCAAGGTCGCGGAAGGCGCGTCCCGTTGCGTCGCCGCTTGTGGGCAGGTTGTCGTAGTAGTGTATCGAGCCGAGCTTTACTGTGAGCAGGTTCTTCTCCGCCGACGTGCCGCCGATGACGAAGCAGATGTGGTAGGGCGGGCAGGCTGCCGTGCCGAGACTTTTCATCTTCTCCACAAGGAACGGGATTAGCGTGCCCTCGTTCTGGATTATCGCCTTTGTCATGGGGTAGAGGTATGTCTTGTTTGCCGAGCCTCCGCCCTTGGCAACCATTATGAAGCGGTATTCCGCGCCTTCCTCGGCCTCAATGTCAATCTGCGCGGGCAGGTTGCACTTTGTGTTCACCTCGTCATACATTGTGAGCGGCGCGTTCTGGGAATAGCGCAGGTTGTCCCCGGTGAACGTGTTGTAAACGCCACGGCTCAGGGCTTCGGCATCGTCAAAGCCGGTCCACACCTGCTGGCCTTTTTCGGCGTGGATAATGGCCGTGCCGGTGTCCTGGCAGAAAGGCAGCACGCCTTTTACTGATGTTTCTGCATTGCGCAGCAGCGTGAGCGCAACATATTTGTCGTTGTCCGACGCTTCGGGGTCGCTGAGTATAGCCGCAACCTGCTTGTTGTGCTCGCGGCGCAGCATGAACTCCACATCGTGGAACGCCTGTTGCGCGAGAAGCGTCAGTGCTTCGGGGGAGACTTTCAGTATTTCCTTGCCCTCAAATTCGGCGGTGGAGACTCCCGCTTTGGAAATCAAACGGTATTCGGTGTCGTCCTTTCCTTTCTGGAACATGGGCGCGTAGTTGAAATCGGGTGCTTTAGCCATATCGTTATGTATTTTTTGTATGATGTCGCTTTTGTGCGGGGTGCATCCCCGGCGTTGAAACACATTGCAAATTTACACTTTACTTGCCAACCGCGCAAAAGTTGCGCGGGCAATAATCCGCGCAACGGCGAAATTTCTTACCTTTGCCACAGACAAATGCCATCGGGGGGTATCGGGTTAGAAATGCAAATGCGAAAGATTGGCAGGTGTCAGGACAAACAAAACGACTATGACAAGAAATATATTCAGGAAAGCGGCTTTTGCGTTACTGGTTGCTTGTGTTTGCGGCGCAACGGCATACGCGCAGAAAGCCGACAGGAATGTTTACACGCGGGGCGGGATAACGCAGATGAACCCCGAAGAGCGCAAGGTCGCCCTTGTGTTCACAGCCGCCGACATGGCTGACGGGGCGGACACCGTAATAAGCACGCTGAAGCGTTACCGCGTGCGGGGGCATTTTTTCTTTACGGGGAAGTTTTTCCAAAAGTTCCCCGACGTGGTGAGGCGGCTTGTTAAGGACAAGCACTATGTCGGCTGCCACGGATATTCCCACCTGCTTTATTTCCCCTGGGACAGGAGCGACACGATGCTTGTGAGCCGTGCCGAGTTCCGCGAGGACATCAGCAAGGCATACGAGGCAATGGCGACGTTTGGCATCAAAAAAAAGAAGGCGTACTACTTCGTCCCGCCCTACGAGCATTTTAACGACACTGTTTCGGCATGGGCGAAAGAAATGGGCCTGCAACTTATAAACAACACCTACGGCACGCTGACCTACGGCGACTACACAACGCCCGACATGGCGCGGTATTACAGCAGCGACTGCATCATGGAGCGCACCATGCGCATGGCCGCCGAAAAGCCGGACGGCATAAACGGCCATATATTGCTCATCCATTTCGGCACGAGCGAAAGGCGCACCGACAAGTTCTACAACCGCCTGCCGCAGCTCATAGAGGGATTGAGGGGAATGGGCTATGAGTTTGCCGACCTTTCAAAGGTGATACCAAAGCCCTGATTAAAGTTTGCCCGCATCGCGGTAGCTGAAGAATGTGCCGCCGCCCACAATCACGTGGTCTTGCAGTGTTATGCTCATCAGCTTTCCCGCCTCGGCAACCCTGCGGGTGAGGTTGTCGTCAGCCTTGCTCGGGTTTGCGTGTCCCGACGGATGGTTGTGCACGAGGATTATCGACGTTGCGCCGGCGGTTATAGCCTCGCGCATTATAATACGTATGTCAACAGAGCTTTCGGTAATTCCGCCCTTGCTTATCTGCCTGTCGCCTATAACCTGCAACCGCGTGTTGAGGAGCAGCACCCAGACTTCCTCGTTACGCTTTCCGGCGAGTTTGGGCGCGAAGTAGTCGCTCACCTTTGAGGGGTCTGTCATTTGCGAAAGCTTTTCAACGCCCTCGGCCTGCATGAGTTTTGCCATTTGGCACGCTGCCTTTATCGTTACCGCCTTTGCCGGGCCTATTCCCTTGTATTTTTGCAGGTATTCGAGGTCTTTTGCGGAGAGGGTGCGCAGGTTGTCGCCGCAGTCGTGGAGAATGCGCTGCATGAGCGACACGGCGTTTTCCTCGTCGTTGCCCGAACCGACGAGAATTGCAAGCAGTTCGGATTTTGACAGTGCCTCAGCCCCCAGACGGAGCAGTTTTTCGCGTGGGCGGTCGTCCTCGGAAAGTTCCTTTATGCTTACTTTCATTTGTAGAAGTTGTCTTTGAACGCCTCGAACTCCTTTTCCTTAAGAATGTTCCGCCTAACGCTTGCCACAATGAAGCCGCTGCCGTAGCCGATGAGCTGTATGAAGGCGGCGGGGACGGAGAGCAGCGCCACGCGAAGGCTTCTGAAAGTCGCCAGACTGCCGGCGAACACGAGCAGGGCGTAGAGTGCGAGCGGCAAAATGCTCCACAGGCACGCGAAGCCCCCCACAACCAGCACGAAGCAGCCCACGGTGAACAGTGCGGGCAATATGTGCACAAGTTTCATTGTTCCCGGGTGGCGTTTCTCGAGGTTTATGCGCGCTATGCCCGAATTGTAAACCTGCCTGAAGAACTTGCGGAAGTCCGTGCGGCGTTTGTGCCACACCCATGCCTGTGGTATGAGGCACGCCTTGTAGCCGTTTTCCACAATGCGGTAGCTCAGGTCGATGTCCTCGCCGAAGCGCATGGGCGAGAAGCCGCCGAGTTTTTGGTAAACCTCGCTGCGTATTCCCATGTTGTAGGAGCGTGGGTAGAACTTGTCCATCTTCTTTTTCCCGCCGCGTATTCCGCCCGTGGTGAAAAACGATGTCATTGCGTAGCTTATGGCTTTCTGCACCGGCGTGAACGAGTCGGCGGCTTTGTCGGGCCCGCCGAAAGCGTCGCAGCCGAGCTTTTCCAGTCCGCTGTCTACAGCCTCGAAATATCCCGGCGGCAGCACAACGTCGCTGTCGAGGATAATGAGCCATTCCCCCGAGGCCTGCTGTGCGCCATGATTGCGCGCGGCGGCAGGGCCTCCGTTCTCCTTGTAAAGGTATGTGGTGTGCAGCCGGTTCTGATAGCGTGCCACAACTTCCTCGCAGGTTGTTTGCGAACCGTCCTCAACTATCACCACCTCAACGTCGGGGCGCGGTTGCACGGCTATGCTTTCCAGCAGCTCGCCCACTTCGTCCGGGCGGTTGTAAACAGGGATTATTATCGAATACTTCATAATGCTGCAAAAATAAGCATTTTCGCAAAAGCCACAGGCGGGAGAACGGAAAAATGGCTGTGGCGGAATTTTTAACATGCTGGATTTCAGAAAATTGCCTGCTTGAAGATGCTTGTTATAACGATTTGTTTTTCAGGTGTTTGCAAACGGCGGAAAAAGGTCTGATGTAGTCTGGATTATATCTGATATAATTTTTCCTATGTCCTATGTAGTTTTTCCCATGTCCTATGTGGATTTGCGGCTTTCATGGCAGGTTTGCCCCAAGCTCACATAATAATTAAAATTTAAGTCTTGCTTCAAACCGTTTATAACGTGAAAAATGTGTAAATTTGAAAGCCGTTTCGGCTTTTTGCCGGAATGGGCAACATTTGTAATACCATAAAAATGCCGAATATGATAACCAGAATACTTGCCGTGGCTTCGCTTGCGCTCATGCCGTTTGTGGGGCCTGCTAAAGATTATTTTGTCAAATCCCCATCGGGAAACCTCGTGGTTAAGGTGGCGACGGGGAAAAGCCTCACTTGGCAGGTGGACTTCAAGGGGCGCGAAGTCACCGCGCCCTCCGTGCTTGGCGTAAAGATTAAGGGCGGAGGCTCGTGGGGAAGCGACAGCCCTGCGGGGAAGACGGGAAAAATGAGCCGCACTATTGACGGCGTGAACTACCGTAAGGCGAAGATTGAGGACAATTACTCTTGGCTTACGCTGAAAGGCAGGGGGTATTCCGTGGAGTTCCGTGTATATGACGACGCGGCGGCATACCGCTTCATCGCCAACACCACGGATTCGCTCACGGTGGAGAACGAGACGGTGGAATACAATTTCAGCAAGGACCACGAGGCATTCGTGCCTTACGTGAACGACCTGCGCCACGGCGAGAGGTACTCAAACTCGTTCGAGGCATATTATGACAACCAGCGCATTTCGCAGATGCAGCCGCGCAACCTCGCCCTTGTGCCTTTTGTGGTGAAGCTCGACGGCGGCGTGAAGGCCGCGCTCACAAGCGTGGGCGAGCTGGACTATCCGGGAATGTACCTGCACTCCGCGTTCTCGAAGGGCTTCTCGCTCGTGGGCGAGTTTCCCGGCTATCCCGACTGGAAAAACTCCGTTCCCGGCAAGAAAGCCACGGAGAATTTCAGCCGCCTTTTCCGCTTTGACCATATTGCACGCATCGGCGGCAGGCAGGCTTTGCCGTGGAGGGCTGTAATCGTCAGCGAGAACGATGTGCAGCTCGCCAACTGCGACCTCACGCAGAAACTTTGCCGCCCGGTGGCAAAAGGCGACTGGTCGTGGGTGAAACCAGGCAAGGTGGCGTGGGAATGGTGGAACGCGGCAAACATAACGGGCGTTGGCTTCAAGTCGGGGTCGAACACCGACACATATAAATATTATGTTGACTTCGCCGCAAAATACAATCTGGAATACATAATCCTCGACGGCGGCTGGAGCGGCAGGGACATAACCGAGCCGCGAAAGGAAATCGATATGCCGGAGCTTATAAGGCACGCCGACAGCAAGGGCGTGGGCGTTATTGTGTGGGCAAGCTGGAAAAACACGATGCAGAAAATGCACGAGGCGTTCCCCCTTTACGAAAAATGGGGCGTTAAGGGCATGAAGATCGACTTTGTGGACGCAAACGACCAGTATGTGATAAATTCCGTGAGGGAGATAACCGAACTCGCCGCAAAGCACCACCTCGTCATCGACTGGCACGGGATGATGCTCAACGGAATGCAGGTGGTTTATCCCAACATCCTCAACATTGAGGGCGTGCGCGGGTTGGAGCAGTGCAAGTGGCAGAGCGGCGCAAAGGGCACGCAGGGCGCGGATATGCCGGGCTATGACGTTACGATACCGTTCTCGCGAATGCTCACCGCGCCCATGGACTACACTCCGGGGGCTATGCGCAACGCCACGCGCCAAGACTACCGCGCGTGCGGCGACAATCCCATGAGCCAAGGCACAAGGGTACACCAAATGGCAATGTACACAATTTTCGACGCCCCGCTGCAAATGCTCTCCGACAAGCCCTCGCTCTACTATCTCTGGCCCGAGTGCACCGACTTCATATCAAAAGTGCCCACGGTGTTCGACGACAGCCGCACACTGCAAGGCGAGATGGGCAAATACATAATCACCGCCAAGCGCAAAGGCACAACGTGGTTCGTGGGCGCTATGACAAACTGGGACGAGCGCGAACTGGAGCTGAAGCTCGACTTCCTTGACAGCGCAAGCTACAAGGCGGTGATTTTCCGCGACGGCGTAAACGCCTCGAAAAGCGCGGAGGATTACAAGCGCGAGGAGATGACCGTGAAAAAGGGCGACGTGCTAAAACTGCCAATGAAGAGCGGCGGCGGATGGACGGCGAGATTTGAAAAAATGTAATATCCAAATAATACAACAGCAAAATGAAAACAAACTTAATGACTGCAATGCTCGCCTCGGCAGCCATGCTTTTCGGCGCAACGGCACAGGCGGGCAGCTTTGTGGCTAAGTCGCCCTCGGGCAAACTGACTCTTACAGTGAACTCCGGCGGCAAGCTCACGTGGAAAGTGGACCTGAACGGCCGGGAAATCATCAAACCGTCAACGCTTGCCGTTACGCTGACCGACGGAAGCGTCTGGGGGCCGGGAGCATCGGGCGGAAAAGCGCAGAAGGTGAGCCGCAAGATAGCCACGCCGCACTACACGAAATCCGAGGTTGAAGACGTTTACACCAAGCTCTCTCTGAAAGGAAGCCAATACACTGTGGAGTTCCGCGTATATGACGACGCCGTGGCTTACCGCTTCCGTGGCGCGAGAAAAGACTCTGTAAACGTGAAGAGCGAGACTGTAGAATATAATTTTACAGGCGACCCCAAAACGTGGACGCCCTGGGTTAACGAGGAGTCGCAGGGCGAGCGTTATTCATGCTCGTTCGAGTCGTACTACACAGAGACCAAGATTTCGCAGATGCCTTCCACGAAGCTCAGCATACTGCCGCTGCTTGCCGACATGGGCAACGGGGTGAAAGTGGCGGTTACCGACGTGGGCGACCTCGACTATCCGGGAATGTACGTGCATTCAAATTTCACGGACGGCAACGGTCTTAAAGGCGAATTTGCAGGTTATCCCGACCTGAAGAACTCCGACCTCAACGGCAAGGGCTACGCAAATTTCGTGAAGCTGTTCCGCAAGGACTACATCGCACGCGTGGGCGGCACACAGCCTTTGACGTGGAAGGTTGCCATTATTACAGAGAACGATGCGCAGCTTGCCGACTGCGACATTGTGCGCAAGCTCTGCGACGGCACGGCGAAGGGCGACTATTCGTGGGTAAAGACCGGAAAGGTGGCTTGGGACTGGTGGAACGCACTCAATGTGGCGGGGGTTGACTTCGCATCGGGAATGAACACGCCCACCTACAAGCACTACATTGACTTTGCGGCTGCAAACAAGCTGGAGTACATCATCGTGGACGACGGCTGGGACAGCCCCAATGTGCTTCAGTACAAGCCGGAGTGCAACATCCGGGAAATAGCAAGCTACGGCAGGCAGAAAGGTGTTGATGTCATCATCTGGCTCAAGTGGAAAGACTGCATGAAGTATATGGACCGTGCGTTCCCCCTCTATAAGAGCTGGGGCGTTAAGGGCTTGAAGATTGACTTCATCAACGCCAACGACCAGTTTGTGATGTCCTCGTTGCGCAAGATTACCCAGACTGCCGCCGACAACCACCTTACGGTTGACTATCACGGTATGCAGCTTAAGGGCTTGCAGGTAACGTATCCCAACATCGTGAGTTGCGAGGGCGTGCGCGGCTTGGAGCAGTGCAAGTGGCAGAGCGGCGCAAAAGGCACATTGGGCGGCGATATGCCGGGCTATGATGTTATGATACCCTACATACGCCAGATTATCTCCCCTATGGACTACACTCCGGGCGCGATGATTAACGCAACACGCGCAGACTACCGCCCGATAAACGACCGCCCGATGAGCCAGGGCACGAGGGTTCACCAAATGGCGATGTACACCATTTTCTATTCCCCGCTCCAGATGCTTTCCGACGCTCCTTCCAACTATACGAGGGAGCAGGAGTGTACGGACTTCATAGCCAAGATGCCCACCGTTTTCGATGAGACAAAGGTTGTGGCCGGCGAGGTAGGGAAATACATCGTTACCGCACGCCGCAAGGGCACCACGTGGTATGTGGGCGCAATGACAAGCTGGGACGGGCGCGACATAGAGATTCCGCTTTCGTTCCTTGGCGAGGGCAACTACAAGGCGGACATATTCGCCGACGGCTTCAACGCCGGGCGCAATGCCGAGGACTACAAGCATTCAACGCAGGACGTGGACAAGTCGCAGACGCTTAAAGTGTCGATGAAGAGCGGCGGCGGATGGACTGCAAGGTTTGACAAGCTTTGACTTCTTAAGTTTTTTCATAATGACTTTGGGCGCGGGGGCTTCGGCTTCCGCGCCCAATTTTTGCAGACAGTTTGCGCCGCAGGCGGCTGCGGAAAAATGGACAGGCGCCGGCACATATGCACGGTGGCATCCTTTTCCGCAGGGTGCATTTTGTGTGCCGCAAACAAGGTGCGTGATATAGGAAAAACCATGTCCTATGTAGGAAAAATTACATCAGACATAATTTAAACTACATCGGACGTAGTTTTTTCTATGTCCTGCATAATTTTTTGGGGTGTTTGGGAATGAACAATTTTTTTTGTTTTGCGCCATTTGTTTAGCCGTATTGCATACGCCCTGCACACAGCCGCATAATCCGCACGACAAACCGTCGCAGCAACATTGCCAAGCGGCGCATTCCGGGCGTATGCAATACGCCCTTGCGGAGGTGCAATTTATCGGTTGATAGTATGCTGTGTGATTATATGGCGTGTTGGGCGCGCTCTGTATGCCGCCGCTTGGCAGAAACGGGGTTTATTGTTCGCGGTTCTTTGCCCGCTCTTCCGAAAAGAACGAGAAATTTACGCTTCCGTATGAGCGGTGGTCGAAAAACCACGGATGCGATGAAAAATCGTTTGTCTTGCCGTGCTCGAGAACCATTATGCCGCCCGGTTTAAGCATTCCAGCCTCCATCACCATTTGCGGTATTTGGGCAAGCTCCTTGAGTTGGTAGGGTGGGTCTGCGAAAACAATGTCATATTTCCGGGTGGCGCGTTTTATGAAGCGCAGCGCGTCTCCGCGAAGCAGCCGGCAGTTTTCCGCGCCGAGCTTTTTTATCACTCCGTTAATGTAGGCATAATGTTCGCGGTCAAGCTCCACCGATGTAACGCTTGCGCATTCGCGTGAGAGGAACTCGGCGGTTATGCTCCCTGTTCCCGCGAACAGGTCAAGCACTTCCGCGCCCTCTATGCCGGTGTATCCGCGCAGCACATTGAACAGGTTCTCCTTGGCGAAGTCGGTTGTGGGGCGCGCCTTGAATGTGCGCGGAACTTCAAAGTGCCTCCCTTTGTATATGCCTGTTATAACTCTCATAGTGTCCGTTTTTTGTCAGTATGGCTGCATCAGGAACGCCGCCATGTCGTATGGCACATTTTCGGCTTCGGCGAGAGGGCTTCGTCCGAAAGCCTTTTTCGTGTCCTCCTCCCTAACGTCGTTTACGAAGTCGCGCAGCCTCTCCGCAAGGCTTCCGTCGGCTTTGGCTGGCTCTATTATGTTGAACTCGTCCTCGTCAACGTTCATCCCCAAAGTCTGCACGGCGAGCAGCACATAGTATGCCGCGTCCTCCACGCCTATGGTTGTGAAGCGGTTTCCAAGCTGCAGCCGCCCGGCGCGGAACACGAACATATCCATAAGGTTCTCGTGGCGGTAGGCGTAGAGCGTGTTGCGTTTCGAGCCGCGTGCGGCTTCGGCGAAGCGGTTTGCCACGGCGGTGGTTGTTGACGAGAAATGCACAGACTGGAAGTTGTCGTCTATCACGCGGCAGAAAGCGTCGCTTATGCCGTATATGAGGGCTGTGCCGATGTTTCCCGCCACATCGTAGAACACACGGTCGTTTTCCGCATTGTGGAAGCAGGTGCGGTATATGCCTTCCGCCTCCTCCTCGTTGAAAAGCTCGATGGGCTTCAGCGTGTAGGGGACATTCAGAAGAACCTCGGCGCGGGAGAAATTCTCCTGTGCCAAGGGTAGGGAGGCGAGAGCCTCCTTAAGGTTTACGTTGAGCGAAGCCGTGGGGTTGACCTCATAGTTTTCCACAACCGGAGGCTTGCCGCCGAAAGGGTGGTAAACCGCAAAACTCAGTGTCTCCGAACTCACGCGGAGGTAGAGGCGCTGCATTTTGAAACTGTTTGTAGCCACGGCCTGCGGTGTTATTTCTTTGAGTTGAAGAATGCGCCCACGCGGTCTTCGCTCAGGAGTGTCCAGAGCGAGGCCACCGTCCATCCCGGAGCGAATATGTTGTTGTAGAAGCCCTTTCCGTTGCGCCCGTAGTCCCATGTGGTGTGCTGCACAACCTCCGGGTAATATCCTGCCTTGCCAACTCCGCAAAGATCGCCGTCTGTGGGCATGAGCTGGAGCATTGAGGTGTGGATTACGTCCGCCATCTTGGCAAATCTCGGCTCGTCGGTGTTCGCGCTGAGCCACTTGAGGATTGTGGCGAACTCGAAAATGTAAACGTCGATATGGTTGTTTTCCACCGAAACGTTGCCCCAGCCCCTCGACTTGAAGCCGAGGTCGTGGAGCATCTGTCCTTCGGCAAACGGAACGTCCCATGTGTAGTACCACGACGCGCAGAAATACGCCGCCTTCTTGCAAAGGTCGATGTAGTGCTGGCGCTCCTTGCCCTTGGTTACGAACGAAATGTAGTAGAGCGCGTCGCAGGCGTAGAACGATGCCTCCTTGTCCTCGCAGTTGGCGTCGAGCGTTGACGAGAAGTAGTCTGAGGTTGAGATTATGTTCTTTTCCAGATAGCTTATGGTCTTTCTCGCCGCCTCGAGGTAGGCTTTGTTCTTGAAATACTTGTATCCCATAGCGAGGGCGAGCGTTGCGCACGGCGTGCTGCCGCCCGAAGCGTCAACGTCCTGCGAGTTGGCGTTGAACTTGCGTGCGAACGAGCCGTCGGATTTCTGCATCTTGACGAAATTGTCGAGCAGCGTTTTCATGCGGGCTTCCCACTTGGCGTGCTTGCGTCCGTGCTGCTTTTCGTATTGCAGGTAGTAGAATATCGCCATTGCACCCTCGCTCTGGCGGCGTATGCTGAACACGTCGCGCTCGCCCTTTGCGCTTAGGTCAAGCCGCGCGCGGAAATACCCGGTGGGCGTGAAGCCGTTTTCAAGATAGGAGTCGATTATGCTGTTGCCTATCTTGACAAGATCCTGACGGTTGTTCTTCTCGCCGTACTCAAGGGAGTTGAAGGCGTTGAGCAGGGTGCGCCCTATGAATCCCACCTCCGCCCACGGGCGCGAGTTGCAGGTTGCCACGGCCATGTCGCCCGCCGAAAGGTATTTGATGGGGTATTTGTCAACATAGGCCTCCTTGAAATAGTTTGTCATTATTTCCTTTGCCTTGTCATCGCTGTATTTCTGCTTTACGGGTTCGGGCTTGTCCGAGTCGTAGGAATATTGCCATGTTCCCGCCACAAATTCGGAGTAACCGGCGTATTTTGCGCGGCGTATGCTCCAGCTCACGGTTTCGCTCTGTCCTTTTTCGAGTTTGGCGAAAGTCCAGATAGGCTCTATCAGTGTCAGCTTGCGTATGTAGCGTTTGGGGCTTTCCATATAGGGGTAGCCGAACACGAGCGCGGGCACGTTGAATGCGTTGTCGTTGCTGAAGCCGGTGTAGCCCACGGTGGATTTTCCCGAAAGCACCATGTCGCCCGACTCTTTCTGTGTGAGGCAGTCGTAGCCTTGCGCGGGGACGTGGCGCAGAACCACCATGCTGTTTCCGCTTTCGGTGTTGAAAATGCCGGTGAGCGGCGTGCTGAGGCGGTCCTCCCTCACAATCCATGTCTTCGAGGTCTTGAACGAGGGGGCTTCCTTTGGCGAGCGCAGGTTCTTGTGATACCAGAACCCGGGCATATAGTAAAGGCAGCCGTCGGCAGTGCCTTCAAACGGGCTTGTGTATTCCACGCGGAAATAGGCGGTCTTGGTGGCGGTTACTTTCACGGTAACAACTTCCTCGCCGCCGTTTTTCGCCACCTTGCTCTCCACGGTGAACGGTGCGTCGGGGTTTGAGGTGAGTTTGCCCGACGCTGCGTCGAACGAGGAGTGCTTCACCTGCTGGTTGCCGGGGGTGTAGTATGACATCTGTCCGACAATTGTCTTGCTTTGGGCGTTAGCGCCTTCAAGGGCGGCGCAGAGCGCGAACGCGGAAAGGATGAGTTTCTGGGTTTTCATATATCTGTTTTTTATTTATTCCTTACGCTTTTCCGCCCTTGGCTCGGGCGGGGAGCAGTTCCCTTGCAAAGTTATGAAAAAAATGCGTACTTTTGCACTGACGCAAAATGTTTTGAAGATGAAAGCTATTGGCAAAAGGCCGTCGGCGGCTGTGTTGCTGCTGATGCTCACGCTTGTTTTCGCGTTTTCCTCGTGCGGGGACGATGCGTGGTGGGGCGAGGACAGGCTTGTGGGGGAATGGCACACGCAGGACGACTGGGGCGATTCCTACACTGTGGTGAAGTTCTATGGAGACGGCACGGGAATGATAACGCAGTACGATTACGGCCATGTGTCGGACTACTCCTCTTTTCTGTGGGAGGCAAGCCGCCACAGGATATACTTCCGCTACAACGACCGCCCTTCGGAATCCTGGGACATTGACTTTGACGGGCGCAACGCTTTCAGGCTTTATTTTGATGACGGCGACTATACATATTTTGTGCGCGACTATTGACATGGCACGGCGTTTGAATGTATGCCGGTGAGGAAACAAAAACTACAACAATATGGAAATTGAGATTACAGAACAGAATTTTGACGAACTGCTCAGCGGAGGAAAGCCTTTGATGGTTGATTTCTATGCCGACTGGTGCGGCCCTTGCCGCCACATCATGCCTTTTGTGGAACAGATAGCGGAGGCTTACTCCGGCAAGGCGGTTGTGGGGCGTTGCAACGTTGACGACAACGGCGACATAGCCCAGCGTTTCGGCATAATGTCGATTCCCGCAGTGCTTTACTTCAAGGACGGGAAACTCGCCGACACCATTGTGGGCGGAGTTCCCAAGCAGCAGCTCGAGGATGCCTTGAAGGCGATACTTTGACAGGCATACGCAAATGCGGAGGGCGCGAGAAGAACGCCGCCGCATTTTGCGGAAAGGCTGTATGCCGAAACTGCAAAAACTGCATAGGACATGGGAAAAACTACATCAGACATAATTTTTTCTATGTCCTATGTAGTTTAAATTATATCTGATATAATTTTCGCTCTTGCAAACCTCTGACAAACAAGAATATACAGGAAGTTTCCAAAATAAGGGCAAATAGCTGTAAACCAACGGCTTGTTAATGGAACAGGCGTTTTGCGTCCGAAAATGCCGGGGCGGCGGTTTTTCCTGCTTGATGTGGGGGCTGTTTTGCGCCGTGCCATGCCATTGGGGCGCATTGTTCCTGTGCGTTTTGCTGTCATTAAATCCAGCGTCCCTGATCAACCAGCTTTTTCCCCTTTGCACAATTTTTGTGCAGCAGCGTGTCCACGTTTTCCGGCGGCACTCCTATGGTGTTGTCCATGTCCGGGTTGTCTGAGACGTTCACGTATTTCAGCTTTTTGTCTTTGCCGGCATAGGAATACACGTCTTTCGCGTTGCAATTTGCGGCGTTCAGCCTCGTAACGCTGACAGGGTATAGAATGCTTTCAATGTTGTTGTTCGATATGTCTATCACTTTCAGCTTGGGGTGGTATTCGCTGTAAAAATATATGTATTGGCGGTTGTTGCTCTTGCTGTCCGCCCCGATATGGCAGTTGCTCAGGTTCAGTTCTTCGATTGTTGGCGGAAGATAGCGCATTTCGTCAAGGTCTATACGCCTTATGTCGTTGCCCGACAGGTTAACCCTTTTTATATTGTAGGGACTAAGGGCGGGGAGTTTCTTTAAGTTTTGGTTTGAAAGGTCTATGGTCTCGATTACAGTGCCTTTGGGCGGCAGGGAATAAAGTTCGCCAAGAGATCTTATGAACTTTATTGTGTCCGCATTTGCGCGGACTTTCGAAAATTCTGCCGTTTGGCTGTTTGCCGGCACGGCTGCCACATTTCGGGCTTGGGGGAGACCGAAGTTTTTATGTTTTGCGAGATCTTTGTTTCCCGCCACATTGAGTCTTTTCAGACTTTTGGGCAAATTCACATCGTTCAGATTGTTGTTTGACAAGTCGAGTGCTTGCAGGTAAGGGAAACTTTTTGTCTTAAACCTGATGTGTTGCTCTACCCAAATGATGTCGGTGTATCTGAACGGTATGTATGCCCTTTTGGCTTCATTGTTGGGCTTCCCGATATGGCAGTTGCTCATGTTGAGTTCGCGCAGGCTTGGGGGCAGGAAGCATATGGGATTGTTTATGCGAAACTCGTTGTTCGACAGGTTCAGCTTCCGGATGTTGTAAGGCTTGAGCATCGGCAGCTCTTTGAGACCTTGGCCGGAAAGATCGAGCGTTTCGATTACCGTGCCCTTGGGCGGCAGAGAATATAGCGCGTCAAGGCTTTTCACTACTTTAATCAGGGTGGCGCCTTTTATGCTGCTTTTTTGCTGCGGTATGCCATCTGCGAAAACGTGCGGGAGTGCAAGCAGGCATATTGCGAGACTTGCCAATGGGAGCGCCGCGATTTTCAATGTCTTTTTCATGATTATATTTTTTGCCCTGTTGGTGAAATTTATGTATTATACAACTTTATGGCTGTGTATATCGTGCCGGATGTTCTGCCAAATATACGGATAATTACTGAAAGTCCTGCCACGTTTTGCCGGGAATGTCGCTCATGTTTTTTCGTTTGCCGCGCCAAACGGCAAATATTGGGGAGAACGGGGCTTAAAAAAGTGGGATTTACTGCCAATAGTTTATGGGGAATAAGTAATTTTGCGCCGAAAGTGAGGCGGATAGCCGCCGTTTTGACATACATTATAAAATGAGAGTACTTAAATTCGGAGGAACATCCGTAGGCTCGCCCGAGAGCATACTGAACCTGAAGAAAATAGTTGAGGCAATCGACGAGCCTGTGATAGTTGTGGTTTCCGCGCTCGGCGGCATCACCGACAGGCTTATAGCCACGTCGCGGCTGGCATCGGCCGGCGATGCGGCATACCGCGATGAGTTCAACGCAATGATAGAGCGCCACCGCAACATGATTGACGCCGTGATTCCCGACGGGGTGGTGCGCGACGCGCTGTGCGAGAAAGTTGAGGAACTTTTTGACGAGCTGCGCAGCATATACCACGGCGTGTATCTGATACGCGACCTGACCGAAAAAACCGCCAATGTGATTGTGAGCTACGGCGAGAGGCTGTCGTCGCAGATAGTCTCCGCGCTCATTGACGGCGCGGCGTGGTATGATTCGAGGGAGTTCATCAAGACCACACGCCGCCAGGGGCGCAATCTTGTGGATTTCGACAACACGCTGCGCCTTGTGAGGCAGACTTTCTCGCCCATGCCCGGGGCGGCGGTGATTGGCGGCTTCATATCGAGCGACCTTAACGACGGCGAAACGACAAATCTCGGACGCGGAGGCTCTGACTATACGGCGGCAATAGTCGCTGCCGCGCTCGATGCCTCGGCTCTTGAGATTTGGACGGACGTTGACGGCTTCATGACCGCAGACCCGAGGGTAATCCCCAATGCCTATACCATTGACGAGCTTTCGTACAACGAGGCAATGGAGCTTTGCAACTTCGGGGCGAAGGTGATTTACCCGCCCACCATATATCCGGTGCGCGTCAAGGGCATTCCAATTTACGTCAAGAACACGTTCCGCCCCGATGCGCAGGGCAGCATAATCCACAAAGGGCCTATCGACGACAAGCGTGCCATTAAGGGCATCTCGTCTATAAAGAACACGAGTCTCGTAACGGTGAGCGGCCCTTCGATGGTGGGCGTGATAGGCGTGAACCGCAGGATATTCTCGACACTTGCCGACAACGGCGTGAGCGTGTTTCTTGTGGCGCAGACTTCATCGGAGGCCAGCACAAGCCTTTGCGTAACCGACGATGACGGGGACAAGGCGCGCCGTGCGCTCGATGCCGAGTTCGCAAAAGAGATTGCGACCGGTGCCATGAACCCCGCAATCCTGACCGGCGGCTTGTCCACGGTGGCGGTTGTGGGCGACAAGATGAAGCACACCCCGGGCGTTGCCGGAAAGCTTTTCGGGGTCTTGGGGCGCAACGGAATAAACATAGTGGCAATGGCGCAGGGAGCCACCGAGACAAACGTGTCGTTTGTTGTGGAGAGAGACCTTTTGCGCAAGTCGCTGAACGTTATACACGACAGCTTCTTCCTTAGCGAATATCAGGTGCTGAACCTTTTTGTGTGCGGAGTGGGGACGGTAGGCTCGAAGCTGCTTGAGCAGATAGCCTCGCAGCGCGAGAAACTGATGCGCACACGAGGGCTGCAGCTCAACATCGTGGGCATTGCGAGCGGACACAACGCCGTTTTCAGCCGCGACGGCATTGCGCCCGAAAACTACAGGGAAGCCCTGAAGCTGGGCGGCAGGAGCGACACAGAACGCCTGAAAAGGGAAATTCTCGGCATGAACATTTTCAACTCGGTGTTCGTGGACTGCACGGCGAGCGCGGAAGTGGCGGGGCTTTATCAGACGCTTTTCGAAAACAACATAAGCGTGGTGGCGGCAAACAAGATTGCGGCTTCCTCGCCATACGAAAACTACCGCAGGCTGAAGGACACCGCACGTGCAAAAGGCGTGAAATATCTTTTCGAAACCAATGTGGGCGCGGGACTTCCTATTATCAACACCATTAACGACCTTACCGGCAGCGGCGACAAGATACTCTGCATCGAGGCGGTGCTTAGCGGCACGCTCAACTTCGTGTTCAACGAAATTTCCAAGGAAACTCCTTTCAGCCGCGCCGTGCAAATGGCGCGCGAGGCCGGTTACAGCGAACCCGACCCGCGCATCGACTTGAGCGGAAAGGACGTTATGCGCAAACTTGTGATACTTGCCCGCGAGGCGGGATACTGCGTGGAAATCGCCGATGTGGTTGCAACGCCGTTCATCCCCGAGGATTTCATGAAGATGCCGCTCGAAGAGTTTCTGGAACGCCTTCCCGAACTTGACGCAGGCTTTGAGGCTAAGCGCATGACGCTCGAAAAAGAAGGGAAACGCTGGCGCTACGTGGCGCGGTTGGACAACGGAAAGACGAGCGTGGGACTTGTGGCTGTTGACAAGAACCATTCGTTCTACCATCTCGAAGGCTCGAACAACGTGATACTGATAACCACCGAACGCTACCGCGAGTACCCGATGCACATTGAGGGCTACGGAGCGGGAGCTGACGTTACCGCCGCCGGGGTGTTTGCCGACATAATGAGTGTGGCGAACATCTGACCGGCAGCGCGGGAGAAGAAATAACCTACGGGCGGCTTTGCGCAAATTCGCAGCCGTCCGTTTTTTTGTATGTGCCATTCACGAAAAATGAAAAAAGTCATTGTTTTGCTTAGTTTTTGACCTCGCCAAACTGTATGTATAGTGTATGAGACAGGAAAAGGACATAGAGCGTCTGTTTCGCCGGCATTACGGGAGGATGTACAATCAGGCCAGATGCATTCTCAATGATGACGACGAAAGCAAGGACGTGGTGAGCGACGTGTTCACGCAAATTCTTGCAGACGGCGTTGTGCTGATGCCCGGAAGCGAGGAAGGGTATCTGATGCGGAGCGTCCGCAACCGCAGCCTTAACCTGATAGCCCGCAAAAGCGTTAAGGAGAAAGTGGCAAAGCTGTTGCTTGATGACGCAGACGCAATTATTTCGGAAGATACCGATGAGCGTCTCGACCGGGTGAAACTTCTCATCGACAACCTCGAACCGCCTGTGCGCAAGCTGATATTCCGTTTGCGCTATCTGCAAGGGAAATCCTACAAGGAGGTGGCTGATGAAGTCGGGGTGAGCAAGGTTACGGTTTATAACCATATCTCGCAGGCGTTGGACTGGATCAGAAAACAATTAAAAGGAGCAAGACAATGACAAAGGGAGTGAATAAGGAAGAGAAACGGATGATGTTCTTCGATATGCAGGAACATCCCGAACGCTATACCGACGGGCAGGTGGAAGCCCTGCTTGCCGATGAGGACATTAAGGAACTTTTTCACGGCATGGCGATGGCAAGAATGGCAATGCGGAGAGCAAATCCCAAGAAAGTTAATGCTGGCGAGGCGTGGAGGGAGTTTTCCGCCCAACATGGGATTGCGGCCGTGAAAATCCCCAGGCCGGGCAGCCGTTTCAAGGTTGCCGCCTCGATCATCGGGTTCATTTTTCTTTCGGGCATCACTTTTGCGGCTATCCGTTCGGGTGCATTCCGTTCCGTGTCCTCAAGCAACACCCCGAAAACAAATGCGGAGTTGGCCGTGTCCGACAAGCGGGACAGCGCAAAGGCGGAAGTTGCGGTAAAGCCGGACACTCTCAGTTTCAAGCCTGTTGTGTTCGACAATGCAGAGCTTGGCGACGTTGTTTCGCAGCTTGCGGCGTTTTATCGTGTCAAGGCGGAGTTTGAAAACGAAAAAGCCCGGCATATCCGCATCTTCTTCAATTGGGACAAGACTAAGACATTGCAGCGGAACATCGAAATCCTGAACGCTTTCGACCGCATACAGATTAGTTATTCGCCCTGCAACGAGACATTGAAAGTGAAGTGATAAAAGTGGAGTGCTATGAATTTTGCAAGAAAAACGATATGCACGCTTCAAAACGCTGATTTGCAAAGAATTAAGTGTAATTCAAAAATTTCTTTGTAAGTTACTGTTTGCCAGATGTTTGAGAATGGTGAAAAAAGGTCTGATGTAATTTGAATTATGTCTGATATAATTTTTCCTGTGTCCTATGTAGTTTTTTCTATGTCTGATGTAGTTTTGCGGACATTGGGTGCGGCGGCGTTTGCATGGAATGGCTCATACAGAGTGGGGCATGGCATGGAATTGGTGATTATATCAGCAAATATTGAAAAAAGTAATAGTTTTGCTTAGTTTTTCCACTTGGCTCAACTGTATAGATAGTGTAAGGATTGGAAAAGGATATGGAACTTTTGAAAATGATGATTTTTTTCAGGAAAACAATGTTGGTGGCGCTTTGCGCCGTTTGTTTCCAACTGCCAGCCACAGCCCAGCGCATCACACGCCAATATAATAATGTGTCGTTCTCTGCGGCATTGAAAGATCTGAATGCCGCGCAGGATGAATACGCCATAAATTTCGTTTACGACGAGTTGGAGGATTTCACTGTAACGAAAAGCATCCGCAACATGAGTGTGCCCGGCGCCATACGCCAGTTGATAGGCTTCTATCCCATAAGGATGACGCAGTTGGATAATGTCATCATTGTGGAATGCACCCGGAAAACCTCCTCAAAGATGATGGGGCGCATCATTGACGTTCGCCGTCGCCCTGTAGAGTTTGCCAGTGTCGCCCTGTTGGATGCCGGCGACTCCGCCTTTGTCACAGGCGGCGTAACGAATGAGGACGGCCGTTTCGTGATACCTTGTGAGACGAAGAAAGCTATCGTAAGGGTGAGCTGCGTGGGCTATAAAACGGCTTACGGCATTTGCAACGCTGGTGAAATAGGGGAAATGGTCTTGAAGGCGGATACCGTAAACCTGTCAAAGGTTGTGGTGAAAGGGCTGCGGAAAACTTTTGAGATGACAAGCGAGGGATTCGTTACCCAAGTCAAGGGCACGCCTTTGAGCGAGGCGGGTACGGCGAACGATGTGCTTGCGCAAGTGCCGGGCGTGTATGGCGGCGACGGCAAGTTCAGTGTCTATGGCAAAGGCAGTGCGCAGATTTATGTCAACGGCAGGAAACTTACCGACAACACCGAACTTGAAAGAATAAGTTCCAAGGATATAGCCTCGGTGGTCCTAAACACTAATCCCGGCGCCAAATACGATGCCACTACAAGGGCGGTGATTACGGTCAAAACCGTAAGAAAGCAAGGCGACGGTTTGAGTGGGGACTTTACTTCCATGCTGCGCCAGGGGCGTTACCTGTCTCTGTCGGAGGGGGGCAACTTGAATTGGCGCAAGGGTGGCTTGGACGTGTTTGGCGGACTGTATTACGATTTGGTGCAGCGGTATCAGCACCAGAAAGACAACAAAACTGTTTGGAAAGACGGCGATGTGTGGCGGATGCACAGCGACATAGGCATATTTCCAAAGAGCATGGCTTCAATCTCCTCGAATATAGGCTTCAACTACGCGCTCAACGAACACCATTCAGTCGGAGCGAAATACAGCGCGAGCTTTATGCCGAACAGCACCTCCGCTTGGCCGACGTTGCAGACCGTGGCGAAAAACGGCGTGGAGCAGGAGAATATACGCTACGACCTGAAATGGAACCACCGCCGCGCCCCAGCCCACTATGTGAATGCCTATTACAGGGGTGAGACTGGCAAGTGGAGCATAGCTTTCGACAACGATTTGGTCGTGCGTCAGGACAAGGCGGTGCAGAATATAAAGGAACTAAGCAGCCAGTCGGGGGAAAGCCGCGTGAACAGCGTGAACAAGGCCGACAATCTGATGTTCGCCTCCAAGCTCGTGTTTTCGCATCCTGTGGGAAAGGGAAAGGTGGAGGCTGGCGGCGAACTTGTCTTCACAAACCGCAAGCAAACATACGACAACGAGGAACAGGTCATCGCCTCAACTGACGACCATATAAAGGAGAGCAAATATGCCGGGTTCATGTCTTACGAAATTTCCTTGGGAAAGGCTGACTTTGGGGCGGGACTAAGATACGAGCACACCACATCGGATTATTACGAGCATGAGGTGTGGATGGCAGGGCAGAGCCGTAAGTATGACAAGCTGTTCCCCAACGCCGGCATATCGTTCCCCATAGGAAAGGCGAAACTGTCTGTTGACTATGCGATGAAGACGCGCCGCCCGTCCTACCGAGAACTGAGCAGCAATATGCAGTACGATGATGCCTTCACTTACGAGAAAGGAAATCCGCTGCTGCAGCCCGAAATAATCCATGACATAACAATGACGGGCATCTGGCGTTGGATTTACTTTGGCGTAAGCTGTCAGCATATCGACGATGCCATAACAAACTTGATTGAATTGCAGCCCGGCGGGGACAGGCCGCTGAACATTTTCACCAATGTCAACAATCCGCATCTTAATAAATACACGGCAACGCTGTCCCTGACCCCGAAGTTCGGACTGTGGTCGCCACGGCTGTCCCTTACTTTGATGGGGCAGGATTTCAAAATGATGCACAACGGCGCAACCCTGAAAATGAACAACCCGCTGTTGTTTTCAAGCTGGTACAACTCGTTTTCCCTGCCGAATGAATACATTCTGTCTTTGGACATTTCGGGAAACACATACGGCGACATGACCATAGCGACGCTGAAGCCGAGCTGGCAACTGGATTTTGGGGTGGTGAAAAAACTTGACCGCTGGACTTTACAACTGAAGGCTACGGACGTATTCCGCACAGCCCGCAACTCGATGTTCACTTACGGCACAAGCATGCTTCTCAACAAATGGAATTACAGCGATTCGCAAGCCGTGAAGCTGGCGGTGAGCTATCGTTTCAACACCGCCGGCAGCAAGTATAAAGGCACAGGTGCCGGAAATGCCGAGAAGGACAGGTTGTATTGACGGTATGCAGAGTTGTGGGGAATGATATTGTTAAAGCGCATCAGCAATGATTAATCAGAAAATTGCACCGCTGTAGGGGCGTATTGCTTACGCCCCAGCAAATGGCGCGAAATGCAAATAGGCCTGTCATTTCCAAACACTCCGAAAATTACATGGGACATGGGAAAAACTATGTCCTATGCAGGAAAAATTATGTCTGATGTAATTCAAATTACATCAGACCTTTTTTCTTCGCTTGCAAACCTCTGTAAAACAACCGCTTGTGCATGATATTTGAAAATAGTGCCAATCTTATGGCTTTCAATTGTTTATGACAAAAATCGGCATTTGGATAATCTCTCCCTGTTTTGGGCGCAAACCTATTCCCTTTGGGGAATGGTGGTTCTTGTTTCCGGCAGGTCAGGCATCGCGCCGTTGTCCCCGCAAGCTCCCATGTGGCTGATTTCTGTGTCGCTCACCGCCTCCTTGTGCCCTTTCAGGGCGGCGAACGATCCGAACTGCGCCGCACGCCCCTGCATAGGCATCGGCGGATGCTTTTGCGACACATGGTGCGGAAGGTTGATTATTCCGTCATATTTGCCGCTCATGCCTTGTGTCCCCCTATCTGCGCGTTGCGCTCAATTGCCGTCGCCCCCTCGTCAAAGTCCAGCCCTTTCAGCAGCGCGTTGTTGCCGTATGCCTTCCTTATGCGCAGCACCGCCTCCTGCACCCTCCTCTCCTTTTCAAGGGCGGCGTTCTCCTTTTCCCTTTCCGCAGCAACGGCATCGTAATCGGTGAAAAGGTCAAGCTCCAGCGGTTTTTCCTTCTTTGCCTCACCGCTGTTCTCGTCCACCACGCGCCCCGCCGTAATGTTCATGCGCCTCACGAGGAACGATGGGTTCACAATGCGGTCGAACAGTTTTGCAACAGCCTCCGTTATGAGCCTTGCCGATGACGTGTAACGCCCCAGCCTCTCCGTTCCGTGCGCCGGCTTTGGCACTTTGCGCCCATAGCGGTCGAGTGAGACGGTGCTGCTGTATCTTGCCGCCAGCGCCGCGTTTGAAAGGCTTTCGGGGTCATAGCCAACGGTCAGCACTATCTGGTCGGTAACCAGGCGCTTGTCGAGAAGTTCGAGCGCGATGCCTTGCGCCATTTCCCTTGCCACCACACGCGCTTTTCTGAATGTGTAGGGGCATTTCAGCACCTGCCCCCTGCTCATGGAATTGGTCTCTGGCTTGTAGGCCCTTATTGCTTCGATTGTGCACGGCTCCCAGCCCCAGGCATGGTCAACCAAAAGCTCGGCGTTCACCCCGAAGAGCCTGTAAAGCAGTTCCTCGTTGCGCTCCGACTGCAAAGCCACATCGCCCATCGTGTATATGCCGTACATTTCGAGCTTTTGGGCTGTGCCTTTTCCAACGCGCCAAAAATCCGTAATCGGTCTGTGGCCCCACAACGTGCGCCTGTAGCTCATTTCATCGAGTTCGGCAATGCGCACGCCGTCCTTGTCGGCGGGGATGTGCTTTGCCACAATGTCCATCGCAACCTTGCACAGGTAAAGGTTCGTGCCTATCCCCGCCGTGGCGGTGATGCCGGTGGTGGCAAGCACATCGCGGATGATTGTCATGGCAAGCCCGTGCGCCGTCATGCCGTATGTGCGCAGATACGCCGTAGCGTCGATGAAAACCTCGTCAATGGAATAAACGTGTATGTCCTCGGGGGCGATGTATTTCAGATACACGGAATAAACCTTCGTGCTGTATTCAATGTAACGCCTCATTCGCGGCGGGGCGGCTATATAGCTGAGTTCCAGTTCCGGGCGTGCTTTCAGTTCCGTGTCGTCATGCGACTTTCCAAGGAAACGCCGTCCGCCGTTGCGGCGCATACGCTCGCTGTTCACCGCCCTCACGCGCCTCACCACCTCAAACAGCCTTGCCCTGCCGCCTATGCCGTAGGCCTTGAGCGAGGGCGACACCGCGAGGCAAATAGTCTTTTCCGTGCGCCCCAAGTCGGCAACCACAAGATTGGTGGTGAGCGGATTGAGGTTTCTATCCACGCACTCCACCGAAGCGAAGAACGACTTCAGGTCAATGGCTATATATACCCTGTGTTGCTCCCGGCACATATTTTTCATCCTAACGCTCCAGCCACCTGCGCCTTTCGCCGGCATCCATCCGCTCTATGGCGTATCTCAGCGCGGTTCGCGGCATTTCATGGCAGTGTTCCTCCAAATATCCGCGCAATACGTCAATGTCCCTCTTTCCTACCTCGCGCAGCATCCATCCCACCGCCTTGTGGATTAAATCGTGGGGATGCCCCAGCAGGCTTGTGGCAATCCGCAGGGTGTCGGCGTATTGCCTTTCCCTTATAAGCGCCAGCGTTGAAACAATTGCTATGCGCTGCTCCCACAAGCTCCCGCTTGCGGCAAGGTTGTCAAGAACCGTGCGCGGCGGCATAGTGCCGTCCTCTCGCGGGCAAAGCAGCCACGCCCCCAGTACATTCACGCACGAAAGGTCAACCAAGTCCCAGTTGTTGGCATGGTAGGCATGGGCAATGTAAAAACGCACGATTTCCGTCCTGCGTGCAGCGTCGCCGCTACGGTTGCGGCGCGACGGCAGGGCGCGTTTCATCTCCTCCACGAGCAGCAGGAAGGCGCAAAGCCTCACCTCGTGCCACTCCGAGCGCAGGAGCTTTCCGATTTCGCCAAGCCCCACGCCGTCCCGCGCCTCCCTTGCCACGGCACGCACCTGCGGCACCCTTATCCCGAGAAACCTGTCGCCCTCGCCATATTCCCCTTTGCCCGTCTTGAAAAAACGCGCCAAAATGCGCCCCTGCGTCTCATTGCGCATGGCGGTCAAAGTCTCAATTATGTCGTCTGCCGTAATCATTTTCATGCGATCAGCCTGTTTAATGCCATACTGCGGCACTGTGCAAAGATAACGCTTTCGCCACACCCTGCAAACACATTTGTTTTTCAGCGTGTTGCAAATGGGCGGAAAAAGGTCTGATGTAGTTCAAATTACATCAGACATAATTTTTCCTGCATAG
>DKDC01000005.1:0-13045 GCA_002451695.1 Prevotellaceae bacterium UBA6858 | reverse complement strand
GGACATAGTTTTTTCTATGTCCTATGTGTTTTTTCTTATATCCGGTGAGGAAACTGTTTTGGGATTATTACCGCTTGGATATTCAGAAAACAAAAAGCCGCAGCCCTGACAAAAATGCCAGGGCTGCGGTTGCCTTACTTTGCGGAGGCTTTGTTCTTGCGCCATGTCCCCGCCTGTATGTTTGCCGGAGGTTTTACTCCTGTGTTTCGTTGTTCTGGGGTTCTGCGCCTTCATTGCCCCTGTGCTCGAAACGCTCTCCGCGCTCATGGCGCGGGCCGTTGTGGCGTTCGCGGCGGTCGTTGCCGTCGCGGCGTTCCCCTCTCGGTTCGCGGCGCGGGCGGCGTGCCGGACGTTCCTCGTAGCCTTCGGGTTTTTCGAGCAGCGCGCGGTGGGAAAGGCGGAACTTGCCTGTCTTCGCGTCTATGTCGAGAAGCTTCACGCTAATCTTGTCGCCCTCGTGTATGCCCGCGTCTTCCACGGTGTCGTAGCGTTTCCAGTCGAGCTCGCTTATGTGGAGCAAGCCTTCCTTGCCCGGCATGAACTCAACGAAGCAGCCGTAGGGCATGATGCTCACAACTTTCGCCTCGTAGGTTTCGCCAACTTCGGGAATTGCCACGATTGCGCGGATTTTTGCAACTGCTGCGTCTATGCTCTCCTTGTTGGGGGCTGAAACCTGGACCTTGCCAACGCCGTCGGTTTCCTCGATGGTGATGGTCGCGCCTGTCTCTTCCTGCATGCCCTGTATTATCTTTCCGCCCGGACCTATCACTGCGCCGATGTACTCCTTGGGAATGTCGAACGCCTCGATGCGCGGAACCTGCGGCTTGAAGTCGGCACGCGGTTTGTCGAGAACCTTGAGCATTTCGCCCAACACGTGTTCGCGTGCGTCCTTGGCCTGCATGAGCGCCTTTTCAAGGATTTCGTATGAAAGTCCGTCGCATTTTATGTCCATCTGTGTTGCGGTGAGACCGTTTGGCGTGCCTGTGGTCTTGAAGTCCATGTCGCCAAGGTGGTCCTCGTCGCCGAGAATGTCGCTAAGCACGGCGTATTTCTCCTCGCCGGGGTTCTTGATGAGACCCATTGATATTCCCGAAACGGGGTTCTTCAAAGGAACGCCCGCGTCCATCAACGCCAGACAGCCGGCGCATACGGTTGCCATTGAAGATGAGCCGTTGGATTCGAGTATGTCGCTCACCACACGCACGGTGTAGGGGAAATCTGCGGGTATCTGGCCTTTCAGCCCGCGCCATGCAAGGTGTCCGTGCCCTATCTCGCGGCGGCCTGTGCCCCTTTGCGCCTTTGCCTCGCCTGTTGAGTAGGGCGGGAAGTTGTAGTGCAGGAGGAAACGCTGCATGCTCTGGTCGAGCACTTCGTCAATCATCTTCTCATCGAGCTTTGTGCCGAGTGTGCAGGTGGCGAGGGCCTGTGTTTCCCCGCGAGTGAATATTGCCGAGCCGTGAGGCGCGGGAAGCGGACTAACCTCGCACCAAATGGGGCGTATGTCAGCATATCCGCGACCGTCGAGGCGGCGTTTTTCGTCAAGAACGCAACGGCGCATTGCATCGCGCTCCACATCGTAATAGTACCGGTCGATAAGCGCGTTCTTTTCCTCAAGCCCGTCCTCGCCCAAGTCGGTGTGCGCAGCAGCATACGCTTCCTTGAAGTCCTCGCGTATTTGCGAGAATGCGTCTTCGCGTGCGTGCTTGTCGCGGTTTCCTTCAAGCGTAATCTGGTATGCCTTGTCGTAGCAGGCTTTGCGCACCTCCTCGCGCAGCTCCTCGTCGTTGTCCTCGTGGCAGTATTCGCGCTTTACGTCGGTGCCGAGTTCCTTGGCAAGCTCTTTCTGCAGGCGGCACATGGGCTTGATTGCCTCGTGTGCGGCCTTGAGCGCACCGATGAGGTCCTGCTCGGAAACTTCGTCCATTTCGCCTTCCACCATCATGATGTTCTCTTCGGTTGCTCCAACCATGATGTCCATGTCGGCGTTCTTCATCTGCTCGTATGTGGGGTCTATCACGTATTCGCCGTCTATGCGCGCCACGCGTACCTCTGAAATCGGAGCTTCAAAGGGTATGTCGGAGCAGGCGAGCGCAGCCGATGCGGCGAAGCCTGCAAGTGCGTCGGGAATGTCCACTCCGTCGGCGGAGAAGAGCATTATGTTTACGTAAACTTCGGCATGATAGTTCGAGGGGAACAGCGGGCGGAGCGCACGGTCAACGAGGCGGCTCGTAAGAATCTCGTAGTCGGAGGGGCGTCCCTCGCGTTTTGTGAACCCTCCGGGGAAGCGTCCTGCCGCTGAGTAGCGTTCCCTGTAATCGCACTGCAAGGGCATGAAGTCTGTGCCCGGCACTGCGTCTTGTGCGGCGCATACCGTTGCGAGGAGCATTGTGCCGCCCATGCTGAGCATCACCGCGCCGTCGGCCTGCTTCGCCAATTTGCCTGTTTCGATGCTTATCTCCCGTCCGTCGGGAAGCGAAACAGTTTTCCTGATAACATTCATCTAAAAATCTTCTTTTATTGTTTTCTTCTTGCGTCTGAAAAATTCCTATGTCCGTAAAAACGCACAAATTTAGCAAATTATTCCCGTAAAGCCTTGATAAAATGTTGAAATAACGGCGGTTTTTCTTTTTTGCCCTGCATTTTAATGCAAAATAGCCTTGAACAGGGGATTTTTGCAATTGCTTATTGTTGTTTTACAGGGTGTTCGCAACGGTTATTTCAGGAACACGCCGGGGCGGTATTCCATGAGCTTGAAAATGTATTTGCACGACATCACGCAGCGGTTTGTGTGTATTCCGTTTTCCCGGCACGCCCTTGTGTCCTCCTTAAGCAGTGTTGCGCGGCTGGCTATGTTGCGCGTGCTTGCGCCGCCCATTCTCATTGTTACGAAGTCGAGCGGTATGTAGTGTGCGGCAATGCCGAAAGTGTGGAACATCCTCACAACCATTTCAAAGTCGGAGCCAATCTTGTAGTCGGTCTTGTAAAGCCCCACGCGGGCGAACACCTCGCGGCGCACGTAGAGCGACGGGTGGGCGGGCATGAAGCCGAAGCGGAGCATGAACCTGCGGAACAGGCGCGAGCTGTAGTATCTCACAACCACGCCGGGGCGTTTGTCGCGTATGAAATGCACGTCGCCGTAAACCGCGTCGGCTTCGGGCGGGAATGCGTCCACCATTTTCCCAACCACGTCGGCGGAGGTGAAATAGTCGTCCGAGTTGAGAATGCCCACAATGTCGCCGGTCGCCATGCGTATGCCCTTGTTCATCGCGTCGTATATTCCGTTGTCCCTTTCGCTGACTATCCTCATGCGCCCGCCGAACTTCGGCGCGTAGCCGTGCACTATGTCCATGGTGTTGTCGCGGGAGTCGCCGTCAACCACGATGTATTCTATGTCTTTGTAGGTTTGGGCGAGGACGGACTCAATGGTGTCGGCTATTGTGCCGGCACTGTTGAAGGTGGCTGTTATTATGGATACTTTCATGATGAGCTATATTATTAACCCCGGCGTTGCCGAATTATTGCCCGGCGCGGCAAATGTTTTTTCACACGGCTTGTGTGCCGGGGCGGCAGGAAAAAAACAGGGCTTGCACCATACCGGCGGTGCAAGCCCTGCATCCGTTGTGTTTGCGGGGCGTTCAGGCTTTTGCCGCAAGGGGCGAAGCCTGCGTGTATGTGCGTGCGGCGAGTTCCTTGTCGAGCATATACAGCCCGTAGCCGTTGTCCTTTATCATCTTCAGGTTGTCGATGATGTTCTGGGCGTTTTCCTCTTCCTCCACCTGCTCGTCAACAAACCATTTGAGCATGCTCTGCGTGGCGTAGTCGTTTTCAGCCGTTGTGAGGGCGAACAGATTGTTTATCAGTTCCGTTACTTTCTGTTCGTGTGCCAGTGTGCTTTCAAACACATCAAGCGGCGACTTCCATTCTGTAGGCACGGCGCCGATGGCTTTCAGCTCCACGTGTCCGCCGCGCTGTATTATGTAGTTGAACAGGATTTTCGCGTGGTCCTGCTCCTCCTGAAACTGCACCTCGAACCAGTTGCCCATTCCGGGGTTGCCGTTGGCGTGGCAGTGAGCCGCCATTGACAGGTAGAGGTATGCCGACCACATTTCGGCGTTTATCTGGGCGTTGAGAGCCTCTTCGATTTTTTTGTTGAGCATAGCGTTATGTTTTTTATGTTATACATATGTAGGGAAACAAATTCCATGCCACCGTCAGCGGTGTCAGATGCGGTTTTTGCAAGGAAAGTGATAACTTTGCGGATGTAACAGCAAACAGGTGCAGAATGAACATAGAGACAATCAGAGACTACTGCCTTTCGCTGCCGCTGGCAACGGAGGATTTCCCTTTCGACGAGACAACGCTTGTTTTCCGCGTGCTCGGCAAGATATTCGCCATGATTGACCTTGAACACCCCGAATGGGTGTCGCTGAAGTGCAGTCCGGAATACGCGCTTGAGCTGCGCGATGCGCACACCGAGATAGAGGGGGCGTGGCACATGAACAAGAAATACTGGAACCAGGTGAACCTCACGGGGCGTTTGGACGATGCGTTCGTGCAGGGGCTTGTGCGCCACAGCTACAGCGAGGTTGTGAAAAAGATGACGCGCAGGGAGCGCACGGAGCATGAGGAAATAACCGCCGTGCAGGAATAACCGGCGATTTGCGCCCATATACATTACAGCGTACAGCCAATTAATGATTTGCGCCTCCGTAGGGGCGTATGCCATACGCTCCTGCAAATGGCGCAAAACCCAAGCCGGGGAAATTATATTTGACATTGGAAAAACTATGTCTGATGTAATTTATCCTACATCAGACATAATTCAAATTACATCAGACCTTTTTTTGCCAATTGCAAACCAATGAGAAACAAGAAGTTGTATAGCCAAATAGAAAATTATCCAATTCTTTGTAAATCAACAGGTTGCTGAAAAACAACGGTATCTGCCACAAAACTCGCGTGGGGTCAGCGTTTCCTTGACAGTATGTCGTCGAAAAAGTCGGTCATTATCTTTATTTGCGGTCGGGCGTAGCGGTCGAATGTCTCCTGCGAGCGCGGGTCGTGCCGCCAGTCGAAGAACGCGTGTCCTATTCCGCCCACTTGCAGGTATTTCACCTCCTGCCCGGCTTCGGTCATGGCCTTGCAGTATTCCTGCATATCCGCGTCCTTTATGAGGCCGTCCTGCGTGCCGCGTATTATGAGCTGCGGCACTTTGCGCTCCGAAGCCTTGGGTATGAAGCATATCGGCGTAACGTGGCGGGATTTTTCGGTTTCGCCTTTGTAGAACATTTTGAACACGTTTTCGGTGAGCACAGGATAGGTGGGCGCTGCCCCGAGCAGCGACTTGCATATTTCTTCGCGCACCTGCGCCGTGGTCTTGCCCTTGGGAATGTATGTGGGCTTGAACTCGAACACCCCGGGCGTGCGCCCGAAACCGCCATCGCCTATGAAGCCGGCGAAGTTTATCGCCGAAGCCGACAGATGTCCGCCCGCGCTGTCGCCGGTAACGAACAGTCTTGTAGCGTCTCCGCCATACTCTGCGGCGTGTTCCATGATGTGGGCAATAGCTCCGTAAACGTCCTCTATGATTTGGTACATGTCCACAGGAACGCCAGGCCCGTCGCCGTTGCCGATATACCTGTAGTCTATGCTGAACACCACGTACTCGCCGGTCATGGCAAGCTCCCTGCCCATGCCGCGCATGATGTCCTCGGTGTTCATGAGCCAGCCGCCTCCGTGAATAATTATCACGCACGGAAGTTTTTTGGCTTTTCTTGGGGCGAACACATCGTATTTGAGAACCTTGTTCCCAGGGCGGGCGTAGGTTACGTTGTTGGTTATCCTTATCTTGGAGAAGGTTTTCTGCGGCAGGAACGACGCGCCAACCTCCATGCCCTTGTCGGCAACGAGTAGGCTTTCCGGGGCGCAGCATTCGTTGTAGTATTTGTAGGGCGCGGTTGCGGCGGCGAATATCCCGTCGAGCATATAGCCCTTTGCAGCGGCGGCGCGTATGGTGAGCTTGCTTCCGCGCTCAACCATGCTGTCGGGAGGAAGCTGCGGCGACACGCTTATTGTGCCGTTTTGCGGCGGTATGACTGATATTTTCACCTTGTCCTGCGCCATTGCGGCGGCAGAAAGTGAGAACGCCAAAAGCGCGGCTGCGATTCTTGCGGGTTTCATTGCTTTGTGCTTTGTTTTTACGGTTGCGCTTATTTTTTCAGGAACGGCTCGGCAATTGCGAACGCATCTTTTGTGAGGAAGGGGGCGATGTCCTTGTAGGAAACCGTGAATGTGGGCTGCCCCGCCGCGTATGGGGCGATTTCGTATTGCTGGTAGACGAACACTATGCCGTCTGGCATGAAATAGGGGCTTGACGAGGGCATGGGGATTGTGTCGTGTTCGATGAACAGGAAGTCCGTGAGGTTTTTCTCGTTGATGCTGTTGTCCTGTTTTGAGAAATAGCCGAGCAGTCCCTTGCGCAGCAGCGGTTGGAGCTGCGCGGTTTTTGTGGTGTCAACTGGATAGGCGATGAGGTGTCCGCCGTCCTTCGACAGGGATGCGCCGGAGACGGTCTCGCTTCCGTGCGCCCCGCCAAGGAAGCAGTAGTCGGTTGTCAGGAATGTTACGAACGTTTCAGCATCGCACACCTTTCTTACTGCCACATCGTGTACGTAGCCGATTGTGGAGGGGAGCATGGTGTCGGCCTTGCGCATTTCGGAGATTTCTTTCTGGAACTCCTTGCCGTAGAACTCGGCCACGGCCTTGCCGTCTTCCTTGTCGCCGTTGAAGTTTACGTTGGTCTTGTAGGGCTTGCCGTTTTCGTCAGTGTCGATGAAGTGTGCGCCCAACACATTATATATATACGCGCGCGCGGAGTCAGGCAGCGTTTTGCCGCCGTCGCTCGGGTAGTCTATCTTTATGTTTGCAATGGCGAGCGTGTCGGAATTGAGGGACAGGCTTACGCTGTCGGTGGCGAGAGGGCCGCCGGAGTTTCTGCACGAAACAAAACCGGCTGCCGACAGTACTGTTGCCGCAACGGCAAGGAACGGGAATGACAAAGACTTTTTCATAAGCATAATTTTTGGGATGTATGTGTTTGTTGGATGGGCGGTGTTATAGGTATGTTTCGAGGAATTTGAAGTTCTCCTCCTGCGGGGTGATTTTTATTTTGTCGGTTTCTGCCGGAATCAGAATGCTTTCGCCCTTGCGCAGGCTTGCGCTGTTGCCCCATTCGTCTGTGAGTGCCGCGCTCCCGGCAAATGCCACGTAAATGACGAAGCTGTCGGTGGCGGAATAGTCGGCATCATATTCTTTTGTAAGGCTGTATATCCTTGTCTTGAACACGTTGCTGTCTATTAGCTGCACAGGCGCGTCGGTCTGCGGGGCATATTGCGTGCGGTAGTTGCTTTCCACCTTGAAGTTTATCGCCTCTGCCGCGAGGTCGGTGTGCAGCTCGCGCAGCTTTCCGTTCTCATCGCGGCGGTTGTAGTCATAGATGCGGTAGGTCAGGTCGCTCGTCTGCTGTATCTCTATCAGAAACGTGCCGCTGCCAATGCTGTGAACCCTTCCGGCGGGGATGAAGAAACAGTCGCCGGTGTGCGCCTCGTGGTCCTGCAGCATACCGAGCAGCGTGTTGTCCTCGACAGCCTTTTTGTATTCCGCCGGGGAAAGGCTCTTTTCAAACCCGCATATAATGTGCGCCTTGTGGTTTGTTGACACAACATACCACATTTCGGTCTTGCCGTTTGGAAAGCCGTGCCTTTGCGCCATGGTGTCGTTGGGGTGTACCTGCACGCTGAGGTCTTTTGACGCGTCTATGAATTTTACGAGTATGGGGAACTCGTTGCCGAACGCTTCGTAGTTCCTTTTCCCAACAAGGCGGTCTTTGAGCTGGTTTGTGAGTTCCGACACCGCCATCCCGTCAAACGGGCCTCCGTCCACGGTTGTCTCGTCGCCTTTCACGCCGGAAATCTCCCAGCTTTCGCCAATATGGTCTTGGGTGGCGGGAAGCCCTTTGAAGGGCAGGATTTTGTCGCCTCCCCACAGCTTTCGCTTGTAGAGGGGGGTGAACTTTATCGGAGCGATGTGTCCGTTGTAGGAAGGTATTTTGGTTTTAGGATACATAAGCATTTTCTTTAATAGTCTTTCCAGAACCTCGGCGTAAGGAGTATGATTATGGAGAACAGCTCAAGCCGCCCCATCAGCATCATGAGCGAGCTTAGCCACTTTGCCGCCATTGGAATGCCGCTCCACGAGCTGAGCATCCCGTATGCGCGCCCTATGTCGGGTCCGGAGTTTCCGAGTGATGTCATTGATATCCCCACGGCGTCCATGAGCGGAACGCCCATAATGCTGAACGCAAGAATGCCGGTGATGAGCGACAGGATGTAGAGCGTGCCGAACGCTATCAGCGTGTGCTCCATAGAATAGTTCATTGTCTGCCTGTTGATGCGTATGGGAATGACGGCATTGGGGTGGAGAATGTATTTGAATTCATTTATGGTTATCTTCAGAAAAGCCACAACCCTTATCATCTTGAAGCCTCCGCTTGTGGAGCCGGCGCAAGCCCCTACAAACATCAGGATGAGGAGTACAATCCACGTGGGGGGTAACCACTGCATGAAGTTCGAGGATATGAAGCCGGTGCTTGTGCTTATCGACACTACGTGGAACAGTGCCTCCCTTACGGAGTCCTGGGCGGTGTACCCGCTGTAGCGGTAAAGGCACACGGCAATGAACGCGGAGGCGCACAAAACGGAGAGCGTGTATGCCTTAAGCTCCGAGTTGTGCACGAACATCTTGAACTTTTTTCTGAAGAAGAGAGCGTAGAGCAGCGAGAAGTTTATGCCGGAAAGGAACATGAACGCCGCCTCGACATATTCTATTGCCGGCGAGTTGAAGTACGCTATGCTTTGCGAGTGGGTGGAGAAGCCTCCGGTTGCCGTGGTGGCGAAGGCGTGGCAGATGCTGTCGAACTTCCCCATTCCCACGAGATAGAGGGCAACGGCGCACAGTACGGTCAGCAGCAGGTATATCGACCACAGCCAGTGGAGCGTTGTCTTGAGGCGGGGGTGGAGCTTGTTTTTGTTCGGGCCTGTCATCTCTGCGGCGAAGAGCTTTATCTCGCCAGTGCCGTTTGACGGCAGTATCGCGAGGGTGAAGAGCACTATCCCCAGACCGCCGACCCAGTTTGTAAGCGAACGCCAGAACAATATTCCGTGGGGTTGCGAGTCGATGTCGTCAATCATTGTCGCACCGGTGGTTGTGAACCCGGACATGGTTTCAAAGAAAGCGTCCGTGAGACTTGGCAGTGCTCCGCTGAGAATGTAGGGCAGCGTTCCTACAAGGGTGCTTGCAAGCCACGAAACGGTAACAATCACAAAACTGTCGTACCGGGTCAATGCCGCCTTTGCCCCGCTTCCCCGGCGGCGCAGCAGCAGTCCGAGCGTTACGGCAATGAGGAACGACACGGCAAAGGCTGTCATGTCGGAGTCGCCGTATGCGAGCGACACGAAGAAGCACACAGCGAACGCCACGCTTTCAATAAGCAGCAGCGTCCCCGTAAGCCGTGTAATCAGTTTTGTGTCCACTCCTTTAATTATTATATAAAGTATTTCTCTATCTTCTGAATGTTTCCGAGGCAGAACACCACCACTTCGTCGCCCTCCTGTATTTGGGTGTTGCCGTTTATGAGCATTCCCTTGCCGTTTCTCACGAGCCCGCCGAGGTTTATGCTTGCCGGCAGGTTGAGGTCTTTCACAGGCTTGCGCGTTACTTTCGAATCTTTCTTCACGACAAACTCCGCCACGTCTGCGTTCGACACAGTGAGGCATTTCACGTTTGTAACGTCGGCGTTAAGCATCATCTGGTATATGTGGCTTGCCGTTACGGTCTGCTTGTTTATTATCGTCCCTATGTCAAGACTTTCCGCCATTGGTATGTAGTCGGTGTTTTCCACAATGGCTATCGTTTTCCTCACTCCCATTCTCTTGGCGGCGAGGCAGCTCAGAATGTTGGACTCCGTGTCGTTGGTGAGCGCGAGAAAAGCCTCTGTGGTGTGCACGCCCTCGCTTTGCAGCAGCGAGATGTCGCTGCCGTCCCCGTGAATGACCATGGCGTGCTTGCTTATGTCAAGCTGTTCGGTGAGATGCCGGCAGCGCAGCTCGTCCTGCTCAATAATTTTCACGCGCATGTAGTCGGGCATCTGTCGCACCACGCACATTGCCGTGTTTCCGCCCCCGGATATTATGGCGTTCCTCACGTCGGGATAGTCGTCCTTGCCGGAGATTTCGCGTATGTAGGGAATGTATTTTTGCGTGGTCATGAAGTAAACCACGTCCTGACTGTGCAGCTCGTCGTCGCCGTGGGGTATGATTGTGTCCATTTTGCGCTTCACGGCAACTATGTGGTAGGGCGCGTCTGGCCCGCAAAGTTTTTTCAGAGGGATGTTGAGTATTCTCGAGCCTTTCCTCACCTTCACGCCTATCAGCACAAGCTCGCCGCCTTTCACCTCCCACCATTGCCTCACCCAGCTGCGCTTCATCGAGTCGGTTATCTCCTGCGCGGCGAGGGCTTCGGGGTATATCATGGAGTTTATGCCTATGCCCTTGAAGAAATCACTGTATCGCGGGGCGGTGTATTCGTATGAGTCCACCCGCGCCACGGTTTTCTTCGCGCCGAGGCTGTGGGCGAACATACAGAAGGCTATGTTGCCCGACTCGTGTTCGGTTACCCCCACCGCGAGGTCTGCGTCTGCCGCCCCGGCTTCCTCAAGCGCGGCTATCGATGTGGGCGATGCGTTCACCGTCATGAGGTCGAAGTCGTTCTGGAGGTTTGACAGCCGTGTTTCGTTGGTGTCAATCAGAACAATGTCGTGGTTTTCCCGCGAAAGGAGCTTGGCAAGATGAACGCCCACAGCCCCTGCGCCTCCTATAAGTATTCTCATGGCAGCGGTTTTAGGATTTCGTCTTTAATGGATTGCTTGTCGAGCCTTGTTGCGCGGTACAGTTCGGCGGGGCTTCCGTGTTCCACAAAGCTGTCGGGAAGCCCGAGGGTTACCACCTGCGGCGTGTAGCCTTTCATGGCGAAGTATTCGGTTACTTCCGAGCCGAGCCCGCCTTTCCTCACTCCGTCCTCAACGGTTATCACCCTTTTGAAGTTCGCGCCGGCATAGTCGAGTATCCCCTTGTCGATGGGCTTCAGAAACCTCATGTCGAAATGGGCGGGCGACAGTTCCGGCGTTTCCGAGGATATTTCCTCTATGGCTTTTGCCGCAACCTGCCCCACAGGACCTATGGTCAGCACCGCCACGTCTTTTCCGCCGCGCATCTTTCTTCCTTTCCCCACGGCAATCTCCTGCATTTCGCAACGCCAGTCTTTAAGGCTGCCGTTACCGCGAGGGTATCTTATCACGAACACCCCGTGCCCCGGGATTTGCGCCGTGTACATAAGGTTTCTCAGCTCGCGCTCGTCGTATGGCGAAGCTATCGTAAGGTTGGGTATCGGGCGCAGGTAGGCAAGGTCGAAAGCCCCGTGGTGCGTAGGCCCGTCATGCCCCACAAGCCCCGCCCTGTCAAGGCAGAGGCACATGTCAACGTTGAGTATTGCCGCGTCGTGGATTATGTTGTCGTAAGCCCTTTGCGCAAACGAGGAGTAAATGTTGCAGAACGGCATCATTCCGTCTTTGGCAAGTCCCGCCGAGAACGTTACGGCGTGTCCTTCGGCTATGCCCACGTCAAACACGCGCTCTGGCATCGCCTTTTGCATTATGCACATGGAGCATCCCGTGGGCATTGCAGGAGTTATCCCCACAATGCGGGCGTTGCCGCGTGCAAGCTCAAGCAGCGTCTCGCCGAACACGTCCTGGTATTTCGGCCCGCCGTCCGAGGAGTCCTCCTTTATGAACTTCCCTGTGGCGGTGTCGAACTTGCCGGGGTAGTGCCATGCGGCGGCCTCGAGTTCCGCAGGGCGGTATCCTTTGCCTTTTATGGTGTGTATGTGCAGCAGCTTCGGGCCTTTCATGTCCTTTATCTCGCTCAGCGTGCGCACAAGCTCTGTTACGTCGTGTCCGTACATGGGGCCGAAATACCTTATGTTCAGCCCCTCGAATATGTTTTGCTGGTTGGCAATCAGCGATTTCAGCGAATTGTTGAACCTTATTATCGACTTTCTGCGGCTGTCGCTCAAAAAACCGAGCTTTATGAGCTTTTGCGACAGTTTGAAGCGCAGCCTGTTGTATTCCGTCGAGGTGTGCAGGTGGCGCAGGTACTGCCTCATGCCGCCCACGCTGCGGTCTATGCTCATGCCGTTGTCGTTCAGGATTATGAGCATATTGTTCGGGGTGGACGACACGTTGTTCAGCCCCTCGAACGCCAGCCCGCCGCTCATAGCCCCGTCGCCTATAATGGCAACCACGTGGCGCGAAGTCTCGCCCTTCCGCTCCGCCGCCACCGCCATGCCGAGCGCGGCGGATATGGAGTTTGAGGCGTGTCCGCTCGTAAAGGTGTCGTATTCGCTTTCGAGCGGCGAGGGGAACGGGCGCAGCCCGCCAAACTGCCTGTTGGTGGAAAAGCGCGTGCGCCTCCCCGTCAGTATCTTGTGGGCGTATGCCTGGTGTCCCACGTCCCATACCAGGCGGTCGTATGGCGTGCTGAACACATAGTGGAGCGCAACCGTAAGCTCCACAACGCCGAGGCTCGACGCAAAATGTCCGGGATTTTTTGAAAGACAGTCAATCATGAAAGCCCGCAACTCTTCGCAAAGCTGCGGAAGCTGTTCCAGCTTGAGGCGGCGAAGATCGTCGGGGTAGTCTATTGCCGATAAAAGCGGATATTCCTTATTGTCTTCCATATACCATATATATACAATAGTGCAAAGTTAAAATAAATGTATGAAGTGGCAAAATCGCCGATTCTCACGTTCCGCCACACAACCGCCAAACTCATTGCTTTATCCCAAACACTCCGAAAAATACATTTGATGCAGGGAAAACCACATTTGATGCAGGAAAAACTACATAGGACGCGGGAAAAATTATGTCTGATGT
>DKDC01000032.1 GCA_002451695.1 Prevotellaceae bacterium UBA6858 | reverse complement strand
AGACATAATTTTTTCTACGTCAGACACGGTTTTTCCAATTTCCGTTGTAGTTTTTGGGGTGTTTTGAAATAGGCTTGCGGTTTTGGCTTTCGCAATTTGTAGGGGCGTATGCAATACGACCCTACGGCGGTGTGGTTTGTTTGTTACCTGTATGTGGCGCGTTTGTGTGGCGTGACGTTCACGCCGGCTTCGACTGCCGGCGGTATTCGTTTGGTGTCTGCCCAACAACTTTCTTGAACAGCCGCGTGAAGTGCTGCGGGTATTGGTAGCCAAGCCCATAGGCAATCTGGCTTATGGTGAGCGAGGGGTTGAGAATGCGCTCCTTGGCGATGTTCATCACGGCAAGCTGGATGTATTCCTGCGCCGATTTGCCGGTTTCCTTTTTTATGAGGTCGCCGAAGTAGTTTGGCGAGAGGCACAGCTCTCCTGCGCAATACCTTACGGTGGGCAGCCCGTTCCGCTTGGGCTTGTCGCCGGTGAAGTAGTCGTTGAGCAGCGTCTCGAAGCGTGCGAGGATGTCGCTGTTTGCGCTTTGGCGGGTTATGAACTGGCGTTCGTAGAAGCGCAGGCAGTAGTTGAGCAGCAGCTCGATGTTGTTTGCGATCAGTCTCTTGCTAAGCCTGTCGATGGAGTGCGTGAGTTCCGCCTCTATCTTTTTTAGGCAGTCGGTGAATATGCCCCGCTCCTGCTCTGAAAGGTGCAGCGCCTCGTTCACCTCGTATGAGAAGTAGGAATATTCGCGGATGTTCTTGCCGAGCTGCGTGCCGCGGATTAGCTCGGGGTCGAAAAGCAACGCCCATCCGCGGGGCTGGAAAAATTCGCCGTTGTCCTCCGAACCCGCCACCTGTCCGGGCGCGATGCAAACCACCGTGCCTTTCTGGTAGTCGTACCGCTGGCGGCCGTAGATGAGGTCGCAGTGTTTCTCTCCTTTCAGGAAAACGGCGTAAAAGCCGAAGGTGTGCTTCAGGTGGCGTATGGGCTTTGCCTCTGACAGGTTCACCACGCTCACGAGCGGATGCATTGTCTCCACTCCGAGCATATCGTTGTATTCTGTTATGGTCTCAATGTTCCTAATCTTATTCTCAGCCATAATGTCCTTGTTTTTTCTGATGCAAATATATTGATAATATGCGTAATGGCAACTCTGAAATCCGCCAATCCGTAATAGGGGTAGCGCAATCCGTAATCTGTTTAATGTTGTGGTCTGGCGTTTTCTTTGATCGGTTCCCCATGACACCGCAAATGCCGCCCGAATAACATAATATGCTGATTTCCAAAAGGATGTCTCTTTAATAATGTTTGCTATAACGAGTTGTTTTTCAGAGGTTTGCAAAGATGGGGAAAAGGTCTGATATAATTTTTCCTACGTCTGACGTAGTTTTTCCTGCATCAGACATAGTTTTTTTTATTTCAGATGTAATTTTCCGGCACTCTGAAGCCGGGGGAATGAAAAACCGGGAGTGCGGTAATTTGGGTATGCAAATCAGTAAAAATGTATGCGGCAAAAAGCGCGATGTTTATTATTTTTGCACAGGAACAGGATAACGTAACAATTATATTTATATATGAAAACAAAATACTACTATGCTGAGTAAAATAAGAATTACCCTGGCAATCGTGTTCTTCGCGCTTGTCAGCCTGCTGTTTCTTGATTTTACGGGAACAATCCATGCCTGGTTCGGCTGGTTGGCGAAAATCCAGTTTTTCCCGGCTGTCATGGCTCTCAACATTGGCGTTATTGTCGCCGTGCTGTTGCTCACATTCCTTTTCGGGCGCGTTTACTGTTCGGTAATCTGTCCGCTCGGCGTTTTCCAGGACGTGGTTTCATGGCTGAGCGCAAGACGCAAGGGCAGAAACCGCCGCTTTTCATATTCAAAGGCAAAGACGTGGCTGCGATATGCGGTATTGGTTCTCTTTGTCGCAGGTGCTTTCACCGGCTTGGCGGGCTTGCTCGACCCATACAGTGCATACGGCAGAATTGCCCAGACAATGTTCGCCCCGCTTTACACGTGGGGCAACAACCTGCTCGCGTACATTTCCGAGCGTATGGGGAGCTATGTCTTTTATGAGAGGGAAGTGTGGCTTCGCGCCCTTCCCACGCTAATTCTTGCCGCAGTTACTTTTGTGGCGGTGGTGGTGCTGGCGTGGCGCAACGGACGCACTTATTGCAACACTATATGCCCTGTTGGCACTTTCCTGGGTCTTATTTCCCGCCACTCGCTTTTCAAGCCCATTATCGACACTGGGAAATGCCGCAACTGCTCGCTTTGCGCCCGGGGCTGCAAGGCTTCGTGCATTGACTTCAAGAATCACAAGATTGACTATTCCCGCTGCGTGGCTTGCATGGACTGTGTGGACAACTGCAAGCACGACGCGCTGCATTTCGAACTGCGCAAAAAGGAGACCGCTCCAAAAACTGCGGCAGAAGCGCCCGAGAAAATTCCCGACGCTTCGCGCCGCAGTTTTCTCACGGGAGCGGGCATCATTCTCGGCACGGCGGTGGCGAACGCACAGGGTAAAACCGTTGACGGTGGCTTGGCGGTGATTCTCGACAAGAAGATACCCAACCGCAACACCCCGATTGTTCCCCCGGGAGCGGTTGGCCTGAAACATTTGGAGGATCATTGCACCGGATGCCAGCTCTGCGTCGCCGTATGTCCCAACGACGTACTCCGTCCCGGCAAGATGATGAAGCCACGTTCTTCTTACGAGCGCGGCTACTGCCGTCCCGAATGCACCAAATGCTCCGAAGTTTGCCCTGCCGGCGCAATAATAAAAATCACTCCTGCCGAAAAATCGTCCATACAGGTTGGCCATGCGGTTTGGGTGCGGAAAAACTGCGTTCCCCTCACAGATGGGGTGGAATGCGGCAATTGTGCGCGCCACTGTCCCGCAGGGGCGATAACAATGGTGCCTTCTGACCCGCAAAAGGAGGACTCACCGAAGATTCCCGTGGTGAATGAGGAACGCTGCATAGGCTGCGGAGCGTGCGAGAACCTGTGTCCGGCACGTCCTTTCGGCGCTATATATGTTGAAGGGCATGAACAGCATAAAACCATTTGAAAGAATTATGAATACCAAAGGCAAGAACAATATCGATCGGCGCGAGTTTCTGAAAAGGCTCGGCGCAGGCGCTGCGGTCTCCACTTCCGCCGTGCTTGTGGGCTGCAATTCCGGCAAAAACCCTGTGAGCGGCGAAACCACAAAGGCGCAGGGCGAGATTCCAAAGGACAAGATGACATACCGCACCAGCCCCAAGACGGGCGAAAAGGTTTCGATTCTCGGCTACGGCTGTATGCGCTGGCCCACAGTTACCGGCGAGAGCGCGAGAGAGGGCGGGGAAAAAATAGATCAGGAGGCTGTCAACCGCCTTGTGGACTACGCCATAGAGCATGGGGTGAACTATTTCGACACGTCCCCGGCTTATTGCAAGGGGCATTCAGAAGAGGCTACGGGCATCGCGTTGAAACGCCACCCCCGCGACAAGTTTTTCATTGCCACCAAACTTTCCAATTTCGACCCCTCAACATGGAGCCGCGAAAAGTCTTTGGAGATGTACCACAACTCGATGAAGTATTTGCAGGTTGACTACATAGACTATATGCTGCTTCACGGCGTGGGCATGGGCGGCGATGCCATGAAGGATTATAATGCGCGCTATGTTGACAACGGCGTTCTCGACTTTCTGCTTGCCGAGCGCGAGGCGGGGAGAATACGCAATCTCGGTTTCTCATACCACGGCGACATAAAGGTGTTTGACTACCTGCTTTCGCAGCACGACCGCTACAAGTGGGACTTTGTGCAAATACAGCTCAACTACCTTGACTGGCGGCACGCCAAGGAACTCAACTCTTTCAACACCGATGCCGAATATCTTTATGGCGAGCTTGCGAAGCGCAGCATCCCCGCCGTGATAATGGAGCCGCTGCTCGGCGGAAGGCTGTCCAAAGTCCCCGACCACGTGGTGGCGCGTCTCAAACAGCGCGAGCCCGACAGGAGCGTGGCGTCGTGGGCGTTCCGCTATGCCGGCACAATGCCCGGCGTGCTCACGGTGCTTAGCGGCATGACGTACATGGAGCATTTGCAGGACAACCTGCGATCCTACTGCCCCTTGAAGCCGCTTACGGACGACGAGGTGAACTTCCTTTACGACACCGCCGAAATAATAGTGCAGTACCCCACAATCCCGTGCAACGACTGCAAATACTGCATGCCCTGCCCCTACGGCCTTGACATCCCCTCCATATTCGTCCACTACAACAAGTGCGTCAACGAGGGCAATGTGCCGGAGAGCCGGCAGGCGGAGAACTACCGCGAGGCCCGCAGGGCATTCCTTGTGGGCTACGACCGCAGCGTTCCCAAACTGCGTCAGGCCAACCACTGCATAGGGTGCAGAAAATGCGTGGAGCATTGCCCGCAGAACATTGACATACCCAAGGAAATGCAGCGCATAGACCAATTTGTGGAACAGCTCAAGCAAGGCACGCTATGACAAACGCCCAACTCGCGGAACTGCTGGAGACAGGCGGCCATTCGCTCGTGGTCGAGAACGGCGCGGTGCGCACCTTCGGCGGCAGGGGAGTGAAAGATTTGCTCCGCTTGCTGGGCGAAGAGCCGCAGGCATTGGACGGAGCGAGGATTGCCGACAAGGTGGTGGGAAAAGCCGCCGCCGCGCTCATGGCGCTTGGCAAGGTGGCGAGTGTGTATGCCCATACCATAAGCACGCCCGCCGTCGCGCTGTTGCGCCAAAACGGCGTGGAGGTGGAGTTTGCCGGGGAAGTGCACCACATTATAAACCGCGACGGCACAGGGTGGTGTCCCATGGAAAAGGCGTGCAGGGATTTGCAATCGCCCGGGGAAATGCTTTGCGCAATAAAAGAGACAATCGCGGAACTCGCAAAAAGGAAACAAACAGAAAGTAGAACAAACTGAAAACGATTAGAAAACAATCATGGAATCAAGAACAGTAAAACTGTATTCTCTCGGATATGGCGACATGAAAGCCTATCTGGCGGCAGTGTTGTTTGCATTGGGAAACATTGTGCTGCCCCAGTTGTTCCACCTTGCGCATCAAGGCGGGGCGACATGGCTGCCGATATATTTCTTCACCCTTGTGGGCGCGTACAAATACGGCTGGCGCGTGGGGCTTATGGTTGCCGTGCTTTCCCCGCTGGCAAATTCCGCGCTGTTCTCAATGCCCGCCCCGGCTGTTCTGCCCGCAATACTCATGAAGTCCGCATTGCTCGCCGTTGCCGCCGGCATGGCGTCGGCGCGTTTCAGGAAAGCCTCGCTCCCGTTGCTCGCCCTTGTGGTTTTGTGCTATCAGGGGACAGGCACATTGGGCGAATGGGCCATGACAGGCTCTTTCAATGCTGCGGTGCAGGACTTCCGCATAGGGCTTCCCGGAATGCTCCTGCAGGTGTTCGGAGGCTGGCTGTTCATAAACCGCATTGTGCGCCGCTGAGTAAAGGCTGGTAATAAATATCGGTTAATCAAAACATCGCGGCTCTGTAGGGGCGTATTGCATACGCCCTGAATTGCGCCTATTTGCAATGTTTTGGCGGTGGTTTGCGGTGCGGTTCAGCCGGTGGTGCAAAGGGCGTATGCAATACGCCCCTACAGTTATCGCATAGCCAAAAACGATCGCTCTTTTCAAAACACCCTGCGAATTATATTTGATGCAGGAAAAACTATGTCCTAT
>DKDC01000025.1:58927-62180 GCA_002451695.1 Prevotellaceae bacterium UBA6858 | reverse complement strand
AAAAAATATTTCGCGGAAAAAGTGGGAAAAGGGGAATGCACGGTGGGAGAAAGCAAAAACCACAGGAAAAGGCACGGTAATACCAAGTTGGGGCGGAGATAATTTTTACCACTTGGGACACGGAAAAAACGCATCTGGCATAGTTCTTACAGCGTCCCCATCCATTCCCGCGCTCCGCCGCACAACATTTACAGAACACCATAAGGGCAAAAATGCGATAAAGAACACGCAAAAGTCCCGCCACTTCACAGCAGCGGGACTTTGACCTATAATTAAAACCCTTTTACCTTCTGACTAACAGATGCCAAATCTCTCGAACCCAAAGCACGAGTGAAGAGCCAAGTATAATGATTATCCAGTCTGTCAGCTTCAGTCCTTCCACATTGAAGAACTATTGCAGACCAGGAATCTCAACCATCGCAACCTGACCGATAAGTATTATTGCCACACATCTCAACAATCCATTGCAACCTTTGAAATGGAGATTGAAAATCGCAGACGATTGACTCGCACGACTACGATATTGGCAGAGCCAAAGGTTGCTGAGAGCGAAGCGATGGAGGTGAGAGAGGCGGAGTCGCTGCCCATAAAAAAGAAAGCCTTCGTCCTGCGTTGGGCGCAAGAAAAAGGCAGTAAAGGATGCTTAGGCTGCATTCTAACTCTATGATTAATCTGCAGCAGAATCTACAGCGATAGTATCAGATTCAATTGTGTTTTTATCAGGGAATTGTTCATTCAAATATCCACAAGAAGAAATATTCGGCAAACCATCTTCCTCACAAGCATCTTCGAATTCACTAATATCTATATCTTTTACAGGTTCAAGCTCTCCCCACAAAATGGAAACATTATCTTTTTGCATTGTTAGAATAGCTCCCATACCACTTTTCAATGAGAAAACAATAGCACCATTATTTTGCTTGGCAATCATACCCATTCCTTTGAATTTATTAGCAAATGTATTAAATAGGTTTCTAAGTTTTCCTTGCATTTTACCCATATTGGATATGTAAAGCACAAACATGGTTGGCTTCACCGTATTCCATACATATCCAACAGGTATCTTATCATCATGATACCAATAATAATCACCAAATTTGTAATCTACTATACGCTGGGTACGATAAGTTTTTCTGCTTAGATTTCCAGAGAAATGGATCTTCACATAACCCAGTACGCCATTAAATTCTTTAAGAAGCATTATGTCGCTTGTATCATCATACCAATACGGAGTGCCCGCAGGATGCTCTTCGCTTTCAGGCGCGACGCCCAATTCCACAGCTTTCTTGACAACGTCATTTGGAGATGATTTTGTATCAAACCCCATAACTCCATTATCTTTAATATTGAATGCAGCAACAAACTTATCCCAATCAACATAGTCACTTTCTATATAAGATTCTCCTTCACAAGTTCCGATGTTAACAATATCGGGCAAGCCTTCTACTCGTTTACAATCTTTGTCTATCAAAGAATATATCTTATCGCTTGACTTAACCCAAGCATGTTTACCATCAAACATTGAATATAATGTCGCTCCAACATAAGTGTCATCACCTATTTGATTGTCATTTTCATCAATGTACTTATATTCATAAGTATCACCCTTTTTTACGACGGCAATAAGAGTTTTATCTTCGTCATAGTATAGAGATTCGTATTTTGCACGTATAAGGGTTTCCCCTTTTATGTTCATCAACCCCCAACCATCACCATTGTAGTATGTGAACACATCACCGTTTATGGTTCCGATAGATTTCAGCTTGGAAGAGGGTTCGACAACAAACTCCCCTTTATCATCAATAATGCCCCATGCCTCCTTGCCGTCTTTCTTTACACTAACCGCAAGTTTCCCATCAGAAAACCGGGTTTGCGCGTTCTCATATTTGTCCGCAGAAAATTCAAAAAGGACTTTTCCCGCCGTGTTTATAACAGAATTTTTCACCTTGTCCTTCTGTTTTGTCTGAACAAATTTCTTATACTTGGCATTAATGCCAATAAATTTCCCGTCCCCGCAGTTTTCCAACACACAATACTCCGGTTTGACAACACAATCACCATCCTCGTCAATAGCTCCACAAAGAGAATCCACAGTCATAAAGACCGCATAACCGCCCGCATAAGCACGAACTCCATCAACTTCGTGATTATCTATCTTATCAAGTTTTTTTATTATCTTTCCATCAACATCTATGATGGAAACAGGCTGGTCTTTAATTGCCACAAGAGCCCTGCCATTCCTGAAGCCAGATGTGTGGGCATAATCGCCTCCAATTTTTTTAGGCTTTTCAGAAGCGTCAAACATCTCCCAAACACCTCTTTTTGAACGGACGAAAAACCTTCCATCTCTCACAACCGTAGGCTTGTTCTTAAACTCGTCCTTAAACAGGACTTTTCCATCCATGGAGATCATACCCCATTGACCGTCATCTGTCTCTTGATACGGAATGTATTCCACATTGCCATTTTCAGTCTTAGAGCAAGATAACATTAGCATAGCCGCAATTGCGGCAAGTGCCAAATTAAACTGTTTCTTGTTCATGTTTTTAGTTTGTTTTCACGCCCCTGACTCCCAAAAAGGCGGTGGTTATTATTCGTACATGATTTTGCAGCATAAAAAAAGCGTGGGAGTCGAACCGTTACTCGTCCCACGAACTGAGGCTCTGGCATTGCCCATCTTCTCGAAACGAGCAACGCAGAGGCCCACGCCGATATGTATGAAAACACCTTTTCACAGAATCCCTGTCCGCGTGCTGCGGACACAAAAAATCCATGAAACGAATGCGTATATACACATCCCGCAGGCATCTACCGTTGCATTTGTCTTTGAGAAGATTTGAAACTGCCAGATTTCAGTCCGTCAAGAACAAAGCGCAGTAAACGCCTTCAATATGTTGTGATTCTCACCTCCCGCCCTCTTGGCTTGCTTGCGCCTGCCTCTCGGCGTGGGTTTCCCTTTCCGCAGCGGCGTCCGGGGCTTCCGCCCCGCCACCGCCAACGGCTCTCGGCTGAGAACCGACCACAAATTTATTGTTTTTATAACAAGCAAAAAATACATACATTTTTCTTTGAAAACAGCCATTACGTGCAGTAGCAAAGGCATTACTCAGATTGGGCGGAGGCGGCGGAGTTTGGAACTTATGCCGCACGTCCGTACAAATTGGGCAAACCATTGGAAAACAGTCCTTTATCCACAAATCAAACCTCCTTTATAAGTGTTTGTTTTTCAGACGTTTGCAAACGGCGAAAAAAG
>DKDC01000025.1:48801-58860 GCA_002451695.1 Prevotellaceae bacterium UBA6858 | reverse complement strand
AATTTTTCCTGCATAGGACGTAGTTTTTCCCACATCAAATGTAGTTTCCGGGGCGTTTGGGAAAAAGAGTCAGGTTTGGGTTTTGCGACAATTGCTCCTTATGCGGCATTTATGCATTACCTTATCAGAACTTGTTTGCGAACTGTGCATTTTTTATTTTATCGGTTTCGCGCCCCAAACTTACATATATATAATGTATGGCACGGCGGAATTTATTATTTTTGCAGGGAATATCACTTTGGGATTAGAAAATAACTTGAAACGATGAAGATACTTTTACTTGGTAACGGCGGACGTGAGCACGCGCTCGCCTGGAAAATTGCGCAAAGTCCAAAGACCGACAAGCTTTACATTGCTCCGGGAAATGCCGGCACGCTTGACGCGGGCGAGAATGTGCGCCTTGACATTAACAACTTCGAGGAAGTGGGCGACTTTGTGAAGTCCAACGGGATTGACATGGTTGTGGTGGGGCCCGAGGCCCCGCTCGTGAAGGGGATTGTGGACTATTTCCGCTCTGCCGACGAGGAGCTGAGCAAGATTCCCGTAATCGGTCCTTCCAAGGCCGGGGCGCAGCTTGAGGGGAGCAAGGATTTTGCCAAGCACTTCATGCGCCGCCACGGCATTCCCACAGCCGAATACCGCACTTTCGACGGGACGACTGTTGACGAGGGGCTTAAATTGCTCGAAACCTTGCAGCCGCCATACGTATTGAAGGCTGACGGTCTTGCCGGGGGGAAAGGCGTGCTTATTCTCGACAATCTGGAGGACGCAAAGCGCGAGTTCAAGGATATGCTCGGCGGTATGTTCGGCGACGCTTCGGCGCGGGTGGTTGTTGAGGAGTTCCTGAGTGGCATAGAGTGTTCCGTGTTTGTACTTACCGACGGAAGGCACTACAAAATACTGCCCGAGGCAAAGGACTACAAGCGCATAGGCGTGCACGACACAGGTCTGAACACCGGCGGCATGGGGTCTGTCTCCCCCGTGCCTTTCGCCACAAAGGAGTGGATGAAAAAAGTTGAGGACAGGATTATACGCCCCACAGTCGAGGGACTTTGCGAGGATCAGATAGACTACAAGGGGTTCATCTTCTTCGGGCTTATAAACGTGAAGGGCGAGCCTATGGTGATTGAGTACAACTGCCGCATGGGCGACCCGGAGACCGAGACCGTGATGCTGCGTCTGAAGAGCGACATTGTTGACCTGTTTGAGGGTGTGGCGAAAGGCGACCTTGACAGGCGCACTGTGGAGTTTGACGACCGTTCGGCGGTTTGCGTGATGCTCGTGTCGGGCGGATACCCGCAGGAGTACAAAAAGGGCTTCCCCATTTCGGGGCTTGAGGACAAGGGCGACAGCATCCTGTTCCATTCCGGCACCTCGCTCAGCGGCGGGCAGACAGTTACTTCGGGCGGAAGGGTGATTGCCGTTTCGTCATACGGCAAGGACAAGGCGGAGGCGCTCGCCCGCTCAATGGAGGTTGCCAAGAAGATAAGCTACGAGGGGAAATACTTCCGCACCGACATAGGACAGGATTTATAAGCTACGCTTTCAGGTATATACATTTAGCTCCGGACAGCCACTCATAATATATTATGGAATACAGAGGGGTGCGCTATGCGATTGTAACCGGCAGCACAACGCTGCTGGCGGCTTTTGCGTGCGCGGTCCTGTCGTGGTTTGCAGGCAGCGAAAAAGCTCCGAGCCAATACCTGTGGTGGGGCGGCTTTGGCGCAACCGTGCTGGCGGCGTATCTTCTGCTCGAGTTCAACAACCGCTTTTCGCTTCTGCGCATCCGCTCCCACATGATGCCATCGGTGTTTCTCGCAATGGCGGCGGCGATGCCGTTCGGGCAGACGCTGTCGTGGGACTTCCTGCCGCCGGTATGTCTGCTGCTGGCGTATTATTCCCTGTTCCTGTCCTACCAGAACTACCACTCGCAGGGGTATGCGTTCCACGCGTTTGCCTTTCTCGGCATTGGGGCGTTGGTTTTCCCGCAAATGCTATACTTTGCGCCGCTGTTCATGCTGTTCATGCTTGTGCAGCTGCGGTCGATGAGCGGCAAGGCTTTCGTGGCGGCGCTTCTGGGCATGGCGGTCCCGGTTGCGCTGCGCGAGGTTTTCCTGCTGCTTAACGGTTCGGCGGCGCAAATAGACGGGTTCTGGGTTGCCCTCCGGACTTTCCCCCACCCCGGCTACGCCACGCTTGACGAGCACCGGCTCGTCTCGGCGGCGTTGGTCATCCTTGTGTCCCTTGCGGCGACGGTACACTTTCTGCGCACAAGGTTCAACGACAAGATACGCACGCGAATGTTCTTCTACGTGATAATGCTCGAAGAGGCCGCGCTCATTGCCCTCGCCGCCCTGCAGCCGCAGCATTTCGATGTGCTGTTCAAACTCCTGCTTGTGAACGGCAGCATTCTGACGGCGCACCACCTTTCTTTCGCCCGCAACATTGTAGCTGACGTTTATTTCTACACGCTGCTGGCACTTCTCGGTTTCCTCGCTTTCTACAATTTCACGGGCTACGATTTCGGAATATGGCCGCTTTGACTGATTTCCTTGTGCAGTTCGGCGGGTTCGGGATGTTCCTCTCGGCCCTGCTGGCGGGCAGCATCATACCCTTCAGCTCCGAACTCGTGATGACCGCCCTCAAACTCGCGGGGGTTTCAAACATGAGCCTGCTGCTCTGGGGTACGGCGGGAAATGTGCTTGGCAGCAGCCTGAACTACGGGCTCGGCAGGCTCGGGAAACTGGAATGGCTTGAAAAGCACGCGCACATAAGCAAGGAGAAAATGGACAAGGCCGAAGTGTTCGTGAGAAAGTACGGCCCGCTAATGGCACTGCTGTCGTGGATGCCTATTCTCGGCTCTGCGATAACGGTTGCGCTTGGCCTTCTGCGCTCGAACTTCTTCCTGACGCTGGTGTTCATGACCGTCGGAAAAGCAGTGCGCTACGCCATAATTCTTTATGCCGTAGTGCAAATACAATAGGCTTCGCCGCATCCTGCAATATTTTTTAACTTGCACACATGGGAACTGGCGTGCGCTATCGCCCCAATCCCTTTCCCACACGCGCTTCGGCGAGCGTGAACATAGTTTAATTGGCGTGCCGTTTACGGTCTCAGAGATGTTATGTGGCTCATGTTGAACACTATAAATTTTGCAGTTTGGCGGAAATTGCATATCTTTGCAGCCGACATGAAGAAGATAGAAAGCCACATCATAGTAAAATTGATTGCGCTCCCTGTAATTCTGCTGGCGTTCATGACAAACGCAAACGCACAGGAAAGGGGCAAGGCAACATACTATTCCCACCGTCTGCACGGCTTGAAGATGAGCGACGGCTCCAAATACCACCGCGACAGCATGACGTGCGCACACAAGACTTACCCATTGGGAACAACGCTGAAAGTGCGCAACCTCAAAAACGACAAAGAAGTTTACGTAAAGGTTACTGATCGTGGCCCATTCGGGCGCAGCAGGATTATAGACCTCTCGTATGCGGCGGCAAAGGAGCTTGACATCGTGAGGATGGGCGTGGCGAGCGTGCAGGTTGAAAAGGTTGAGCCGTGGGTTCCGTTCCGCGACGAAAAATCCTCAACCGTTCCGCAGCTGAAACTTACCGACCCCAACACCGGCGAATACGTAACGCTTGCAGAGGCAAAGGCTGCGAGAGACAAGGATATCGAAAAGAAAACCCAGAAAATAGCCGTGGCAAAACTTCCTAAGGTCAAGAAACCCGAGCCGCGCTACCGCATAATGCGTGATGTGCTGTCGGCAAAAAGCAAATGACGGCAAATACATACAATAACAAAGGCGCAGCAAAACACGTTGCGCCTTTGTTGCCAATATAAGGTTTGTGCATGGTCAGCCTCTTTTTCGGCATCCGCGACAGGCAACCGCCGTCCATACGGTAAGGACAAGCGCAGCCACGATATTGCTGCCGTTCACGCACACAAGCAGGGTGATTGCCGCAGACGCGTTAAGGAAACGCATGGCGCGGCGCGGGCTTACCTTTTCCTCAAGAAGGAACGAATAGAGCTGCGCAAGCCCCATCACCGGTTTGGAAGCGAGTATGCGCCCGCCAATATGCTTTGCCATGCCCTTGATTGAAAACTCCCGCAGTGCGGTTTCGCTTATGCCGGCGATGTTGCAAGTTAGTTCTTTTCTCATTGCTGTATTGTTTTTTCTTTTTACAATGCAAAAGAACCGCTTTGCAGTGACAATCCGCGTCATTTCGCGAAACGCAGTGTTAAATCTACGGATTTTTCCTTCAGAAACAGCATGAATTTTTCAGACCCCGCCACTTCCACATCGCTGTAAAGCCCGAACACAAACCGCATGGCTCCAAGATAGCTGCAAACCCTGTCCTCAAACACGCTTGTGCCGTCTCCGGCGTCGGCTACAAACGGTCGCGCCTGCGGATATTCCTCACACAAAAGCGAGGCTGCGCGTGCGGTAAGCCGCAAACTTATCGTGTCAATGGGCGTACCCGTAAACCCGAAAGCATCCGTGTAAATCTCCTCGTGCGCCGGCTCCGCAACCCATTTAACATCGAGCAGCCCCACCTCGCCTATCCTTGAAATCTTGAACGTCTTGTTCTGCCCCGATGCAAGTTCGTAGCAACGTATGTCGTCATTGGAGTTCATAAATCGGTAAGGCTCCACAATCCTGTCGCTCACGCTTCCGCCATGGAGCGAGCGGTATGATTTCAGCACCACAGTGAGATGTTGCTTCACCGCCTCGTAAAGGCGCGATGTGTTTTCGGCAAGCCTCCTGTCCGCCTCGTGGTTTTCCAGAACCTTATAGTCGTAAATCCGTTCGAGCTTTCGGCACAGGTTTTTCGCCCGCGTGCTGTTGTCGCCGACCGACGCCAGCAACTGCGACACGGTGGCAGCCTCGTCCTCGGTGAACATTACGCCGCCGGATATTTCGCGGAAAAAGGGCGAGTTCTTGTCAAGGCGGTAAATGTCGCCGCTGCGCTCCACCACAAAGCCCATGTCGCGGAAAGCCTCAAGATAACGATATACAGAACGCTTGCTGAGCGAAAGTCGCGAAGCAATCTCCTCGTTTGTGAGGCTTGAGTTCCCTGCCAGAAGCACCATAAGCCTGAGCTGTCTGTCTAATTTTCCGAGTTCCATTGATATAGTTTCACGGGGCTGCAAAATTTCCGCCGCCAAATGCAGGGCATTACGGAGATTATGGCTAAATTTACAATCAAAATTAAGCAATTGTTCCCATACAGACAAAGCCAGAAGACATGAGATTAAAACTTTCAATGCTGTTCGCGCTGTTTTTTTCACTGCACATGTGCGCACAAAAAACCAACATCCCATCATCGCAGATAAAGTGCCGCGACCCGTTCATAACCGTTGACCGCGAAAAAGGGGAATACTACCTTATAGTGTCGCGGCGCGGGCCTGAAGACGCAAGGCTCTTCGCCTACAAGAGCAAAGACCTTGAAAACTGGGACGAAGCAGGATACGTTTACCACATGCCCGAAGGCTACAAGTGCCCCGACGACTGGTGGGCGCCCGACACATACTGTTACAACGGCAAATACTACTGTTTTGTAACAGTTGCAAACCACGCCAAGGGAATAATGCGCGGAACAACGGTGCTGCGCTCCGACAACGGCCCGCTCGGCCCATACAAGAACATTATACCCGATGACCGCCTGTTCATAACGCCTCCGGGAATGCAATGCCTTGACGCATCATTATATATTGACAAGGACGGCGAACCGTGGACGCTGTTCTGCGTGGAGTGGAACGGGCCTAACGTAACCGACAGCGTGGGCGAGATATGGTGCCAGCGTCTCAACAAGGAACTCAACGGAACAATAGGCGACCCGATAAAGCTGTTCCGCACCGCCGACGCACCGTGGGCAAGAGAGGCCAGCGGCAAGGCTGTCGTAACCGACGCGCCATTCGTGTGGCGGGACGAGAAAAGCGGGCATCTGCTAATGCTGTGGTCAAGCTTCGCCCCCAAATATTCCATTGGCCAGGCAATTTCCGCATCGGGAAGCGTAACCGGGCCGTGGGTTCACGAAAAGACAACGGTGTTCTCCAACAACGGAGGACACCAGATGGTGTTCCGCGACCTGAACGGAAACCTTAAAATGTCGTTCCACTCCCCCAACGAGGCTGGCAGCACGCTCACAATAAAGGATGCCGTGATAAAGAACGGAAAGTTCCTGCCTGTAAAATAAATCGAAGGAACTGTAAAACTACATGGGACATAGAAAAAACTACGTCCTATGCAGGAAAAATTATGTCTGATGTAGGAATTTCCACATCAGACATAATTTTCCGCCCACGCCACACTCTGTAAACCAAAACGTTACAAGAACTGTCGGCTTTGTATTATTTTTCTGTTAGTCAGCCTGTTACCTAATTCTCCTCTTTGGGGTTGCCACGCAACATACGCCCGGGTTTCAATTCGCCATTGTCCGCATTTTTTGGCACGCATTCAAGGAAACAAAAAAGGCGCACCCTGCGGATGCGCCCTATTGGAGATTTTCCTTTGCCCTGTTTTTATGCGTCCACGTTCGCGAATGTCGCGTTCTGCTCGATGAACTCGCGGCGCGGGCCTACATCCTCCCCCATCAGCATGGAGAATATGTAGTCGGCGTCGGCTGCGTTCTCGATTGTCACCTGCTTCAGGAGACGGGTGTCGGGGTTCATGGTCGTGTCCCAAAGCTGTTCGGGGTTCATCTCGCCGAGACCTTTGTAGCGTTGGGTGTTTATTCCCTCCTCGCTGCCGTTGTTGTATTTTTCCATAAACCTGCGGCGGTCGGCATCGGTGTAGCAATATTCCTCAACCTTTCCCTTTTTGCACAGGTACAGCGGCGGCGTGGCTATGTACAGGTAGCCGTCCTCGATTATCTGCGGCATATAGCGGTAGAACAGCGTCATGATGAGCGTGTCGATGTGTGAGCCATCGACATCGGCATCGGTCATTATTATAACCTTGTGGTAGCGCAGCTTGTCGATGTTTGCCTCCTTGCTGTCTCCGTTCACGCCGAAACGCACCCCCAACGCCTGGATTATGTTGTTCACCTCGTCGCTCTCGAACGCCTTGTGCCACATTGCCTTTTCCACATTGAGGATTTTCCCTCGCAGCGGCAATATCGCCTGTGTCTCGCGGGCGCGTCCCTGCTTTGCCGAGCCTCCTGCCGAGTCGCCCTCCACAAGGAACAGCTCGCATTCTGCCGGGTCCTTCGACGAGCAGTCGGCAAGTTTTCCGGGCAGTCCGCCGCCCGTAAGCGCGTTTTTGCGCAGCACACTCTCACGCGCCTTCTTTGCGGCAATTCGCGCAGACGCGGCAAGCACCACCTTGTCGATTATCAGCTTTGCCTCCTTGGGATGTTCCTCCAAATAGTTCGACAACGCCTCGCCGACAGCCTGGTTGACCGCACCAGCCACCTCGTTGTTGCCGAGCTTGGTTTTTGTCTGCCCTTCAAACTGCGGCTCCGACACCTTGACGGAAACCACGGCGGTAAGTCCCTCGCGGAAGTCCTCCGGGGCTATCTCAACCTTGCTCTTCTCAATAACCTTCTGGTAATTGTCCTCGGCGTATTTCTTCAGCACGCGGGTGAGTGCCTGACGGAAGCCCATTACATGGGTGCCGCCCTCTATGGTGTTGATGTTGTTTACGTATGAGTGTATGTTCTCGCTCGAGGAGGTGTTGTACATTATCGCCGCCTCGATGGGGATTTCGTTTTTCTCGGTGTTGAGGTAAATCACATCGTCAAACAGGTGAATGCGGCTTGAATCTATGTATTTTACAAACTCACGCAGACCTTTTTCGCTGTAAAACACATCCTGCCGCGTCTTTCCCTCCTCGTCGGGGCGCAGGTCTGTGAGCGTTATTTTCAGCCCCGCGTTGAGGTATGCAAGCTCGCGCATACGGTTGGCGAGGATGTTGTACTTATAGGTTGTGGTTATGAAAATGCTGCCGTCGGGCCAGAAATGCTGGCGCGTGCCGTGCAGGTCGCTGTCCCCGACAACTTTCACGGGATATATGGCCTTGCCGCACGAATATTCCTGCTGGTATATCTTGCCGTTGCGGAAAACCTGCGAAACCATTTTGGTTGACAAGGCGTTCACGCACGAAACGCCCACGCCGTGGAGACCGCCGGAAACCTTGTAGGAGCTTTTGTTGAATTTTCCCCCCGCGTGGAGCACCGTCATCACGACCTCGAGTGCCGACTTATGCTCTTTCTCGTGCATATCCACGGGTATTCCGCGACCGTCGTCCTGCACAATTATTGAATTGTCTTCGCAAATTGTCACTTCGATATGTGTGCAATATCCTGCAAGGGCCTCATCGATGGAGTTGTCAACCGTTTCATAAACAAGATGGTGAAGACCCTTCTCGCTAATGTCGCCAATATACATGGCAGGACGCTTGCGAACCGCTTCAAGGCCTTCGAGGACTTGTATGTTACTCGCGGAATAACTTTCCTCCGCCAACTTCTCTCTTTCGTCCATGTTTTTTCTGTTGTGAATGTAGATGTTATTAGCCACAAAGTTAATAAAAAAAGCTGACACAGGCGCAGCTTCCGCGCACTAAAAACAAAGGGGAAAAGTTTGCCCTGCGCCGCCGGCCCCAACGCTTGCGGGAGCCCCCGGAGCGGATGCCGCTAAACCACAATCGCCACGGCGCAGACAGCAAGACACAACGCCATTGCTACCTCCATTTTCCTCTGATGCTTAGAGAACACCCTGTGGAGAAAGCCGCCCATCAGCAGCCACACAAGGTTCGCCCCCGGCCCTGCGAGCGACAGAAAGGCTGCGACAAAGAGCAAGTCGGGAAGCGCGTCGGAATAAGGCAGGACAAAAGTGGAGAACGCCATGAGGTCGAAAAGCAAAATCTTGGCGTTGGTGAGCTGCATGACCATCCCCGACACAAAGGAGCATCCGCGTGTCTTGCGCTGCTGCCCGTCCGATGAAGAATAGGTTTTCCACGCCAGATAGAGGATGTATGCCGCCCCCGCGTATTTCACGTACTTCACATACTGTCCCATCGTCTCGCCGATGAAATGGGTGGCGACGGCGAGAACCAGCACGGCTATCGTGAACCCGGTGAGAAGCCCCAGCCACATTCTGAGGGCTGCCTTCCTTCCGTTCCGCATGGAGCACATCAGGCTGAAGATATTTGCCGGACCGGGCGAATACCCCACTGCAAGTATCAGTGCCAGAAGCGAGGGGAGTTTCTCTATGGGCATTGTCGTGTGCGCTTAAAATTGCCTTGCGGTAACAGAAATAAATAAAAAGCGATCCAGCCCTTTTAGGGGGTCGTCCGCTTAATAAATAACCTAAAAATAAATAGTATGAAAAACTTACTTCAAGGAGTTTACGTGCTTTGCAACTGATGACTTCAGATTGGCAACCTTGTTCTTGTGGATGATGTTGGATTTTGCCAATTTGTCAAGCAGATGCTGCACTTTCGGCAACTGCTCCTCAGCAGCGGCCTTGTCTGTCGTGGCGCGGAGGTCGCGCAACGCGTTGCGCATAGTCTTTGCGTAATAGCGATTGTGCAAACGACGTGCCGCCGTCTGACGGATTCTCTTTATTGATGATTTGTGATTTGCCATCTTTTATTTTCTTTTTATTGTAGCCGATAGCAGAGTCGAACTGCTCTTTAGAGAATGAAAATCTCTCGTCCTAACCGATAGACGAATCGGCCGCCTCTTAGCGAGCTAAAGTCCTTGCCTTTAGTTGCGAGTGCAAAAGTACGGCATTTATAATTACTGACAAAATTTATATGAGCGTTTTTTCGTCTTTACGCGCGAAATTCCCGAAAACCACATGGTTTGCGCGAGTTTTGGATAACAGTTGCCCGACGAATTGCGCCTCCGAATGGGCGTATTGCATACGTCCGGAGTGTGCCGATTGGCGATATTGTGGCATCGGTTTGCGGTGCGGTTCATGCGGTGGCGTACAGGGCGCATGCAATGCGCCCCTACAATTTTCGCAAAACCATAATCGCTCGTCCTTTCCTCAATCCCCCGAAAACTATATGGGACATGGAAAAAGCTATGTCCTATGTAGGAAAAA
>DKDC01000025.1:40528-48786 GCA_002451695.1 Prevotellaceae bacterium UBA6858 | reverse complement strand
AATTATGTCTGATATAATTCAAATTACATCAGACCTTTTTTCATCGCCTTCAAACATCTGATAAACAAGCTGTTACCAAAGACTACTTTTGCACGGACATTTCTCTGCAAATCAATGTCTTACCTGATCTCCGGCCGTGTTTGCCGTTTCGTGGGGCATTCGGCTGTGGCATGGCTTGCGTTGTCAGCCAAACAGCTCGTGGAGTATTTCGGGCGATTTCAGCGCGGGGAAGTTGGGCAGGTGGATGGAATAATACTCTATTATGCCCTGCAAAATGCGCGACCGCTGGGTGCGCGTGAACGGCACTCTTGAGGCGGTGGAAAACTTCAGCCGCATGAAAACAGGCAGGTGCGCCGCCTCCCCGGGTTCGACCACATGGGGGCTTGCGGGGCGGAAGGCGCAGAAACATCCGTTCTCCATGTCAAAGTAATGCCCTTCACAGAAATTTTCCACATTCGGCTCGAGACCGAGGTAGGTTGACAAATGGAGCAGGAACACTATGTGGAAATTCGCGCAGCTTCCCCTTTCGCTGTCCAGCCACTGCAGCGAGGTTGAAATGAATGTGAAAATGTTCCTGTCGGCAACCGGGGCGCGGAGAGCCGCCGAGAGAAACTCGGCGAGAAACATTGCGACCGCCATTTTTGCCGGCGAGAACGGGATGTCGGAATATATGCTTGCTGGCTGCGCCGACCTTATGTGCGCGAGCTTTGACGCGCCATGCTCGTTCCACTCTATGCTCAGAATTGCCATTGGCGAGAAAAGCACATTCTTTACCGACGCCCTGCGCGTCTTGGGTATCCGCACAAGAAAGCCCCTGCGCCCCTCCTTTTCGGTGTAGGCGTCAACTATCAGCGTGGTGTCGCTGTATTTTGTCGTGCGCAGCACAACGGCTTTCGAGTTTACAAGCATCCCGGCACTTTCGTTTTCTACCTTATGACTTTATAGTTTTTTCTGGCGTTGGCACGCGAGGTGTAGTTGAAATGCCACCATTCCGAGCGCAGGGTGTGAAACCCCGCCTCTGTCATAACCCGGCGCAGCAGCCGGCGGTTGCCCGCCGCCTCGCGTGTGAGCCGTTTTGTTCTTACAAGCTCCTCTTCTTTGTCAATATGCGCAAGGCGGGTCATGTTGTCAATCCGCGTGCCCATTGTTATGCTGTCCCCTTTTTCATCGGCGATGGTTATGTCAACGGCAAGCCCGTAGTTGTGCAGTCCGCCGCCATGCGCGGGATTGCTGACGTATATTTCCTTCTTCGTCCCCGCCACCACGTCCCACATCTTCTGCTGTACCGACATGGGGCGGGCTGCGTCATAAACCTTCAGCGTGAGCTTCGGGTGGGTTCTGCGCAGTATGCGCTGGGCGCGCTTCAGGGCTTTCGCCGCCTGGGGATGGAGGTACGCCGTTTGCAGGCCGGTGTACAGTACGCGCCCCGTGAAATTGTCCGGGCGGGTGTACATCAGGCTCACGAGTATGGTGGAGTCCGTGTCGCTGATTTTCACCATTCCCTGGCGTTCCATTGATTGTTCAACCGGCGTTTTCGATTTTTCCTGCGCAAACGAACCCTGAAAAGCAAGCGCCTGCAAAACCACGAAAATGAAAACCGCCGCTTTTGCCGCGCCGTCTGTCATGTGCTTAGCCATATACCGCCCCCGCCTTTTACCGTTCAAAATCTATTAGCTCGCCATCGGGAAGAACCGAGCGGGCAGTAATGCCGAGCTTAACGTCCGGGCGGGCGTTGGAGTAGAAGAAGACCGTAGCCTTGCCGTTTTCGTCAGCCAGCACATCGGGATTCCAGTAAAGAGTGCGGCGCATGTCGCTTTGGTCGGGCAGGTCGCGCTTCCTGTAATCTGGCGAGGGAAAAACCTCATCGCCGCTGTAGCCGAAAAACCTCACCACCTTTGTCTTGCTCTGCTCCTTCATCATGCGCCGGTTTCCGTCGCCGTATAAAAGTATGGCTGTAACCCTGTCGGTTTTCGAGCCGAAGTCAGGAAGAACGTGCCTCATTTTTTCCTGATCGGTAACAATGTACACCCTGCTTACCTCGCTCGCAAAAACCGTAAGGTTGTCCATGTGCTCGCTGCTGTTTTGCTCCGTGTTGCGCATGAAAACCACCGCCGGGCGGTTGCGGTAGGTGAACTTGTAATCGACACCGGCAAGATTTGCGTCCTCGGTGGTGTAGTCAAACTTGCTGTTTATGCTTTTGAGCAAATCCCAAAGCAACGGGTCGTCCTCTCCCTGGTCGCAATATTTCATTGCCTCAAAGTCTATGTTGTAGCAAATGTCCGCGTTGCGCTTTGCAAAATCCTCACCGCCGTTCCATTTGTCCTGTCCGTCCTTGTTGTTGCGGTTTTTTCCCCTAACCACAGCTTCTCCGAGTATTATGTCCCCTTTGGTAATGGTGTCCTGCCATGCAAAAAGCTCTTTCTGCACCTCCACAGGCTTGTGTATGTACGAACTGAGGCTGAATTCCTGCACGTCGAACATTCTGGGCTTGGGGGCAAAGCTGCGGTCAAGGAATATGCGCATTGTCTTGGGCTTTCCGTTCTCGTATGTGTAGAAACGCCCCACACCTTCGCCGTAATATTCGGGCGGCATCATGGCAAAGCCTCCGGCGGAATCGGTTTTGCATTCACCCGTCATTCTTTTTCCCGGAAAGCGTATGTCAACTTTCAAGTCCGCCCCGGCTATCGGCAGACGTTTGCCCCTGTTCGCGAGCAAATAGCCTTTCAGCAACTGCCCCTGCTCTGACGGCTGCACGAGCCTGAACGGTTTCCTGCCTGTCATTTCATAGAAGTCGTATCTCCGCCAACCTTGCACCAGCAGCAAAAGGTCGAGCCACTTGGCGTGGGTTTCGTCATCCGCCTCAAAATAATATTCCGGGTGGGAAATGTACCCTTTCAGGTCTGAGGAAAGCAGCAAATCCTCGGCTATCCCGCAGTCCCTGCCGTTCTGTTCCGCGTCCCGGTCGTGCACGGCAAGCGAGAAATATGCGTTGCAGGGGTTGCCTTGCTTGTCGGACAGTTTCATGTCGAGTACTATGGGGGCAAAAGGCTTGTAAACTTCCTCGTTCTGCTTTATTTCCAAACTCACAGGATAGTTTGGATTGCGCCAAACCAAACGTTCCCACAGAATGTCGCCATCTGCATTGAAAAGCGTGATTTGGTTGATGCCGTAGTGCAGACGTCTTTCGTCCGTTTCCCAATGTGTCTTGCCGTTAAGGGGAATGCTGTCGAACGCGCACAAAGCCCCTCGGCTGGTTATGCTTATTCCGATGTATTTGCCGTTGAGGTCGGACGTGGGGGTTATGTCCAGACTGGCTTTTCCCGCTTTCCGCTCCAGCGTTGCCGCTATGCCGGACTTTCTTGCGGCGGGAAGGGCGAACTCATACCTTTTGCCCTCAATTTCCACCACGGCTTTGAGGGTGCTTTTCCATGAGGGGGCGACAAACTCTCCCATACCCTCGTGCTGAGTTTTGGATGTGCAGACCTCATTTTCGCCGTCAAGCAGCCTGCATACCGCGAAGTTTATCGGATTGCCGTTTTTGTCGGTTATGCGATAGGCCACCTTTTGCGGCGTATCGCTTTGCACAAGCGCACCTCCCTCGGGATAAAACTCCGCATATACTCCGTTTTTCCTGGCCGAGTCTCCGCGCAGCGTATTCGGCTCTTTGCGCAACATAGGCAGCTGGTCCTCGCCCTTGGTGGTATATATAAAAGGACTCGCATAGTTGCCTGAATTGTCCTTAGTCTGATAAACAGGCACAACTCGCGAGAAACAATAATCGCCGTCCCAATTCAGCATGGCGCGGGTAAAGGCGCGTATCTCATAAAAGCCACCGTGTATAAGGTTTGACAGAGGGATGCTCCCCGAAGCCTGTCCGTCGGTAATTTCGTAGTTTTTGCGTTCCACGGTGTTGCCGTGGTCATCGAGCAGTTCCACATACAGCACCTTGCTCAAATCAGTATATTTTAGCGACGAAGCTCTTACCACATAGGCTTTGAAATAAATCGTTTCGTCTATGAAATATGCGTTGTTGTCCAAGTGCAGGTAAACCTTCTCCTGCGTGTAGCGGCTGTCATAAAGGGCAATTTCCTTGAAATGTTTCATGAAACTGCTGCCGCCGGCCGTGCCTTGTGCGTATGAAAGGGCAAAGGCGGCAAACATGATGGTTAAAATGCAGATGCGTTTCATGGCTGTGATGTTTTGTGACGTTTTTTTTGTAAAACAGTTTTGTCAGAGTATTTTTTGTTTGGCAAGTTCTTTCGCCGTAGTGTCGAGTTCCTTATACCATTCCTCTCCGAACGCCCTTACGAGCGGGGATTTCAGAAACTCATACACGCGGATGCCGTTTTTCGCACCGAGCTTGCGGGCGCACGCACAAATGTCCCAGCGGTTATAGTTGAGGGCGGCCATGCCGTTGCTCAGCCTTGAAACGCGGATTGGGTAGAGCGCACACGAGATAGGCTTCACGAAATTTGTCTTTCCCTCGGCATAGGCTCTTTCAAGGGCGCAAAGGCAGCATCCGTCGCTTCCCATGCAGGTGAAAACGCAGTTCTTGCCTTTTATGATGCTCGTAACAAGGTCGCCGTCGCGGTCTTTGTAGGCTACGCCCTGTTTGCGTATCAGGTTAATTGCTGCGTGGCTAAGTTTGTCCTTCACAAAAGGCACGGCTTCCTCAATCTGCCTTATTTCCTCTGTGGTTACAGGTGCGCCGGCATCCCCCTCTATGCAGCACACGCCTTTGCACACGTCCAAATCGCAGCAAAAGAATTCCGTGATGCACTCCGAGGAAACTATGGCGTTCCCTATTTCAATCATTGTGTTGTATTGTCCGCTGCCCATAACAGAACATTTACCAGTTTATAGGTGTTTTGCCCTGACTTTCGAGGTAATCGTTGGCAAGGGTGAAGTGATGGTTGCCGAAAAAGCCCCTGTAGGCAGACAGCGGCGAGGGATGGGCTGACTGAAGCACGAGGTTTTTCATGCGGTCTATCAATGCGCCCTTTCTCTGCGCGTATGCCCCCCAAAGCAGATATACAATGCCGCTGCGCTTTGTGGCAAGGGCGCGTATCGCCGCGTCGGTGAACTCCTCCCAGCCCTTGTTTTGGTGAGAGCCTGCCTGATGCGCCCTCACGGTAAGGGTGGCGTTGAGAAGCAGCACTCCTTGTTTCACCCACCGCATAAGGTCTCCGCTTGCAGGTGCGGGATTTCCCGTGTCGGCCTGCACTTCCTTGAATATGTTCTCGAGCGAGGGCGGAAATTTCACCCCCTCCGCCACCGAAAAGCTCAAGCCGTGGGCCTGGCCGGGTTCATGATACGGGTCCTGGCCTATGATGACAACCTTCACCTCGTTGAAAGGGCAAAGGTTGAAAGCATTGAAAATCAAGTTGCCCGGCGGATAGCAAACGCCGCTTGCGTATTCCCTGCGCACAAACTCCACAAGGTTAGCAAAATACGGCTTTTCAAATTCTCCGGCAAGCGCGTCTTTCCAGCTGTTCTCTATCTTTACATTCATGGGTGTTGTTTTAGGGGGGAAACATCACACTGTGGGCAGTTGCGAACCGTTTATCTTGCGGTACAGGTCGAGCGAAAACACGTCGGTCATTCCCGAAATGAAGTCTATCACAGCCATAACCTTTTCGTAAAGCGTCGGCGCGTTAAACTGGTACTGCGACGAAATGCGGCTTAGCAGCAGTTTGCTGTAAGTGTTCTCCGGCGTAAGGGCCGCCTTTAGCACAAGGTCCAGAAGCGTATATATAATATGGTATCCGGCAAGCTCTATGTCGAGCACGTCGCGGCTGCGGTATATCTTCTCCACCGCCACCTTGCTGCTGTGCCTGTAGGCTTGCGCAATGCAGGGCGTTATGTTGCCAATCAGGCTTCCCTTGAAAGTTCCCGAGAGTATCGCGTCCTCGTTTTCCAAAAACACATTCACGCACTCATGCTCCAGAAGGTTTATCACGCGGGAACGGTAATACACTATCTTTTCGTTCTGGTCGGTAACATACGGATAAGCTTTCTTGATGTAGTCGCGGTCGCAGTCTTTGAAAAAGCCCAAAAGCAGGTCGCTTGTCTCCTCAAAAGTGAGCAGCCGCAGCTTGTAGGCATCCTCTATGTCCATAATCTCGTAGCAGATGTCATCGGCCGCCTCGACCAGATAAGCCAGCGGGTGGCGGCAATACCTCACCATGCCGTCATGGTTTTCGAGGCATATAAGCCCTAGTTCTTCGGCTATTTTCACAAACGCCTCGCGTTCCGACTCAAAAAAGCCGAACTTGTGTTTTGTGGCAAGCGAGGAGGAGAACGGGTACTTCACTATCGAGGCGAGAGTTGGGTATGTCATCACAAAGCCGCCCCTTCTGCGACCGTTGAACTGGTGGGTCAGTATTCTGAACGCATTGGCGTTGCCGTCGAAATGCGTTATGTCGTTCCATTGCGCCTCCGTGAGCTGTTCTCCTGTTTGGGGGGCTTTGTAATGCCTCATTCTCCCGCCGTTCTCGCTTTCGGCGAAAAAGCTCGCAATCGCCCTTTCGCCGGCGTGGCCGAACGGGGGATTTCCCATGTCGTGGGCCAGACAGGCAGCGGAGACAATAGCCCCGAGCGACACGGCAAAGTCCTCGCCAAGGTCTCCGTGGCGTTCCATGAGTTCGTGTCCGCAGTCCAAGCCCAGCGAACGCCCCACACTCGACACCTCAAGACTGTGGGTGAGGCGGTTGTGCACGAACACGCTGCCCGGAAGCGGGAACACCTGCGTCTTGTTCTGCATACGGCGGAAAGGGGCGGAGAATATAAGGCGGTCGAAATCGCGCTGGAACTGGGTACGGTCTTCCTTCACCGTGTCATACTTCTCCTCCAAGCCGTAGCGTTTGTTGGTGGTAAGCCGTTTCCAATTCATTTTCTCCATTTTCCGAACCGTTGTTTTGCTTCACACGACACAAAGTTACGCAAATTCCACATAACCTGTCCCGCTTTTGCAAAAAACATTGCCCTACAGTATCCTGCCCACAACCGTGAACTTCAGGACAGGATACACCCGCCAATTGTCCACGAACTTTGAGATGTCGTCGCTGCCGGCATCGTGCATGGCCTCCTTGAAATCGATTTCGGCGCCGTCCTGATACACTTTCAGCTTGCCCATGAACTGGCAGCCCGCCTCAACACGGAAGCCGACGCGTTTCTTGGACACAAGGCGGCCGCAGCCCAAGCCCAGATACGGGCGGAAGCCGTTGCAGCGCACATCGCCCGCAAGGTTGAGATCGTCATTAAACTTTACGTTGTATTCGCCTACCGTCGCACCTATCTGGTCGAGTATCTGCCTTCTGTAAGGTGCATTCTCGGGGCGGTTTATGAACTCCTCGATTTCATCGCTGCGCCCGCTAATCTTCGCTATCCTCGCGCCGCCAAAGGAGAAACCCGCCGTAACGAAAAACTTGCTGCCGCCCCCGAACGGATAGGCGTGCGCCTTGAAATTAAAGGTGGTGCGGGAGAAGCTGCCCTCGGCGTTCACCGTGGCTTCCGGGGTTACTATATAGCCGGCACTGCCCCCGGACACGGCGATTGTCTGTTGCTCCACGTCAAAGTCGCCTTTCAGCTTGAAGCCCGGCATCATGCTCACACCGGCTTCCAGTTCGAGGAAGTTAGTAACAGGAGTGGCAACGCCTATCCCTACGCCCTCAGTGCCCGCACTCACATTGAGCGAAACCCTGTTAAACACGCCACGGTCAAATCCCTTGGAATCCGTGTTTTCCCAAGCCAACGCGCTTCCCTGCCCCAGCACAAGAAGCGCGGCGATAATCGTAATTTTTCTCATTTTTCCTTATTCTGAATTTGTTCTTTTTCATCAGTCGGATGCAGATGCAGACATATTCTCTCGCTCCGTGTATGGTTTTTCACGTATTTTAATCCGCACACTTTTCAACAACACGCCGGCTTCAGCAATCCTGTCTTTGCCAGCTCTTAGTTGCAAATGTACGCCTTTTTACCGAAATTCACAGAAGCAAACAAGAAAATCGCACGCCAAACTCATAATTTGGCGCAAAAAATTATAAAATCCGCCGTTTTTGCATGATTTGTGAATAAGAATTGCGCCGTCGTAGGAGCGTGTGGCATACGCCCTGAACTGCTCCGGTTTGCTGTGTCGTGGCGGCGGTTTGCGATGCGGTTCATGCGATGGAGTAAAGGGCGTATGCAATACGCCCCTACAAATGGCGCAAAACCAATATCGCTTAAACTACATTTGATGTAGGAAAAACTACATAGGA
>DKDC01000025.1:17697-40500 GCA_002451695.1 Prevotellaceae bacterium UBA6858 | reverse complement strand
AGAAAAAATTATGTCTGATATAATCCAGACTACATCAGACCTTTTTTCGTCTTTCTCAAACTACTGAAAAACAAAGCGTTACCGCGAGCATATTGCAAAAGTCCATTTTGTTGAAATCCAGCATCTTACATAATTTTGGCGACATTTGCTTTAACGCAAAAAAATAAGCGGACGGAAATCCGCCCGCTTATTTCTTGTCATTACCGCCTGCGTTTGGCATGGTTGTCAAACCACACGCCGCTTTTCGTATTGCAGCGAATCGGTTTACTTCAATTGCAGTTTCTTTTTCTCAACCAACGCGTCTATTACGGCAACGGCGGTTATGTTCACAATGTCGCGCACGGAGCAGTCGGCATCCGTGAAGTGTACCGGCTTGTTCAGTCCCATCTGTATCGGGCCTATGACCTCGGTGTCGGGGTTTATGGCCTTCACCATATGATATGTGCAGTTTGCCGCGTTGAGGCACTGGAACACGAGCGTGTTCACATCCTTCCCCTTGAGGCTGTTGAACGGGTATTTCCTGTCGCGCAGCTCGCGGTCGAATGCGTAGGACACCTGCATCTCGCCGTCAACGGCAAGGGCGGGATAGTTTTTGTGGAGAATGTCCACCGCCTCGTGCATGTGGCGGGGGCCGGACTCCTTGTCGCTGCCGAAGTTGGAGTAGGAAACCATTGCTATCACCGGCTGGCGGTTGAAGAACCTTGCCGTGTGCGCACTAAGAAGCGCGAGGTCAACAAGGGTGTCGGTGTCGGGGTGCGGGTTTATCATCGTGTCCACAAGGAACAGCGTGCCGCGCTTGGAGTTGATAAGGTGCATGGTGCCGAAGTGCTTGAACTGCGGGTTGATGCCGATTACTTCCTTTGCAATGTTCTTCACATCGTCCTTCTTGCTCGTGAGGCTCGTTATGAGGGCGTCCGCGTCCCCGGTGTCAACCATCATCATGCCGAAATAGTTGCGGTTGTAGAGTTTGTCGTTCACCTCCTCAAGCGTGCATCCGTTCCTCTGCTCTCGCTCGTAAAGCTTCATTGCATACTGCTCACGCATCTTGCTGTGTCTCTCGTCGCGCAAGTCTATTATGTCGATGTCCTGTATGTTGAGGTCGAGCGATTTCGCCTTTTCCGTGATTTCCTTCGTGTTTCCAAGGAGTATGGGCTTGCATATCCCCTCTTTCATCGCCTGCACGGCAGCACGTATAATGCGGCTGTGCGTTCCGTTGGTGAACACCACGCGCTGCGGATCGCGGCGGGCGGTTTCGTAGAGGGAACGCGTGAACTTGCTTTCCTGACCCATGAGTTCCTTCAGGCGCATACGGTAGGCTTTCCAGTCGGTGATGGGCTTCCGCGCCACGCCGCTTTCCATCGCAGCCTTTGCCACGGCCATCGAGACTTCGGTTATGAGGCGCGGGTCAACGGGTTTGGGAATGAAATAGTCGGGGCCGAAGGTGAAGTTGTTCACGGCGTACTCGCGGTTCACTATGTCGGGTACGGGACGTTTGGCGAGGTCTGCCAGCGCGTGCACTGCGGCTATCTTCATCTCCTCGTTTATTGCCGTTGCGGCGGTGTCGAGCGCACCACGGAACAGGTAGGGGAAGCAAAGCACGTTGTTTATCTGGTTGGGATAGTCGCTGCGCCCTGTGGATATGAGGCAGTCGGGGCGGGCTTCCTTTGCGTCTTCGTATGATATCTCGGGAACGGGGTTGGCAAGGGCGAAAATTATCGGCGTCTCCGCCATGGTCTTCACCATTTCCTTTGAAAGAATGTTGCCCTTTGAAAGGCCGAGGAACACATCCGCTCCCTTTACAGCCTCGGCAAGGGTGTGTACATCCGTGCGAGTGGTGGCGAAAAGCTTCTTCTGCTCCGTGAGGTTGGGGCGGTCGGCGGTTATCACTCCGTGGCTGTCGAGCATAACGATGTTCTCGCGCCTTGCGCCGAGGCTCACATACAGTTTTGTGCACGATATTGCCGCCGCGCCCGCGCCGCTGACCACAATCTTCACTTCTTCTATTTTCTTTCCGGCAACCTCAAGGGCATTCACCAGTCCTGCGGAGGATATGATTGCCGTGCCGTGCTGGTCGTCGTGCATTACGGGGATGTCGAGTTCCTCCTTCAGCCTGCGCTCTATCTCGAAGCACTCCGGGGCCTTTATGTCCTCGAGGTTTATGCCGCCGAATGTGGGGGCGATTGCCTTGACCGCCTCGATGAATTTCTCGGGGTCTTTTTCGTTCACCTCGATGTCGAACGCGTCAACGCCGCCGTATATCTTGAACAGCAGCCCCTTGCCCTCCATGACAGGCTTGCCTGCAACAGCGCCTATGTCGCCGAGCCCGAGCACGGCTGTGCCGTTTGAAATCACAGCCACAAGGTTACCTTTGTTTGTGTATTTGTAAGCGTCGTTGGGGTCTTTCTGAATTTCCAGGCAAGGCTCGGCCACGCCCGGCGAATATGCCAGCGACAAATCATATTGAGTGCGGTAGGGCTTTGTGGGGACAACCTCTATTTTGCCCGGTTTGCCCTTGGAGTGGTATTCAAGGGCGGCTTCTTTTGTAACCTTGATCATTTTTCTTCTCTTTATTTCCAATCTTCTGTTCGATACACTACAAAGTTACGGCTTTTTGGAAAAGCGTTTTTTCCGCCCAAGGTTAATTTTTGCGTAAAAGGGGCAAACACGGACAATATGCCAACTGTTTTTGCCAAACGTTGGAAATATAGAAAGTCATTGCAATGCTTGCATATCTTTTTGAAAGCGCCGCACCGGCATTTTGGCACAAATGGGACGCGCCGCAAGCTGCGGCATCATACATGACGCCGCCGTGAATTTTGCTTCGGCGTTACTCTTGGCAGATGCGGCCGGCTTTTCACAACAGGCTGATTTGCAAAGAATTGCCCGCTTTTTGGAATTCTTGTGTAAGCTTTTGTTTTCCAGACGCTTGCAAGCGGTGAAAAAAGGTCTGATGTAGTCTGGATTATGTCTGATATAATTTTTCCTACGTCCTATGTAGTTTTTACTACATCAGAAGTTGTTCCCCCTGTTTTGGTTTTGCGCCATTTGTAGGGGCGTATTGCATACGCCATACGAACTATCGTTTGAAGACACCGCCATACAACGCAAACCACCGCAAGGACTTTATTGTGCGTCCTTGTGGTGGCGTAATTTTATGATTGCGCGTTTTGCGCTTATTTGTCGTCCTTGGTGGCGTCGCGGAGCTGGTTCACGTCTATCCTGTTGTCGCCGGCGGCAGGTTTGCGCACAGTCTCCGCATTTTTCGCGCTTTTTGAGGAATGTGCCTTGCGGCTGCCGTGTCCTTTGCCACTTTCGTCGCCGTAACCGTAGCCATACCCATAGCCGTAACCGTAGCCATACCCATAGCCGTATTTGCTGCGGACGCTTGCGTTTATTATCACGGCAAGGTTGCGGAATTTCTTGTTCTTGTACATCTTGTCGATTTCGCCCAGGAAGCGTTTGTCCTCATTGCCAATGCGCACCACGTAGAGGGTAAGCTCCGTAACGCGGTTTATTATTCCGGCATCGGCAACGGCAATTGCAGGAGTTGTGTCGTATATCACGTAATCGTAGCGCGACTTAAGTTCGTCGGTCAGCTCCTCCAATCTCTGGCTCATAAGAAGCTCCGTGGGGTTGGGCGGGGTTATGCCAGCCGGCAGGAAGTCAACGTTCTTCCCTACGCCGTTGGGCTTTATCAGCGCGTCGAGGTTGCACGTCTCGTCGCTTAGGTAGGTGGTAAGTCCCTCACGGCCGCTTATGATTTTCGACTGTGTGCGCTTGCGTATGTCGCCGTCGATAAGTATCACCTTCTTGCCGGCAATTCCGAGGATTATTGCAAGGTTGCGCGACACGAACGATTTTCCGCTGCCGGGCGTTGACGAGGTTATCATCATCACCTTGGAGCGTTTTTTCATAAAGTTGAGATTGTAGCGCAGCATTCTGAACGCCTCGCTGACGGCGTTGTAGTTCATGCCTCCGTGTGAGCGGTCGATGAACTTGTTGTTCTCGTTCTCTTCCTTCCACAAAGGTATGTCGCCGAGTATCGGCGCGGAGCAGCCGTCCTCAATGTCCTTGCGGCTGCGCACCTTGGTGTCGAGCATTATCATGAGCCACAATATCACGGTTGGTATCGCAAGACCAATTGCCAGCCCTGCGAGCATTATCATGCCGCTCTTGGGATAAATTGGCGCGGCATAGCCGTAGGGGGTTTCGATTATGTTTACGTTGGCCTCGGTTACGGCAAGCTGCAAAGCCACCTCCTCGCGCTTGTTGAGCAGATAGACGTAAAGGTCTTCCTTAATCTTGCGCTGGCGTTCTATGTCGCCCGCCGACTTCTGCTTTTGCGGAACGGAGGATATGCTCGAGGTTATGCTGCTGCGCACGGCGTTTGCCTGGCGCAGCTTTACATTAATCGTGCTTATGTAGTTCTCCACCGTCTTTGTTATTACGGAATGGGTGGATTTGAGGCGTTCGAGCGCGTCGCGCACAACGGGCGAAGCGGGTCCCGCATTGCCCGAAAGGCGGTTGTAGTTCATCACAAGTTCGTTGTACTGGCTTATCCCGCTCGAAAGCCCGGCATTGCCTATGTCGCCAAGCGAGGGGATTACCTCATAGTTGCCGTCGGTTTGCTGGCGCAGGTAGTCGCGCAGGAAAAGACCCACGTTTTTCTCGCTTTCGAGCTGCATAACCTGCTGGCGCGCCTGGTTGCTCTGGTCAAGGTATATCGAGGCGTTCTTGTCGAAGTCGATAACATCGTTGCTTTGTTTGAACGACGCCATGCGGTTCTCTGTGCTGTTCAAGTCATTTCCGATGAGCATAATCCTTTGCGTGAGAAATTTGTCGGCGTTCATCGACTGCTTGTTCTTGTTCTCGATAATGTCGTTCTTGTAAGCCTCGAGCAGACTTGCGAGGATGTCGTCGGCACGTTTGACGTTGGTGTCGTGGCAATACACAAAGATAAGATTGCTCGACTGATCCTTCACCTGGGCGTTGATGCAGCCGGTGAACTTCATGGCTGCCTGTTCCTTGCTTATGCGCCCAACGCTAACGGTGCGCTTCAGATATTTGCCGAATGTGGCCTTGTTTTTCTCCACAAGCACCGCGCCCGCCGGGGTCTCGATAGCCTTGCCGTAAGATGCCGTCTGGTCAAAGTCCGACAGGTTTCCGCCCACGCTCATGTTGTGTATGCGGAAGCTCTGGTCTGACTCTATTTCAACGTCAAAGCTCACGCTCTGCGAATAGGGCTTGAAAAAAGTTACCTTAACAGGGCTTTCCTTGTAGAGGGAGTATGTTCTCAGACCGAGGTTTGTTGAATAGTCGATGTCGAGGTTCAGGCTTTGCGCCACCTTGCGCATGAGCCTGTGCGACTTGAGTATGAACGCCTCGTCCTGCAGTGCGCCGTTTGCGCTGATGCCGTTCAGAGCCATTGCCGCCGAGGCGTTGCGCGAGTTGTTGCCCTCGTTGTTCTTCACGGCTATCGTTGACGACCGCTCGTAACAGCGCGGGAGTTTCGCCTGATAGAGATACGCCAGCAGCACGCACACTGCGGCGGAAAACAGGAACCATTTCCAGTTTGCCGCAAACACGTGCAGCGTTTTCATCACCACCGGGAGCAGGTCGTTCCTCTTGTCGTCCTCGGGGGATATGTACGAGTTTGTCTGTTGCGGGTTGAGGTTTTCCATGCTGCCGTCCTTATTTTGTGAGTGCTATGATGAGCGACGCTATCGACGTGCCGAGACCGAGCAGTGTGCCGGTGAGGCTGAGGTAGAGATAGCCGGAGCTTCCCTTTATCTTCACCGACTTGTTCGACTCCACATAAACAATGTCGTTCTGGTGCATATAGTACGCCGGAGAGTTGAACACGCTTTCGGGCTTCGTGAGGTCAACCCTGAAAGTCTGCCTCTGGCCGTTCTCCTCGCGTATCACGAGCACCTTCTTGCGTATCGCCGAGCTGTTCAGGTCGCCCGAGCGTCCTATCGCCTCAAGCAGCGTGAGCCTTTCGCCTGTGTAGCTTTGCGTTCCGGGGCTTTTCACATCGCCCAGCACCGTAACCTTGAAGCTCATGATTTTTGTCGTAACCTTGGCGTCCTTGATAAGCCCCTCGCTTATCATTCTGTTTTGCAGGTTCTCCGAAAGCTTTGCCACGGTAAGCCCCGCAGCCTTCACGCGACCGAAAATCGGGAAGTCGATATATCCGTCTTTCGAAACCACAAAGTATGTGTAGCTGCCGCTTCCGCCGCTCGTCATTCCCGACTGCTGGCCTATCAGCTTCAGGTTTGTGAACGGCTTCATAAGCTCCTCGTCCTGCGAGCTTATGTATATCGCCAGCTGGTCATCCGGCTGGATGTTGAGGGTGTAGTTGTTTTCCAAATCCGCGCCGTTGGCGTAGAGTTTGTCCGCGCCTTGCAGATAAGTCATCGATTTGTTAGAACCGCACGAGGTGCCCAATACCATTACCAATAGTAGAGAAGCGAGCAATGTGAATCTATGCATTTTTAGTACTGCTGTTTGTTGTCCTTGCAGGATAAATGTTTGTCATTTACGAATATTCAGATGCAAAGTTAATTATTTTATCCTTTGCCATTATAAAACCTGCAGCCTTTTTTGCAGAAATTAAGTACGCCGCCCCGCAAAACGTTTGGACTATCTCCAAATTCCTGCAAGATGAAGCCACGCGGGACATCGGAAAAACTACGTCCTATGCAGGAAAAATTATGTCTGATATAATTCAAATTACATCAGACATAATTTTTTCTACGTCCTATGTAGTTTTTCCCATGTCCGGTGTAATTTTTGCGGCTTTGGTTTTGCGGAAATTGTATGGGCGCAATTCTTTGGTTTGTTGAATATCGGGCTTTTGCGCGGCACACTACACACGCCTTGTATGCAAACGTGCGAAAACATCCGCGCAATCACTCCTCTGCGGAGGGGAGGGCGGCGTGGCGGGTGTCTTTCTGTGCGCCGAATTTGATTAGCTTGTTTGCGGAGGACGTGATGCTCCTTCCCGACGGTTGCGCCATGGTGCGCACGTCGTCAAATGCCTCCTGTGTTTTCTTCAGGCACGCCTCCGCCTTGTTGAGCCTCTCGCAGAGCATCTGCACACGGCTCACCATTTCGTTCGCCACGGCTATAACCTTGTCCTGGTTTTCCGCCTGGCGCATCTGTTTCCAGCTTATTTCGAGTATTCTAAGCAAGGCGTACATATTTTGCGAGCCGGTTATAAGCACACCGTCATTATACGCATCGCGCCACAGGGCGGCATCGTTAGAGAGCGCGAGCTGCAGCGCCCCCTCGCTGAACACGTACATTATAACGAAATCCAACCGCGCCGAACCCTTGGGCATGAACTTGCTGTAGTCCTTTGACTTCAGTTCCTTTACGTGGCTGCGCATGGAGGCTATGTGGCGTTTCAACGCCTCGGCGCGTGCCTTTTCGTTGTCGGCGTTCTGGCAGTCCTCAAAGGCCTTGAACGACATCTTGGAGTCGATCACCATGTCGCGCCTGTCGGGGAAATGGAGTATGACATCAGGAATCATCCTGCGTCCGGTCTCATCGTCTTTCAGCACGTTGCCTTTTTCGTCTCTGAGTGTCTGCTGCGTTTCGTACTCCAAGCCTTCGGTGAAACCCATGCCGTCGAGCAGTTCCTTAAGTTTGAGTTCCCCGAAGTTGCCCTGTATTTTGTTTTCGCCCGTCAGTGCCGACGCAAGGCGGTCTGCACTCTCGCCAACAGACTTTGCCTGCTCGAAACTGTGGTTTATCGCCGTCTGCAAACTCGCCATTGTTTTGGATTGCTCGAGCTTGCTGTGCTCCACAGCCTCTCTCATCTGCGTTATGTTTGCGTTCAGCGGATTCAGGATTGCGGCAAGCTGCTCCTTGTTTGACGCAGAAAGCTGTTCCTGCCTCCTTGCCAGGATTTCCTCGGACGATGTGCGCAACTGCTCGGTAATGAGCTTCATCTGCTCGTCAAGCTGCTCTCTTTGACGCTCCTTCAAAAGTTCGAGGTTGCGGCTGTATTGTTCCTCGAGCGTCTTTGCCCTTTGCGCCTCCATGTCGCGCCCCACGGTGAGGGCGGAAATTTTGGCGGAGCTGCGGCTGTGGCTTATCAGGAAGCCTATCAGCAGGCCCGCGATGAGGGCGAGAATTGCTGTAGCCATACGCCTATCTTATGAGAACCTTTTTGCGCAGCGTGGCGTCCCCCGCCTTCACGCTCACAATGTATATGCCGTTTTCCAGCCGACGGCTGCGGAACGGCGTTGCTGCGGTTTCGCTCTCCAGCAAAGCCCCATCCGTCGAATAAACGGCTATGCCCGCAGTTCCGGCTTCGCTGTTTACGACAATGCTCCCTCCTTCAACGCCAACAGATATGCCCCCGAACGGATTTGTCCTCACATCGTTTATCGCACTCGGGAAGTCGGCGAGAACGCTGTCGGTGTAGTGCACGGAGCGTGCGTACCAGTCCATCATGTATTCGGTTTCGCTGTCGATGCCTGCCGTGGAATTTGGCCAGCGTGCCATCTCGCGCCCCCACGCCCCCGAAGTGTAAAGCAGGTCTTTGTAGGCGAGTATTCTGGCATTAACGCTGTCGGTTGAAAGCACGCTGTTCTTGAGCCTTATCCATGTGTCGCGGAAATTCTCGCGGTAATAATGCGGCCCGCCGTCAAACAGACGCCTGAAAAGCCCGCACGCGGTAACCTGCCCGCCAAACCCGAAACTGTCAAGAATGCCTCCGTCCCAGTTTCTGCCTAACGACGCGTCGAGATCCCAAGGCGTTATCAGCGCGGTTGCGTATGGCGTGTCGATGTCGCGGAAGCTGATGTAGGTGTTCTTGCAGTTGTTGTCGTTTATGTGCAGCACGTTTATGAACAGCATGAAGTTGGTGAGGTTCTGCTGGTAGAACTTCTTGCGCAGAAGCGACGCGAAGTTGGTGTTGTTGGGGTTTGTGGCTGGGGCGGCAAACTTTATAAGTTTTTTCAGCGGAGACCAGTTTGCCATCTGCACACTGTCGTCGGGGTATTTCTGCTCCCATTCGCGCCACCATAGGGTGTTGGCAGTGTTTGCGTTGTCGTCAACATTGTTGAATTGCGTTTCGTTCGACCAGCCTGTGGCCTTGTACAAAAGACCGTGGAATGTGAGTTTGCCGTCTGCGTCGCTTTCGGTTTTCACAAGGTCGAGCTTCCGGCGGTTTATCTTGTCGGTGATGCAATAAAGCCCATTGTACGCCCCGTCCACGAAAACTTCCACAAAGCGTCCCTGCGTGCCGTTCACTTTCGAGTGCCCCGCCGAAACTTCATAGGGAATGCTGTCGATTCGATTCCACAAATCAAAGCAGAGTCTTGTCCTCATTCTCGCCTTGTCGTTGTACATCGCGTCAAGTATGAGGTTGTCGTCCTTCATAAGCCCGAGGACGCTCACATTCTTGCCCTCGCGCTTAGCGTCCCAAAGCTTTATTGCGTAAGGTTTCTTGGCGAGTCCCGCAGTGTGCGCCCCGCGTATCCTCGCTCCGATGAAATGCCGGAAAAGCGCCGAGTTTTTTGTGCGCTTCCAAGGGTCGATAACATTCAGATAGCCGTGGTGGTAAACATCGCGCTCATAGCCCGAAGCCTCTATCATCACAATCGGCAGCGTAGTGATGTAGAGCGTCCACAGCTGCATCTTCGCGCCGATATACAGCTTGTAAGTGCGGCGCATACTGTTGAGCAGCCTCACGGTGTCGCCCATATTGTAGCGTTTGTAGTTTATGCGCAGGTAGGGGACGGTTTCCGACGTGAACACAAGCTTTATGGAGTCACCCTCCCCGGGCTTCACGCTGCAATAAAGCCCGCGGTTTGTGCTGTCAACCGCACACGGCACGCCGTTGCACGAAATGGGGAACTCGCGCTTGCCGCCCTCGACAAAGCTTGCGCGGATTGCGCAGGGCAGGGCCGTTATAAGAACCAGTATATATAATATGCGCGTCATGGTATGTCAATAGCTTTTATTTCCTTATCACCTGCATTGCCTTTTCTATGGTGGCGTCGCCCTCGTTGATTATCTGGAAATACTGCGACGTGTCCCAGATGTCCCTCGCCACAAGAGCCTTTAATGTTTTGGCGAGGAGTTTGGCAGTCTTGGTCTTTTCCTCTTCGTCCTTGGGCGTTATCTTGTCCTTTTCGCCGGCGGCGAAAATGCTGTCAACCAGTTCTCCCGGCACTTCATAGTTTTTCCTGAAAGCGTCAAATTCGGGATAGCCGCTCTTCAGGCTGCTGCGGTGGCGGTCAATGTATTTTGTGCCGGCGGGCAGTATGAGGTTCTTGCGCGACAGGCTGCGGTAGTATTTCGTATATGTCATGGTGTCGAGCGGCACAAAGTGGTCGGGAATTATGCCTCCGCCGCCGTAAACAGGGCGGTGCTTTTTCAGCGTGAAGCACTTCAGCGAATCGTTGTGGTGTATGCTGTCGGCGTGGAAAAGCTCCCCGCTGCGCAGGCGGTTAAGCTCGTCAAGGCTGTAGGCCTCCTTTTCGCCCGGCTTGTAGGGCTTCTGGATGCACCGCCCGGCGGGAGTGTAGTAGCGCGAAACCGTAAGGCGAATCATGGAGCCATCGGGAAGCTGCACCGGCTGCTGCACCAGACCCTTGCCAAAGCTCCTCACACCCACTATCGCGGCGCGGTCGTTGTCCTGAAGAGCGCCGGCGAGGATTTCCGCCGCAGACGCGCTGAACTCGTCAATCAGAACGGCAACCCTGCCTTTGGTGAACATTCCGCCGCCGCGTGCCTTGTATTCCGACGAAGGCACTGCGCGTCCCTTGGTATATACCACCATGTCGCCCTGTTGCAGGAACTCGCCCGCTATCTGCACCGCCGCCTCCATAAAGCCGCCGCCGTTGCTGCGGAGGTCTATTATAAGGCGGTCCATGCCTTTTTCCATCAACCCCTTCATGGCTGTGCGCACCTCGTCGGGCGTTTTCTGCCCGAAAGACCCGAAGCGTATGTAGCCCGTCTTGCCGTCAATCATATAGGAGGCGTCGAGGGTGTGGAGCGGTATCTTGTCGCGCACCACGTCAAACTTGATTTCCTCCTTAACTCCCGGGCGCACCACCCCAAGATGCACGGTGGTGCCCTTTTTCCCGCGCAGCATTTTCATTATAACATCGGTAGGCTTTTTCACGCCCGCAATCAGCGTGTCGTTCACGCGCACAATGCGGTCGCCCGCCAAGATGCCCACTTTCTGCGACGGGCCTTTGTCGGTGGGCTGTATCACAACGAGCGTGTCCTCGAGCATGTTGAACTGCACGCCTATCCCCTCGAAATCGCCACGCAGGGGTTCGTTGAAAGCCTTTGTCTGCGCAGCGTCCGTATATGTGGAGTGAGGGTCGAGCTGCGAGAGCATTCCCTTTATCGCACCCTCCGTGAGTTTCATGGCGTTCACCGAATCCACATAAAGGTGGGAGATGGCATATTGGGCAATCCCCAATTTGCGTATGGCATCGTTTCCCTTATCCTTGTTTTGCGCCGAAAGCGTAACCGCCAATGCGGCAAGCGCAAGCAAACATATCCGTTTCATCATATTGTTCAGTTTATTATATGCAAAAGTAAGAAAATTATGGCTTACCCGCAACGTGTGCCGCGTTTTGTGGCACACCCACACGTCCGCGATTGCTAAAAACACAACCAGCCAACAAATTGCGCCATTTTTCCGCCATACCGTGGCAGTGCCTGCCGATGCGGTTCAAACGGTGACGTACAGGGCGTATTGCATACGCCCCTACAAATGGCGCAAAACCAATGCCGCAAGAATTACATCGGACATGAGAAAAACTACGTCCTATGTAGAAAAAACTACATAGGACGTAGGAAAAATTATATCAGACCTTTTTTGCGATTTTGTAATTATCAGAAAAGCAATAATTTACAAAGCCCGCCTTGTTTTGTATAAAATTCTGAAAAACAGCAGGATGCATTATTTTCCAACCGTACCCTTGGCTTTGAACGCGAGGGCGTACATACGCATTTGTTTCTGCATTGACAGCAGACCGTTGCTGCGGGTTGGCGAAAGGTGGTCGCGCAAGCCTATCTTGTCGATGAAGTAAAGATCGGCGTTGAGGATTTCATCGGGCGTGTGGCCGGACAGCACACGGATGAGCAGCGACACAACGCCCTTGACTATGAGCGCGTCGCTCTCGGCGCGGAAGCACAGGCGGCCGTCGGGTTTTTGGTCGCACACAAGCCACAGGCGGCTTTGGCAGCCGTCAATAAGATTTTGGTCGTTTTTCTCCTCTGCGGGCAGGGGCTTCTGCTCGTTTCCCATGTCGATGAGCAACTGATAGCGGTCCATCCAGTCGTCAAGCTCGCCGAATTCCTCTACAATCTCGTCCTGTATTTCGTTTATGCTTTGCATTGTGTTTATTTTTCGTTGTAAATGAGCTGCAGCATAGTCTGCCCCACGGCTTTGAGCGTTACGCGGTCAATGTTTTCGGGAGTGTCGTTCACGGTGTGCCACGTAGGGCCGAAACTGTTCTCATAGTCGGTGTAGCAGGGTATGATGTCCACGGTGGGGATGCCGGCAATCTGGTTCATAGGCAGGTGGTCGTCAGTGGCAAAACCGCCGTCCTGCACGGGGAACACGGCGGAATATCCGGCAAGTGCCGCCGCCGCCCAGATTTTGTCAACAACGCCCGGCGCAAAACGCTTTGAGAAGCCCTCTTGCAGGAACTTCGCGCCTTTTCCGCCCACCATGTCGAGATTTACGCCATACATCGGGCGGTAGTCCGCCGACGGCAGGTTGGCGGCAAAGTATTGCGATCCGAGACACCACGAAGCCTCGTCCCTCTGGTCGTCGCCGGTTTTGTCCCATTCGGGAGTGCCGCTGTCCTCGGTGTCGAAGCAGACGAAATCAACGGCAATGCCGGGCTTCTGCAACTTCAATATGCGTGCAAGCTCCAGCATCACAGCCACGCCGCTTGCACCGTCGTTGGCCGCCATCACCGGCGTTTTGCGCTTTGTCTCGTCAGCGTCCTGATCTGCCCAGGGGCGCGAATCCCAGTGTGCCGAAATCAGTATGCGGCGTTCCGAAACGGTGTCACAGGTGGCGAAGATGTTCACGCTTTTCATCTGCACGCCGTCATATCGTGGCAGAGTGGCTGTCTGCCGTGTTACGGTGTAGCCGCACTTCCCGAATTCGGCGGCGATATAGTCGGCGCATTTGGCGTGGGCTTCGGTGTTGGGCACACGAGGCCCGAAGCTGCACTGCTCCACAACCGACTTGTACGCATTTTCGGCGTTGAACTGCGGAACGCTTACGGTGTCTGCCGCATCAGTAGCGGCATCACCTTCTCCCTTGTTTGAGCCAAGGGCGAAAACCGCGCCGGCAGCCGCCGCCAAAACCGCAATTACCATTATAATGACTGTAGCCTTCTTGTTTTTCTTCATGATTGCCTTATTTTTGCGGCATCCTGCACCTGCCGCATCACTCTCAGGAAATTCCCGCCCCATATAAGCGCGATGTCTTTCTCGCTGTAGCGTTTGCGCAACAGGCGTTTCGTTATGTTTATCATCTCCGAAGCCGAAGCTATGCCCGGCACGCCGCCGTCGCCGTCGAAGTCGGACCCGATGCCGGCGTGTTCAATTCCGGCTATCTCTATTATGTGTTCAAGATGAGCCATTGCGTCAAGCACTGTGGCCTTTCCGTCTTTTCTCAGGAAGCCCTCGTAGAATGTTACCTGCGCCACACCGCCCGTCTTGCGCAATGTGCGCAACTGGTCATCGGTGAGGTTTCGCGGATGGTCGCACAAAGCCCTCGCCGAAGCGTGGCTGCAGACAATCGGCAGTCTGCTTATCTCCATTGCGTCATAGAAGCTTTTCTCCCCGCCATGGGACAGGTCAACCATTATGCCGCAGCGGTTCATTTCCCTTATGACCTTTTCGCCGTACTCGCTCACACCGCCATGCTCGTTGCAGGACTTTGCCGCCGAGTCGCAGATGTCGTTGTCGCCGTTGTGGCAAAGTGTGATGTAAACAACGCCTTCCCGGGCGTAGCGTTCCACATTGCTTATGTCCTTGGCGAGGGCGTAGCCGTTTTCTATGGCTTTCATTATGGCGTGCTTGCCTTCGTTTTTCAGGCGCACCAAATCTGCCGGAGTCCGTGCGAGTTCCACGCCCTGCGCCCCGCCAACCATTTCGTCTATTTTCCTGAATATTCCGTCCGCCATGCGGGTTGCGGCGGCGAGCGACGCGTCATCACGCGGCCCTTGCGGTATGTAGGCAGCCATAATCGAAGCGTCAAGCCCGCCTTCGTCCATCTTGTGGAGGTCAACGAGTATCTTCGGGTCGCGGCGGCGTATGTCAATCCCCTGCGAAAAGAACATAGGCGTGTCGCAATGGGTGTCGAGCGTGAGGTGGCGGGTGTGGAATTTGCGCGCCCTGCGGTAAATTTCGCCCTCGCCCACAATCCATTCAAAAAGTTTCCTTGCCGGGACGTTTCCGTCCGTGGCCAGGCATTCGGGATGCCACTGCACGCCGAGCACGGGCTTGAACTCGGAGCTTTCCACCGCCTCTATTACGCCGTCGGCTGCGTATGCCGAAACTTTCAAGTGCTTCCCGGCGTGGCTCACCGCCTGATGATGGAAAGAGTTCACCGTTATTTTCCCCGCCCCGCATACTCCCGCGAGAAGGGTGTCAGGCTCTATTTCCACGGAATGCGTCAAAGTGTTGCGCGGAGCGTCCTGCGAATGTTTCAGAAGTTTCCTTCCGTCTTGCAGGGAATATATGTCCTGATGCACTCCCCCTCCGAGCGCAAGCGCGAGTGCCTGTATCCCCCGGCAGATGCCGAGAATGGGGATTTGCCTGTCAAAGGCGAGCCGCGCCAAAAGCAGCTCAAAGGCGTCGCGTTCGGGATTTATACCATGAAGCCCCTGCTCCGGCTCCTCGCCCATATAGAGCGGGTTGATGTCCGCCCCGCCCGAAAGCACGAGTGCGTCGATGCGCCCGAGGGTGTTCAGCATGGTGTGGCGCGAGCGTGTGGGCGGGATTATCACAGGCACGCCGCCCGCAAGCTCAACGCTTTTATAGTACGCCACAGCCAGCTTGCACGTTTCCGCGTCAAGGTTTCCCGTTATGCCCACAATGGGGCGCGGGGACGTGTTGGGGAACGTGGAGTTTATGTCGTCATACGCCTCGCCGATATCAAAGGATTGCAATATGTTTTCGTCCGTGCTCATTTCTTTTCATCGAATTTGTAGCGGCGTTTGGGGTTTCGCGGAAACCATCCGCGCTCCACGCGCTGCTCCTGCTCAAAGAGTTCCTTTATCGCCCAAAAGGCGGTGAACGAGAGCACTCCAAGCAGGGAACTTACTATTACGTCCTCAACGAACAGTGCCGCTGCAAGGGCGGCTATGCCCACAAGCAGGTAAACCCACCATGGGCGAGTGCCGAAATAGTATTCGGTCTTGATTACTATGGGGTGGCTCACGCCTATTATAAGGAATGTGAACACGCCTACAAGCAGTCCTTCAAAATTCATGTGCGCGGCTTTTCCCGGGTTACTCCGCCTCGATTGTAAGCGGCTTGTCGATGCTCTGCTCAAGCGATATGAGGGTCTCGGTTGACGTTACCCCCACGATTTTCTGTATCTGATGGTTCAGAAGCTCCATAAGGTGGGCGTTGTCGCGGGCGTACAGCTTCACGAGCATGGTGTATGAGCCTGTGGTGAAGTGGCACTCCACGATTTCGGGTATTTTTGAAATCTGGTCAACCACGCTCTGGTATCTCGAGCCCTTGTCGAGGCTTATCCCCACAAAGGTGCAGGTGAGATAGCCCACGGCCTGCGGGTTCACGTCATAGCGCGAGCCGGTAATCACCCCGTTCTCAATCATCTTCAGCACGCGCTGGTGCACAGCCGCACGCGACATTTGGCAAACCTTCGCCACGTCCTTCAGAGGCACACGCGCATCGCGCCCTATTATGCTTAAAATCTTACGGTCGCTGTTGTCGATTCTTTTCTGTTTTGTTTTCATAGATTTTACGGATTAGTTGTTTGTATATTTGTTGTTGCACTTCATGACTATATGCATTGTTGGTTATCGCAAAGATATGAATTTTCTTTTTAACCATTAGGTTTTGCGATAAAAATATGCGTTTTTGCAGAAAATAAGTTCCATTTTCGCGAAAGAAAAGAGACATCTGACTATTTCCGCAGGAGAACAAGCCGCAAAATATGCGCAATCTGCGGTGTAGTTCACGCGGCGGTGTAAAGGGCGTATGCCATACGCCCCTACATATATACCGTTGCAATCAACAACCAACATACATCGTTTATATGATTCCCGCAAAAGCAAAACGGTTGTCTTTTCCCCAATGCCCCGAAAACTATATTTGATGTAGGAAAAACTANNACATAGGACACAGGAAAAATTATATCAGACATAATCCAAATTTCATCAGACCTTTTTTCGCCGGTTGCAAACATCTGGCAAACAACGTCTTACAAGAATGTTTTGATTTGAGGTTATTTTGTTGTTTTACAGCGGATTGTGACAAAACGGCGCGTTTCCGCCTAAAAATAAAAAGTCCCGCAAACCACGGAGGCTTGCGGGACTCTTTTATGATGGACTATGGTTTACTTCACGAGAACCTTGTCCCTGCCGATGATGTAAACGCCCTTCTTCAGACCGTCCTTGGCATTGGCTGCCTTGACGTTCTTCTTCACGAGCACACCGTCGGTGGTGTAAACGTTAACCCTGCCTGTTGCGGCTGCGGGAACGATTGTGATGCCGTTAACGATGTCGCCCTTGATCTTGAGCGTGAGGTCGGTGTCAACGCCCTCCATGTTGGTTATCTGGCTTGCGTCAACATAGCCGCTCTGGCCGAACAGGGCCGTTACATTCTCCTCGGTGGCTACTATTGAGTCGCCCTGGATTACGCCCACATTTGCGGGAAGAAGCGTGTAGTCGAACACGCCCACAAGGCCGTTGGCCGCCGCTGAAACGAGGCTGTACTCGTTTGCGAGCGGGAGGAACATCTTGACTGTAGCGTCAGCATCGCCCTCAAGGCTGCCTATCTCGCCGGCAACAACTATCATGGGTTCGCCGGCTGCGAAGTTGTCCTTCTTGTAGAGAAGCAGCTTGCTGCCGTCCTCGGAAACGCCCTTGACACCGTAGGTTACAACGCCGTTGTCAGCATTGAGCGACGCCGTTGCCTGATCGCCGTATGCGTAAGGCAGGGCGAGGATTGTCGCAGCGTTGTTCTGGATGTCGATCTCGAGGTTCTCAACATCCTCGTCAACAGGCTCAAGAGTCCATGAGGAAGGACCGTTCTCGCTGCTGCCCCAGCTTACAAGAATCCTGCGTCCGTCGGCGTGGAGGGGTATATTGTTGCTGTTGGCCACCTTGTCTGCGCAATTGAAGAAGAACGCGCCGCTCCTGCAAAGAACCACACGGTACGGAACAGGCTCTGCCGACATACCGCCAGTGCCGCTCTGGTTGCCGTACTTGCCGAGGTAGAGACCCGTAGCGCGGTTCTGGAGTGCGTAGAATGTATCGTTTTCGCCTTCAACGTCCATGTTCACGAGACGCCACATAGCGTAGGGGTTGGTAGCAACGCTCTCATCGCGTGTTGCGCTTGCGTGGTCGTAGCCGCCCCACTTGACAGCATTCGTCCACTCTGACCAATAAGCGTCCTTTGTGGCGTTGGTTGTAGGAGCAAGGATTACGTTGCCGTAGCAGAAACGGCTGTAAATGCTGTTGCTCGTGCCGCCGTCGCCATCCTGATCATAGCCCTCACGCTCCTGGTCCATGTTCGAAATGTAGTACCACACATTTGCCTCGGGCTGCTTCTGCTGGCTCTTGTAGAGGTCGAACGCAGCGTTGAGAGCTGCAAGACGGCTGTCGAGGTCAGCCACTGTAGGACGCTCGTGGTCATAGGAGTCTGCCTCATCGGCAGCGTCGAGAATTGTACCATACTGCTCCGAGGTTACATCGCCCCATTCGTCGTTGTCGCCAAACTTCTCGATGTATGCCTTAACCTCCGCAATCCTTGTGTCGAGAGGCTCGGTGTTCGGAGTGAGAGCCACAACCTTGTTGGTGAGTTCTATCATCTTTTCAACCTCTTCCTGAGTGATTGTAGTGTTCTCATCAACTTTCTTATTGCCGTCATCGATGAGTTTCTTCAACTCGTCTGCGAGATCCTTCAGACCGTCAACGTATGCGTAAGGAGAGTTCTCCTCGTCCGGGACGAGCTTGTAAACCTGGAAATCGCCGATGGTGTACATCATGCACGACTGCGGAACGATTGTGCTCCTTACCACGAAGCGCAGGTAGCGATAAGCCTGGTCGAGACCCGTTACCGAATAGTAAATGTAACGTCCGGTGCTGTTCATGTTGGCATCGTCGGGCTTGATGTACGAGGTAATATCCTTGTAGTTGCCCACGTATGTCCAGTCGGCTGCATTGAGGGTTTCCTGGCTTGCAATGCCGGCGTCGTTTGTCGCGTAGATGTCGATGTTGCTCCAGCATTCCTTCCAGCCCCAGTCGTTGTTGCGGAGGCCGAAGTAGAACTCGAAGTTGTCAACGGGGTTGCTGCGGAGGTCAACCTGCAACCACTGCTGGCCTTTGCCCTCTTCAACAGCATCGCCCCACGTACCTTTGTCCCAGGAGCTCTGGAAGCAGGTGTTGAGGTCGCCGTCTATTAAGTGTGCGTAGCTTGTGTAGGTGTCGTCCACCTGCGTGCCCCAAATCTGGCCCTCGAGAGGATTGGTCTCGTTAACTTCCTTAAGAAGTCCGTCGTTGTGGTCGCCCACATACTTGAACACGCCCTTATAAGCAGGCTCTGCTTTTTGGAGTGCGCGTATCATGTCCTCTCTTACACGCACAGGTGCAGAAGCTACTTTAATGCTGTCAATGGTTTTTTGGTCAAGTTCCCTCTTGAGAGTCCAGTCCTTTATGTTGCTTCCGTCGTTTATGTTGATGACGCCTGTTGCCTCAGTCTTGTAAGTCTTGAGGGTGTAAACGCCGTTGTCAACAGTGTTGGAGATAAGCCATGTGCCGTTGTTGTACTCGAACTTCTGCGGCACGGTCTGCTCCAATGCGGTTGCAACGCCGTTTGCGGAGTTGCTGGTGATGTAGCGTTCAAACTCCACGTTCTGCACGGAGTATGTGCCGTCGCCGAGATTCTTTATCTCGAACAGGTACTGGCCGTTCTTCTCTTCGAGAACCTTCCAGCTGAGGTAAGTGTTGCTCGGAACATACATTGCAATCTTGCCCTTAGCCTGGAAGCCGTCCTGCGTGCTTACTATATAATAGTAGCCGTCGTCGATGCCGCGCATCGAGTGGTCCTGCTCGTTAAAGTTCTTCACAGCCTCCGCGAGTTTTGCTATCATGCCGTCCACCTCGCCGTCGGAAGCCGAAGCCTCCTCGTACATTGTGCGCGCCTCGCTGATCACCGCGTTAAGCTCTGTTGCGTCGCCGAGGTTGTCGCCCGGGTTCGGGCCTACCTTTGAGTCCTTAACCACGCCGGCTGCATCAGTGATTGCCTCGTTGAGCTTGGTGAAGAAGGGAATGTCGGCATCTGCAACTTTCTCCACGTACCATACGCCGTCGAGCGGGTGGTAGTCGTTGTTGGAGGAGATGCGGTTGCCGCCGTCAGCGTTCCAGAAGTTTCCGTTGTCGCTCGCATAGAGCTTGAACACGTTGCTGTACTGGTGCTTAAAGGAGTTGTAGGTTTTGCTTGTGCCCGACATCTGGACGAAGCCCCAGTTGTTGCCCGAGGCGTTGGACTTGATGTAGGTGGAGTCCTGCGTGCCGCAGTTCTTGAGCACGAGGTTGCCGTCGGCATTCTTCACAACGTGCCAAACTGCGGAAGCGTCCATGAAGGGATCAACCGCATCGTGGCCGAGATACCAAATGTTGTCGCGGAAATAAGGCTTGAGGTAAACGTCGTTCTCGCCGTTCTTGAAGGTGTAGTAACCCTCCTCAACGGGGATTATCTTGCCTTGCAGGGTTTCGGTAGCCTCGTTCAGCTCTGCTATGAGCGCGGAGTTGTCGTCCTCGCTGCCCTTTGCCGCCTGTGCCTTCTCAAGCACGGCGTTGAAGGTGTCGTAGTCCTCCTGCGATACCTGTCCCGGGTTGGCACCGACCGTGAACTGCTTGCCCAGCGCGGTGGTAATGGCCGCGTTAAGCTTGAGAGCGTTGGTAATCTTTTCGGCAGGAACGGGCACGAACTGGGCTGCGGAATTTGTGTTCTGCGCCTTGAGCGTGCACATATTGCCGTCGGAACTTACGGAGAAGTTGTAGGCGTTGTCGGTTGTGTAGATGTAGATGCTTCCGTCGCTCATGTACTTGAACGTGAAGCTTGCGGGATTAACGCCGGTCATCAGGATGTAGGGGCTTTCCTTTTCGCCCTTGCCCACAGTCTCTATGAAAGTGAGGTCCTGCGCGCCGAGGTTCTTCAGCGCGTATGTGCCGTCGGCGTTCTTGGTTATGTGCCAAACGAACGTGGGGTCGAAGTCGGCCTCCTCGCGGGGATATGCGCCGAGACGCCACAAGTCGCCGTCCTGAACGGGAACCATGCAGGTGGTAGCGTCCTCAAGACCGTCGAAGTTGATGTAATAGTAGCCGTCCTCGGTATTGCCGTCGATTTCAGTTACCTCTACCGGGTTGAAAAGCGATTCCTCGTCAACCGGCACAAGATTCCAAACCTTGTGCGCATAAATATTGTTGGCATCGCCCCAGAAGCCGGCATACCAGTCGCTCTGAGCGTGAACCACACCGCCGGCACCGGGATAACGGTCGCCGGCATACTCTATTATGTAGCCAGTACCGTTATAATCGGTAACGGAGAAGTTCGTGGCATCGTCAACATAGCCGAAGCCGCCGCCGGGACTTGTGTCCTCAGCATCGGCAAAACGGCCGAAATACCTTTTGTTTACGAAGTTCTGGATGGTGTAGTGAGTGCCATCCTCGGCTTTCGTGAACTTGAACACAAACGGGAGGTCGTCTTTCGTAACCTTCCTGCCCGCATTGTGCACCCTGGCGTGAACGCGGTCGGGAGTCTTGTCTGTGGATACCCAACACAAACCCTGGCCGGCATAGTCGGACACTGTGGTGTTGATGTAGTAGTAGCCATCAGTAAGCTCCTGCGCATTCAACGACTGAACGCCCGCCCCAAACGAAAGGACGAGCAGCATGGCAAACGTACTTGCCAGCCATTGTACAATCTGTTTCATTGCAAATAGTTATTAATAAATTGGTTTAGTTGATGAATTCAATTTCATCCGCCCGTCCGCCCGTTGACCCCCGTGGCCGGGGAGGCCGCACTGCGCTGTATGGAGCAAGCGCCACGGCGGGCATTTGTTTTCATGGCTGTCCGCCACAGAAAATTCGCTACAAATATATATATATATATCGATATTGGGTGTTTTCCGGCAGGAAAAATGGCGGAAAACGCGTTCCGGCATCCGAAAATTCGCATTCGAGGGTCTTGTTTCGCGTTTTTGGAATGCGGAGTGGCGGAAAATCGCTACCTTTGCTTTCCGCGAGTTTCGAGTTATGATAGACCTCACAACGCATTACGTGCTTTCCATAACGTCGTCCACCATCATAGGCACGGCGGCGGTGTTCCTTGCGCTCACGCGCATTCCGCACGGCGGCAAGTGGGCGGCCGTCTCGAGGGCGAGGTGGATTTTGTTCGCCACCTTCGCCATTCTCGCCCTTTCGGGCTACTTCAAGGTTTCGGACGAGAACCCCACGCTGCTTTCGCTCACCACGCTCTGCGTGGGCTCATACCAGGCCCTGCTCTTCACCTACACCGCCTCGGTGCTTGCCTCGCCGGGCGGCGTGTCGCGCAGGAAGTTCACCACCGTGCTTGCGGCGGTAACGGCTGCCGTGGCCGCGCTTGCCGCCACGCTGGTTTGGTTTCCCCACGAGTTCCACATAGCGTGGCCGGCGGCTGTGGCGGCATACTGCGTGCAGCTTTGCATCCACACTGTGTCGTTCCGCGACCTGTCGCGCACGGCGCAGGAGCAGCTCGAAAGCTTCTACGACGAGAACGTTGACCACTACCTGCGCCCCGTGAAGGCGTTGTTCTACAGCGCGCTCGGCGTGGGGGTGTTCGCCCTCGTGTTCGCGATAGTGCCGCTGCGGAACCTCGGCTACAACGTGTTCGTGGCGTTCTATACAGTATATTATATATGGGTTGCGTCAACGGTGATAAACTACAGCGTTACGGGGGACTTTTTCATACGTGCGGAGGCGCAGCCCAATGACGGCAAACAGGACAAGCTCATTGACGTGTCGCCCGAAGGGTATATGCCCCAGCTGAAAATCGAACTTAACAACTGGGTGAGGAGGCGCGGATACCTGCGCATCGAGACGAGCACCGACAAGATTGCCGAGGAGCTGGGGGTTACGAGGCTTCAGCTCTCAGCCTACTTCAAGTATGTGCACCACACGTCGTTCCGCTCGTGGCGCATGGCGTTGAGGCTGCAATATGCGCAGGAGCTTATACGCAACGACAAGAACCTGAAAATCTCCCACCTATACGGCATGGTGGGCTTCAACGACCGCAGCAATTTCCACAACGAGTTCAGGAAATACACCGGGCTGTCGCCCCAGACCTACCGCGACAAATACGGCCCGAAAAAATAGCGGCGCGTTTCATGCGGTGGCATACAGGGCGTATGCAATACGCCCCTACATATATACCGTATGCAATCGTCAAGTAATATACATATTCATATAATTTCCGCACAACCATAAACGACAGCCTTTCCCAGATACCATAAAAACTATATTTGACATGGGAAAAACTACATAGGACGTAGGAAAAATTATGTCTGAT
>DKDC01000025.1:17429-17666 GCA_002451695.1 Prevotellaceae bacterium UBA6858 | reverse complement strand
CCTTTTTTCGCCCACTTGCAATGCGCTAAAAAACAAATCGTTACAAAAATTTTCGGGATTTGACTAAAATCCTATAATACAGGCTTTTGCGTAATTTCGCCCTAACCTCTATTTTCCTGCCGTCGGAATGTGCTGCACAATTCCATACCCGCGCAATCGGCGGAAGCAATGCGGAAATGCCGGGTCAACGCCGCTTGTTTTTACAACTATCTGTGTTAAAAATACTTATCGGGGGGG
>DKDC01000025.1:13351-17400 GCA_002451695.1 Prevotellaceae bacterium UBA6858 | reverse complement strand
CGGGGGGGGGGGGACGCTATTGCGGTATTCCGTCGGCGAGCATTTATGGCGCGACTTGAACGCCCTAAGGAACGTGGAAAGGGAGTTGAAGCCCGAACATTCCGCCACTTTCTCCAATGTGTCATCGGTGTCGGCAAGCAGCCGCTCGGCATGGTCTATGCGCAGGTTGTTCACGTATTCGTAGAACGTAGTGCCGCTGTCGCGGTTGAAATATTGGCTGAGATACGTGCGGTTTGTCCCTATGCGCTTCGCCACGTCCGAGAGTTTCAGTCCGGGAGTGAGGTACAGCCTCTCCTCCACAAAAAGCCTGTGCAACGCCGCGCCTATGCCGTTTGAGCTTCCGTCCGCTGCCCCTGCCGCCTTGCGCGGCGGGCGCAGCTCGTCAATCACATTCTCGTGGCGGTATATGAAATAGCTTATGAAAATCCACATCACGAGCGAACACACCATATAGACAAACTCGTTGAAAACATGGCGCACAACGCTGTCAACAATCCATAGGGCGAGTATTCCGTAGAAAAATATGATTATTGTGCGCAGCCAGCGCAGGTTGATGTTCTCCTCGTACGAGAAAAGCCCCTTGAGCTTACGGTGGTACCGCGGTATCTCAATGAGCGTGGCCACGAGGTATGTTGTGCCGAAAACGGCGGCAAGCGCGATGTTGAGGTAGTACACCTCCCACCGGCCCGTGGCGGCGAGAAGGGCGGGAAGCAGCAGGAAAGGGAGCGTCTGAAGCAGCATGGAGCGCACACTGTTCCCGCCGGGGCGCACCAGCTCGCTGAGCACAAAGCCGTAGAGCGGCACGACAATCATGTCAACGGCGGACGTTACGTTCCACACATGACTGTCGAAATACATCCCCACGGCAAGCAAAACGAGGTCCGTGAAGTTTTCGAGGCAGGTAACGAACATGAGGAGGCAGACCAGCCGCGAAAGCCTGTCTGCGCCCTTGCGCCAGAACAGCCACGTCATCATGAGATAGAACATGGTGCTCAGCCCGTATATGAAATACAATGAGTGCAACCCTTTACATCGCTTTATGATGCAAAATTATGAAAATTTGCCGTCATCCTAGCCCTTTTCGCGGCAAAATGCGCACCCGGCCGCCAACAGCGCGGCAAAGCTGCCCGGCATTTACAAGCAAAGGAAAAAGGTCTGATGTAATTTGAATTATGTCTGATATAATTTTTCCTACGTCCTATGTAGTTTTTCCTGCATCGGACATAAATTTTGGGACGTTTTGAAAAGAATGCGCGATTATGGTTTTGTGGTAATTGTAGGGGCGTATGGCATACGCCCCTGCGGCGGCGCAATTTGCCGGCAGATTGGATGCCGGAAGGTTATGCGGCATATCCAAGCGTAAGCGTTTGCCGCAAGCCGCGCCGGACTATTTCATTTTCGGCAGGAACTCGGAAACGTCGAGACCGTGTGAGATTAAGTCGCGCACCACGCTTGAGCTTATCGCCGCGAGCGGCGGCTCGGTGAAGAGTATGACTGTCTCTATGCCCGTCAGCTTGCGGTTCATGTCGGCCATGTCGCGCTCGTACTCGAAATCCTTGACCGAGCGCAGGCCGCGAAGTATGAATTTTGCGTTCATTCGCCGCGCAAAGTCAATCGTAAGGTCATCATAACTTTGCACGCTCACCCTCGGCTCGTCCCTGTAGTAGCCTTTTATGGTTTCCACGCGCTTTGCCGTCTCCGAAAGCACCGACTTTTCCTTGTTTACGCCGATGCCTATGAATATGTGGTCGAACAGCTGAAGGCCGCGCCTCACCATCGCCTCGTGGCCTATTGTGAAAGGGTCGAAGCTGCCCGGGAAAATTGCCAGTCTTTCCATTGCCGAATTGTTTATCCGCGTTCGAGGTCTTCCGCCTTGTCCTCCTCGACCACAAGGTTGTCTATTATGAATTTCTGGCGTTCGGGGGTGTTCTTGCCCATGTAGTACGAAAGCATTTCGCCCACATTGTCGCTCTTGCTCAGCGTAACCTGGTCGAGACGCATATCAGGCCCGATGAAATTTTTGAACTCGGAGGAGTCTATCTCGCCCAGACCTTTGAAGCGCGTTATCTCTGGGTTGGGCTGCAGCTTGCGTATCGCCTCGCGCCGCTCCTCGTCGCTGTAGCAGTATATGGTCTCGTATTCGGAACGCCCGCCGCTGCGGTTTTTCTTCAGCACCGCCGCCCCCGCCGCGCTGTCGGCGATTTCCACCTTTGACTTTGCCGCGCCGGACTTCTTTTTCTTGTTCCTCACGCGGAAAAGCGGTGTCTGGAGTATGTAAACGTGCCCTTTCTTTATGAGGTCGGGGAAAAACCACAGGAAGAACGTTATAAGCAACAGGCGTATGTGCATTCCGTCAACGTCGGCATCGGTAGCCACAATCACCTTGTTGTACCTCAAGCCCTCAAGTCCGTCCTCTATGTTGAGCGCAGCCTGCAGGAGGTTGAACTCGTCGTTTTCGTAAACCACCTTCTTCGTTAGCCCGTAGGCGTTGAGCGGCTTGCCTCGTAGGGAGAAAACCGCCTGTGTGTTGGCGTCGCGGCTCTTTGTGATGCTTCCCGATGCGGAATCGCCCTCGGTGATGAAAATGCAGCTGTCCTCGCGGAACTCGCCTTTGGCGTCGTTGAAATGGTAGCGGCAGTCGCGCAGCTTGCGGTTGTGGAGGTTCACCTTCTTTGCCTTTTCGCGCGCCAGCTTGGTAACTCCGGCGATTGCCTTGCGGTCGCGCTCCGAAGCCTGTATCTTCTCGAGTATGGCGTCTGCTATCTCGGGATTCCTGTGCAGGTAGTTGTCAAGGTTTTCCTTTATGAAATCGCCAACGAACTTGTTGACGCTGATGCCGTTCTCGCTTATCGTAAGGCTGCCGAGCTTTATTTTTGTCTGGCTCTCAAACTGCGGCTCGCTTATGTTCACCGCTATCGCCGCCACGATGCCGTTGCGTATGTCCTGATAGTCGAAGTTTTTGCCGTAGAACTCCTTGAGCGTCTTTGCCACGTGCTCCTTGAACGCGCTCTGGTGCGTTCCGCCCATCGTGGTGTGCTGGCCGTTGACAAACGAATAGTATTCCTCGCCATACTGTGAGGTGTGGGTGAAGGCAATCTCTATGTCCTGCCCCGAAAGGTGGATTATGGGATAGAGCGCGGGGGTTGTCATGTTGTCGGCGAGCAAGTCCTCGAGACCGTTGCGGCTCTGAATCTTGCGCCCGTTGAACATAATCACAAGCCCTGTGTTGAGATATGTGTAGTTTCTCAACATCGCCTCGATGAACTCCGAATGGAAGCGGTAGTTCTTAAACAGCGTATCGTCGGGGCGGAAGTAAACGTAAGTTCCGTTCTCCTCGGAGGTTTTCGCCGTGGTGTCGCTCACGAGCTTGCCCTTTTCGAAAACCGCCGTCCTCATTTCCCCGTCGCGGCGCGTACAGACCTCATAGCGCGAACTCAGGGCGTTGACGGCCTTGGAGCCCACGCCGTTCATGCCGACGCTCTTCTTGAACACCGAAGTGTCGTACTTGCCGCCGGTGTTGAGCATGCTCACCGCATCCACGAGCGAGCCGAGCGGGATGCCGCGCCCATAGTCGCGCACGGAAACCGACTTGTCGTCGTTCATCTCAATCTCTATGCGCTTGCCGGCGTTCATCTTGAACTCGTCGATGGAGTTGTCGATGGTTTCCTTGAGCAGCACATAAATTCCGTCGTCCGCGTGGGAGCCGTCGCCCAAACGCCCTATGTACATACCGGGGCGCGTGCGTATGTGCGTGGTGTCGTCAAGGTGCTTTATGCTGCTCTCGTCATACTTCACCTCCGCCTGTGCGCCCCCGGCGGGATTTTCCAAATTCAAAAGTTCTTCTGCCATAAACGTAACGGATTGCCGCCGCAAACACATGGCGGCTTCAAAAGGCAAAAATACAAAAAATCCGCGAGATTGCGCGGGAGGGACGCTGCACAACGAGTCGTGCAAAAGCATCGGAAAACCCTGCCACGCCCAACCGTAATGTTTCGGAAAGATTGCGTTGTTTTGCGTCCTCCGTTGCTTTTGTTTTTCAGCGTGTTGCA
>DKDC01000025.1:0-13254 GCA_002451695.1 Prevotellaceae bacterium UBA6858 | reverse complement strand
TTTTCCCATGTCCTATGTAGTCTTCGGGGTGTTTTGAAAATCATGTTGATTTTGGGTTTTGGAGGATTATATAAACGATGTATGTTGTCTGTTGGTTGCAACGGTATATATGTAGGGGCGTATGGCATACGCCCTGCATGCCACCGCCTAAACCGCATAGGCAAACACCGCCGCAACATTGCAAAACCGCGCAATTCGGGGCGTATGCAATACGCCCTACGGAGGCGCAACTCTTTTGACGTTTCGCGCCTTACGCGATTAATTTATCGCACAAAGCCCAACGTTCAATTGTCAGAAAACGAACGTCCTTATGAGCCAGTAGCAGACTATTCCCGCCAGATAGCCGACAAAGGCAATCCAACTCACGCGCTTCATGTACCAGCCGAACGTTATCTTCTCCAAGCCCATGACGACCACGCCAGCCGCGCTGCCGATGATGAGTATGCTTCCGCCCACCCCGGCGCAATAGGCAAGCAACTGCCAGAAAACGCCGTCGATTGCGAAGTCGCCAGCCGGGGCAACCGGATACATTCCCATGCAGCCGGCAACAAGGGGAACGTTGTCAACTATCGATGAAAGCACCCCTATTATGCCGTTGACAATGTAATGGTTGCCGTCGAACGCCGCGTTGAGCGTGCCGCCCAATGCCGCAAGCACTCCGACCTCTTCGAGGCACGCCACGGCCATGAGTATGCCGAGGAAAAACAGGATGGTGGTTATGTCGATGCGTGAAAGGAGCTTCGACACCCTTTTCTTTATGCCGCCCGTTTCGTAGGTGCGGCGCAGGTTGCGGTAGAAAATCTCCGTTACCGTCCACAAAACGCCGAGCACCAGCAACACGCCCACAAACGGCGGAAGATGGGTAAGCGTCTTGAATATGGGGACGAAAATCAATCCGCCCACGCCAACGAAGAACACCGCCTTGCGCTGCCCCGCAGAGAAATCGTCTATCTCCTCTTCAGAAGCCGCCGCCTCCTCAGGCGAGACAAGCTCGCCCTTCAGCATTGTCTGCATTATCAGGGCGGGGATGACGAGAGCCACGACCGACGGCACAAGGATTTCCGAAATAACGCCGGCGGCGGTAATCATGTTGGCGTTCCAGAGCATTATGGTGGTAACGTCGCCGATGGGCGAGAACGCCCCGCCGGCATTCGCCGCTATAATCACGAGCGAGGCATAGACTATCCTGTCCTTGTGGTCGGCGACGAGCTTGCGCAAAATCATAATCATGACAATAGAGGTTGTGAGGTTGTCGAGAATGGCCGAAAGCACGAATGTCATGAAGGCAATCCTCCACATAAGCCCGCGCTTCGACTTTGTGTGCATCACCGACTTAACCCAGTTGAAGCCGCCGTGCTGGTCAACCACCTCAACGACGGTCATTGCGCCCATGAGGAAGAACAGCGTCGTGGAGGTGCTGCCGAGATGCCGCTCGATTATCCCGCCCACGGCCGAGGCTATGCCGTCGTGGGGGACATCGGGGATGTATTGCCCGGGGTTGAACATATAGAGCGTCCACACCGCCACGAACATAAGCAGCGCAACAGCCGCCTTGTTTACTTTGGTTACACTCTCAAGGGCTATGAAGAGATAGCCCACAATAAACACGATTACTATTAGTGCAGTAAGATTGAGCATACTTGTTTTTAGGTTGGGGTTATTCTAATCCACGCCCTTGAAATAAGGGGCTTCCGAGGTTTTCGAGGGTCCGTTGTTCTCCACGTACGGCCAGTCGTCTTTCCATTTTACCTGATCGAGCCACACAAGACGCTGCTTTTCGAGAGCCGACCTGAGATAGCCGTGATAAAGCATCCATGTGTCGCCGTTGTCGTCCTCAATCCATTCGGCGTTGTGTCCCGGACCGAGGCAGATGTCGTTTGGCAAAAGCAGGTTTTCGTAATTGTCGGGGCTGTCAATCATGCGCTTGTTGTCTTTTGTGAGATAAGGCCCGAAAAGGCTCTTGGAGCGTCCGTATATCAGCTTGTAGCCCACAACGTCGTAATTGCCGTTGTCCTGGCAGCAGTTGCCGTTTGAGCCTATGAGGTAATAATATCCGTTGCGCTTGTGTATGTATGAGCCTTCAAGCTGGGAGTTGCATATTTTCCTTGGCGAAGTTCCCGGCATGACACGCAAACCGTCGTTGGTGAGCTGTATAATGTAAATGCCCCAATAGCTTCCCCAAACCATGTATTTCTTTCCGCCCTCCTCTATGTAGAACTGGTCGATGGAGTTGCCCACGTTAAGGTCGCGCCCCATGAAAACCACGCCACGGTCAACAAAAGGCCCTTCGGGACGCTCGGCAGTAGCCACGCCAATGCCGCACTTCCACGCCTCGCCCCACACGCCTATGGAATAGTAGAGCACATATTGGCCGTTGAAATAGTTAATGTCGGGGGCCCAAATCATGCCCTGCGTGTAGGGTTTCACACATTTGGGGCGCGTCGCATCAGTGAAAGCCGTACCCACAAACGTCCAGTCAACAAGGTTGCGCGAACGGTAAATGGGCAAATTGTAGGTGTCCTCCGTGCCGTAAAGATAGAAAAAGCCGTCCCCGGCGCGTATCACCGTCGGGTCTGGCGTGGTCTGCATTATCACCGGGTTGGTGTATGTTTTGCGGGCAACGCTCTCCTCCGCGCCAAGCACCGCAAGGCACGACACTGCTGCCGCAAGCACAAAACTCCTTATTCGTTTCATAAGAAAAACATTTTTCGGATTGTATATCTAATTGCAAAAAGGCATTCCATGACACAGACCAGCCCAAAAGATTCCGCATACAGGCGCAAGCAAAGGCTGAAGCCAAGGTACATTGCCCTAATTTCCCACAAAGATATTTAATAATCCGAAACGGCTTTGCAAAACGAAAAGTTTATTTCACAAAACCGCCGTTTTATTTGTCTTGTTTCATGTTTTGCTTTCCGCAGCTTATAAAACCGCACATCTGGCAGCCGTGCAAAATGCGGCGTTACAGCGGGTCAACATCGAAATATATGTTCACGCGGAACTCACGCTGCACCTCCAAGGCGCAACTTCTAAGAAATTCCCTCACTTTGCCCGCCGGGGACGAAGGGGACACCTTGAGCATTATCTGACGTATGTATTCGAGCTTCACACGGGACACCGGCGGGCTTGCAGGACCGAGCATATTCTCGCCGAAAACAGGCTTCAGCCTTTCGGCAAGGGCGCGTGCAGCATCGTCGGCGCGGTTGGCGTAGCGGTTTCTTACAAAAACATAAATAAGCCTGCAAAACGGCGGAAACACAAACAGCCCGCGCTCCTGCATCTGCGCCTTGTACATCCCCGCATAGTCGTTCCTGACCACCTGCGCCACAAGTTCAGATTGCGGCTGCGAGGTTTGCAGAACCACTATGCCCCGCGTGTTCCTGCGCCCTGCCCGCCCCGCCACCTGCGCCATCATCTGGTATGCCCTTTCGTGACTTCTGAAGTCGGGTATGTTCATCGCCGTGTCGGCATTGAGTATTCCCACAACCCTCACCCTGTCGAAATCCAGCCCTTTCGACACCATCTGCGTGCCTATAAGAACATCGGTGCTGCCGTTGCGGAATGCCGACAAGATGTCGTCGTATGCCGTGCGCCCACGTGTGCTGTCAAGGTCAAGGCGTGCGGTGCGCGCCTGGGGGAAAGCCTCCTTCACATCCGCCTCCACCTGTTCCGTTCCCACTCCGTGGTCTCCTATATGCGTACCGCCGCATTCCGGGCAAGTATCCGGCACCCTGTAGGTCGCGCCGCAATAATGACAGGAAAGGCGGTTGAAAGTTTTGTGCCAGGTGAGGCTCACATCACATTTCTCGCATTTCGGAATCCAACCGCAGTCGCGGCATTCGAGATAGGAGGCGTAGCCCCTGCGGTTCTGGAACAATATCACCTGCTGCCGCGCCTCAAGAGCCTTTCCCATTTCGCTTAAAAGTTCGGGCGACAGCGAAGTTTTCATAATCTTCCTGCGGCGCAGTTCCTTGACATCCTCAACACGGATTTCGGGCAGCAGCACGTCGCCATACCTTTCGGAAAGAGTTACTAGCGCATACTTGCCCGCCTTGGCGTTTGAATAAGTTTCAAGGCTTGGCGTGGCAGTGCCGAGAACGGTTTTCGCCCCCTGCACCGAGGCTAGGACTATTGCCGCGTCGCGGGCATTGTATCGCGGTGCAGGGTCTTCCTGCTTGTACGACGGCTCGTGTTCCTCGTCAACTATGACAAGCCCCAAATTCCTGTGGGGAAGAAACAGCGAGCTCCTCACCCCGACAATCAGGCGGTAGGGCTTGGGGGACATTTGCTTTTTCCAAATTTCCACCCGCTCGCAGTCGGGGAATTTGGAATGGTAAACGCCCATTTCGTCCCCGAAAAACAGCCGCAGGCGGTTTGTTATCTGTGCGGTGAGGGCTATTTCGGGCAGCAAATACAGCACACTCCGCCCGGCGGCAAGGGCGCGTGCTATCAAATGGATGTATATCTCGGTTTTCCCGCTCGAAGTAACGCCGTGAAGCAAGCAGACGTCTTTTGTCGCGAACGAGGCCGCAATAGCATCGTATGCACACTTCTGCGGCTTTGAAAGCGGCTGGGGCGGCATACATTCGCGCTTCTCGCTTTTTAGTCGGGTTACGTCAACTTTTATTACTTGCAGCACGCCGTTTTTCTGGAGAGTTTTCAGCGAGCTTGGGCTTGCCGCCTTGACAAGTGCCGCCTTGGCAACCGGGCGCAGTATGTTGCGGTTCCTAAGCTTTATCGCCGCCACGGCGGAACTCATCCTCAGGTATTCCTCAAGCAGTTTCAGTTGCGCCTTATGGCCTGAAAGCGAGATTTTCAGTGCTTCCAGTTTTTTTTCACTAAAAAACTCTTTCGCCAGCTCAACCCTCGTCTCCTGCCTCGGCTTGTATTTTGCCGTCACAACCTCGTTCACCCTCACGACATCCTTGTCGTAGAGCGAGCGCACGGTTGCCATTATATTTTTGCTGCCTGTTTTGTTTTCAAGTGCGCTTATGCTTATTTTTCCCTCTGCGGCAATAATGCCCGCAACCCTTTGTTCCAAAGGCGTAAGCACAGCGTTTCCGTCGTCATCGGGATTTAGGGAAACAATGCTCTCGCTTGCAAGTTTCATCCCCGCAGGCATTGCCGCCGTCATCACCTCGCCAAACGAGCAAAGATAGTAGCCGGCAATCCATTTCCAGAAAGAAATCTGCGCAGGGGTAACAACGGGGGCGGTGTCTATGACCTCGGCAACGGGCTTCACCCCAAAACCGGCATCGGGTGCGGTGTTGTGAACGCCTGCCACTATCGCCGAATATTTCTTCCGCACGCCGAACTCCACCACCACGCGCCCGCCAACCACAACATCCCGCTCCATTTCGAGCGGGATGCTGTATGTGAAGCACCCGTCCAAAGGAACAGGCACTATTACGTCGGCGTACCTCATTATATTTAATATGATATGGTTTCCGTGCGGCAGTTTTTTATTTCTGGTCGTAGGCGTGCTTGGGATAGTCCACCGTGTAGTGAAGCCCCCGGCTTTCCTTGCGCTCTATCGCCATGCGCGTTATCAGGTAGCCCACGTTTATCATGTTGCGCAGCTCGCAGATGTCCCGCGTTGCCTTTACGCGCTTGAAAAGCTCCTCGGTCTCCTCATACAGAAGGTCAAGGCGCGTCCAAGCACGGTGAAGGCGGAGGTCGGAACGCACAATGCCAACATAGTTAGACATTGTTTGCCCCACTTCCTTGACATCCTGCGCAATCAGCACCTTTTCCTCATTGGTCATAGTGCCGGTGTCGTTCCACTCCGGCACATTGTCGTTAAATCCGTATTCGCCGATGTGTGCCAGACTGTGGTCGGCGGCAGCCTTTGCGTAAACCACCGCCTCGATTAGCGAGTTGCTCGCAAGGCGGTTGCCTCCGTGCAAGCCCGTACACGAGCATTCGCCAACGGCATACAGGCGGCGGATTGACGAACAGGCGTTGCAGTCAACCTTTATGCCGCCGCAAAGATAGTGGGCGCAGGGCGCAACCGGGATGTACTCCTTTGTTATGTCAATTCCTATCGACTGGCATTTTTTGTATATGTTAGGGAAATGTTTCTTGGTCTCCTCAGGGTCTTTGTGGGTAACGTCAAGGCAAACGTGGTCGAGACCGTGGATTTTCATCTCGTGGTCTATTGCCCGCGCCACTATGTCGCGTGGGGCGAGCGACAGGCGCTTGTCGTATTTCTGCATGAATTCCTCGCCGTTAGGCAGTTTCAGAATGCCGCCATAGCCGCGCATTGCCTCGGTTATGAGATATGCGGGATGGGTCTCGCCGGGGTGGAACAGCGCGGTGGGATGGAATTGTATGAACTCCATGTCCTTCACCGTTGCCTTGGCGCGGTATGCCATTGCTATCCCGTCGCCGGTGGCAATGTTTGGGTTGGTGGTTGTGGCATATACCGCCCCCGCCCCGCCGGTTGCGAGAACGGTTACTTTTGACAGTATGGTGTCGATGCGCTTTGTGTCGGGGTCGAGCACGTATGCGCCGTAGCATTCGATGTCGGGCGTGCGGCGCGTAACCTCTATGCCAAGGTGGTGCTGCGTTATTATTTCCACGGCGAAATGGTTCTCAAGCACACAAATGTTCGGCTCATGCTTCACAGCCTCTATAAGGCCGCGCTGTATCTCAAAGCCCGTGTCGTCGGCGTGGTGGAGTATGCGGAACTCCGAATGCCCGCCCTCGCGGTGCAGGTCGAAGCTGCCATCGCTTTTCTTGTCAAAATGCACGCCGTTCTCCACGAGAAACCTTATGCCCTCGGGCGCGCCCTTCACCACCTGCTCCACGGCTTTCGGGTCGCTTATGTAATCACCGGCAATCATCGTGTCCTTGATGTGCTTCTCGAAGTTGTCGAGCTTCAGGTTCGTAACCGACGCCACCCCGCCCTGCGCCTTGGCGGTGTTGGCCTCCTCGAGCGTTGTCTTGCATACGAGAGCCACCTTGCCCTTGCCGCTGCGGGCCACCTTGAGGGCGTAGCTCATTCCCGCCACGCCCGAGCCTATAACCAGGAAATCAAACTTGCGAATCATTGTTCTGCCTTCTGTTTTTATCGTGCTACAAAACTACTGAAAAATGAGCGTTCCCATGGTTTTTGCCGCCGAAAAAACGAGTTTTTATTGTGTGCACCCCAAACCTAAGGCGGCATTTGCACGGCGCGGCGGTTTTGCTAACCGCGCCAGAAGGCTTGCGGCGCGGGCGTTTACTGAAAAAATTAGTAATTTTGCAACCCGATGAAACTAAGATACTTCGTTTTAGGCATATTGTCCCTTGCGCTCCAGCCGCATGGCGGCGCACAGACCGTCATCCCCCTTTCCCCCGCCGACACCACGGTTGTGGCGCGGGGCGACACGGTTGCCGACGTTCAAGACAGCGTTGCCGCCGCCGGGGACTCGCTCCTGCCGTGGGCGCAAAGGGTAAGGCAGCGCATAGACCGCCTCGTTTCCGCCCCAATGTTCGAGACCTCGTTCACGGGAATAGGCGTGTATGACATCACAGCCGACTCGCTCGTGTATTCCAAGGACATACGCCAGACCATGCGCCCGGCAAGCACAGCCAAGGTGCTCACCGCAATCACCGCTCTCCAGCAGCTCGGCGGCTCATACCGCTTCGAGACTTCGCTCTACACCGAGGGGGCGGTGGAGGATTCCGTGCTGAAAGGCAACGTGTATATTAAGGCGGGGATGGACCCCATGTTCGGGCACGATGACATGCGCGCCTTTGCCGCTGCAATAAGGGAAATGGGCATAGACAGCATTGCCGGGGAGATAAGGGCGGACGTGTCAGTGAAAGACACCCTGAAATGGGGCGAGGGATGGTGCTGGGACGACGACATGCCCCCCTTGCGCGCCCTGCTCTACAACGGCAGGGACAGGTTCATGGACGAATTTTTCAGCGCACTCTCCGAACAGGGCGTGAAGTTCACTCCGGCATACTCCATAAGGAAAGTCGGCACCGCCAAATGCGCCATAACGCGGTACCACACCATAGACCAGATACTCATGCCCATGCTCAAGGAAAGCGACAACACATACGCCGAATCGCTGTTCTACCAGCTCGGGGCGCAGGACAGGCGCGACTACGCCGGGGCAAAGCACTCGGCGGCAAAAGTGAAGGCTATGATTTCGCGCATGGGGCTCGACGCCTCGCGCTACGTGGTTGCCGACGGCAGCGGGGTTTCGCTCTACAACTACGCCTCGCCCGAACTGCTTATGAAGGCACTTGTCTATGCCCGCTCGCGCTCGAACATCTACGACCACCTTTACCCCGCCCTGCCGGTGGCGGGAGTTGACGGCACGCTCGAAAGGAGGATGCGCGGCACTGCGGCGCAATACAATGTGCACGCCAAAACCGGCACACTCGAAGGGGTCATCACCCTCGCGGGTTACGCCACATCGCCCGAGGGCCACGAACTCGCCTTCGCCATATTCAACCAGGGAGTGCTCCACGACCGCAACGCACGCAATTTCCAGGACCGCGTTTGCCGCGCAATAACCGAAAAGTGAGGGAATTTGTCACTTTCACGCGCAAAACCATGAATGCCAATGTTTTGCGCCGATTTTTCAAAAACTTTACAAGTTGTTGTTTTTCTGATACTTGCAAATGGAGAAAAAAGGTCTGATATAAAATTTCCTGCATAGGACATAGAAAAAATTATGTCTGATGTGGTTTTTCCTGCGTCCCACGTAGTTTTCACGTTGTCGCGGCACACTGTTTTTGATTCCCGAAACCCTGCTTTTTTCGCCATTTGCCTTTTGTGGAAATTTGGGAATTGTATAACTTTGCAAACACTTTAGAAATGCTTTTAACAACGAAACATTAACATCAATAATTAAATCCAACAATCTATGTGGTTATATGATTCATCTGTTGGAAAGAAGGTGGTCATGTCGGTAAGCGGCATTGCCCTGATTCTTTTCCTGACATTCCATGCCGCTATGAACATCGTGGTGCTCTTCTCCGAGGACGCCTACAATGGCGTGTGTGAATTTCTCGGCAGCAACTGGTATGCCGTAGCCGGCACGCTGGCTCTCGCCTTCCTGGTGGCTTTGCACTTTGTGTATGCGTTCATCCTCACGCTGCAGAACCGCAAGGCTCGCGGCACAAGCCGCTACAACGTAACGGCACGCCCCGAAAAGGTGGAATGGGCTTCGCAGAACATGTTCGTGCTCGGCATCATCGTGGTGCTCGGACTTCTGCTCCATCTCTACAACTTCTGGGCCAACATGATGCTCGCCGAACTCACCGGCAACGCCGGAGCCTGCGGAATTGAGCCTACCGACGGCGCAGGGTTCATCGCCCAGACATTCGGCAACCCAATCTACGCGCTGGTTTACATCGTGTGGCTCGCCGCACTGTGGTTCCACCTCACCCACGGCTTTTGGAGCGCGTTCCAGACCCTCGGCCTCAACGGCAAGACATGGTTCTGCCGCTGGAAGGCCATAGGCTCCGTTTACGTAACGGTTGTGGTGCTTGCATTCGTGGCAGTGGTTTTGAAGTTCGCCCTCTGCGGCGGCGCGTGCTGACAGGCTTCCAACCGTCTGCAACAAAGCATATAGATAACAACTTGGGGACAGCCGCCACGCAGTCCCCGCCAAACAAGAAACAAAGATATGTCAACTATAGATTCAAAAATTCCAGAAGGTCCTGTATCGCAAAAATGGACCAACTACAAAGCTCACCAGCGTTTGGTGAACCCCGCCAACAAGCGCAAGCTCGACGTGATTGTTGTGGGAACGGGCCTTGCCGGAGCTTCGGCAGCCGCATCGCTCGGCGAAATGGGTTTCCACGTTTTGAACTTCTGCATCCAGGACTCGCCGCGCCGCGCACACTCCATCGCTGCGCAGGGTGGCATCAACGCCGCCAAGAACTACCAGAACGACGGCGACTCTGTTTACCGCCTGTTCTACGACACGGTTAAGGGCGGCGACTACCGCGCACGCGAGGCTAACGTTTACCGCCTTGCCGAAGTGAGCGCGAACATCATCGACCAGTGCGTGGCACAGGGCGTTCCCTTTGCGCGCGAATACGGCGGGCTGCTCGCAAACCGCTCTTTCGGCGGCGTGCAGGTGAGCCGCACATTCTACGCAAAAGGCCAGACCGGCCAGCAGCTCCTTCTCGGGGCGTACTCGGCCTTGATGCGCCAGGTTCACGCTGGCACAGTGGAGCTTTTCACCCGCTACGAGATGCAGGACGTGGTGATGATTGACGGCCGCGCACGCGGCATCATCGCCAAAAACCTTGTAACGGGCAAACTCGAGCGTTTCGCAGCCCACGCTGTGGTACTCGCAACCGGCGGCTACGGCAACACATACTTCCTTTCGACCAACGCAATGGGCTGCAACTGCTCCGCAGCAATGGCGGCCTACCGCCACGGCGCATACTTTGCAAACCCATGCTACGTGCAGATACACCCCACCTGCATCCCCGTTCACGGAGACAAGCAGTCCAAGCTCACACTCATGTCCGAGTCCCTGCGCAACGACGGCCGCGTCTGGGTTCCCAAGAAAATCGAGGACGCAAAGAAACTGCAGAAAGGCGAGATTAAGCCCACCGACATCCCCGAGGAAGACCGCGACTACTATCTGGAACGCCGCTACCCCGCATTCGGCAACCTCGTTCCCCGCGATGTGGCTTCGCGTGCGGCAAAGGAGCGTTGCGACGCCGGCTTCGGCGTGAACAACACCGGACTTGCCGTTTACCTCGACTTTTCCGAGGCAATCAGCCGCCTTGGCCTTGATGTCGTTCTCCAACGTTACGGCAACCTCTTCGACATGTACGAGGAGATTACCGACGTTAACCCCGGCGAGTTCGTAAAGGAAATCAACGGCGTGAAATACTACAACCCGATGATGATTTATCCCGCCATCCACTACACAATGGGCGGTCTCTGGGTTGACTATGAGCTGCAGACCAACCTCCCCGGCCTATTCGCAATCGGAGAGTGCAACTTCTCCGAGCACGGTGCGAACCGTCTTGGGGCTTCCGCTCTCATGCAGGGTCTTGCTGACGGGTATTTCGTGCTTCCCTACACCATACAGAACTATCTCAGCGACCAAATCACCGTTGGCCGTTTCGACACCAGCCGCCCGGAATTCGACGCTGCGGAAAAGGCGGTGCAGGACAAGATTGATCACCTGATGAACATCAAGGGCAAAAAGTCGGTTGACGCAATACACAAGGAACTCGGCAAGGTTATGTGGGAGTACGTCGGCATGGCGCGCACCAAGGAGGGGCTTGAAACGGGCCTCAAGAAGATTGCCGAAATCCGCAAGGAGTTCGAGACAAACCTCTTCGTTCCCGGCAAAAAGGAAGGCTTGAACGTGGAGCTTGACAAGGCAATCCGCCTCAACGACTTCATAACAATGGGCTCGCTCATCGCTTATGACGCGCTTCACCGCAACGAAAGCTGCGGCGGACACTTCCGCGAGGAATACCAGACCGAAGAGGGCGAGGCTAAGCGCGACGACCAGAACTACTTCTACGTGGGTTGCTGGCAATATCAGGGCGACGACGCAAAAGCCCCCGAGCTTACCAAGGAACCGCTCAAATACGAAGCTATTGAAGTCAAGACACGTAACTACAAGAGCTAAGAAAAAGCCCGGACTTCTTACTAACAATTAAAAACAAAACTAAAATGGCTAATACAATAAGTTTCAAAATAAGATATTGGAAGCAGGACGGCCCCAAAGACCCGGGACATTTTGACGAGCGTGAGATGCGCGACATCCCAACCGACACCTCGTTCCTCGAGATGCTCGACATTCTCAACGAGCAGCTTGTGGAGGAAGGCAGCGAACCTTTCGTTTTCGACCACGACTGCCGCGAGGGCATCTGCGGCATGTGTTCGCTCTACATCAACGGCACTCCCCACGGAAAGACAGAGACCGGCGCAACAACCTGCCAGCTCTATATGCGCCGCTTCCACGACGGCGAGGTAATCACCGTTGAGCCGTGGCGTTCGGCGGCATTCCCTGTGATAAAGGACTGCATGGTTGACCGCTCCGCATTCGACAAAATCCAGGCTGCCGGCGGATACATCAGCGTGCGTACAGGCGCACCGCACGACGCAAACGCCATACTCATCCCCAAAGAGGCGGCAGACGAGGCCATGGACTGCGCAACCTGCATCGGCTGCGGCGCGTGCGTGGCTGCCTGCAAGAACGGCTCGGCAATGCTCTTCGTATCCTCCAAGGTGAGCCAGTTCGCGCTCCTTCCCCAAGGCCGCGTAGAGGCAAAGAAGCGCGTGAAGGCAATGATTGCAAAGATGGACGAACTCGGTTTCGGAAACTGCACCAACACCCGCGCCTGCGAGGCTGTATGCCCCAAGAACGAGAGCGTGGCAAACATAGCACGCCTGAACCGCGAGTTCATAAAGGCAAAGCTTGCTGATTAAAAAGTAAGTTTCTTAGGAAGAACGCACCACTGTCCTGCAATTATGTGGTGCGTTCTTTTTTATTTCATATCTTTGCAAATGAACAAAATAAAAACGCGAAGATGACAGAGACACAATCCTTGGGGTTTTCGGAGGCGCTCAACGCCTCGACAAAAAAGATATTCCAGTTTTCGGGACGCGCGCGCCGCTCCGAGTATTGGTGGACAATGCTGGTGGTCTATGCCGTGGGCTTGGTTATACCTGTATTGGGCTGGATTGCCGGGCTTATGGCAATACCGCTCACATTCCGCCGTCTGCACGACACAGGCCGCAGCGGCTGGTGGTGGGGAGTTGGCGCAATCATCCAAGGCTCGCTGATTGTCTGCATTCTCTATGAAACGTTTGGTATTATGGTGCTGCAAAACAATATGGACACAACGCCCGAAACGCTCATCGCAAAATACCTTCTTTGGGGGCTGCTTGCCTTGGCATGGAAAGTAATCCTGCTCGTATTCCTGTGCGCGGACAGCGACGCGTATGAGAACGATTACGGGGAGTCCCCGAAATATATTGAGGAAGACCAAGACTGCGCATAAGTCAGGGGCAATTAAATTACACAAAATACAATTTTTCAAATTGTTGCACCGCTGTAGGGGCGTATTCATACGCCCTAAATTGCGTCGATTTGCGATGTTGTGGCGGTATTCGCAAACGCGGTATAAGCGGTAGCGTACAGGGCGTATGCAATACGCCCCTACAATTCGCGCAATACCATAATCGCACATTCTTTTCAAAACGCCCTAAAAACCACATCGGACATAGGAAAAACTACATAGGACGTAGGAAAAATTATGTCTGAT
>DKDC01000008.1 GCA_002451695.1 Prevotellaceae bacterium UBA6858 | reverse complement strand
CTACATCAGACCTTTTTTCATTCTTTGCAAGTATTTGAAAAACAACCCCTAACAAAGAATACTATAAATCTGATAAGATTTTGGTAATCAGGAGGTTATTTTTGTGTCGGCAAGTTTGCCTTTTTGCGGTTTATGGTTCGGTTTATTGCATACGACAGCAGTATTATCACTGCAAACGCCGAAATCAGTGCAGTTGCGAAGCCGAGCCTTTCAAACACTTTCAGCTCGACAAAGGTTTGCAGTATGGGGAAGTGCAGCAGGAACACCTCGTATGTGAGGTTGGGTACGGAAGCCGACAGCGCGGAAAGCCGTCGGCTGCCATACGCCACAACGGTTATGGCGCACGCAATGGCGAGCGGCTCTATGGGGCGCAGTTGCGAAAAGGCGGAACACAGCCCCCACACCGCAAGACCAGCGGGCAAGGCTGCCGCCTTGTGGCGCAGCAACGCCGCCCTTAGGTGCACCGCCGCCATTCCTGCGGCGAAATACATCATCTGCCCCGGCAACTGGCGGCGGAGCACGTCATATTTCTCCACCCCCGAAGCGTGGTATAGGTGGGTGAAAAATTCGGCATAGGCAACCGAAAGCACGTACAACGCCGCTATAACCCACAGCGGTCGGAAACGGCGTGAAAGCCACGCGATTGCGGGGGCGGCGGCGTAGAACATCACCTCCACTTTCATTGTCCAAAGCGATGAGTTGACCGCATTGACAGAATGGGTTTCAAACACTCCGGGAAGGGTGGGGGAGAGAAAATTGAGGAACGTGAGGTTGGCGGCGAGGTATTTCCAGAAGCCTTGTGAAGTGTAGTAGCTGGCGCACGGCATTACAGAGAACGCCGCAAAGGCAAGCGCACAGGCAACAACGACCAGGGCGTATGGCGGGAAAAGTTTCCGCAGCCTGCGCAAATAGAAAGCCCGCGCCCCGGGGCGGGCGGCAAACCCTTCGTATGTCAGCATTCCGCTGAACACGAAGAACACGCTTACAATGGCGTGTCCCTTTACCGGGGTGATGAAACTGTGGCGCAGAAGCACACAGGCGTGGAAGCACACGAGGGAGACGGCGAAAAACCATCTCACCAGCGTTATGGCATTGAAGTGCCGCGCCATTTGCCCCATGACTTCAGCGCACCACCACTATGCGGCCGCGTGCGCCGTGTTTGCCGTCAGACGTTACGGCAAACACATAGTAAACGCCAGAGCCTACGCCTGCGCCGCTGTTGTCCTTAACGTCCCATTTGTAGAAACCGTTGCTTGTCTTGGCAGTGCGCACAAGCTGCCCCCCCGTGGTTGTTATCTTCACCTCCGCGCCCAAGGGAAGTCCCTCGATGGTTACGTCTCCGTAGAAATCCGGGCGCACAGGGTTGGGATATATCTTGAGGTCTTTGTCCTTGAACGACTTTCCTGTGCTTACCTTGCCGGCATTGTAGCTCATAAGTCCCTTGTCTGTGCCTATCATAACCTCGCCTGTTTCCCTGTTTACGGCGAGCGAAAGGATTTTGTCGCTAACCAGCGGGGAATTTGAAGTGGTGAAATGGTGAACAGTCTCGATGTTGTCGGCACTGATAAGGTAAACGCCGTCGCCGTTGGTACCGAACCATTTGCGGTTTGCCTCGTCAACGGCTATGGCTGTGATGGGAACTCCCGTAAGCAGGTAGTCGGCATAATCCGTGCCGTCGTTGCGCGGAACTTTCACCTGCTCGAACGTGAAGTTGCTGTTTGCGAAGTTTTCGGGGTCGTTGATGAGGAAAGGGCCTTCGACAGTCCCCACCCAAATGCGCCCGTCGTTGTCCTTGGCAATGGCATCGACGGTGTTGGGAGTGTAGGTAGTGCCGTCCTCGTTTGTAAAGCGGAAGCGGAAGGTGAATGTGTCGTCTGACGTGTCGCCGATAGTTCCGTTCACGTCCAAGCACGCCACGCCGGCGTTGTGGCTGCTCGTGGTGCGGCGGTGCGTAAACCACGCCCTGCCGTCATTGTCGAAAACAAGGTGGTCGAACGTGGGGTATTTTGCCAGCTCGTCAATATATATGCTGCGCCATGTGCCGTCGCGCATCATTATTTTCAAAACGGTGTCAACCTCGCTGTTGAGCATCCACAGGTTCCCGTCGCTGTCAAACTGCAAGCCGCCTGTCCTGACGTACATGAAAGGCTGCCAGGCGTTGGGCAGGACAGTTTGCAAAAGGCTGTTGCGGTAATCGTAATGGTTTGCGTACTTGCCGTTGCGGAACTCATACAGCCCGGTTTCGCCGGAAGATGCAAAAACACGGTCTGGGTCATTGGGATCTTCGGCAACGCCCGTAAGGTTGCGGTAGAGCATATTTGTGTGAGACGAAACGGTGTCCTCGAAATTGAAGAATTTTCCGTTTTGATAACTGTAGAGCGTGCCGGCGAAGTCCTGCCGGTTATAGTTGAGCGAGCCGCCCGCCACGAGAATGCGGTTTGACGGACTTACATTCATGAATGCGCAATAGTTGCGTATCGGGCTGTTGAGGGTGATGCCTTCTGCCGCTGCTTTGAGCATTCCTGTTTCGTCGGCCTTGTAGGGCTGGATGCCGTTGAAGCCGCAGCTTGCCCAATATGTGCCGTCGGAGTAGGAGAGATATTTGAACGGGTTGCTGCCGCATATCTTGGTTTTTGTTCCATCGGGCGACACGGCGTAGGCGGCATCGGAATTGCCGAAGAACATATATGAGGCGTTGTCGGCGCAGAAAAACGTGGCGGGAACATTGTCTATCGCCACAAAAACGCCGGTTGACGGGTTTATCTCAAAGACGTGCTGGGCTTGGGCGTAAAGCCTGTCCCCCAAAACTCTAAGCTTTGTGAAAGCCGGGTCGTTGAGCTTGGACCATTTTGAGGGGTCAAGAAGATTTTCCGCTTCGTTCCCCTGCATTACTCCCGAGGGAGTGGCTGCCAGAATTTTGCCGTTCAGACGGACTGCACTGCTGACAGTGCCGATTCCGTATGTTTTGGAAAACTCAAGGCGGGAAATGTCGAGTACCGAAACGCCCGAATTTGTGGCTATGTAGGCTTTTTTGCCCGAAACGGTTATGTCGTTTACCGTCTTGTCGGCAAGTGCGCTGTTCATAAGCTGAGGGAGGTTTGACATTTTGTCCTGCCCGGGGAAAAAGATATCGATATTGGAATTGGAATATACAAGCACGAAACATTCCAGTTCCTCGCAGTAGGCCATGTGTTTTATGTCGGCGTCGCCAAGTCCTGTGGTCTTGTCGTAAATCTTGGCTTCGCTGTCGGAAGGTGAGTATGAGAATATGGAGCCGTCGCAGAGCGAGAACACTTTGCCGCACGCCGGGATGTTGGCAAGCGAGTTGTGGTATGCCCCGTAGAATGTCCAGCGGCTTTCGGCTTGCGCCGCAAACACCGCAGCGAGCATTAATAGGATAAGAAATGTTTTCTTGCGCATTTCTGGTAATGTTATTATGTTAATGTGCCTGTACGCGCCTTCAGCATTCGTGGCGCGAGGCAAGGTATCCGGCAAGTTTCTGCGCGGCTCGTGCGCGGTGGCTCATAGAGTTCTTTATGTCCTCCCCGAGTTCGGCGAAAGTCTTTTGCTGCCCTTCGGGAATAAACACCGGGTCGTAGCCAAAACCTTCCGTCCCGCTTTTCCCGCGTGCGATAACGCCTTCGACAACACCCTCGAAAAGATGTTCCTTGCCTTTCTCTATTAACGCAATAACTGTGCGAAATCTTGCATTGCGGTCGTTATTTTCTCTTAAAGCGTCAAGCAGTTTCACCATATTGGCTTCGGGATCGTGGCGGTCGGGGTAGGCGTAGCGCGCGGTGTGAACGCCGGGAAGACCGTCGAGTGCGTCAACCTCAAGTCCCGTGTCATCGGCGAAGCAGTCGAGCTTGTAGTTGTCGTAAATGTAACGCGCCTTTATAAGGGCGTTGCCCTCGAGCGTGTCGGCGGTTTCGGGTATGTCGGCTTCGCAGCCGATGTCTGCCAAGCTGAGAATTTCTATTTTCGAGCCGAGAATGGCGCGTATTTCTTCAAGTTTGTGAGCGTTGTTTGTGGCGAAAACCAGTTTTTTCATTGTTACAGTTTTTTAGAATGACACAGTTCGTATTGTGCTAAGGCTGTCTGCCGCGTTTTTGTGCACAACCTGTATCTGGGGGAATATGTTGTCGCGGATTTGTTGCGTATGGCTTATTATCCCGACTTTGCGCCCTTGGGCGTTGAGGCTTCCCAATGCGTGTATAACCATGTCGAGACTTTCGTTGTCAAGGTTGCCGAAGCCTTCGTCGATAAACAGGCTGCCGATTGACAGGCGACCGTTTGAGAGGGATGACAAGCCGAGCGCAAGCGCAAGGCTAACCACAAAAGTTTCCCCGCCCGAAAGACTGGACACCGGGCGGCTTTCATCGCTCATGTAGCGGTCGGTTATTTCGAGGTCAAGTGAGTCTTCGGCTTTGCGCAAACGGTAGCGCGGCGAAAACAACGCCAGTTGGGAATTTGCGTGGTCCACAAGAAGCCTTAGAGTAGAATTTTGGGCCACGCGGCTGAAGGCCATTCCGTTTGCAGAGCCTATCAAATCGTTTAGCTTTGCCCATTCGCGTGAGTTCTTTTCAAGTTCGTCAAGCCCGGGCTTCATTTCCCTCATCTTTTTCGTCCCTTCCTCGTGGCGTGAAAGCCCAATTTTTATATCGTCCAGTTCTTTCTGCACCTGTTCCCGCTTTTGGCGCGTCGTCTCTATGTCGGAGGAAATGCTTCTGCGGGTTTCAAATGTCCTGTCGGGGTGTTCTGGGCGCGACTGCCAAGCATTGAGTTGCGCTTGTGCCGCCTCCATTCTGTCGCAGGCCAAGGAAAACTCGTTTTCCACCTTTTTCAGTTCGGTGCGCATGGAGTTCCAGTCGTAACTTGAGTTGAAAATTTCCGCAAGTTCGTTAAAGCGCACCGAGGAATGGTTTTGGTTGAACGCGGAAATCCATGTGTCTATTTCGGTGCTTGTGCGCAGTTTTTCCTCTTCGAGTTTCCGAAGTTCCTCTGACAGCTGCCTGTGTTGCGCGTTCACAGTCCCGAGAGCCTTTTCCGCATCGTGAAGGGAAGCTGTCTTTTCTTCCACGTCCTTTCGGGCGGCTTCCATGCGCTTGTGCAGGTTTTCTTCGGTCTCAATGGGGCTTTCGTCGCCAAACATCTTGTAAATGCTGTTTTTGTTTGCGGAGACCATGTTGTCAATCTCCTCGATTTTGGCGTTAAGTCCGTGGATTGCTTCGCTGGCTGCCTGTAGGCTTTGCCTGAGCATTTTCACTTCGTTTTCAGTTTCGCCTTTACTCTCCTCGATTTTCTTTATGTTTTCGCGGCATTCGTTCCATTTGTTGTAGAACTCTGAAATCCGCTCGCGCAGCAGTTTTGGATTTTCGCGTATAAGCTGCCGCCAGTCGGCCACAGTCAGGAACTTTTCCAAATCAAGGTATATTTCGTGGGCGTTGTCGGAATTGCCGTTTATGCTTTCGGCAATGGTGGCAAGGTTGCCCTCGTCCACGCCTTTGTTCATAAGCATGTCGGAGCGTTTTTTCTGAAGTTCGGCGAGGGTGTTTGAGATTTTCTCCATGCTTTGCGTGCAACGCTCTATTTCCGCGTGGCATTTGTTGTACTCGTCAAGACGTTTGCGGGTGTATTCCGCCGCCTTTTCCGCGTTTTCAAGCAACTGTATTATTATAATGCGCCTTGCCGCCGCGTCCACCTTGCCGGAACTGTCGGAAAAGGTCTTGTCGAGCTGGGCATACAGCAGTTCCCATTCCTTGCGGTATTTTTTTATTCTCGCGTCTATTTCATCGCGCTTTTTCAACAGACTGCGGTATTTTTCAGCGTCAGAACTTTGCATGGTCTTCATGTTGCTGAACTTTTCCTCGCTGGCGTTGTATCTTTCGCGGGCTTCATCACGTGAGCGTTCGGCGTTGCTCACCACCTCGTTCAGACGCTGTTCGGTTTCACTGTGATACGGGTGGTGCGTTGCGCCGCATACGGGACAAGGCTCGCCTTCTTTCAGGTTACGGCGCAGTTCTTTCACGTTGTCGGCCTGTCCCATGTTGAAATACTTTTCGTGTATCTCGTATATCTGCCTGCATTTTGTGGTTTCCATCTCAAGGTCGCGCAGCTGGCTTTTGCGTGCCTCTATGGTTATGCTCACGCTCGAGATTGCGCTTTCGTTCCGCTCGTTGTCCTCGTATTCGGCGGAGAGCGTCTCCCAAAGGCGTTTTGCGCCTTGGAGGCTTGTCTTTTGGGTGAAAGCCTTGTTGTAATCGTCTTGCAGCATACTGTTGTCAACGCCAAGCACGCTGTTCTGTAGCTGCGTCCTTCCCTGCTCGAGCGATTCCTTTTGCTGAAGGGCCGAGCTTATCTCGCTGTCAATCTTCTCGAGCGCGGTTTTCAGCGTTTCCAGTTCGGCGTTTATCACACTCTGCCGCTTTTTCATGTTTTCAGATTCCGAGAGCAGTGTGCCGTATGTCCTTATTTTTTCAAGCACAGAACCGTATTGTTCGAACATGGCCTGGTGGGACTGCAGCGACTGCATGGCGTTTTTGCAGTTTTCCGCCTGTCCCTCGAATGCTTTCTGGCATTTAAGGTTTTCGGCGATTTTCTTTTCTATTTCAGCAACTTCTTTCCTTTTCTGTTCAAGTTCTGCGGCTTTTTCATTCCTTGTGCTTTCGCATATTTCTATTTCGCGCAGTATTTCGTGCGCTTTTTTGAACAGCGGCTCTTGCTGCCGCAGTGAGCTGTCGTATTTTGAAAACTCCTTTTTTGCCTCGTCAAGCGCCGATGACGCTGCGGCTTTTCCGCGTGCCTTTTCGTCTTTCTCTTTTGACAGACGCTCCAGACTGTTTTGGGTTTCGGCTATTTTTATGTCGTCCCTTTGCGCGGAGACGACCTTGTCCCTTATTTCTGCCACGTCGTCGTAACGCTGTAGCTTTTCGCGTTTCAGCGTCATGTCCACATTTGCGCGGTTTGCCTTGTTGTAGGCTTCGGTTGCGGCTGCGGCTTTGGCTTCAAGCTCCTCGTAGGTGTCGTACCATGCAAGCTGTTTTTTCAGGTATTCTGTTTTCTGGTCAAGCAGCTTCAGTTGTGATTCCGCAAGGTTTTTGCGGTTGCCGGTTTCCTTCAGTGTGGTTTCGTCAAGGGTCTCTTTCTCGTAGTGCTGGTATTCCGCCTGTCTTAGTCTGAAATCTTCTCCCGCCTTTTGGTTCTGAGTGTATATAACGGAGGAAATCTTGTTGTATATTTCCGTCCCGGTGATTTTTTCCAGCAGTTTTGATTTCTCGTCGCGGCGTGCGCGCAGGAAGTTCGCAAAACTGTTTTGGGCGAGGATTACCGTGCGTGTGAACTGCTCGTAGTCAAGTCCCACAAGGCGCAATATCTCGTCCTGCACATCGCGCGGGTCATACGTTTTCCTTTTCGGCTCCGTCTGCACAAGCGAGCGCGAAACGGTGTCGAAAGTCCCGGTGCGCTTCACCCTCACGCTCCACGTGGCGACAAAAGTCCCCTCGCGGGTTATGAACTCCACGGCGCACGAGCCTTCCGTCTCCCCACGGCGCATCACGTTGCGCGTGTCATAGCTGTGGAGTTTCGCCGCCGTGCCTTTGTCGGGCGCGGCAACCGGCGACACATTCCGCTCGCGCAGCGCGAAGCGCGGGGCGCGGTTGTATAGGGCCAGGCAGATGCAGTCGAGTATGGTTGACTTTCCGGCTCCCGTGTCGCCTGTTATGGCAAAGAGGTCGGCCGAGCGCAATGGCTCTTGGGTGAAATCTATTACGTGTTCGCCTTTGAGCGAAGTTATGTTGTTTATGATTATCTTGCGTATGTACATGGCTCTTACTATTCGTCCTCCTCGTTTTCTCTGGCAATTTTCACGGCGGCGTTGAATTTGTCCGCAAGTGCCTGTGGCATTTCCCCGCCGCCGCAGCGGCTTTTGTATATGGCTTTTGCCATGAGCAGCGGGTCGAGCCGGCGCAGCTGCTCCTCTGTTGCCGTTTCCAGCCTCTCGCGGTCTGTTGTCGCGATGTTCATGTTGCGGATTGCGCAAAGCATGGCGGCGCGCCCCTCAAAGGCTTCCTTGATGGAGTGCACCGTTGCCGGGTCGGGGATTTCCCCAAGACGCACTTCGACATACGGACAGGACGAGCTGTCGTCTTTCTTTCCGGCCTTGGGCAGCGACTTCGCCGCTTCAATGGCTTCTTCGGGGGTTGCAGTCCCCTTTTGCGGAATGGTGACGAGCGTTCTTAGGGGAACGTATTCCACAGGGTTTAGGGTAACTGTGCCGTCCGTGCCTATGTTCACCACATTGACGCCGTGCCTGTAGCCCCTTTCGCCAAACGACATCGGCAGTGCCGAACCCGAATAGCGGGCGTGGTCAAATCCCGCCACGCACTGCGCCTTGTGTATATGTCCGAGAGCCACGTAGCTCATGTCGCCGCAGAACTTTGAGGCGTCAACGTTTTCCTCGCCCCCTATGATGATGCGCTCGCTGTGTTCCTCGCCGCTTATCTCGCTGCCGGTGGCGTAGAAATGCGCGGCAAGCATCATGCGCCGTTTTTTGCCGTAGTCGTGCCGCGCCTCGCTTATTAGCGTCTGGAAGAACTTCCCCATGCTTTTGCTGAAGGAACCCTCACGCGGCAGTTCCGGCTGGCGCAGGAAAGGCACGGCGAGGCACACAACTTCATCATCGGCGTCATGGCGTGAGTGCAAGGGTATCATAAGCTCTTCGAGCTTGGGATTGCCCTTGTCGTCGGTGTGCAGGCATCCGCGCACCTGTATGCCCTGTGGGGCGAGTATCGGGGCGGAAGCCTCAAGGCGCGCCGCACTGTCGTGGTTTCCGGCGATTACGACAATCTGCAATCCCGGGTTCTCCACAACGGCGCGGCTGAGAAAGCCGTAGTATATGCGCTGCGCCTCCGCCGACGGGTTGGGGTTGTCAAACACGTCCCCTGCCACCACTAGCGCGTCCGCTTCGTGTTCCCTTATTGTCTGAAGAAGGAAGTTAAGGAAGTGGCGGTGTTCGTCAGAGCGGTCGTAACCGTAAAACGTGTTGCCGATATGCCAGTCGGCAGTATGTATTATCTTCATGTTTCAGTAGCCAAGTTATACCGCATACAAAGATAAAAGTTTTTTCATAGCGGAGTGCAATGCCTTCCGCACAAAATTTTCAATGGCGCATTGAAAAACGCATTCTCAAAAAGGTGTGTTTGCACACCACGCCTCAGCCATATTCCTCACGAAATCGCGAAAATCGCGAAAAATCGCACAAGACTTTGAGTTTCAAAGCAATAGCCGTACGGAGATTGCTTTGTATAACATTTTGTTTTCCAGAGACTTGCAACTGGTGAAAAAAGGTCTGATGTAGTTTGAATTACATCAGACATAATTTTTCCTACGTCCAATGTAGTTTTTCCCACGTCAAATGTATTTTTCGGGGTGTTTGGGAAAGGATGGGCAATTATGGTTTTGCGATAATTGTAGGGGCGTATTGCATACG
>DKDC01000028.1:40361-40484 GCA_002451695.1 Prevotellaceae bacterium UBA6858 | reverse complement strand
ATATTTATTATCTTTGCAAAGCCCATTTTGGGTGAAAACATTTATTTTTGAAACGAACGTACATTCTGCGATGAAGCATATACGCAATTTCTGCATCATAGCCCACATTGACCATGGCAAGTC
>DKDC01000028.1:39507-40227 GCA_002451695.1 Prevotellaceae bacterium UBA6858 | reverse complement strand
AAGAGCCACGCCATACAGATGAAGTATGGGCACGGCGGCGAAATGTTCACCCTCAACCTTATCGATACTCCGGGGCATGTGGATTTCTCGTATGAAGTCAGCCGCTCCATATCGGCGTGCGAGGGTGCGCTTCTGGTTGTGGACGCCACGCAGGGTGTGCAGGCGCAGACCATATCAAACCTTTACATGGCCTTGGAGAACGACCTTGAGATTATCCCGGTGATAAACAAGTGCGACATGGCCAACGCCATGCCCGACAAGGTGGAGGACGAGATAGTTGACCTTATCGGCTGCAAGCGCGAGGACATAATCCGCGCCTCTGCACGCACGGGCTTGGGCATAGACGAAATTCTCAATGCCATAGTGGAGCGTGTCCCTGCGCCTGTGGGGGATGAGAACGCGCCTCTCCAGGCGTTGATATTCGACTCGGTGTTCAACAGCTTCCGTGGCATAATCGCATATTTCAAGATTGTCAACGGCTCTATTAGCCAGGGCGACCACGTGGTGTTTGTCAACACCAAGCAGGACTACGTTGCCGATGAGGTGGGAGTGCTCGAAATGAGCCTTTCGCCCAGGAAAACGCTGCATTGCGGCGATGTGGGCTACATTGTGAGCGGAATAAAGACCGCAACCGAGGTGAAGGTGGGCGACACAATCACCAAGGTGGGCAATCCTTGCGACAAGGCGATAGACGGGTTTGAGGAAGTGAAGCCGATGGTG
>DKDC01000028.1:1939-39371 GCA_002451695.1 Prevotellaceae bacterium UBA6858 | reverse complement strand
GCGCTGGGCTTCGGCTTCCGCTGCGGCTTCCTTGGTCTGCTCCACATGGAGATTATACAGGAAAGGCTCGACCGCGAGTTCGACATGGACGTAATAACCACAGTACCCAACGTTTCGTATATGGTTTACGACCACCACGGCGAGGCGAAGGAAGTGCACAATCCGGCAAGTATGCCCGACGTTGCCGACATCGACCATGTGGAAGAGCCTTACATCCGCGCCACAATCATAACCGACACGGCGTATATCGGACCGATTATGACCCTATGCCTGTCAAAGCGCGGCGAGCTTGTGAGCCAGAATTTCATTGCGGGAAACCGTGTGGAGATTAACTTCGACATGCCGCTCGGGGAGATAGTGATCGACTTCTACGACAAGCTCAAGAGCATCTCGAAGGGTTACGCCTCGTTCGACTATCACGGCATAGGCTTCCGCCCCTCAAAGCTTGTGAAGCTCGACATACTGCTGAACGGCCAGCCGGTGGACGCGCTCTCAACGCTCACACACGCCGACAACGCCGTGGCGTTCGGGCGCAGGATGTGTGAGAAGCTGAAGGACTTGCTGCCGCGACAGCAGTTCGACATAGCCATACAGGCGGCAATCGGGGCGAAGATAATTGCGCGCGAAACCGTGAAGCAGGTGCGCAAGGACGTAACCGCAAAGTGCTACGGCGGAGACATTTCGCGAAAGCGCAAGCTGCTCGAAAAACAGAAGAAGGGCAAGAAGCGCATGAAGCAGATCGGAAACGTGCAGGTGCCGCAGAAGGCTTTTCTGGCGGTGCTTAAACTTGATTGAAACAAACAACACATAATATTAATATGTACAGAACAAACACATGCGGAGAATTGCGCCTTTGCGATGCCGGAAAAGTCGTTACGCTTGCCGGCTGGGTGCAGCGCATAAGGAAAATGGGTGTGCTTACATTCGTTGACCTGCGGGACAGGTACGGAATCACCCAGCTCGTGTTCAACGAAAACGACGGCAAGGAGCTTTTTGACAAGGCCAACTCGCTCGGGCGCGAATACGTGGTGCAGGCTGTGGGGACGGTGAACGAGCGCAGTTCGAAAAACGAGAAGATAGAAACCGGCGAGATCGAGATTACCGTAAGCCAACTGACTGTGCTGAACGAAAGTCTCGTGCCTCCGTTCACCATAGAGGAGAACACCGACGGCGGCGATGACCTCCGGATGAAATACCGCTATCTTGATTTGCGCCGTGCCAATGTGCGCCGCAACCTGGAGCTCCGGCACAGAATGTGCATCGCCATACGCCAGTTTCTCGACTCCAAGGGATTTCTGGAGATTGAGACACCTGTGCTTGTGGGTTCCACTCCTGAGGGAGCGAGAGACTTTGTTGTGCCTTCGCGCATGAACCCCGGACAGTTCTACGCCCTGCCCCAAAGTCCGCAGACGCTGAAACAGTTGCTCATGGTTGCGGGGATGGACAGGTATTTCCAGATTGTGAAATGTTTCCGCGATGAAGACCTTCGCGCAGACCGCCAGCCGGAGTTCACGCAGATTGACTGCGAGATGAGCTTCGTTGAGCAGGACGACATAATATCCATGTTCGAGGAAATGGCGAAGTACCTTTTCAAGAATGTGCGCAACTACGATCTTGGCGAAAAGCCTTTCCTGCGTTTGCCTTGGGCAGACGCGATGCGCCGCTTCGGAAGCGACAAGCCCGATATGCGTTTCGGCATGGAGTTCGTGGAGCTTATGGGCACGCTGAAAGGCACGGGCGAGTTTTCCGTTTTCAATTCCGCAGAATACATAGGCGGCATTTGCGCCAAGGGTTGCGCCGTTTACACGCGCAAGCAGCTCGACCAGCTCACGGACTTTGTAAAGAGTCCGCAGATAGGCGCAAAGGGTTTGGTGTATGCCAGGGTTAACGCCGACGGCAGCGTGAAGAGTTCCGTTGACAAGTTCTATTCGCAGGAGGTTCTTCAGAGCCTTAAAGGCAAGATGGAGGCGGAACCGGGCGACCTGATACTTATATTGAGCGGTGAGAACGCCATGAGGACGCGCAAGCAGCTTGGCGTTTTGCGCCTTGAAATGGCAGACCGCCTTGGACTGAGGGACAAGAACAAGTTCGCCCTGTTGTGGGTTGTGGACTTCCCCATGTTCGAGTGGAGCGACGAGGAGAACCGCCTGCTCGCCATGCACCACCCATTCACTATGCCCAAGCCGGAGGACATTCCCATGCTCGACACCGACCCCGCAAATGTGCGTGCAAATGCCTACGACATGGTGTGCAACGGCGTTGAGGTTGGCGGAGGCTCAATAAGAATACACGACAGCAATTTGCAGGCTAAGATATTCAACGTCCTCGGCTTCACTCCCGAAAGGGCGCAGCAGCAGTTCGGCTTCCTTATGAACGCTTTCAAATACGGCGCGCCGCCCCACGGAGGCTTGGCATACGGTCTTGACCGCTGGGTGTCGCTCTTTGCTGGTCTTGACAGCATACGCGACTGCATAGCCTTCCCCAAAAACAATTCGGGACGCGATGTGATGCTTGACGCTCCTGCCGGGCTTGACCAGTCGCAGCTCGACGAGTTGAAGATAAGCGTTGTGAAAGAGGAAAAGTAAGACGCAGCCGTTTAGGCAAAATATAACCAAAGAGAACTCCACGCGGCAAAACGCCGCGTGGAGTTTTTGTTATGCCTGCAATCAGTAAATTGGGTTTTTGTAGGGGCGTATGCCATACGCCCCTACATATATACCATAAGCATAACCCCAATAATTAATTCCGCATTCAATTATCGCAAAACCTTAATCGCCCGTCCTTTCCTAAACATCCCGAAAACTATATGGGACATGGGAAAAACTATGTCCTATGCAGGAAAAATTATGTCTGATGTAATTTAAACTACATCAGACCTTTTTTCTTCCGTTGCAAGCCTCTGAAAAACAAATCGTTATAAAGGATATTTGTTTTTGGGCTATTGTTTTGTAAACCAGTGTTTTATGTTGCCTGGACGATGTTCGCGGTTTCTTCAAACAGCCTTTTGTTTTTTAGAAAGGGCGAGCAGCCCGATGAATGTCAGTGCTCCGTTCAGCAGCAGGAGTTCGTAGCCAAAATGGTACGCCCACAGTTTCACTGCCAATATGTTTGCCGCATAGCACAAAAGGGGTGCGGCAACCGCCACGTAAGGCACGAGCCTGTCGGTGGGGGCGCGGCGCGTGAGCAGTCCGAAAGCGAAAAGTCCGAGCAGCGGGCCGTAGGTGTAGGATGCCATTACGTAAACGGCATCGATGACGCTTGTGGAGTTCAATGCCTTGAAGGCGAGGATGAAAAGTATGAACACCACGGTTACGCCTATATGCACTTTCCTGCGTATGGCGGCGGCTTTTTTCGTGTCGGTGTTTCTGCGTTCCACGCCGAGAATGTCGATGCAGAAACTGGTTGTGAGTGCGGTGAGTGCGGAGTCTGCGCTCGAGAATGCTGCGGCTATTATGCCTATCACGAACATAATGGGGACGAGAGTGCCAAGGTATCCCCCCGAGGCGAGCATGGGCAGCAGGTTGTCGGTTTGCGCCGGGGTGGCGATTGAATTCTGTGCGCAGAAGCCGTAGAGCAGCACGCCGAGGGAGAGGAACAGCAGGTTCATGGGCAGGAAGGCAAGTCCGTAGGCAGTCATGTCCTTTTGCGCGTCGCGCAGGTTTTTGCACGAGAGGTTTTTCTGCATCATGTCCTGGTCAAGTCCCGTCATCACGATAACGATGAATATTCCGGCAATGAACTCCTTCCAGAAAAACTGCCCGCTTTTCCAGTCGTCAAGCACAAAGACGCGCCCCATGGGGCTTTGCGCCACAAAATCCACAGCCCCCTTAACGTCAAGGTGCATGGCGTCCGAAACGGTTATCCATATCGTAACCACTGCGGCTATAAGGGCTAGAGTTTGCAGCGCGTCGGTCCATACAAGAGTCTTTACGCCGCTTTTGCGTGTGTATGCCCAAGTAAGCAGAAGCGTTGACACGGCTGTAATTTCAAAAGGTATGCCGAATTGGTCGAACACGAATTTTTGCAGCACGAGGCACGCCATGAACAGTCTTGCCGCCGCGCCGCACAGCTTGCTTATGAGAAAGAACGATGCGCCTGTTTTGTGGCTTGTGCTGCCGAAACGCTTGCTCAAGTAGTCGTATATGCTTGTGAGCCGCAGCTTGTAATAAACAGGGAGCAGCACGTATGCCACCAAAAGGTAGCCCGGCACGAAACCAAGGCACATCTGAAGGTACGACATATTCACCGTCCCCACCATTCCCGGCACGCTCACCACGGAAACGCCGGAAATAGACGTGCCAATCATCCCGAAAGCCACAAGCCACCACGGGCTTTGCCTGTTGCCGCGGAAAAAGGCATTGTTGTCGTTGTTGCGCGACGTGAGGTGGGAAATGAGGAGCAGCAGACCGAAATAGCCCGCCATTATAAGTATTACGACGTATGCACTCATGTAAATTGCGAATATGATGCAAATTTACGCAAAATCCGCAACTTTTGGCGGGCTTTCGTGTCTGTCTGCCTTGTGTTTATTCCGCGCTTTCGTCTTTGCCCTGTAGTTTTTCCCTGCGGCGGCGTTCCTGCTCCATTGCCTCGGTAACCACGGGTTTGTCCTTGAAGCGGTTGGTGTAGAACGAGTAGTCCGGAATGCTGTGCTTGTATTCAGGGTCGGTGAACAGCGGGCTGGTTATAATGTGGTCGGCGGTGCTGCGGTTGCAGCAGAACACGATGTTCTCCACTCCGGCAAGGCGCGTGAGGGCCTTTATGTCGGTGTCGTGAGGCTGCACGGTCAGAGGGTCGGTGAAGAAGAACAGGTAGTCAATCATCCCCTCCACAATGCGCGAGCCCATTTGCTGGTCTCCGCCGAGCGGACCGCTTTTCAATATAGTGAAGTCCCAGTCAACATTTGGGTGCTTTGCCTTGAGGGCTTCAAGAATTAGCGTTCCCGTGGTGCCCGTGCAGTAGAATTTGTGTCCCATGAGGCGTTCGGAGTTCCAAAGCACCCATTCAATGAGGTCTTTCTTCTTTGCATCGTGGGCCACAAGGCCTATGTGGCGCACTACTTTAACCTTTTCCATAACCGTGTTTGTTTTGCTTATGCCTTTGTCTGCAATATTAGCAATAAAAATCGACACTGGCGGCGGGTTGCGCCGCGAAGACGCATATAAAAAGCCGCACTGCCCGTTGCGGGCGGTGCGGCTTGCATGGCGTGTGCCTTTTTGCAACTTTCACTTCACCTTTATGATTATGGTTACGCTCACGTCGGGGTAATACTGCTCATCCTCATATTTTATCATGTAGATGCGGTTGGTTTTTGGGTTGCTCGTGGTTATGATTGTCGTAACCTCCCCATCCGAGTACGTAGTGGTGGTTGTCTTGTTGCGCTTGGTTTCGTTCTTGAAGGCGTTGATGAACTTTTTGCTGTTAATGCCGCCAATCTCAAGTTTCTTCACAACCTTTTCAATGGCTCTTGTCTTTGGGTTGCGCTGCACAACGGAGGTGAACTTCGCCCCTCCGATGGTTGAAAGTTCGTCAACCATGTGGTCGATGCTGTTTTGCGCCGCTGCAAACAGCGGCATGAGCATCAGCGCCAGCATATATATTGTCTTTCTTGCCATTTTAGCCCTAATTTAGAAGTTGTTCGATTTCCTTTTTCATTTCCGGGTCGCTTACGTTTTTCAAGATGTCCTTTTCCGCCCCTTCCACGGTTTGCAGGCTTGCCATTTTGTGTTCAAGGCGTGAGGCGTCGTGCAAAGTGGCCTTAATGGAGTCCTCTATTTCCCGCAGGTCGTCTATGCGCTGTCCGTCAACAATCATGTAGCTTCCCTCGTACAGTCTTGCAAGTGCGTTCTCCTCGCTAATGTTGCCGACAAGGCGCACTCCGAATACTATCGCGACAACAGCCGCCGCGCTTGCCGCCGCCCGCAGCCAAAACATAGACAATCGGTATGCCGGCTTTTTTTGCACGGCCGGCGCAGGAACGTCGCCCACTGCTGCCAAATCGCGGAACATTTCGGTGTATTCCGCAAATTCTGCCGGTATGCGGTCTTGCCCGAAGAAGCCGTACAGTCTGCGTTCCTCTTCAACGGTCGTGTCGCCCTCGAAGTACCGGTCAATCAGTTTTTGTATTTCTTCTTTTTTCATTTGTTCCGTTTTATGTATTGTTGCCGTATCGCCATTCTGGCTCTGCTTATGTTCTGCCTTATTGCGGCTTCGCTTATGCCTGTGAGTTTTGATATGTCCTTGTACTCCATTTCCTCCACAAGCCTCAGGCGTATCAGCGTCTGCTGCATTTCGGGCAGCGTGTCTATTATTCCCATAACCCTTTGGTATCGTTCGTGGGTTTCGTTTTCGGGCGGTGCGCCTATGTCAATCTCCTCAATGTCAACAGTGGGCTTTTCGCGGCGCAAACGGTCTATGGCCAGGTTTTTCGCCATTACGTTCGCTATGCCGTTGATTGGCTCGCGCAGGCTTTCCCTTATTTCCCACAGGCGCAGGAGAGTGTCCTGAACCACGTCCTCCGATTTTTCTATGTCGGGGATATATCGCCGTGCCGTGGCAAGCAGTTCGCGGCGCAGGGCGGCTGCGGTTCTTTTGAAGTCCTCTCCGGTCATGGGTGCGGGAAATCAGAGATTGTTGAGAAGTTTCGTGTTGGTCTTGGCAACGCCGCTGTTTTCTATCTTTGTCTGGTCGGCGGTGCCGGAGTATGAAACTTTTGACGCGCCCGAATTGTCGGATTTGAGCACCTTGCAGTCAACTTCGGCGTTTATGTTTCCCGCGCCGCTGTTTTCTATGTCGAGAGTTCCGCCCTTGAATTTTAGGTTTGTCTTGCACGCTCCCGAATTGTCCATTTTCAGTTCGTCGGCTTCCGCGATGAGTTCTATGTTCACCGCGCCGCTGGCTTCGAGGTCGGCTTTCTTGCATTTCAGCTTGGCTATTCTGCATTTCACAGCCCCCGAAAGGTCGTAACCGAAGTTTTCCGTTTTGATGCTTCCTGCGGTGAAGCTGCACGCGCCGCCCATATCAACGAAGGTGAGGTCGGGTGCCTTGACGTAGAAGTCAACGCGCTCGTTTCCCCCATTTGTGTTGACGTTTTTTTTGAGTGTGATGTTAAGGGTGTTGTCTTCCACGTAGGCTGTCATTGCGCTCATGAGTTTCGGAGTTCCCACAGCCTTCACCTCGTAGTCGCTTGCCTGGGTGAAGTGGACTTTTACCACACCTCCCGCCTCAATCTTGTTGAAGCCTTTAAGGGCGAAGGTCTTTTTCGCCGTTGGCTGTTTTTCGCCTTTTTCGTCTGAGTTGTTGTCGCTTTCGCTCCAGTCGGTTTCCGCGAGTTCGGAAAGTTCGCTGAGTTCGGAAAGGTTGTCAAGGGCTTCAAGACCATTCTTTTTTGATGTGGTTTTTGAGTCGGCGCATCCTGTGTTTGCCGTAAGTGCAAATCCCAATAACAGGGTTGCGATGAATACATTCTTTTTCATGTCAGTATAAAATTTGATGTTCTTACCCTTATTACGCACGACCCGCTTGTTTGTGACAAGAAAAAGCGGATTTTTTTATTTTGCGCCGAAATTTATTGTAACAACCACCTGCAAAGGTATGAATAATCCGCCACCAAACGAAAATTCCCGCGCCAACAGTCTGTCTGTTCCATGATATTTGTCATAAAACGTCTGTTTGGTGGAAATGGTTTATCTTTGCATTTATGGAAAAGGACGAATTTCTGACAATCGCGGCACCGTCGGAGGGATATTATACGGAACTCCGCAGCAAGTTCATGGCATACGCCTTTCCCGTGTCCGAAGAGCAGGAAGCCAAAATGTATGTTGCGGATTTGAAGCGCAGGTTTCATGATGCGCGCCATGTGGCATACGCATATATTATAGGAGTGGACGGAGAGTGTTTCCGGGCTAACGATGACGGCGAGCCGTCGGGCACGGCGGGAAAGCCCATACTTGGGCAGATAAAGTCAAAGGGCTTGACAGACACTTTTGTGGCGGTTGTGAGGTATTTCGGCGGCGTTAAATTGGGCGCGAGCCGTTTGGGCGAGGCGTATAAGGTTGCCGCAGCAGATGCGCTTGATAAGGCTGAGGTTAAAAGGTGTTTTGTGGAGCAGACGCTTACGTTGCGCTTTGGATACGAACGGATGAGCGCCGTCATGAAAGTGGTGAGGGATGCAAACGTGAGGATTGTGGAAAACGGCTATGACGAAGGCTGCGTTCTCAAGGTGAGCATGAGAAAGTCGCTTGTCCCCGGTTTTTGCGACAGGCTTGACAGGACAATAAAAGTGGAATGAAATGCAGGAAAACCAAATAACAATAAGGCGCGTGAATGGCGAGGAGGACTTGTGGTATGCCGAGAGGCTTTACCTGTCGAACTTCCCGGAGGACGAGAGACGCGAGGTTTCGGACTGGATAGCCTACACGTGGTCGAAGCCGGAGTTTTGCAACAGCATAATAGAGTGCGCCGGACGAAAAGTTGGCTTTATCTCGTTTTGGGATTTTGACGATTTTGTATATGTGGAGCATTTTGCCACGGATGCCGCAGTGCGCGGCAAGGGACTTGGCGGCATGGCTGTCGAGACATTGTGCCGCACGGTTGGGAAGCCTGTTGTTTTGGAGGTGGAGCTTCCTGTTGATGACATTTCAAGGCGCAGAGTGGCCTTTTACGAACGCCACGGTTTCAAACTATGCGGAAGGAAGTACGTGCAGCCGCCTTACAGGGCCGGCGGAAATGAGCTGGAGATGAAAATAATGTGGATCAATGCCGTGGACATAGAGGGTGTTTTCAACGACATAGTTGCGCGCATATACAATAAGGTGTATGGAGTGTGAGGGCGCGGAATGATGACGCACAGCACCAAATCAGGCAGCACTTTCCCGGTACACCCCGAAAACCACATCGGACATGGAAAAAACTATGTCTGATGTAGAAAAAATTACATCAGACATAATTCAAACTACATCAGACCTTTTTTTGCCCTTTGCAAAGCATTGGGAAAAAGAAACTTATGCAGTCTGTGTAAAAAGCATGACAACTCTCTGCAATTCAGTTTTTTGCCGAAAAACGGATGTTCCTTTCTTGCCTTGGCGGGATGCCTACACCAGATATCCTTTTATGAGTGGGCGTGAATTGTATGTCGAGGCCATAACTTCGCCATACGCCCCTGCGGAATGTATGGCGAGAAAGTCCCCGCGCTTGGCGGGGGAAATGACGCGGTCTTTGGCAAACACGTCGCTGCTCTCGCATATCGGGCCTACGATGTCGTATGCCTCTTTCTCCGTGCAAATGTTCGAGATGTTCTCAATGTCGTGGTAGGCTCCGTAGAGGGCGGGGCGTATCAGGTCGGTGAAACCGGCATCGACAATGGCGAATTTCTTGTGGGCGGTGTGCTTGGTGTAGAGCACCTTGGTTATCAAATCCCCGCATTGCGCCACAATCGAGCGTCCGAGCTCGAAGTGCACTTTTGTGCCTGCGGGCATTTTAAGGCGGTTGCGGAACGTGCTGAAATATCCTTGGAAATCGGGGATAGGGTTTCCAAGGGGATTGTCGTAGTCTATTCCCAAACCTCCGCCCATGTCAATCATCTCACATCCGATGCCTTGCGCTTCGAGTTCGCTTACGAGCTTGTTGGCAACTTCGCAAAGTTTCTCAAAACAGGTGTATTCTGTGATTTGCGAGCCTATGTGGAATTGCAGTCCGCGAAATTTCAAGCCTTTCATGGCAAGTATTTTCTTTACCGTGGACATTACGTCCCCAAGGGCGATGCCGAACTTGTTTTCCTCAGTCCCCGTTGTTATTTTCTCGTGGGTGTGGGCATCGACATTGGGGTTTACACGTATTGCGACAGGCGCAACGGCGTTCATTTTCAAGGCTATTTCGTTTATAACCTCTATTTCCTGCAAGCTCTCGACATTCAGGCTGAAAATGTTGTTTTTGATGGCGGTTTCAATCTCGTCGTCTCTTTTCCCCACGCCGGCAAATACAATTTTTTCGGGGTTGAAGCCGCAACTTACGGCTTTCTCAATTTCCCCGCCGCTCACGCAGTCCGCACCAAGACCGTATGAGCTGATGAATTTCATGACATCGGGGTTGTCGTTTGCCTTTACGGCATAATGGACAACAAAGTTGCCGTCGTTTTCAACGGTCTGCCTCAGCGTTTCGAGGGTGTCCCTTAGCGTGTCCTTGTGGTATAAATAATATGGCGTGCGGAAATCCGGCACGCCTTTTAATGTTTCTGTCATTGTCAGTCTGTTTTTTTGTCGTTAAACAACTTCTTGCTCAGTTCCCGAAGAGCCTTTGCCTTGTCGCACGAGCGTATGAGGAAGGAAATGTTGTGGAAACTGCCGCCATAGGAAATCATCCTCACGGGGACGGAGGCCATGGCATCGGTGGTGAGGCTTTCGTAGCCGATGTTCCCCCAGCGCAAGTCGCCGACAACGCAGATGATGCACATATCGCGGTCTATGTCAACAGTGCCGTATTTTTTCAGTTCTCCGATTATTTCGTTCAAATGGGCGGGGTTGTCAATGCTCATGGAAACGCCCACTTCCGAGGTGGTAATCATGTCGATGCTAGTGTTGAACGTGTCGAAAATGTTGAAAACCTTGCTCATGAACCCGGAGGCGAGCAGCATTCGCGACGATACTATCCTTATGGCTGTGATACCGTCCTTTGCGGCTATGGCCTTAATCTTGCCGCTTTCCATCTCGTTGTTTATAATCGTGCCTTTGGCGGAGGGGTCAAGGGTGTTGAGAAGCCTTACGGGTATTCCAGCGAATTTTGCGGGAAGAATGCAGGTGGGGTGGAGTATCTTCGCGCCGAAATAGGCGAGTTCCGCCGCCTCCTCAAAGTTGAGCTGGTCAACGGGTTTTGTGCCCTCAACAAAGCGCGGGTCGTTGTTGTGCATTCCGTCTATGTCGGTCCATATTTGTATTTCCTCCGCCTTGATTGCCGCGCCAATCAGCGAAGCGGTGTAGTCCGAGCCTCCGCGTTGCAGGTTGTCAACGTTCCCCTCCGCGTTGCGGCATATGAACCCCTGCGTTATATATATATTGTACCCCGGCTGCTTTTCGAGGATTTCGGAAAGGCGTTTGGAAATTTGCAGCTCGTCAGGCTCCTTGTCCTTGTTTATGCTCATGAAGTCGAGAGCCGGAAGCAGAACGACGTTTTTGCCGCATTCCTTCAGGTAGTTCGTCATCATGTTGGTGCTGATTATCTCGCCTTGCGCCAGAATTTCCTTGTCAACGTTCTCGTCGTGTTTCTTTTGCGTGAGCTTGTGAAGGTGTGCGAACTCCTCTGTAATGAATTTGTCCGTAAGCTCGCGGTATTCTTCGGTGGAGTAAAGTTCGCTCACGTGTTTGTGGTAAACGCTTTCAAGGCGGCTTATCACGTTGTTCGCCCCGAGCGGGTTCTCCTTGTTGAGGTAGTCGGTTATTTCTACAAGCGTGTTCGTTGTTCCCGACATTGCGGAAAGCACAACAAATTTCTGCTCATCGGATGAGATGAGGCTTGCTACGTTCTTGATTCTTTGTGGCGACCCGACCGAAGTGCCGCCGAACTTCATTATTTTCATCAGTTTTCCTGTAATTCTCAGTTGTTGGTGTTATGGGTGTATTCGTCCGTGATGTCGTGGAACGCCCCCTCTTTGCATTGGAATACTTTTCCCGTGAAAGTCTTTACAAGGTCATGGTTGTGGGTGCTCATTATCACGGCAGCTCCGTTTTCGCTAATCTTTCCCAAAAGGCGGGTGATTTCCATTGCGGCGTTTTTGTCGAGGTTTCCCGTAGGCTCATCGGCGAGGATAACCTTGGGGTTGTTGATGATTGCCCGCGCAATTGCCGCGCGCTGCTGCTCGCCACCGGAAAGCTCGTTGGGGTATTTCCCCTCCTTGCCTTCAAGCCCCACAAGCTTCAGCGTTTCGTCAATACGTTTTTCCACCTCCTCTTTTTTAACGCCGGTGGCTTTGAGCACGAATGCGAGGTTTTCCCAAACGGTCAGGTTTCCCAGCAGCTTGTAGTCCTGGAAAATTATCCCAAGCTGTTTCCTTAAATCGGGGATTTGCTTACGGCGTATCTTTGAAAGGTCGTAGCCGAGCACACAGCCTTTTCCTGCCGAAAAGTCCAAATCTTTGTATATGGTGCGTAAAATGGAACTTTTGCCCGACCCTACGTTTCCAGTCAGGAATATAAAATCTTTTGGATATACTGAGAAAGTTACGTTTTTTATAACCTCATGCTCATCGTGGCTTATTGCCACGCCGTCATAAGATATAAGGGCTTTTCCCTCGCAGAGGGGCTGTTCTGCATTGTTCATGATATGGATGTTATGGGTTAGTGTTTGTGCCAGCCGGGTTGGTGGCGTTCTGCAAGTTCCGCCGCCACTTGCTCAATGCGCAGGCCTTTTGACGTGAGCAGCACGATTAGGTGGTAGAACAAGTCGGAGCATTCGTAAACAAGCCTTTCGTCGTTTCCGCTTACTGCCTCGATGACCGCTTCGAGGGCTTCTTCGCCCACTTTTTGCGCCATGCGGTTTGTGCCGTCCTTGAAAAGGCTGGTGGTGTACGATTTCTCGGGCATTTCCTCATAACGCTTGTTTATGAAGTCCTGCAACTCGGAAAGAAAGAGTATTGAGTTCCGTTTGTTTTCCTCTCCCCAGCAGGTGTCTGTCCCTTTGTGGCAGGTCGGGCCATGGGGAATTACCTTTACGAGCAGCGTGTCGTTGTCGCAGTCGGGCTTCATGCTTACAAGTTCCAGGTAATTGCCGCTTGTCTCGCCTTTTGTCCACAGGCGCTGCCGTGAGCGGCTGTAGAATGTAACGCGCTTTGTGGCGAGGGTCTTTTTGTATGCCTCCTCGTTCATGAACCCGAGCATAAGCACGTTTTTGGTAATGCTGTCTTGTATTACAGCCGGCACAAGGCCGTCCATTTTATTGAAATCTATATTCATCGTGTTTGTTATAATCTTACGTCTATATTTTTTTTGCGCAAATATTGCTTCAGTTCCGGGATTTTTATTTCTCCGTAGTGGAACACGCTGGCGGCGAGGGCGGCATCCGCGCATCCTTTGGTGAACGCATCGCGGAAATCCTCTTTCTTGCCCGCTCCCCCGGAGGCTATAAGCGGAATGCCCACGCTTCCGCTTATGCGGCGGAGCGCGTCGTTTGCAAAGCCTTCCTTTGTGCCGTCGTGGTTCATGCTTGTGAACAGAATTTCGCCCGCCCCGCGATTGTAGCCCTCCCGCGCCCAGTCAAAGAGTGTGTGCTCCGTTGGTGTCCTGCCTCCGTTGAGGTAGCACCGCCATTCGCCGTTTTCTTCAAGTCTTGCGTCAATGGCAAGCACGCAAATCTGCGAGCCGAAGTGCCGTGCTATTTCGTCAATAAGCGACGGCGTGCGCAGCGCGGCGGAATTTACCGCCACTTTGTCCGCCCCGGCTTCGAGAAGGCGTTCCACATCGGCGAGCGAACTCACGCCTCCGCCCACGGTGAACGGAATCGAAAGTTCGGCGGCAACTCTCCGCACCATTTCGGTGAACGTCTTTCTTCCCTCCACGCTTGCCGTTATGTCGAGAAACACGAGCTCGTCAGCCATTTGAGCGGAATAGATTTTCCCCATCTCAACCGGGTCGCCGGCATCACGGAGTCCGATGAAATTAACGCCTTTGACGGTTCTTCCGTCCTTCACGTCGAGACATGGTATAATGCGTTTCGCTAACATGATTTCCGTTGTTTGTCAAGTCCGAATTCTGCGGCAACCTGCTTCAAGTCGATTTTGCCCTCGTAAATGGCGCGTCCGAACACCACGGCGGGTATTCCCGCTTCGTCCAGCGCGGCTATGTCGTCCATGCTTCCCACTCCGCCGCTTGCAATAAGCCGGCAGTCGGGAAAAGCTGACATAATGTCTTTGTAAAGCGCGATGTTCGGGCCGCACAGCATTCCGTCGCAGGAAATGTCGGTGCAAAGCACACGGCGCACTCCCAGCGGCCAATACCTTTTCAGCAGGTCGCTTATGCCGATGCCGGAATCCTCTGTCCAGCCCTTGGTGCGCACCTTGCCGTTGCGCACGTCTGCCGATATGATGAATTTGTCAGCTCCGTATTTGTCTATCCATTTAGCCACTTTCCCGAAGTCGCTTACCGCCATGCTGCCTATGCTCACGGCTTTAGCCCCGCCTCTGAATGCTACGGCAAGGTCTTCGTCTGTCTTTATGCCGCCGCCGAAGTCCACATCCAGACCTGTGTTCCGCGTTATGCTTTCAAGAACGGAAATGTTGGCAGGCTTGCCTTGCTTTGCGCCGTCAAGGTCAACAAGGTGCAGCCTTGTGTACCCCATTTTCTCAAACTCCCGCGCCAAATCGGCAGGGGCGGAGGAATAGGCTGTCTTCTTTGAGAAGTCGCCTTGCGACAGCCTTACGCAGCTGCCCTCTATCAGGTCTATGGCTGGAATGGGCTTTATCATTGTCCTTATATTTCAAGAAAGTTTTTGAGTATGGCTTCTCCTGTGGCGCCGCTTTTTTCCGGGTGGAACTGCACCGCCATGAAATTGCCGCGCTCCATTGATGCGCTGAAGTTGCCGGCGTAGTTGCATTGCGAAGTGGTGAACCCGTTGCACGGGACAAAATAGCTGTGCACGAAATACACGTAACTGCCCTCGGCGATGCCGTTGAAAAGTTTGCCGTTCATGTTGCCCAGCGAGTTCCAGCCCATGTGAGGGATTTTCTCTTTGTTGGCGGGGGAGAAGCGTATTACTTTGGTATCGGGGAAAATGCCGAGGCATTCGGCCCCGCCGCCCTCTTCGGAGTAGGAGCACATAAGCTGCATTCCGATGCAAATGCCCAAAACAGGCTGCTTCAAGGAACGTATCACATTGTCCAGACCGGTTTTGCGAAGGTAGTCCATTGTTACCGCCGCCTCGCCCTGACCGGGTATCACTATATGGTCTGCCCTCGACAGCTCCGCAACGTCATCAGTAACGATGCAGTCTGCGCCCAACCGTGCAAGGGCGGATTTTACGGAGAAGATGTTTCCGGCAGGATATTTCAGAATGGCAGTGGACATCTGTTTGAAGTGGTCTTAAATATATTGCGTATTGTTCATGCAAATATAGCAAATATAAGCATACCCCGGCTTGCGACAGCGTTCAAACAAAGTGGCAAAGGAAGCAAGGCGTAGCTAAAAAGAAAGGATTGGCGCGGGAAAGCAAACTTTATGTTTCAAAAAAGCGCGGAAAAAAGAAGAAATGAAATTGGCAGGGCTGTAGCGATGATAAAATGTATAAAGAAAGAGGGCAGGGCGCGAAACAGGTTGCCTTTTCCCAAACGCCCCGAAAACTACATAGGACATAGGAAAAACTATGTCTGATGTGGAAAAAACTATGTCTGATATAATCCAGACTACATCAGACCTTTTTTCGCCCATTGCAAACCTTTGAAAAACAAATCGTTATAGTAAAAGTATTTTGTGTGGTTATTTTGCTGCAAATCAACATCTTACGCAATTTGGATGACACCCGCAATTTCGTGGGGAGTTTGGCAGAGGCGTAAGAACATAAGGAGACAAAAACAAAAGGGTACGAATGTTTTATCATCCAACCCCTTTTGTCTATTATTTTGCTTCAGTTATTCCTGCTTGACTCCTTAGAAATGCACATCGCCGATAAACAAGCTATTTGCGTGAGCGCACTGCAAATTTGTAAATAAGCAACGATAAGCAAACACGCACTCAACGAGTGTAAAGATTGTGCAAAATGATAGAAACACAAAAATATATCACGTTTATTTTTTTATTGTAGAGGTGTCACCTGTATTGTTAAAAGGCGGTGTTTTACAGCAAAAACTACAAATAAAATACAGCGAAAATCACAAATGAAACGCCACAAAAGTTAGTTGTAAACTACCACAATAGTTAGTTCCAAAATAGCACAATTCATAACGCCAAATACCCACAAATATTAGTTTTTACTTGCAAATACAACTGAATACCACTAACTTTGCACATATAATCAAATCGCGGTTACAATATGAGTTATTCACATAGAATTGCAGACATTCAATTGGCAAATCGTCTTGAGGCTTTTGGGGCAGTACTAATAGAGGGCCCTAAGTGGTGCGGAAAGACAACAACTGCAGAGCAAATGAGCAAAAGTGTCATAAAGATGCAGGATACGGAGATGCAGGAAGAATACGCTGCAACCGCCGCTTCAAAACCATCATTATTGTTGATGGGTGAGACACCTCGCCTTATAGATGAATGGCAGGATGCTCCTGTTCTTTGGGATGCCGTGCGTACCATGGTAGACAAGCGTCAGGTTCCAGGACAATTCATTCTTACCGGATCTACAGTTGTTGATAGAAGTAAGATTCATCATTCTGGTACGGGTAGAATATCACGAATGAAGATGTTGCCTATGAGTTTGTGGGAATCGGGAGAGTCTAACGGAAAGATTTCCCTAAAGGATTTGTTCGATGAACAAGACTTGGACATAGACGGTATTACTTCAGATATGAAGATTGAAGATCTTATTTATGCAGCTTGTCGTGGCGGATGGCCTGCATTTCTTAATATGAAGAGTGATAAGGCTAAGTTGCTGATTGCAGGCAACTATGTAGATGCTATCTGTCGGGACGATATCTCCAGAGTGGATGGCGTACAGAGGGATGAGCGGACTACTCGTGCAATATTGCGTTCGTATGCCCGTAACATCTCAACATTGGCAAAGAATACTGCTCTGTTAGCTGATGTAACAACCTCTGGGGAAGTTTCACTTTCTATGAGTGCGTTTGAGGATTATGTAACCTCCCTCAACAGATTGTTCGTTATCGACAACATAGAAGCTTGGTGTCCTGCCGTCCGAAGCAAGACAGCAATTCGCAGCGGAATAAAACGTGCTTTCGTGGACCCGTCTATTGCAATTGCTGCCTTAGGACTTTCTCCTGAAGCATTGATGACTCAGCTCAAGACCTTTGGTTTCATATTTGAACAGATGTGTGCACGCGACCTTCGGGCTTATACTCCAGGCTTTGGCAACCATTTATCTTACTACCGCGACCGCTACGGACTGGAAGCCGACCTTGTGCTTCATCTTGACGATGGGCGATACGCTCTCGTAGAATGTAAGCTTGGCAGTCGTGGAATTGAAGAAGGTGCGAAACATCTTTTGGAAATTAAACGACTTGTTCAGGAGCACAACAAAACAGAGAAACAAGTTCCGCTTCGTGAACCCGATTTGATGATAGTTATGACAGGGGGCAGTATGGCTTACACACGCCCAGACGGAGTAAAGGTCATACCGCTTGCTTGTTTGAAAGATTAAAAATAGGATAATATGGAACATCTGCTTCTGTGTGTTGTCGCTCGTTCTCGCCTTGTTTGTGGGCATTTCATCAATAAGCGATAGGGCATTTGTACTGTTGAAACCCGCACATTCTTGTTAAGCACCTGCAAAAAAACACATAGGAAAAGCTATGTCTGATGTAGAAAAAATTATATCAGACATAATTAAAACTACATCAGACCTTTTTTCTTGCTTTTGCAAAGGCATGAAAAGCAAATCGTTGCAAGAAAAAGCGTTTGTGTGGCTATTCTTTTGCAATCCAACATCTTATGTGTTTTTCGCGACATCTGCGATTTCGTATAAAATTTGCCAGCGGCACAGATACATAAGGGGCAAAAAACAAAAGGGCATGAATGTTTCACCATCCAACCCTTTTTGCTTACTATTTACTTCTGCTTATCCATGTTTTGACCTCCTGAAATTATAAAATACAATAAAACTAAATCTCTTTATTTTAAGAAACCATGCTCGTAAACCTTGGGTACTATTTTTTCAGACAGATGCTTATGTGCTTTGCGCAAATCTGCATGAAGTTTGACATAAGTTTCGTCCTCACTTGTTGATTTCATTACATCTTTGCCTTTTTTATCAAATTTCGTTCCTTGGAAATATTTTCGTATGTCATAATATGAGGCATTCAGGTCGGCATTCGGTTGTTTGTGGTAATACCTCCACAGCTCACGCCCTGCATCAAATACAGCTTGCGCTTCTTTTGAAAATATGAATGATGTGTGTTTCTTGTTATCCCCACTGCTGAAAAAACCTCCTTGGGAAGTTTGAGTGGGTCTGCTCTTGCCAGAGATGTAATCGGTAAGGAAATGGCTCGGGTATTCATTTGTGACGCCTAAATCTTCTTCGGTAAATGGTTGCCAATGATTAATGCCATCCTTTGACTGGACGTTGTTCTTGTTCGTGAAAATGGCAAAGGTCAAACAGTCTGTTTGAAAAACCTTATCATCCCTCCACGTTTCTTTGGGATACAAGAACTGGTCGCGGTCGTTCTCCCAAGTCGCTTCTATAACCAAACGGACGGCAAGATAAACACTTGACTCTATTAGATTGTACTTGGTTATTTGCCATTGGTACTGATGATTCCAAGGTCTGTGAGGGCGTTCTATTCTCACAGTTCTTTGGTTTTGAAAATCATTTGCAATGCCTATGATGGTTGCAACAGAATCCTGGACAGTGTCGTCAATAAATGTGGCAGTCCAATCGTTGATCAGCTTAAGCCCCTCATAGCAAAAAATCTTCTTCTGCGGCATAGCCTCACCTTTCTCGTTGTACACATCCGACATAACTCCGTTGAATGGCTCAACATCCTCTGTACGCCAAACTTTAAAGCCAATGGGGAAATCACCCTTTACGTTGTCGAAAGTGTTTGCAGGCACAATGAACATAGCCTTTGGAGTTGCCTTGAACATACGCCGGAAATCCGAAAATTTGGGTGCTTGCAGATTTTTCAAAGTTGAAAAATCTGCAAGCACCGCCGTGGGGATTTCGCGATACACCCTTGTCAAAAACTGTATGTACAACTCTCTCTTGGCATATCCCATAGACCCCCATAAGCCTTGGCTATGTGTGTATTGGCGGCGACGCCACTTCTCCCCTCTCCCTTGCGGTTGTCTCCCTCTGCGTATGGCGGGTTGATATATATGACTAATTTTTTTCTTCTTTCCGGGTCTTTGATAATGTTTTGCAGTTCCGCAGGAACTTTGCTTTTTGCCAATGTGCCATCTTCTTTCGTGTAATCAGTCAAAGGGTCATTCAAAAAATCCAATTGGAAAACATGGTTTCCAAAGAGGTTGGCACCATTCTGAATGCGTTCCTTTATCGTGTCAACGTCAGCTTGCTCCAATGTAGAAGCCCACAGGTTATGACGGTTGGTCAGTCCTGCCAGCAAGTTTCCTGTACCTGCCGCGCAATCCCACACGTAATATTCATCTTGCCAATTCTCTCCGAGCACGTTTGCAAGGTATTCCTGCGATTTTTCAACCCAAATCATTGGCGTAAAGTAAGAACCGTGTCGTTCACGAATATCTTGCGGACGCAATCTGTCTCTTCTTTCCAAAATATAATCCTGATATTCCTCGCGTGGTGGACGCCTATATCTCTGCCAAAACAGGCGGTGAGCCATCTGATTGTCATTAAAGTCAATCTGGGCAAACAATTGCGTGTTGCTGCCTTGCAGCTTCCCCGTATTGACTTTGTAATGATCTCTTTTAAGCAATACCGTGAGATTTTGCAGCAGTGTGTTATTGTCGCTCGAAATAAGATCTGCCAAGAAAAAATCGCAGTCGTAGATGCCTGCTTCTGCCAAGTCGTTCCAATTTACGGCAAGGGTTTCTTTCACTTCTTTCAACCAGCGGCGGTAGATGTGGGGAAAGTTGTTCTTATTTACATTGGTTTGGGATGCACGCCTTCCTGTTAGCGAAAATTTGTCTCTGATGAAAAACCGCAAACTGTCTCCCTGCTGCTCAAAGTTAAAGACGGAAACAGATTCTTTCAATCTGTCGTGCACTATCTCGTAAAGCAACCTAAACTCCTTAGTGGCATGGTCTGACGGCGCGACATTCCAGTTAAAGTCATTTTGTTCAAATATTTCAGAGATCGTGTCATAATGCACAAAGCCTATTTTTTCGGCATCAAAAGAGCCGAGATAATCGGGAGCATCAAGCTCTGCAAAGCGGCGGTCTTTGCCTATAGTGAGAATAAGCTGTACGAACAGCTCGTAAATGTCACGCTTTACACCCCTCTTTGCTTCTGCCCAAAGGTATGTCGTGCCGTCATGTCCGACACAGAAATCCACCCTGCCTGGGATTTCCGAGTTGTCATAACCAACAAACCATTCTTCACGAACCTTGTTTTTTAGTTCTTCCTCCTGTATCGTCTTTGAATAATATGCCATGAAACAATCGCCAACGCATTTAATTTGTTTCAAAGGTACATATATCTGCCGAATGCACAAAAGCCGTACAACCGAAAATCTGCAAGTTTCGGTCGCATGACTTCGTTTTTTTTCAGTGTTTATATACACGCCAACATATAATTGCTTCACCTCCTCGAAAACAATTACACCCTAATATCTGAAGTTTATAATCAATCCACGTATGGATTACACGGACTTATGCCAACATATAATTTTCTTTTTTGTAAATGCGAAATGATGCTAATAATAGAATTTGTGGTAAGAAACCTCTAAAAAACAAAACAGGATTGCGCTATTTGCAAATGCGACCAAAGGGAATTTTCCTTCAAGCGCAATCACGCACCCGCAAATGCCCCGAAAACTACATAGGACATAGGAAAAACTATGTCTGATGTAGAAAAAATTATATCAGACATAATTAAAACTACATCAGACCTTTTTTTGCCCATTTCAAACATCTGAAACACAAAGCTTTATACAGACTTGTGCCTGTTGGTGCATTGCTTTGAGACTCAAAGCCTTATGCGGTATGGATGCCGTTTGCGCTTTACTTGTCCCAAACTGGTGAATAATACTTTTAATATCAAGTATTAGATGTGTTTTCCAAGTATATTTTCTATCTTTGTGGAATAAATCGAAAAGCTCTGCAAAACTGGCAAAAACAGATTAGGCGCAGGAATAAAAAGGATGTTCTTTATTGCTGTCGCAATGGGGTGGCTAACCTTCAACAGCAGTAGGATTTTTTTTGACAGCTATGACTTTTAACGATATACTACGTAAATTCAGAACGGAGTCCTTTACGCAAAAAGACAAGGGTACACAGTTCGAGCGTTTGATGCGCTCATGGTTGCTTTCAGACCCTCGGTATTCTAACCTTACAGAAGTGTGGTTGTGGGAGGATTTTCCAAGCCGTGCGGATCTTGGAGGAAATGATACAGGCATAGATCTTGTTGCACGTACCGAAGAGGGCGATTATTGGGCGGTTCAATGTAAATGCTATCAGGAAGATTCGGTTATTGACAAGTCGGCTGTAGATTCTTTCCTTGCAACATCAAGCCGCCAATTCAAAGATTCGGAGACTTTGCAAACTACTCCGTTTGCAAAACGGATGTGGATTTCAACTACGAACCATTGGGGAAAAAATGCCGAGGATGCAATACAAAACCAAAATCCGCCGTTCAACCGCGTGGGTGTCGCCGATTTGCAAAACTCCCCGGTTGACTGGCAACTGCTCATGGACGGCCTTAAGGGAAAGGAAGCCGTGCTGCCGGGCAAACAGCCGCGTGAGCACCAGCTCAGGGCGGTTTCTGCCGCACACGGTTATTTCCAAAGCCATGACAGGGGCAAGCTTATCATGGCTTGCGGTACGGGAAAGACATATACGGCACTGAAAATTGCCGAGGATTTGCTGCACAATAAGGGTTTGGTGCTTTTCATGGTGCCTTCCATTTCTCTTTTGGGGCAAAGCCTTAATGCGTGGTGTGCAGATGCGTCAAATCCGATCAAGGGCATTTGCATTTGCTCGGACAGCCGCGCCTCACGCAAGATAAAGAAAGATTTTGACGATGCGCAAGAAAGTGTTGTTGACCTCGCTGTTCCTGCAACCACAAATCCAAAGAGCATTGCAAGGCAGTTGAACTTATATAAAAACCATGACGGACTGACAGTTGTGTTTTCAACGTATCAGTCCATAGAGGCCATACATACTGCGCAAATTGAAATGCTTAAACAAACAGCCGGGGCGTATGGAAAGTTCGACCTGATAGTTTGCGATGAAGCGCACAGGACAACCGGAGTGAAGCTTTCAGACAGGGATGAAAGTAATTTTACCAAGATACACGATGCGGAATATATCAAGGGCGGCAAACGTCTCTACATGACGGCAACCCCACGCCTGTACGGACAATCCGCAAAGATTAAGGCTTCCGAGAAAGATGCGGTTCTTTGCTCCATGGATGACCCTAAACTTTACGGGGAGGAATTTTTCCGTGTCAATTTCTCATACGCGGTAGAGCATGGGCTTCTCACCGACTACAAAGTCCTCGTGCTTACTGTGAACGAAAATGATTTGTCAGAGAAAATCATTAAAGAAATTAAAGACCCCAGCAAGGCAGAATTGAATTTTGACGACACCTCAAAGCTAATCGGCATTGTGAATGGGCTTTCCAAAATTATCCGTGGCGACAAAAACGCCACCTGGGATGCAGACCCGACCGTAATGCACAGGGCCATCGCCTTCTGTTCCGCCATAGGGGACAGCCAATCGCCCGGCACTTCTGTAAACACGGCGGAAGTGCTGCCGGCCATTTGTGAAATATATCGCGATTCCATTAGTGAGGAAGAAAGAAGGAAAGTCGTGGAAGTGCAAGCCCGGCATATTGACGGCTCTATGAACTCACAAGTTCGCAATGAGCAACTGGCGTGGCTCGCTGATGAGAATATAGGCGAAAAAGAATGCCGCATATTGACAAATGTCCGTTGCCTTTCCGAGGGTATCGATGTTCCGGCGCTCGATGCCGTCTTGTTTCTTTCCTCCAGAAATTCGCAAGTTGATGTGGTGCAGTCGGTGGGTCGCGTAATGCGGAATTTCCGAAAGGGACAGCCTGACGAAAAGAAATATGGTTACATTATCATTCCCGTGGTAGTGCCTTCGGACGTGAAGCCCGAAGATGCCTTGAGCAAAAACACTTATTTTGCGACGGTATGGAGCATTCTCAATGCACTTCGTTCGCATGACGATCATTTTAACGCGGAAGTCAACAAGATTGCACTCAACAGGAACAAGTCATCAAAAGTTGTCGTCGGAGGGCCGGGCATAGGACACAATGCCATATCTGACAAGCAAGACCAGCAAGATGCCAGGCACATAGAAAACGCGGAAGTTGCCCGGCAGTTACAGCTTAGGTTCGGGGAAATGCAGTCGGGCATATATGCCAAACTTGTTGAAAAATGCGGAGATCGCCTTTATTGGGAAAACTGGTCAAAGAAAGTAGGTCTTATAGCAAAGAAGTTCATGGAGAGAATTGCCAAACTCGTGTCGGCAGTTCCGGCGCTAAAAACGGAATTTGACACATTCCTGAAAGGGCTGCAGACCAACTTGAACCCATCCGTGGACGAATGGCAGGCTATTGAAATGCTGGCCCAGCATCTTATATCACAACCTGTGTTTGATGCTTTGTTTGCAGACTATGACTTTGTAAACAACAATGCGGTAAGCCGCTCCATGCACAAAATGATAGAGCAACTGGAAACTTTCGGCGGTTTTGACAAAGACACTGCCGGACTGGAATCCTTTTACGAGTCCGTGCGCGTCAATGTAGGCAATATAGACAACCTGGAGGGAAAGCAAACAATTATCAAGAACCTTTATGAGAAGTTTTTCAAGGGGGCGTTCCCCCTTACTGTCGAAAAACTTGGCATCGTATATACGCCTGTCGAATGTGTTGACTTTATAATCCACTCCGTAAACGACATTCTGAAACGCGAATTTAACGCAACGCTTTCGGACGAGAATGTGCACATCCTTGACCCGTTTTCGGGAACAGGCACATTCATCACACGCCTGCTCCAGTCTGGACTTATCAAGCCCGAAGACATGGAACGCAAATACCGCCATGAGATACATTGCAATGAAATAGTATTGCTTGCGTATTATATTGCCGATGTCAACATAGAGGCCGTGTACCATTATCTTATGAAGCCCGGCCGTTACGTGAGTTATGACGGCATTTGCCTCACGGACACATTCCAACTGGCAGAAACAGGGGAGCAATCTTTTTCCTCTGAATTTTTCAGGGAAAATTCCGAGGAGGTGGAGAAGCAGAAGAAAGCCCCGATACGTGTGATAATCGGCAACCCGCCTTATTCCGTGGGGCAGAAGTCTGCCAATGACAATGCGGCCAATCTGTCATATCCCGTATTGGACAGGCGGATTGCCGACACTTATGCGAAGGAGACCGGCGCAACCAACAAGAACTCCCTTTACGACAGTTACATCAAGGCTTTCCGCTGGGCGTCAGACCGCATTGCCGGCAACCCAGACGGAGGAATAGTGGCGTTCATCAGCAACGGCTCGTGGATTGACGGCAATGCGCAGGACGGTTTCCGCGCCTGCCTTGAAACGGAATTTTCGGACATTTATGTGCTGAACCTACGTGGAAACCAACGCACGAGTGGCGAATTATCCCGCAAAGAGGGTGGCAAAATCTTCGGAGGCGGTTCCCGCACTCCCATTGCAATAACCTTCCTTGTAAGGAATCCCGCAAAGCAGGGGCGTAAGGCGGCCATCCACTACCACGACATCGGCGACTATCTCACACGCGAGCAGAAGCTCGGTCTGGTGAGGAAGTTCAGGTCGGCATTTGGCGGCACGCTCGAATGGCAGACCATAAACCCGACGGAAAGGCATGACTGGATTAACCAGCGGGACGGGCTTTTCGACACGCTGCTGCCGCTCGAGCCCGACAGGAAGTTCAGCCTCTCGTGCCATTCGTTCTTCACCGCCAACACAAACGGGGCCAAGACACAGCGCGACTCATGGTCTTACAACTCGTCGGCAAAGGCTGTGGAAAAGACAGCCCGCGAAAGCATTGATTTTTACAACGCGACCCGCGAGGCCATAGCCTCGGGCAAAATCAATGGCCCCGATTTCAATTCCCCAAAACTGAGCTGGACGCGCGCCGTGGCGAATGACCTGAAGAGCGGCAAAGCCTATGACTTTGCCGGGGCCGAAATCCGCACTGCCGCCTACCGCCCGTTTTTCAGGCAAAACCTGCTGTGGTACCGCCCCCTTGTCGAGATGCGGTACAGAGTACCGCATCTCTTCCCTTGCCGGGAGGCGGAAAACATTGTTATTTGCGTAAGCGGCACGGGAGTGAACAAGGATTTCTCATGCCTGATTACTGACACTTTGCCAGACCTCGAATATGTGGGGAAAAGCCAGTGCTTCCCGCTGTACTGGTATGAGAAAAAGGATGTGGTGCAGCGGTCGCTGTTCGACGACGGAGGCGGCACTGAAGATTACGTCCGCCACGACGGAGTGTCAGACTGGATTTTGAATGAAGTGCGCAAGCGTTTCGGCAATTCCAAGGCTGTCACAAAAGAGCACATATTCTATTACGTATATGGCGTGTTGCATTCTCCGCAGTATCGTGAACGCTTTGCGGCAGACCTGAGGAAATCCCTGCCGCGCATTCCGATTGTAGAAAATGTCGAGGACTTCATGGCCTTCTATAAGGCGGGAAAAGCTCTTGCCGGCTTGCATTTGAATTACGAGCAAGTCCCCCCTTGCCCGTGCGTGGTTCCGGGGATACATGAAGAGGAGGCAAAGGAGAACGCTTCCGCATATACCCGTTATCATGTCGATAAGATGACATTCCCCAAGGTAAGGGATGAATCGGGGAAACTCGTTCCCGACAAGTCGCGCATAGTTTACAATGAAAGCATAACCATAGAGAACATACCGGCGAAAGCCTATGAGTATGTCGTCAACGGAAAATCCGCCATCGAGTGGGTTATGGAGCGGTATGCGGTTTCACAGGATTCAAAATCCCTCATCATAAACGATCCCAACGATTGGAGCCGTGAACACAAGAATCCCTCTTACATTTACGACCTCCTGCTCTCGGTGATAAATCTCTCAGTCCGGACTGTTGACATCGTTAACTCGCTGCCGGGGCTGAAGTTCTGAAAACCGCGCAGGTTTGCGCGGTTTTGCCGTATTGCCGCCAGAGCAGCCCTTTTCCAAGCACCTGGAAAGCTGCATGGGACATGGGAAAAACTATGTCTGATGCAGAAAAAATTATGTCTGATGTAATCCAAACTACATCAGACCTTTTTTCGCCCATTTCAACCCCCTGAAACACAAAGCCTTATATAGACTTGTGCCTGTTGGTGCATTGCTTTGAGACTCAAAGCCTTATGCGGTATGGATGCCGTTTGCGCTTTCCTGTCCCGAATGGGTGTGTGGAGGATGCCGTCTGAGCGCGAGAATTTGGGTCAGCATATTGCCAGCAGCGCTTGGGGCAGAGTGCCAAAATGTCATGTGCCGGCGTTACGGCGCATGGCGGGCAAAAAACTGCGGCGGCAAAAAAGTTTTGGCACGCTCATTGCTTTGGTATTGGCAGTTGCCCGAAAGAGCGGGCGGCACAACATAAAAGAATAACAATAAAAAAGAATATAAATCATGGGAAAGATTATTGGTATCGACTTAGGTACAACCAATTCCTGCGTTGCCGTGTTTGAGGGCAACGAGCCGGTTGTGATAGCAAACAGCGAAGGCAAGCGCACCACTCCGAGTGTGGTGGCGTTCACAAAAGACGGTGAGAGAAAGGTGGGCGACCCTGCAAAACGTCAGGCTGTAACCAATCCGAAAAACACTGTCTATTCCATAAAGAGGTTTATGGGTGAGACTTACGACCAGGTGCAGCAGGAGATAAGCCGCGTGCCCTACAAGGTGGAGCGCGGCGACAACAACACCCCGCGTGTGGACATTGACGGAAGGCTGTACACCCCGCAGGAGATTTCTGCAATGATTTTGCAGAAGATGAAGAAAACCGCAGAGGACTATCTTGGTCAGAAGGTGACGGACGCCGTCATCACTGTGCCGGCATACTTCTCCGACTCGCAGCGTCAGGCAACCAAGGAGGCCGGCGAGATAGCCGGGCTTAACGTTAAGCGTATCGTGAACGAGCCTACTGCGGCTGCGCTTGCTTACGGTCTCGACAAGGCTAAGAAGGATATGAAGATAGCTGTGTTCGACCTTGGCGGCGGCACGTTTGATATATCCATCCTTGAGTTTGGCGGCGGTGTGTTCGAGGTGCTTTCCACCAACGGCAACACCCACCTTGGCGGCGACGACTTTGACCAGAAGATAATGGACTGGCTCGTCGGCGAGTTCAAGAGCGAGGAGGGCGCGGATCTTACAAAAGACCCGATGGCAATGCAGCGCGTGAAAGAGGCTGCCGAAAAAGCCAAGATTGAACTTTCGTCTTCGGCTTCCACCGAAATCAACCTGCCTTACATCACGGTTGTTGACGGAATGCCGAAGCACTTGGTGAAGACCCTGACACGTGCGAAGTTCGAGAGCCTGTGCCATGACTTGATCCAAAGCTGCCTTGAACCTTGCCAGAAGGCCATTGCAGACGCTAACATCAGCACGTCCGACATAGACGAGGTTATTCTCGTTGGCGGTTCCAGCCGTATCCCTGCCGTTCAGCAGGCTGTTCAGGACTTCTTTGGCAAAGTTCCATCGAAAGGCGTCAATCCCGATGAGGTGGTTGCCGTGGGCGCAAGTATTCAGGGTGCCATCCTTAATAAGGAGAGTGGGGTAGGCGACATCGTGCTTCTTGACGTAACACCGCTGTCCCTCGGCATAGAGACGCTTGGCGGCGTGATGACAAAGCTTATAGACGCTAACACCACCATACCGTGCAAAAAGGCGCAGATATTCTCAACGGCGGCAGACAATCAGACGGAGGTAACAATCCACGTGCTGCAAGGCGAACGCCCGATGGCTGCCCAGAACAAGAGCATCGGACAGTTCAATTTGACGGGAATAGCCCCCGCACGCCGTGGGGTTCCTCAGATAGAGGTTTCGTTCGACATTGACGCTAACGGTATTTTGAAAGTTTCTGCAAAGGACAAGGCTACAGGCAAGGAGCAGGAAATTCGCATCGAGGCTTCGAGCGGTCTTAGCAAAGAAGAAATTGACCGCATGAAGAACGAGGCAGAGCAGAATGCCGAGGCGGACAAGAAGCAGAAGGAGCGCATAGACAAACTGAACGAGGCGGACAGCATGATATTCCAGACCGAGAACCAGTTGAAGGAACTGGGCGACAAACTTCCCGCCGACAAGAAACCTGCGATAGAAAACGCTCTTCAGGCTTTGAAGGATGCTCACAAGAGCGGCGATGTCGCTGCGATAGACGCTGCCATAAAGGGGCTGAATGAAGCTTGGCAGGCAGCCAGTGCGCAGATGTACCAGCAAACGGGCGGCGCTAACCCGGGTGCCGGTGCTGCCGGCGGCGCGGGCTTCGGCGGAAACCAACAGTCAAACGCTTCAAGCGACGCCAAGAAGGACGAGGATATTCAGGACGCCGACTTCGAGGAGGTTAAGTAAGTATAGATAAACATCTATAACAACAAATAGATAAATAGGGTGTAACTCAATGAGTTGCGCCCTATTTTCGTTTTTAACACTTGCATATAGCTATGCTTGTTTCTCGTTATTTTATTGTATATTTGTACCATATTTGTAACGCAACAAAATAGTAGATAATGTGCAACAAAAGAACTCTTTCTACGTTATTATATAGAAAAGGCAATAAATATGGCAGCATCGAAATTTCAAATAGTACGCAAGTGTCAGGTGTGTGGAGAGGAGTTTATGGCTAAGACCATAGAGTCCTGGTACTGCTCACCCAAATGTTCCAAAACAGCATGGAAACGTAAGCATGATGAGGAGGAAAGAAACAAACTTCTTGACAAGGTGGTAAAGACCATTCCCAAGGATCAAGACTATATCAAGGTGACGGAAGCATACTCCTTGTTTGGCATCAGTCGTTTCACTCTCTATCGACTGATACGCAAAGGTCAGATTTCTCACATCAATCTCGGAACGAACCAAATACGAGTGAGCAAAGAGGAACTTATGAAACTCTATCCTCTTCGCCCAAAGACTACAGACAAGCCTAAGCAAATGAAGAAACTATACAGCCTTGAGCCCAAGGACTGCTATACTATTGGAGAGATAAGCAAGAAGTATAAGGTCAATGACAGCACGGTGTATGCGCATATACGCAAGTACTCCATCCCCACACGACAGATAGGCAACTATGTGTATGTACCCAAGAAAGAAATTGACAACCTATATAAAGGAGCAAAACAATGAAGAAAGCATTAGCCCATACACGAGTGACGGTGAAACTTCGCAAATCGGAATATCACGATGAATGGTATCTGTACATAGAGGCTTATCCTGTGTTCCAATCGGGCAAGGACAAGCCACAACGATTGCGTGAGTATCTGAACCGCACGATAACTACTCCTGTATTCGACAAATCACGCAATGCTCGAACAGATGCCGATGGCAAGACCACTTATAAGCCCAAGCGAGATTTGAATGGTATTATCGTATGCAAGTCGCAACTTGACCAAGAAGCGTGTATCTATGCCGACAAGGTAAGGAGTATGCGTCAAAAGGAGTACGACAATGCCTCACTCTATTCAGCAGAGGAGACCGAACAGGCAGAACAACTTGAACGCTCACGCTGCAACTTCATTGAATACTTTGCCCATATAGCCGACACTCGCCATGCCAATAGCTCAGATTCAATTATCGTCAACTGGAGGCGTGTAGGCGAGTTGTTGAAGATATTTGCTAAAGGCGATACAATCTTGTTTGCTGATATTGACATGAAATTAGTAGAATCGTTCCGTCGTTTTCTGATGACTGCTCCACAAGGAGGCAATAAATCTGGCACTATCTCGCAAAACACGGCTTCTACTTACTTTGCCATTTTCAAAGCAGGACTGAAACAGGCTTTCATAGACGGCTACCTCACCATTGACATATCGGCAAAGGTAAAAGGCATACAAGAACAGGAAAGTCGAAGAGAATACTTGACCGTAGAGGAATTGAACCGTTTGGCACAAACGCCATGCGATCCATTGTTAAAACGTGCAGCCTTATTCTCCGCTCTCACTGGCATTCGCCATTGTGACATTCAAAAGTTGAAGTGGTCGGAAGTCGAAATGTTCAATGGCAATTACCGTTTGAATTTTACCCAGCAGAAAACAAAGGGCGTTGAGTATATGCCAATCTCAGAACAAGCCTTTCAACTATGCGGTGAAAGACAGGACGGGGACTTGCTTGTGTTTGCAGGGTTGCCATCTCCATCTTGGATAAATCGCCCTATCAAAAGATGGGTTGAAGCTGCAGGAATAAAGAAGCATATCTCATTCCATTGCTTTAGGCACTCGTATGCAACGCTCCAGCTAGCGGGAGGCACAGATATCTATACCGTCAGCAAAATGCTTGGTCATACCAATGTGCGAACGACACAAATTTACGCAAAGGTTGTTGATGCAAAGAAAGAGAATGCCACAAAGAGAATAACTTTGGACTTGCCTCCTACTGATACAAATCAAACAGTCGAATAGACAGGACCTATACCTTATTATATATAGCCATTGGCTGAAGTTGCCACAAGGAGGTGATTACAAGTCACACCCTTTGCTCTTTATTTCTACTATGGAGTGATTTGAAGTCACCCCATATATCCACAAAGACCAATAAGCACACACGCGATTATCTCTTATGATAGCCTTATGATATACTAATGATATACTGCATAGCCGAAACAAAATGATAATGACGAATATCATTACCTATATTGATTATCAACAACTTTTGTATATGATGATTATGTTTCGATGATGATTGTTTATGTGATGTCTATCAGCATAAAATCAGCATTCAAAATCCATGTTACTTTGCACTCAAATCGAACAATAAAATCAATGAACGACATGACAGAAAAGAACATTACATTTGAAGATTTGCCTAAGGCAATGACATGGATGATGGATAAGTTGAACGAACTTACATCAAAGGTTGACAACATCAACAACCAGACCGCACAACCACAGGCGGATCAGTGGATGAACTTGAAAGAACTGTGCGAGTATCTTCCCAATCATCCTGCCGAACAAACTGTTTATGGTTGGACGAGCTGCCACCAGATACCTTTTCACAAACGAGGCAAACGCATCATGTTTCTCAAATCGGAAATAGACACATGGCTGCATGATGGCAAGATTAAGTCGCAAAAGAAATTGGAGGCAGAAGCTGCCCTGTTCCTCAAATCAAAACGTAACCACAGATTCTAATGGATGCACTTGAATTATGCAACAGTTTTAGAATGGAGTTTGAAGGTGTCTATGAAAACAAAATACCACTGGATGCACTTCCTGCAAAGTTACAGGATATGGTTCTCGCATTGGCTCGCCAAGAAAACTACTCCATAGAATACACACTTGCCTCATTGTTGGTTGCTGCATCTACGGCAATCGGCAATGCGGTGAATATTTGTATTCGTGGCGGTTGGATAAGCAATGCTGCCATATATATGATATTGGTGGGAAGACCAGGCATGGGCAAGACACCACCTCTTGATTTTGCCTTTCGCCCTATCCGTAAGCATGATGCAAAGGCTATCCGCAAGTTCAAGGAAGAAATGGAACACTACAATGAGGCTTTGGAACGACAACGAGGCAAAAAAGAAGATAGTGATACACTTCCATCTAAGCCGATATTGCTCAGAACCATTATATCCGACTTCACGCCAGAGGCCTTGATACGTGCGCATGATGACAACAAACGTGGAGTAGTATTGTATGTGGACGAAATAATGGGGATGTTCAATGCTGTAAACCAATACAGCAAAGGACAATTGATTGAACAACTCTTGACAGCGTTCAGTGGTAAGGCTTTGGATGTGTCACGTTGCAGCATGCCCGTTCCTATTCACATAGAGCATCCGTTTATAAACATAGTAGGCACTATGCAAACCATCCGAATGCACGAACTGATAGACAAAGGATATAAAGCCAACGGTTTCTTAGACCGCTTTCTGTTTGTCTATCCTACTTCGCAGAAGATTGCCGATTGGACGGATGACGAACCGTCAAGTTCTTCCTCTTTTGACAACTATGCCGCAATGTGGAAGTCTGTCATTGACAAGATATTGGCTTTGCCTTACTCACTCGATGAAGATGAAGATGCTGTACAGAATGTATTGAAATTCTCGAAAGATGCCAGCAAATACTTTACGGCATGGCGCAATGCTGCAATCGGAGTTGTCAACAAGATAAAGGATGACACATTGGTGGATAGTCGCATCATGAAGACACCCATGTTGGCTGCCCGACTTGCATTGACTATTCAAATCTTGCGATGGGCTTGTGACGAGGTACATAAGGACTATGTTGACATAGACTCCACCAAAGCTGCCATTCGGTTGAGTGATTATTTTGAGAACTGTTATATTTCCATTCAAAAGTTCATGGTGTTGGATGGCATAGAACCACAGAAGAAAGAATTTCTCAACAATGTTGGAAAGACATTTACAACAGCTGATGCCATTCAAGCAGGCAAAGAAGTCGGTCTGTCGGAAAGGTCTGTCATGTATGCTTTGGTCAATCTTGCAACCGACAAGATTATCAAGAAAATAAAACGGGGAGAATACGAGAAACTGCAATAACAGTACTTGCTTTGCACCTTGCAGTTGTTGCAGTTTGCAGTTCTTCGTTCATGTTCCATTGAAAACGATTATTATGGCTGAATATAGATTTGTGCTTCAAAAATACAAGCGTGGCAACAAGACTACTTGCCCTAACTGTGGCAAGAAGCGTTGCTTTGTCAGATATATTGACATGGAGGACAAGATACACTTTCCCGACTATGTGGGTAGATGTGACCATGAACACTCATGTCAGTACCATTATAAGCCATCTGATTATTTCAAGGACAATCCGACAGCAGTTGAAAATGTGGATAGAAAAAGCCATACAACAAAGGTGATGCAACAAAAGCGACCAATCTCTTATATTGACAAAGATTTGATGGAACGGACACTGTCCAATTATAGCATAAACCCTCTGTTTGTTTTCTTGACTGGCATCATGGGGAAAGAGGAAACAGAACGGATATTCCACCTGTACAAAGTCGGCACCTCAAAGAAATGGGGCGGTGCTACTGTTTACTGGCAAATAGACAGGCACGGTCGAGTGCGGTCTGGTAAGATAATGCTCTACAATTCGTCTAATGGTCATAGAGTGAAAGAACCGCACAGTTATGTGAGTTGGGTGCATAGCGAATTACACTTGGATAACTTCAACATGAAGCAATGCTTGTTCGGTGAACATCTGTTACCACAATATCCATCCAAGCCAGTTGCAATAGTAGAGAGTGAGAAATCAGCCTTGATAGCTACACATTTCATGCCCGATTTTATATGGTTGGCAACAGGTGGCATACATGGCTGTTTCAAGGAAGAAAGCATAAAGGTGTTGAAGAACCGCTCGGTCATGTTGTGTCCTGATTTGGGAGCATTTGAGGCATGGGAAACTAAAATTCCTATGCTTTCTAATGTATGTAGCAAGGTCATTATAAGTGAACACTTGGAGTTCGTAGCTACCGAAGAACAACGCAAAAGCGGATTGGATATTGCCGATTTCCTGCTCATGACAGAAACACCTGTAATGGCACTTCAGCGAATGATAAAACGCAATCCTTGCATCGGAACATTGGTAGAACGATTGCAACTGGAGGTAGTAGGTTTTTACAACGCTGAAAGCAAGACTATACAATAATGTGACTTGAAACAATAACGAACAAAGGGAAGAAAAGGAAGAGGTTGTGCCAGATGCTTTATTGGTAGCGTTGCAAGAAATGCCGATGTCGTACAAATCAGCGAGGCTTATTCATACGGCAGTGGCTTCTTGCAGTACTCGCAAGCTCGCACCGATGCATTTTCTATTCCCTAATATCAACAATTATAAACATCATTTTATGACAACAGAAAAGAATAATATAACGCCTAAGCGCACTGAGCGTTTGGAGGTCAGAGTAACCTCTGACGAATACAACCGAGTCGCTGAACTTGCCAACACCTGTGGCTTGACGGTCAGTAATTATGTGTGCAAATGTGTATTGGGGCAACATCCCAAACAAAGGCTGACCGACCGAGAGATTGAAGCGTTGTGTAGTTTGGCTGACGCACGTGGCGACTTGATTAGAATTGTCAGCGCAGTCAAGGGCATTCAGAGCGACAAACGAGGTCTGTATTTTCACAACACCAAGTTTGTTGAAGAATGGATGAAAGCAGCCATTCCACTTATAACTCGTTGGAGCGACATCAAAGATTATCTGACACTATAAACATCGACTATTATGATAGCAAAGGCAAGAGCAATATCACATGGGGCAAACTCCATGCGATATGTTGTAAACAAAGACAAGTCGGACATTATCAAACTGCATCTGCTACCCGACAATGTGGCTGCGGAAGCCTTATGGTCAAGAATGTTATTGCATCAAGCAAAGTTCATGGGCGAGCGTTCCAAAGCCATCAAGAACAATATGATAAGGATTGAGGTATCGCCAACAGCTGAAGAAACTAAAGGCTGGACTAATGCGGATTGGGAAAAACTTGCTGATGATTTCATTCGAGAGTTTGACTCCATTGATTTGTCAGAGAAAAATAAATGTGCAAAAGACAGACATACCAATCTCCATAACAGCCAATATGTAGTGTCACTTCACCGTGACAGTAAGAGTGGCATTTTGCATCTTCACATTGATGCCAACCGAATAGACAATAATGGCAATATTAACAGCGACCACAATATCCACATAAGAGCAATGGCTACTGCCAATAATATTGCCAAGCGTAGAGGGTGGGTACAGGCATCAGGCATTTCAATGCAAAACAAACAAGAGATAACCAATGCTTGTATGGATGCTCTCCGTTCTATGGATAGGTTTGATTGGAATGATTATGTGGAGCGACTAAAACAAAGAGGTTATGATGTATTGTTGCAAAAGGACTCGCAAGATGTTGTCCGTGGATATTCAATAAAGAAGGGCAACTCCACTTATAAATCTTCGTCCCTTAGTAAAGGCAGAAACCTTATGCCATCTAAGATAGAAGCGACATGGAATGAACTGCACAAAGAAGTTCTCCAAAAAGAAAATGCAGACATAGATAATCATGAGAAGAAAACATCTGAAGAACTGCAAACTGCAAATAATGCAAGGTGCAGAAACTGCAACGGGCACCAACATCAGCCATTTGTACACCATTCCATCAACTGGAATTATCGAAACTACGAGATAGATATTCCATTGAATGTTAACGACATCCTGATGCAAGATGTGTCTTTGCCAGAGAATAACGGATTCGCCACCATCAATGATTTGCAGAGAACAGCCGTCCTTCTTTTCGCTGGCTATCTTGATGCAGCTACGCAGATGTCAGAATCTTCTGGCGGTGGTGGCAGCACTCCCGATGGTTGGGGAAGAGACAAGGATGAAGATGATTTGGAGTGGGCAAGACGATGCGCACGAATGGCAAGTCATATGTACCGTCCTGCTATCAAAAGAGGAAACAAACGATGAACATCAAAACTATTTTACGATATGAGAACATCAAAGAACGACAAGGTTGATATTTCCACTCTAATGCAGAGTGTTGAAAATTCAGGAACGCTGAATACGGAGACAGACAAAATTGCCAAACTCATAGAAACAACTTCTCTGTTAAACAAATGCTTATTGTCTGTTGTAGAGCAACTGAAGAACATAACTTCGCAGCCTGTAAAATTATCTGTCAAGCAATCTGACATTGACCAATTTCGCCTTGTAAAGAATGGCTACATCCAAGAAGAAACGGAACTTTTGAAAAAACACGTTGCAGAACAGTTAGCCATGATAAAAGCTCATGAGCAACGTATTTGCGAAGTTTGTAAACGAGGCGAAGGCATATGGATGTCAGATTTTTGGTTAAAGGTATGGGGCGCAGTACAAATAGCAGTTTATGGTGTAATCGCCCTGTACCTAATGTTCAAATCATAGTAAGAGACAGGTGGCTAACCCTAAAAGTTTGGATTAGCCACCTATAGAATATCAGATGTTTTTAAGAATGAGCCATTGCCCATTTTTATCACTTCCGCTACGAGCAATGTAACCTATCTTTCTTAGTGAAGTTAGTTCTCTTTTCAGTGTTGCAAGCGAAACATCAAGACTATTTGCTAAATCTTCTCTTGTTATAGATGGATTTTGCTTCATGGCAGACAGAATGATTTTTTGCCGTTCATTTACAGGCTCATTTACAGGCTCATTTACAGGCTCATTTGTTGGTTCATTCTGAATATGCAGGGTCAACTTCACCTGCATAAGTTCGGGTTGTTCCAATAATTCAGGCTTAATCCAATGCTTTTCATTCCAAGCATTTAGGATGAGAGGAAAGCCAGAGCCAAGGTTTTCACCATAGCCAATCATGCGGAACATATTCTGCATACGCTGATTACGTGCCTTTGACTCTCCGCCTTTGTAAATCTGTTCAATAGGCAGTTTTAGAAGTCCTGGATTGGTCAGTACGAAGCAATCATCATACTTCTCCACCTTTAGCACACCATTCACCATGAAATCGGCATGAATAACCATGTTTGTAACGGCTTCACGCACAGCCTTTGCTTGAAGCGTATCGTCTTTGCGCACTACACCATTCATACTGAATGGGTGAGGCAAATCACGTGTCAGTTTTGGAATGACTATACGGATAAAGTTGAACAGGTTGTTTTCCCAAGTACCATCGTATGTTAATCGGTCGCTATAGCGTTGGTCGCCAATCAAGTTGGATTTGTCAATGTAGTCCATACGCAGATTATCAAAACGTTCACGAACTGGTAGTCCCTTGCCAAACATTAAGAGTCCAGCCATAGTCAGTCCTTCTTTCCCTGTTCTTCGGTCTTTTGTGTAACCGCCAAAGTTCGTTAGGAACTCTTTATGTTCAGACGAGTTCCATTGATGCTCTGGATGCAAGTTCTGAAACATTTGGCGGAAGCGTTCCAAAGTTGGGATGTCAATGTCATCCATTGTGTAGTATTCCAACAGCAAGCCATCATTCCCTGCTTCATTGGCATCACGGAGCATCATCTTCAGTTCTTGTTCCGTACAATGATAATCGCCTTCATGATTACGTTTGAACGTGCCTCTTGACAGATTGTTGTTGATATAGACAGGACGGACAGTATAATCAGCACGAGGCACATTGATGGCAATAATCTTCTTGCCGTCAACATCTATCGTCTGAATATCATCATCGTATAGAAGGTTTATATTCACCTTCTCACGACTGTTGACTGTATTCCACAAGTCTTTGCGGATTTTGTCAGCATTCTCAACACCAACGATTTCAAACCGCTTGGCATTGTCGTGCTCATCCATATGTTCCACTACACCCAATAGAATTGTCCCACCGTATGTGTTGGCAAAAGCAGAATAGGTGTCCCAAAGTGAACTTGGTACACCCTTCGTCGCTTTCTTGCATTCGAGCGTTACACGCTCACCTTCAGATAGAAGTTTGTATATGTTTTTAATGGTTCTTCCGCAATTTAGTT
>DKDC01000028.1:0-1923 GCA_002451695.1 Prevotellaceae bacterium UBA6858 | reverse complement strand
GTTGAAAATCGGTTCGTATAGGTGTTTCGGTCGGGAGTAAGTATTACATAAGACAACTACTTAAGAAACAGAAAAATCAATTAGCCAAACTGAAGAAATCTTATAGATGTAATGCAATTCAACTAATTGATTATTAGGTATTTACATAAATTATTCGTAACTTTATGCTTAGCAGAGTATAAAGTTTTAGAGAATGTGTAAACCACCTAACGAAGGCAAAATTACTGCTATTTTCCCACAATGCCTAACTCAAGACGTGGGGAAAGCAGACTTGAGTCCTCTTTATTCATCGAGCGACCTTTTGGTTGAACATATAGTGTGTTGTGATACCCCACAGTCATACTACTGTGTTTTCGCGCGATGCAGTCTTCCTTATGGCAAGTGTCCTTACTGTGGACGGATAAGCCATCGCGTCCATAGCAAGTACATGCGCACCATTGCCGATCTCTCTATGCTTGGTCTCCCGGTCATCATGAAGTTCGAAGCTCGTAAGTTCTTCTGTGACAATCAGGACTGTCGGCGAAAGACCTTTGCGGAGCAACCCGGCGATGAAGTTTTCCGGTATCGAAGGCGCACCAGGCGATGCGAGATGGTGGTGGCCCAACACGGCTTGAAATCATCCTCAGAGTCTGCCAGGAAGTTGTTGTCTGCCATCGGTGTCCGTGTGAGCGGCGACACCGTGTTGCGAGACATACACCGCATGTCAGTGCCTTCACATCAAGAGGTACATGAGATTGGCGTTGATGACTGGGCGTTCAGGAAAGGAGTGACGTATGGAAGCATCATCGTGAGTCTTGACACGGGAGAAGTCATTGATTTGCTTGGAGACAGGGATGTGGAGAGCTTCAGGGGATGGCTTGACTCCCACGCCAGGGTCAGAGTTGTCAGTCGTGACCGTTCAACAGACTACTCTGCCGCCATAGCCGCGACAGGAAGAGACATCACTGAGGTGGCGGACAGGTTCCATCTGAACATGAATATGTCGGATTGCGTCAAAAAAGTCATCAGTTCCCATTATGAGGAGTACAGGAGAGCCGTGAGACCGGAAGAAGCGCAGGAGAGCCCGACAAAGACCGATTCACGGCAGGTCATGTTCAACGAGGTGAAGGAACTGCAAGCGGTGGGTCTCAAGACAGCCCAGATTGCCAAGAAGTTGGGCATCGCCAGACAAACCGTACGAAAGTACATCAAATACGACTCGCTGCCGAAGCGGGCAAGCAAGGAGCGGATACCCTACTTTCTTTACGACACATATGTTGAGGAAGCCTACCGACATGGGAAGGGTCTCCGGAAAATCTTTCTGGAAATCAAGGGACAAGGCTTTCCGGGAACTCTGACGCCATTCTATGACCACTATCGTCATCTGTCCGACGGACATCGAGGCTTCCGATCAAAGCAAGACGTTGCAGAAATGCAGAAATCCCCTGACACCAAGCGAGAACCGCTGCTTCCCATACGCCAGATAGCCAATATCGTTGACAAGAGCATACGCAAGAAGAAAATGCAGGACGAGGAGGCTTCGATAGTTGAGAGGCTAATGCCTCTTGGCTGGTTCAGAGACATATACGACGCGGCCGCCACCTTTTATGACACGATAATGGGCAACAGTGTGGACAACTTGACTTTGTGGCTAAAAACTTACGCACAATCGCCCTTGCGTGAACTACGATCATTTGCCTATGGTATCCAGATGGATCTGAACGCTGTCCAAAACGCCATTACTATGAACATATCAAACGGCATCGTAGAAGGGTATGTGAACAAACTGAAAGCGGTAAAGCGGACTATGTATGGGCGCGCCTCCCTTGCACTCTTGAAGAGGAAAATGGTGTTCAGCGACCTATGCTTCAACTAAATTTCGGAAGAACCACCATTCTCAGGGAAGGTCACACAGGTTTGCGTTTATGCAAAACTTTCCCGAGA
>DKDC01000027.1:16780-33654 GCA_002451695.1 Prevotellaceae bacterium UBA6858 | reverse complement strand
CAATACTCTGTTAATTCTAATGTAATCGTTTGAAAATGAGAGAGTTAATTAATGTAATATAACTAATAAAATTTGGTTAAGTGGTTGATTATCAGTAACTTTACAGTTATCTAAGCTTAAAGTAAAATGACATCAGAACCACTCAACCAATATACGGAAATCTGCAGGGATGCTATCAAAAGTTCATCAGCAAAGTTAGGAAAAACTTTCGAGAATCTTCTCATGGAAATACTTTTATTGTACATGGCAATACAAAGAAAGATAAATTTCACCCAAATGGAGCGTTACGGCGCCCATTGTGAGCAGACTTACAGGACAAACTTCAACCGCAGTAGGGCCAAATGCATCAACTGGGTAAAGTTCAATCTTGCCCTTTCCCGCCGTTACTTGAATATGGACGGGCTGTTGGCTATAGCCATTGACCCTAGTTACATCAGCAAGTCAGGCAAGAAAACTCCGCATATCGGTACCTTCTGGTCCGGATGTGCAAGTTCCATGAAACATGGTCTTGAAATTATGGGGCTAGCCCTTGTTGATGTATACGCCAACAACTGCATGATGCTGCGTGCCCACCAAACACCATCAACGAGTGAGCTGAAACTGCGCAGCATGACTCTTGTGCAGCATTACATTGCGGTCATCAAGCGTTACAGGAAAGACCTGTTGGAAGTGTCCGACATCATTGTTGCAGACGCATTTTTCTCTATCCGCCCGTTTGTGGATGGAATCAAGGAGCATGGATTCCATCTAGTCAGCCGTTTCAGAGACACGGCCAGCCTACACTATGTGTACACTGGGCCGCGTTCCAAGAAACCTGGACGTCCGAAAACACTTGACGGAAAAATCAATTGTAAGAAACTTGACCTCACACGAATGACGGAGATGCACATAGAGGGACTTGAAGGCACAGCCTACACACTCATTGCCTATTCAAAGGCACTGAAGCAGAAAGTGCGCCTTGTCATTTGGATTATGCCTAATGGCAGGCACAAACTTTTCTTCTCCACAAAGACATCCATGTCGGGTGAGGATGTATTGCGCACATATCGCTCAAGATTCCAGATTGAGTTTTGTTTCCGCGATGCAAAGCAGTTCTCTGGTCTTACGCATTGTCAGGCAAGACACAAGAACCAACTGGACTTTTCCTACAACGCATCATTCGCATCACAGAATGTTGCAAAGGTCATGATGAAGGAAAACAGAGTGCCGTATTCCATGGCTTCTTTCAAGGAACTCATGGCAAGCACATACATCGCAAAATTAATTTTTGACAAGTGTCGGAACACGCCGAACCGAAAGTTAATTAGTCATACTATCAAAGTACTCTTTGGCTGGCAGCGGAAAGCCGCTTAGCCTTTATCTCAAATTTTAACGAACTATTGATGTAGTTTTTCTTACATCAAATGTGATTTTTTTTGGCGCTCGGGAAAGGACGGGCGGTTATGGTTTTGCTATAATCGTACTGGCGTATGGCATACGCCCTAAACATTACCGCCTAAACCGCACGGCGCAAACAATGCAAACCTTCGCGGCAATGTGGCGAAACAGCGCAAGCCTGTCCAAATTTTAGAAGTCTCTTATCCCGAACTCGCGTAATTATTAGTAAATTTGCGTGCGGAAGACTATATAATACAGAGCATAAGATGAACAAAAACCCTTTTCGCGGTTTGGGTGTGGCTTTGGTAACACCTTTCAACACAGACGGCACGATTGATTTCCCCACATTGGAAAACCTTGTGGAACGGCAGATTAACGACGGCGCGGACTTTATCTGCGCCTTGGGCAGCACGAGCGAAGTGCCGTGCATATCGCCCGAGGAGGCCGAGATGATAAAGGCCGCAGTCGTGAGGAAAGTGAACCGCAGAATACCCCTGCTGATAGGAATCAGCGACAACTGCACCGCACGCCTCGTGGAAACTGTGAGGAATGCTGACCTTGGCGGTTTCGACGGCATCCTGTCGGCCGCGCCTTCGTACAACAAACCCTCGCAGGAGGGCATATACCGCCATTTTTCCGCTCTTGCAAAGGCTTCCAAGCTCCCCATAGTGCTTTATAACATTCCCGGGCGCACCGGGGTGAACATAACGGCGGAGACAACCTTGAGGCTCGCGCGCGAGTTTGGCAACATAATCGCCATAAAGGAGGCCTCGGGAAACATAACGCAGATTGAGGACATAATGCAGGGAAAGCCCGAAGGTTTCGACCTGCTCAGCGGGGACGACGCAATAACCTACGAGCTGATAGGCCTGGGGGCGGTTGGCGTTATTTCGGTAATAGGAAACTCGCTTACAAAGCTCTTTTCCGGAATGGTACACCTGCAGCTCGGCGGAAAGGAGGCCGAGGCACGGGAGATACACCGAAGGCTCAACACAATGTACAAGCTTATGTCGGTTAACGGCAACCCGGCGGGCATAAAGGCGTTGCTGTCGATAGAGGGCAGGGTCAACGATGTCCTGCGTCTGCCCCTTGTGCCGGCAACACCGCAAACCCACGAGGAACTCAAGGAAGCGCTTGCCGCGCTGAGGCAGCGGGAAAATTGAAAAAGGAACATAATCAAAAAACAAACAACATGAAAAAGAACTTACCCAATGTGTCCGGGCGCGGAAAAAGCCTTCTGCTCGCATTTGCTGCGGCAATGACGGTGGCGTTCTCCGCACAGGCTGACGACAAGGTGAAGGTGGGCAACTTCTACTACTATCTGGACGCCGAAAGCAAGACCGCCGAACTTGCACCCACCGATAAAACCACGGCATACGCCACCGGCAGGCTGTCAATCCCCGGCTCCATATCCTATGATGGGGAAGCCTACAGCGTTACCGCAGTCGGCGACTACGCATTCTCCTTTTGCGACGGAATAACAACCGTCTCCATACCGACAACGGTTATCCGCATCGGCAACGGAGCGTTCCAGGGATGCAAGAAAATCAACACGGTGGCTTTCTCCATGTCAAAAGTCGAGGAAATAGGCGACGCCGCTTTTGAGGGATGCGAAACCCTCGGCTCAATCACGCTTCCCGCCACGCTCAAAAAGCTCGGCGCATGGGCTTTTGCAGGATGCACGGGGCTGAGAACGGCAAACATACCCGCCGGCGTGCAGTCCATAGGGAAAAATGCCTATATGCGCTGCACCGCAATGAGCGCGGCGGCGTTCCGCTGCAAGCTCTCCGAAATCCCGGACGGTATGTTCGGCCACTGCACGTCGCTCGCAAGGGTGACAATGCCCGACTCGGTAAAGAACAACATAAAGAGAATTGGCGTGGGCGCGTTCTACGACTGCCCCAAGCTCACGGCTTTCGCTTTCGGCGACTCAATTGCCAAAATCGACGCCTGTGGCTTTATGAGCTGCACCTCACTGGGCAAGGTTTCGCTCCCCGAAAGCGTGGGGCATATAGGACACGACGCTTTTTCCGCCTGTCAGAAGATGACCGAAATCAACATCCCCGCAAATGTTGACAGCATAGGAGACCACGCATTCAAGGATGCGCACGCCCTGAAGCAGATAGCAATGAGCGACTCCGTGAAGTATCTCGGCGAACAGGCTTTCGCGTATTGCAAGAGCCTGACAAGCGCGAAACTTTCGAAGCAAATCACGGAAATTCCTTTCAAGGCTTTTGCCGGATGCACGAGCCTCACGGACTTCACCCTTGCAAAGGGCGTAACAAGCATCGCCGACTCCGCTTTCCAAGGCACGAAATGCTTCGACTCCCTGAGAATTTACAACGCGACCACTATAGGCGACTACGCCTTTGCCGACTGCGGGAACATCACATACGTATATATGCCCGAAAAGGTGGCAAAGCTCGGCAGCTACGTTTTCAAGGGCGACTCGATAAGCCAGTTCTTTGTGGAATGGAACAGTGCGCCGACAATCAAGAGCGGGTTCTTCACCTTCTGCGACACGCTTTTCATCCCGCAAGGCACATACTACAAGTTCCGCACAGGTTGGAAAGAGGCAAAGAACATAAAGGAATATGACAAGACCGCAACGGGAATAAACACCCCGGTGATAAACAGGCGCGATGACGAGGACGGCGCATACTACACCGTGGACGGCATAAAGGTCGTCGAACCCAAGAAGGGCGGGATATATATACACAACGGCAAAAAGGTGATAATAAGATGAGGGCAATGAACATGAAAAAAATGCTGACAGGCGTTATTCTTTCCCTGTCCGCCATATCCGCCGCGTTTGCCGACAAGGGGGACGGCAAAGCCACATTCAGCAATCCCATAATACCGAAATCCGTGCCCGACCCCACGGTAATTAAGGCCGATGACGGTTATTTCTACCTCTACGGCACGGAAGATACGTATAATATGCCAATATACCGTTCGCAAAACCTTACCGACTGGACTTTCATAGGCACGGCGTTCACCGACAACACACGTCCGCGCACTGTGAAGCCGTTCGCGAAGAAAGGCAAGATGTGGGCTCCCGACATTAACTACATAAACGGACAATATGTGCTTTACTACACAATAGGCCTTTGGGGCGAAGAATGGGACAGTGGGGTCGGCGTGGCCACTGCCCCAAGCCCCGAAGGTCCTTTTATTGACCACGGCAAGCTTATCGACTCGCGAGAGATTGGCGTGCAGAACTCAATCGACCAGTTCTACATCGAGGACGGCGGCAAAAAGTACCTTGCGTGGGGTTCGTTCCACGGAATATACATCATACAGCTCACCGACGACGGACTTGGCATAATGCCCGGGGCGCGGAAGCAGAAGATTTGCGGCAACCAGTCGGAAGGTTCTTACATAATAAAGCGCAAGGGATACTACTACTATTTCGGCTCGGTGGGAACTTGTTGCGAGGGGGCAAAGAGTACATACCACGTGATGTATGGGCGTTCCAAGAGCCTGTTTGGCCCGTATCTCACAAAAAGCGGCGAGCGCATTCTCGACGGCAAGTACGACACGCTCATAAAGGGAAACGACTTCGTGGCAGGCCCGGGACACAACGCCGAGTTTGTTGAGGACGACAAAAAACAGACATGGATTATATACCACGGCTACCTGAGGCAGGAGCCGAAAAAGGGGCGCATGGTGTTCATGTCGCAGGTGAAATGGAAAGGCGGTTGGCCTTATGTTGACGGCGGAGTGCCGGCAAAGAACGCCCCCGCGCCGTATTTCAAAAAGTCGAAGAAAAAGTAAAAACAGAAAACTACCCCAATCCAAAGGAACATGAGAAAGATATTTTTTGCAGTCGTAATGGCATTGGTCGGGACGCTCACATCGTCTGCCGAGAACAACGCCAAGAGACTGACATTCACCAACCCGATAATAAAGCAGTCGATTCCCGACCCGACTATAATAAAGGCGGATGACGGTTATTTCTATCTTTACGGCACAGAGGACACGCGCAATATGCCAATCTACCGTTCGCGCAACCTTATTGACTGGACATTTGTAGGCACGGCGTTCTCCGAAGCCACGCGCCCGCGAACCGTAACCCCCTATGTGGGCTACAAAAACAGCAGCGGCAACACCGTGAACGCCATGATGTGGGCGCCCGACATTAACTACATTAACGGGCAATACGTGCTCTACTACGCAATAGGCGTGTGGGGCGTGGAAAACAAGAGCGGCGTTGGCGTGGCAACATCCGAGCGTCCCGAAGGCCCGTTTGTTGACCGTGGCGCAATGTTCACGAGCGAGACAATCGGCGTGAACAACTCCATCGACCAGTTCTATATCGAGGACAACGGCAAGAAGTACCTTGTGTGGGGTTCGTTTCGCGGAATATACATCGTGCAGCTCACCGACGACGGGCTGCGCGTTATGCCCGGGGCTACAAAGCGGCAGATTGCCGGGGGGCTTATGGAAGCGTCCTACATATACAAGAAGGACGGCTACTACTACCTGTTCGGTTCCGCCGGCTCATGCTGCGAGGGGGCGGGCAGCACCTACCACGTGGTTTACGGACGTTCGAAGAGCCTCTTCGGGCCTTACGTGAACAAGTCGGGCGGCACAATGCTCAACAACCAGGCTGAAACCATGCTGAAAAGCGACTCTTTCGTTGCCGGTCCGGGACACAACGCCGAGTTTGTTGAGGACGACAAGGGGCAGACGTGGATTATATACCACGGCTACCTCAAAGAGGAGGCCGACAAGGGACGCTGCGTGTTCCTCGACCAGGTGAAGTGGGACAACGGCTGGCCATACATGGAGGGCGGAGTGGCATCCAAGACATCAGACGCTCCCTATTTCAACAACTGACGCAAACATAAATTTACAGACTAACATACAAACGGTCAGGGTTCCGCAATGCCGGGACCCTGATTTTTGTGATAAATCGGAAATATGGCATCATGAACGGAATTTACACATTATTGCTCCTGCTGCTGAGCAATGTTTTCATGACACTTGCGTGGTACGGACACCTTAAGTTGCAGCAGACAGGCGTCAGCAGCCGTTGGCCGCTGATAGGGGTCATAGCGTTTTCATGGGGGATAGCCTTTTTTGAATACTGCTGCCAAGTACCCGCCAACCGCATCGGCTTCGACGGCAACGGCGGCCCGTTCTCGCTCGTGCAGCTCAAGGTGATACAGGAATGCGTGAGCCTTGTGGTATTCGCCGTTGTGGCAAACATCCTTTTCCAAGGGCAAAGCCTCCACTGGAACCACATCGCGGCTTTCGTGTGCCTCGTGGCGGCGGTTTATTTCGTGTTCATGAAATGATGCGCCAAGAAAAAAACGCCGTCCGCCGCATTGCAAGACATACTGCTTTCCCCAGACGCAGACCGCAAAAGTCGTAAAAAGATGCAATGTACTGACTAATAGTATTTTGCCTAATTTCGAAGGGTGCAATGTAATGTTTTGTTTCCCAGAGGTTTGCGACGGCGCAAAAAAGGTCTGATGTAGTTTGAATTATGTCTGATGTAGGAAAAATTACATCAGACATAGTTTTTCCTGCGTCCGATATAGTTTTTTTATAATAAAACATTATCGGGAAAAGTTTTGGGGCAAAGGAGATAACTCGTATCTTTGTTGCAGGGAACTCACAAAACTTTATGAAAACAATAATCACGGCAATAGTAGTAAGAATAGCAACAATATATAATGCGTGCGAGGCTTTCTTTTCGACAAGAAGGAGGAGGCCGGAAGAGGACGTGGCGGAAAAGGAAAACGAATGCGGCCCGAAATACGACAAAAGTCTGGAAAAGCAGGGGACAAGGGATTTGTGCATAGAGCTGCTGAAACGTTCGGAGTTCAGTTTTGAGATAAACGAGGAGGATGAAATTGTTGTTCCGTTTGATGAGGATTTCTCGCTTTTTATAAACACGAGCAACGAATCCTTGTTTGTGAAAATTTGGGACTGGAATTGGGGCGACATTGACGCGGATGACATTGACGGGATGTCAGGATGCCGGCGGCTGATAAACGAGTTTAACGGCAAGAAGCTGTCTTCAAACCTGTTCTACGTTTATGGCTTCAATGATGCCAACAGGATGTATATGGCGAGTTGCATAAAATTTTTGCTGATGCCGGAAATTCCTGAAATAAAGTCCTACTTTATTGACCATATATCGACTTTACTGTATTCCCACAAGGAGTTTGCGCAGCGGCTCGAACAGTTGAGGGCAAACAACACTAACAAACAGCAATAAATACAATGCAATGAAAGTGGTTCTCATAGTGGCGGCTTTGATTTTGGCTTTGGCTCTCATGATATTTGCCGGTTATAAATTGCTTTCCCGGAGAAAAGGCGGCAAGCGGGAAAAGGAAGTGGCGGCAGATGATGGGGCGAAGGATTTGCATACGCGGGATTTGTGCTTTGAGGCGCTGAAACGCCTTAACTGCAATCTGGTGGAAAATGACAGGAACGATGACATTGTTTTCAAGTACCAAAATGAGTTTTTTACAATAAACGCGGTTGACGACTCCATGTTCATACATATTTGGGACTATGGGTGGGAGGAAGTTGACATGAGCGATATAGACGAGCTTTCAAGGTATCGCCGCGCAGTGAACGAAATGAACTGGCATCTGCTGACTGTGTTGTGCTACACCTGCGACGAGGAAGAGAAAGACGGCAAGAGGCTCATGCACATACACAGTTGCATAAGCATTCCGCTTGTCCCGGAAATACCGGACATAGACTCTTTTTTCGCTTACATTCTCGGGCATTTCTTCTTTGCCCACCGAAAGTTCGGGTTGGAGCTGGACAGGCTCAGGAGCAGGAACGAATGAAAGGCTGCCGTATGCGTGGCGGTCAGAAAGCGAGTTCGGGGGCTTCTGCAGGGGCGTATGTGCTGCGTATGCGCCATGCGGCAGGATAGGCGTTGTTGAGGCGCGAGCCTACATTGTTTGCAAAGCCGAGCGGAAGGTTTCGGTATGAAACCGTAACCCAGCCGCGTGGTGCGGCAACTTGCAGCGCGAGGCTTTCGCCGCGAAGGTATTTTATGGCATCGGCGTATTCAAGGCTCACGTCGGGGAACGCCCCGCCGGCAAGGCACGTGCTGAATGCAAGTGCGGGGGCGGGAATGTATTGCTTTTTCGGTTTTCGTGCGGATACGGAGGATTTTGCAGGTTTTTCTGTGCAAACCCGCACGCCCGCGCTTACCACGTTCAGGTTTTGCGATATGGCGGCGTAGTCGTCTGCAAACTTTTTGCGCAGGGCGGTTATGCCGTCTCTGGTGTTGTAAAAGTTGAAATCTTCGCGGTTGCCAATCCATTCCGCGTACTCTCCGGGACGCACCGTTTGCGCTGTCCTTTTCGCGACGCGCCTTTCAGGGGACGGTGTGTCGGCGGTCTTTTTCAGCAGCGCGAGGAAAAAGCCTTCGCCGCGTGCTTTGTGGGGGAAAAAGTGGTACACCGGCAAATTACGCCCTGTGGTGTCGCCGCAAATGCGCCAGTTGTCATCCGTGGCAAGGCCGATGATTTCCGCGCCAAGCTCTTTGGCGGTGAAACATACGTTGTCCTCGTCCTCGTGGCGGTTGAAGGTGCAGGTGCTGTATATAAGGCATCCGCCCTTGCGAAGCGCGGGCCAGATGCTGCGCAGGATGCCGCGCTGCCTCTCCACGCAGTTCTCCACATTTTTCAGGCTCCATTCCGAACGCGCCGCCTCGTCCTTGCGGAACATTCCCTCGCCCGAACACGGAACGTCTGTGGAAATAAGGTCGAAGAAGCCGTCCAGCCCTTCAAAGTCCTCGGGAAAGTTTGACGTAACCACTACGTCGGGATTTCCCCACTTTGCCAGGTTTTCTGCCAGCACCGCCGCACGTTTGGGAAGCGGTTCGTTTGCTACGAGAAGCCCGCCCGGCATTGTGCTGCGCAGCATGATGCTTTTTCCGCCAGGGGCGGCGCAAAGGTCGAGGGCGCGGTTTATTTCCATGTTTTTCAGAACGTGGCTTAGGGCGCACTCAACGAACATAGACGACGGTTCTTCCACGTAGTAAGCCCCGGCGTGCATCAGCGGGTCAAAGGTGAAGCGCGGGCGGCTCGCGAGGTAGAAGCCGTTTGAAGCCCAGCCCACTTTTTGTGCGCTTGCCGGGAATGTTTCGCCAGCCTTTCGTATTTTTCCGGGGTTGGCGTGAATGCTTAGTGTCGGCTCTCCGCTTAGCGATGTGAGGAACTCCGCGCTTTCGCTGCCGAAAAGCGATTTTGCCGTGCCGAGAAAATCCTTAGGAATGTCGGTGTTCATTCTTTGTGCGTATTGTTCAGTTGCGCTTTCGCGTGAAGCTGACGAAATCGAACGGCTTTTCGTTTTTCTCGTCGGCTTCGTGATGCTCGCGTGCCGTCTCGTTCCATTCGCCGAAGTCGGTTTCGGGGAAAAACACATCGGCGTTTTCCGGCGTGGCTTTGACGCAGGTCAGTTCAAGCCGCGTGGCGAGCGGACAGGCTTCGGCATAGACAGACGCGCCTCCTATTACGAACACTTTCTCGTCCTCGGCGCAATGTTCCAGAGCCTCGTCAAGGGAACTGTAAACGTCGCAGCCCTCGAAATGGCTGACAGTGCGGCTCACGACTATGTTGCGGCGGTTGGGCAGTGCGCCCTTGGGCAGCGACTCAAAGGTTTTGCGCCCCATGAGTACCGTGTGGCCCGTGGTGAGAAGCCTGAAATGTTTCAGGTCTGCCGACAGGCGGTAGATTAGTCTGTTTTTGTATCCTATTGCGCGGTTTTCAGCCACCGCTGCTATTATTGTGATTTCGGGCATATATTATATGATGTGCGTCAGGTGGTATGTTGTCATACCGATACGGCGGCCTTTATGTGCGGCCAGGGATTGTAGTTCTCGAGTTCGAAGTCCTCGAACTTGAAGTCGAAGATGTTTTTCACCTCCGGGTTAAGCCGCATTGTGGGGAGCGGGCGCGGCTCGCGCGAGAGCTGGAGCTTTGCCTGCTCAATGTGGTTCAGGTAAAGGTGGGTGTCGCCTGTGGTGTAAACAAAGTCGCCCGGTTCAAGCCCAGTAACTTGCGCCGTCATCATCAGCAGGAGCGAATAGGACGCGATGTTGAACGGAACTCCCAGGAATGTGTCTGCGCTTCGCTGGTATAGCTGCAAACTCAGACGCCCTCCCGCCACGTAGTATTGGAACAGTATGTGGCAAGGCGGCAGGTTCATTTTGTCGAGGTCGGCAACGTTCCACGCGCTTACTATTATGCGGCGCGAGTCGGGCGAGTGCTTTATCATTTCAACGGCGTTTGAAATCTGGTCTATCGTGCCGCCGTTGTAGTCGTGCCATTTGCGCCACTGGTAGCCGTATATGTGTCCGAGGCCGCCGTTTTCGTCTGCCCATTCGTCCCAAATGGAGACATTGTGGTCGTGGAGGTATTTCACGTTTGTGTCTCCGCGCAGGAACCACAGCAGTTCGTATATTATTGATTTCAGGTGCAGCTTTTTTGTGGTGAGAAGCGGGAAGCCTTTGGCAAGGTCAAAGCGCATCTGGTTGCCGAACACGCTTATTGTTCCTGTGCCTGTGCGGTCGTCCTTGCGTGTGCCTTCGGTGAGGATGCGGTCGAGGAGGTCGAGATATTGTTTCATGTTGGTTTTCGTTTTTACATTTCGTTGTCGCGGTGGTTGCGGTATATCATGTAGTCGCTGATGCCTATGCACAGAACCACAATTCCGCCCAAGGCGATAATCGTGAGTCCCGTGAGCAGCGAGAACGCCGTAACTCCGCCGCCTATGCAGATGTTGCGTATGGCGTTGTCGCGGCGGTGCAGGCAGTGCCGTTTTTCCGTCTGCCGTTTTGTTTCGCCGTTTTCCTGTGTGCCTTCACCGGGGGCGGCGGCTGCGGTATGCCGGTGCAGGTCCTCGTTGCGCGCCTTGCGGCGGTTGCGCAAAACATACCACACAAGCAGGGCGGCGATGAGCAGCGGGAAAAGTATTATAAGGATGAACACCAAAGTCATTCCCGCCCCGGCTATCCCTATCATGGGGAATATCCATTTCAGCGACGGAAACAGGAATCCGCTTTCCGTCTCATCGGCAAAATTGTCGAGCATCTTGACAAATCCCTTGGGGATGTGGGTGGAGACAACGTAGTCCGCCGTGTCATCAATTATTGTGTCGCTCACAACGGTTACTGCCGTGGCGGAATTTATGCCCGTGGTGTCGTCGGGCTGCGTTGCCGCACGGCAGTTGGCTGCGGCAAACACAAGAATGAGTGCAAAAAGGTGTTTCATCCCGAATGCTTTGTTGGTTTATGCAAAGGTAGTCAAATTATTTTGCTAAATTCGCAAGTGCATAAAACATATCATGATGAAAAGGACGGTAATCGGCGCACTGTCGCTTGTTCTTGCATTTGGCATGGGCGGCAATGTTTCTGCGCAAAAGACAAAGGGCGGGGTGTTCGACCTCGCGGGTTATACGCTCAAGGACGGCGGAGCTTTGAAAAAGGGTGTTGAGGAGAGTTTTCAGGGCTTCGCCATACACAAGGGCTATATGGTTGGACTTTATAACGGCGGCTTTGCCTCGCTCTACAAGGTTCACCCCGACGGCACGTTCGTTAGACTAAGCACATTCCCGCTCGGAAGCAATTCGAAGTACAACCACGCCAACGTTGCCAACTTCGGCGTGGAGAAATACCAAAAGGGCGATGTGTTCCCGCTGCTGTATGTTTCGCAGACCAAGACAGACAAGGAGAGGAACCTGACCGACGCCTGTTTTGTGGAGAGGATTTTGCCCGAGGGCAAGGCGGAGCTTGTGCAGACCATAGTGCTCGACAACCACGACGAATACTATGGCTGGGCTGTGCAGTGGGCGATAGACAAAAAGCGCAAGCGTCTGGTAGGCTTCGGCAACACCATAAACAACACCGACCCCAAGAACAATTTCCGCATAATGGTGTTCAAACTCCCCAAGCTCAAAGAGGGCAGGGTCGTGATATTGAAAAAGGAGGACATATTGGAGAACTATCTCATTCAGGACTACGACAAATCGTTCCCCCACGTACAGATAGGGCAGGGCGGCGTTATTGCCGGCAACTGTCTCGTAATGCCCACGGGTGTGGGTTCACAGCAATTCCCGAGCGTTATATATTCGTGGGACTTGAAGAACCACAGAATGGTCAGCACGGTGAATATGCAGGCGGAAGTGCCTTATGAGTTCGAGGACTGCGACTTTTTCCAGGACAAGATGTACATACAGTGCAACGAATGGCCGCAGGGAAGAATGAAGATAATGGAATGGAAAGACAAGAAATGAGGTTTGCGCCTCGCTTCTTTTGTTTTTGTGGAAATATGCCGTGAGGAAGCGCCCGGCATCCAATCAACCAATGAATTGCAACTCCGTATGGGCGTATTGCATACGCTCTGAATTGCGCCGATTATGCAATTTGGTATGGCGGTTTGCGGTGCGGTTTATGCGGCATCGTACAGGGCGTATGCAATACGCCCCTACAAACGGCGCAAAACCAATACCGCTAAAATTATATTTGATGTAGGAAAAACTACATAGGACGTAGAAAAAATTATGTCTGATATAATTGAAACTACATCAGACCTTTTTTCCGTTTTTTCAAGTCTTTGAAAAACAAGAACTTATATGGTTACTTTGGGGAATGCTTAATATTTTGTAAACCAGTGGCTTATAGAAAGGTTGTGCTTGTGCGCAAAAATGGGATAACAAAAAAGTAAGGCGAAGAGCCTTACTTTTTGTTTTATGCGGTGTCTGCAATGTTCAGCGGTTGCCGTACATACGCTCGTAATACTTCTGGTAGTCGCCCGAAGTAACCTCGCCAATCCATTTGCGGTTTTCGAGATTCCACAGCACGGTTTTCTCAATTCCCACTGCGAAAGTGGTTTCGGGATACCAGCCGAGGTCTTTCTTAATCTTTTCGGGGTCGATGGCATAGCGCAGGTCGTGTCCCAGACGGTCGGTTACGTATGTAATCAGGTCGTAGTTAATCCACGAAAGGTCATCACTTTTCACGAGCAGGCTGCGGAACTCGGGACGCTGCTCCATTGTGCGGCGTATGATGTCGATAATCAGGCGCACTATGTCGATGTTCTTTTGCTCGTTGTGCCCGCCCACGTTGTAGATGCTGCCGTCGGGCGCGTTGTCAATCACGAGGTCTATCGCCTTGCAATGGTCGTCAACATACAGCCAGTCGCGCACGTTCAGCCCCTTGCCATATACGGGGAGCTTCTTGCCCTCGAGGATGTTGTTGATGATTAGCGGTATCAGCTTTTCGGGGAACTGGTATGGGCCGTAGTTGTTCGAGCAGCGCGTGATGCTCACGGGGAAGTGGTATGTGTCGCGGTATGCGCCCACGATGAAGTCTGCGCTTGCCTTCGACGCGCTGTAGGGGCTGTGGGGCGAGAGCGGGGTTTCCTCACGGAAGAAGCCCTCCGCGCCGAGTGCGCCGTAAACCTCGTCGGTTGAAACCTGGTGGAAGCGCACCCCCTTGCGCCATGTGGGGTATCCGCCCGCGTCCTTGCCGGTGTTCCACGCCTTGCGTGCGCAGTCCATAAGGTTCTGCGTGCCGAGAATGTTGGTGGTGAGGAAAATCTGCGGGTTTTCTATGCTTCGGTCAACGTGGCTTTCGGCTGCGAAGTTCACCACAACGTCAAAGTTGTGTTCCGCAAAAAGTTTCTCAACGAGGGCGCGGTCGCAAATGTCGCCGCGCACGAAGAAGCACCGCCCGTTGTCGATGTCGTCCTTTATCGTGCCGAGGTTTCCGGCGTATGTCAGCGCGTCGAGCACCACGATTTTTATGTCGCCGTGCTTGCGCAGCATATACTTGATGAAGTTTGCGCCGATGAACCCGGCGGCTCCTGTAACAAGATATGTTTTCATGTCTTTCTGCTTATAGTATGTTATGTTTCGTACAAAGTTATACATTTTCGCAGACTAAAGCCGGATTTATCAGGCAAACATTAAAATTGTGCGCATTCCGCGTGCGTTTTTGGGGCGCGTGCCTGCTTTTGCGGCGGAAATGCGGCGGCGTTTGCGCGGAAAAGGCTAAATTTACACCATGAAAACGGTAACAATGACACTTACAGGCAAAATCATCTCAAACATCATCAGGACGGCAATGCCGCTTTTGGCGGCGGTGTCTGCATTTTCGGCTTCCGCACGCAATGCGGCAACATACGGCGAGGACTACACCGCCCCCGACAGTTCACTTATAACCCACGCGGTGGCAAAGGAGTTCCCCATGGAGGCAGAACCCACGTTCAAGGTTACGGTGAACGGCAGGAAAGTGGGGCTTTACAACGACCGCAGCCATTGGGGCGGGCTTGTGAACTTCGGCAGCTTCGAGTTTAAGAATGGCAAGGAAATCACAATACGCATCACATACGCCAAGGAACTGAAAAGCTACGAGGTGCTCCCCATAAGGCAGCTCGACCTCCTGTCGGTGAAGAAAAAGGGCGGCAGGACAATTGAGATAAAGACCGCCCGCGCCGACCAGAATATCACAGTGCTCGTGAACGGCGAGCCGAAAAAGGACGCGCTTCACCTTTTCTGCAACAGCGTTGACGCAAAAGCCCCGCTTGTTCCCGACCGCAAGGGCTATCACCGCTATGAGGACATGAAGCTGCACTATTTCGGGCCGGGCTTTCACGACCTGAAGAAGATTTTCAAGGACAAGGACATGCTTGTCCTTGACGACGGCTGGAGGGTTTACATTGCCGGCGGCGCGGTGCTTTACGGGCGCATAGGACTTTGGGGCACGAGCAAGGGTACAAAGGTTTACGGCCGGGGCATGGTGTATAACGACACAAAGAACCCGCGTGTGATTTTCGAAGCAAACAACTGCAAGGGCGCGGACGTGGAGGGCGTGCTTTTCCACTGCCACCGCCCGGGAGTTTGGCAGGTTGTGATTAACCACTGCCAGAACGTGGAGTTCAAAGGAGTGAAGATACTTTCCACGAGATACGCCTCAACCGACGGGCTTGACATTGTGAACAGCCAGCAATGCGCCTTCCTAAACACGTTCATACGCGCAAACGACGACGCAATAGCCATAAAGGGGCTTGACTCGCGCAAACCGGCGGAGTGTCCCCCAACGCGCAACATCACATTCTGCGGAATGCAGCTTTGGAACGACTGCAACTGCGCCATGGGCATCGGCGCGGAAAACCATTGCAGCCTCTACGAGAACATTCGCTTCATGAACAGCAGCATATTGTTCAGCTATGACGACCCTGACTATCACACGGTGCTCGATGAGCGCGCCGCAATGACGATATGCAGCATACACGGCACGTATTACCGCAACATTTCATACGAGAACATAGATGTTTACCATTGCGAGCGTCTCATTGCGGCGGGCTTCCAACCTTCGTTCTGGTTCGGGGCTTTGCCCGGCGACCAGACCACCCCCGGCGGAATGCAAAACATAAAATACCAGAACATAAACTCGTACAACAACAGCGGCAGTTCGATCGCGAACCAAATCCACATTTACGGCTGGGACAAGGAGGGAACTCCGGCAAAGAGCGTTGACGGCGTGGTGTTCGACAACGTGAACATTGAGGGCAGGAAGGTTTCCTCGCTGTCCGACCCCCATTTCCTGCTCGGCCCCAACGTGAAGAACGTGGAGTTCAAATGACCTGTGGGGCAAGGGTATTTTCATTAACTTTGCAGGGACTACAAACATGCTTCCGATGAGAATAGACATTATAACCGTTCTGCCCGAAATGCTCGAGGGATTTGTAAACTTGTCGATACTTGCCCGCGCACAGAAAAAGGGGCTTGTGGAAATCCACGTCCACAACCTGCGCGACTACACCGAGGACAAGCACCGCAGGGTTGACGATTATCCTTTCGGCGGCTTTGCGGGAATGGTGATGAAGTGTCAGCCGATAGACGCGTGCATATCCAGGCTGAAAAGCGAACGCCACTACGACGAGATAATTTTCACCACGCCCGACGGGGAGCAGTTTGACCAGAAAATGGCGAACGACCTGTCAATGCTCAAGAACATTATAATACTCTGCGGGCATTACAAGGGGGTGGACTACCGTGTGCGCGAACACCTTGTAACCAAAGAGGTGAGCATGGGCGACTTTGTGCTTACGGGCGGGGAGATTGCCGCTGCGGCAATGGCGGATGCCATAACGCGGCTCGTGCCCGGGGTGCTGAGCGACGAGCAGAGCGCACTTTCCGACTCGTTTCAGGACAATCTGCTCGCCGCGCCGGTTTACACGCGCCCCGCAGACTACAAGGGGTGGAAAGTGCCAGGCATACTGCTGAGCGGGCACGATGCCAAAATAAAGGAGTGGGAGATAAGCCAGTCGCTCGAGCGCACTAAAAGGCTGCGTCCCGACTTGCTGGGGGATTAATCTGTGGCTTTTACGCAACTTGTTGATTTATATAGAATTGTTTGCTTTATAGGAGAAATGAATAAGCATTTGTCTTTCAGAGGATTGTATATGGCGTAAAAAAGGTCTGATGTAATTTGAATTATATCAGACATAATT
>DKDC01000027.1:6071-16743 GCA_002451695.1 Prevotellaceae bacterium UBA6858 | reverse complement strand
TCCTATGTAGTTTTTCCTACATCAAATATAATTTTAACGGTATTGGCTTTGCGTCATTTGTAGGGGCGTATTGCATACGCCCTGTACGTTACCGCATGAACCGCATTGCACGGGCATTAAAAAATCCCGTTCCCGGCGCAATGGTGAATATGCTTTGCCGGAAACGGGACAGTGGCTTTTTGTGTGTTTTCGGGGAGGGTGTATTTTAATCTTTCATTTCGTCAATCTGCTTCAGTATTCCGTTGAGGCGTTTTTTGGACTGCCTGTAGTTTATTATCCCCATGACTGTGGCGATGACACCTCCCGTGAGGCCTCCGGCAACAAGTCCGCCGGCAAAGTCGGGGCGTGCGCCTCTGGTGGCGAAGTGGAAAAAGCCGGTGAGCCAAAAGACGAGGAACGGAACGGAGAATTTCAGCCAGTTGTCTCCGAAGCGTTTGTATTTCACTATTTTCTCAGCCACGGTGAGCAGGTTGCCGTTGAGCAGGTTCTCGGAGACGTAGCGTTTCAGCGAGAACAACGAGGCCGCCATTGCGGACAGGAAGAAGATAATGGTGATGACGGTGAACCATAAGGGGAGACCGAGGTGCGGACGCAATGCGCAGAACAGCGGTATGGCCAGGGCTGCCATGATGATGCAGAGGCGTATGTTTTTCCTCTCCTTGCCGTAGCTTGCGTTCATGGCGCGGCGCATCAGTTTTTCGTTCACAATCTCCTGTTCCCTGAGCAGGGACTTCAGCTCGCACATTTCGCTGCGCATTTGTTCCATTTCGTGTGAATAGGTTGCTTCCATAATTATAGCGTATAAGTTAATCGTTGGGCATTTGTTTAAGTTTTTCGCGTATTCTCGTGAGGCGCACCGACACGTTCTTTGCCGAGATGCCGAGTATCAGGCCTATCTCCTCGTAGCTCATGTCCTCGAGCCACAGCAGCACAACGGCGCGGTCGAACGGCTGGAGGCGGGCTATGCGCCTGTGGAGCATTTCCACCTGGCGTTCCCTTTCGCCTTTCGCGTCGAAGAGGTCGATGTCCATTGTAAGCGGCACGGTGGGGCGGCTGCGCTTTTTGCGGTCGAGCGATATGCACGTGTTCAACGCCACGCGGTATATCCAGCCTTTTATGTTGCTTTCGGCGTCAAAATCGGGCATTCCTTTCCACAGGTGGATGAGTGTTTCCTGGAACAGGTCCGCCACCTCGTCCCTGTCGTGTGAGAACATATAGCATACGGTGTAGATAGTGCCTTTGTTCTGCCTCACCATCTGCTCAAAGCGTTTTTGTTTGTAGTCCATTGCTTTTGTTGTTGTGATTTTACCATATAAACGCAAGAGTGTGTGCCAAAACTACAACACATCGCGCTTTTTTTGCGGAAAAAGTAAAAAATAATGCCGCACCTGCAACAGGCGCGGCATCCCTTATGTCCGTTTCCCTTTTTAGTAGGCAAAGAGGGGGTAGTTCTTCATCGTTTCCACAACCTTGGCCTTCACGCTTTCGATGACCTTTGTGTCTTCGGGGGCGTTGAGCACTTCCTCTATGAGGTCGGCAATGAGATCCATCATGTCCTCCTTTGCGCCGCGTGTGGTTATTGCGGGGGTTCCGAGGCGTATTCCCGAAGTCTGGAACGCGCTGCGCGTGTCGTAGGGCACCATGTTCTTGTTTACGGTGATGTTTGCAGCGACAAGGGCGTTTTCAGCCACCTTGCCGGTGAGGTCGGGATATTTGGAGCGCAGGTCAACGAGCATGGAGTGGTTGTCAGTTCCGCCGCTCACGATGTTGAAGCCTTTCTGGATTAGCTGGTCCGCAAGGCGTGCGGCGTTCTTCTTCACCTGCTTTGCGTATTCCGTGAACCCGGGCTGCAGGTTCTCATTGAACGCGACAGCCTTTGCGGCGATGACGTGTTCGAGAGGGCCGCCCTGTATGCCGGGGAACACTGCGCTGTTGAGTAGTGTGCTCATCATCTTCACTTCGCCTTTCTTCGTAGTAAGTCCCCACGGATTCTCGAAGTCCTTGCCGAGAAGTATGATTCCGCCACGCGGGCCGCGGAGGGTCTTGTGGGTGGTGGAGGTTACGATGTGGGCGTATTCGAGAGGGTTGTTGAGCAGGCGGGCGGCTATAAGCCCTGCGGGGTGCGCCATGTCAATCATCAGCAGCGCGCCAACCGAGTCGGCGATTTCGCGCATACGCTTGTAGTCCCAGTCGCGGGAGTATGCCGAGCCGCCGCCGATAATCAGCTTGGGCTTGCACTCGTGTGCCTTTTTCTCCATGTCGTCGTAGTCAACGCGCCCGGTTTCCGGGTTGATGTTGTATCCTACCGGGTTGTAGAGCACGCCCGACGTGTTCACTTTCGAGCCGTGTGAGAGGTGTCCGCCCTGGTCAAGGTTCAGCCCCATGAAGGTGTCGCCCGGTTTCAGCACGGCGAGCAATACTGCGGCGTTGGCCTGTGCGCCCGAGTGGGGCTGCACGTTAGCGTATTCCGCACCGAAGAGTTTCTTCACCCTTTCTATCGCGAGGGTTTCCACTTGGTCAACAACCTGGCAGCCTCCGTAGTATCTGTGCCCGGGATACCCCTCGGCGTATTTGTTTGTGAGGTAAGACCCCATGGCTTCCATTACTTCGGGGCTTACAAAATTTTCGGAGGCAATGAGTTCCATTCCTTCGAGCTGGCGTTGGTGTTCAGCTTCAATTAGCTTGAAAATCTCCGGATCTCTGTTCATTTCTTCTTTTGCGGTTTATTGTTTCGTTTCTGTATGTCCTTATTTTATTAGCTTGCCGGGGTCGATTGTCTGCTCCTTTTCGCAGTAGTGGCAGCGTATGTTCCCCTTTTCCTTGTCTATGACCTTGAACCTCGTGGTCATGGGCTCGTGGTTTGTGATGCACTTCGGGTTTGCGCATTTCACTATGCCGTGAAGCTCATCGGGCATCACCACCTGCCGCTTTTCGCACACCTCGTATTCCTTAATCACGTTCAGGGTAACGTTTGGGGCTATCACCGAAAGTTGGTTAAGCTCCTGGTCGGAGAAGTAGCGGTCGCTCACCTTTATGATGCTTTTGCCGCCCTTCATCTTAAGGCTGCCAACGTTGTACCCGAATATCATTTCGCTTTTCAGGGTGTCGAGGTGCAGGAGCGACATTACCTGAAACAGCTTGTCCGAGGGTATGTGGTCTATTACAGTCCCGTTTCTGAGCGCGGGGACCATTATTTCCTGCTTGTTTGTTGTCTTTCCCATGATGTTGCGTTCTTTGGGTTCACATTAGGATTGTCTTGTCGTTGCGTATGTCGTCGAGCGTAAAACCGAGCGAGCGGCATATAAGCGCTTCGCGGGTGTAAAGCCCGTTTTGGGCCTGCTGGAAATAATATGCGTGCGGGTCGTCGTCAACATCGGGCGCAATTTCGTTCACTCGCGGCAGCGGGTGGAGTATCTTCATCGTCTTTTTGCACTTGCGCAGCATTTCGCGGCGCAGGATGTACACATTTTTCACGCGCTCGTATTCCATTAGGTCGGTGAAGCGTTCGCGCTGCACGCGGGTCATATATAAAATGTCTGCGTCGGCGATCACGTTTTCGTTGAACTCCGAAGTCTCGGTGTACTCTATGTTGTTTTCCTTGCAGAACACCTTGTATTCCTCCGGCATCTCAAGCACTTTCGGGGCTATGAAGTGGAAAGTTGACTTGAAGTGCCTCATGGCCATCAGCAGCGAGTGCACCGTGCGCCCGTATTTGAGGTCGCCAACAAGGTAAACCTTCAGTCCGTCGAGCGTGCCTTGTGTTTTTTTTATGGAATAGAGGTCGAGCATGGTTTGTGAGGGATGCTGGTTCGCGCCGTCGCCAGCATTCAGTATCGGGCGGCGCGAAACTTCGGCGGCGTAGGTTGCCGCCCCCTCAAGGAAGTGCCTCATCACAATCACGTCAGCGTAGTTCGACACTATCTGTATTGTGTCGTTAAGCGTCTCGCCCTTGGATGTAGATGTAACCTTTGGATCGTTGAATCCCACGACTTTCGCCCCGAGGCGCACGGCTGCCGTCTCAAAGCTGAGGCGTGTGCGCGTTGAAGGCTCAAAGAAAAGCGTGGCGACAACCTTGCCGTTAAGAATGTTGCGGTTCGGGTGAGCCTCGAACTCTGCCGTCATTTCAAGCAGGTGCTCGATTTCCTTTTTCGGAAGGGTCTCTATTGTAACCAGGTCCTTGCCTGTCTTCCTTGCCATGGTGGTACGGTTTTATGTTTGAATGCAAAATTACTACAAATTTCTTAGGCGCGGAAATAAGCAATGGCAAAAAGGGACGGCGTGTGCGGCTCGTCTGCCAAAAACTGCATTTGGTCGATTTTTACTGCGGATGTGCGGCGTAACTCTTAAACTTTCGCTTATTTTACACCGTCTAAGTTGCGAAAGCCCCGAAAATGGGGGTGAAAAAACTAACAACAAACAGACAAAGTGAACATGAAAAAGATTATTTTTGCAGTGCTTGCACTCTCGGTGTTCTCGCTCAGCGGGGCGTTTGCTCAGGAAAAGGCCAAGAACGGACAAAACCGCGAGGAAATGCGCAAGGCGATGGTGTCGAAACAGGCTGGGAGGCTTGTCGAGGAAATGAAGCTCGACGACTCCAAGGCCGCCGACTTCAAGAAACTGTTCGAGGAGTACAAGAACAAGGAGATTGAGCTGGCATTTGCAGGAAAAAGGGAAAATGGCGGCTCAGACAAGGCCGGCAAGCGGGAGAAAGGCAAGCGTGCCGCGATGACCGACGCGAAGGCTGACAGTCTGATGAACGCATCGTTTGAAAAGCAGGAAAAGGAACTGCAACTGCGCAAGGAGTATTACGCCAAGTTCAAGGCACAATTGGGCGCGGCAAACGCATACAAGGTGGTGATGCCGCGACCGCAGATGATGCCGGGAATGAACAACCGCGCTAATGGGCGCGGCGGCTTTGGCGGAGGTCCGCAGGGAAGACCCGAAGGAAACTTCGGCGCACCCGGCGGCATGGGCGGGGACTTCTGACGCCCGCAAGTGCCGGAATTGGCGCTGATTTTAATGTAGAACAATCAAGGTTTGTGTGTATTTTTCCGCTCCGCTTTCGCCGTGATGGTGAGGGCGGAGCTTTTTTTGTTTACATAAATACCCGCCAATGAGCGGCAAACCAAAATTAATTGCTACCTTTGCAATCGGTAAGGAATAAACATATCCGCGTGAAGATAAAGGATGTCATTGCGACCCTTGAGCGTTTCGCGCCTCTGCCGCTGCAAGACGGCTTCGACAATGCAGGCTTGCAGATTGGACAAACGGAGGCGGAAGTTTCAGGGGTCTTATTGTGTTTGGACGTAACCGAGGCTGTGGTGGACGAAGCCGTTGCCTGCGGGGCGAACCTCATTGTGGCGCACCACCCGCTGCTTTTCCACGGGCTGAAGTGCATCGCCGGGCGCAACACGGCGGAACGCTGCGTTGTAAAGGCGATTGAAAACCGCATAGCCGTGTATGCCGCCCACACCAACCTCGACAATGCCCGGGGCGGGGTGAACTACAAGATTGCCGAAAAGCTCGGCGCGGCGGTGGAGTGCTTTCTCCAGCCCAAGGATGCCGAAAGCGGCAGCGGGGTTGTCGCCGTTCTTCCGCAACCGCTTGGCACGGCGGAGTTTCTGCAAAAGGTAAAAGACGTGTTTGGTGTGGAAAGTCTGATGCACAACAGTTGCAGTTTCGACCACGGCATTTCCAAGGTGGGAATATGCGGCGGCGCGGGGGCTTTCCTCCTGCAAAACGCCGTTGCCGCCGGCTGTGATGCGTTCCTCACGGGAGAGATGCACTACCACGACTGGTTCGGACACGAGGACGAGATACAAATTGCCGTGGCGGGGCATTACCAGACGGAAAAGTTCACGACGGAGATTTTCTGCGGCACAATAAAGGCGGAATTTCCCGCATTGCGCGTGGACACAACCGAAACAGAAACAAATCCAATAAAATATCTTTGAACAATGATTAAAGAAGTGAACAAGGACTCCAACGAAATGACAGTGGAGGAGAAGCTCAGCGCCCTTTACAAGCTGCAGACGCTCATGTCGGAAATCGACAAGATTAAAAGCCTTCGGGGGGAGCTTCCGCTTGAGGTGCAGGACATAGAGGACGAGATAAGCCGGCTTCGCACCCGCAATCAGAAAATTGAAGACGAAATAGCTTCGCACAAAAAGAACATTGCCGCGCTGCGCGGGGGGATAGAGAAATCCCAAACGTCGATAGACCGCTACAAGGAGCAGATCGACCACGTGCGCAACAACCGCGAATACGACACGCTGAGCAAGGAGATTGAGTTCCAGTCGCTCGAAATAGAGCTGGCGCAGAAAAAGATAGGTCAGGCTGGCGCGAAGGTTGAGGAACTCAAGGAGGACATCGCCAGGAACAACGCGCAGATAGAGGAACTAGAGGACAACCTGAAGCACAAGAAGTCGGAACTCGACGGAATTGTTGCCGAGACAAAGGCGCAGGAAGACGACCTCCGCTCAAAGGCTCTCGACGTAGAGGAGACCATAGAGCCGCGCCTTTTGAACGCCTTCAAGCGCATACGCAAGAACAGCCGCAACGGCTTGGGCATTGTTTACGTGCAGCGCGACTCGTGCGGCGGATGCTTCAACAAGGTCCCGCCCCAGCGCCAGATTGACATCCGTATGCGCAAAAAGGTGATTGTCTGCGAATATTGCGGGCGCATCCTCATCGACCCCGAACTTGCAGGTGTGGAAACTCCCAAGGTTGAGGAGGAGAAGCCGAAGCGCAAGGCACGCAAGACAACGGTACGCAAGGCTGCCGCAACAAAGAAAGCCAAGCAAGAGGAGGACGAAAAGCCCGAGTTCGAGGCTTGATTTGAGGGGCATTCCCCGCAACGTCAGCGCAATAGGGAGTGTGTGGCGCATGATGCCGCCGTTCCCTCCTGCAAACCGCAGTTTGGGCATTCCCGCCCAAGCTGCGGTTTTTGTTTTGGCAACGGCTCGCGGTGTGGTTCGTGCGCTGGCATGCCATACGCCCCTGCAATTGGCGCAAACCCTCGGCCGGTTATTTCTCCCCAGACACCCAGGAAACTGCATGGGACATGGGAAAAACTATGTCTGATGTAGTTTGAATTATGTCTGATATAATTTTTCCTGCATCGGACATAATTTTCGCCGTTGCAAAGTTCTGGAAAACAAAAACTTATATACTTTCTTTGAAACAAGGACAATTCTTTGGAAACCAGAGGGTTGTGGAAAATCCGGGCATTCCGCCCCCTGTGGCATCAAAAAAGGAAAAACCGCAACTTGGTTTGTCTTGCCTAAGTTGCGGTTTGTGCTGTTTGCATTGCGGCTGGCATCCTGATGCGCCTCGCCTTTGTTTTGAGCCTCTTGTCGGATTCGAACCAACGACCCCGAGATTACAAATCACGTGCTCTGGCCAACTGAGCTAAAGAGGCGGGTGGGTAAGCTCACTGCATCGCGCCGCTACAACCAGCCTACCTTTGCTGCAATCACGCCCTGGAGGATTCAGAGGGAGCTAGCCGTGCAGCACCTACCCATGTGCTGCTTTTTGCGAAATGCGGTGCAAAAGTAAGGGGATTATTTCAAACAGCCAAATTTTGCGGGCTTTTTCTTCGCAAAAACTGCAATGCATACCCGAAATGATTGTGATAAAAGAAATAGATTGGAAAAACATCTGCCCGAACGGCATAAAAAACGTAAATTAGCACCTTGAAAATTAAAAAGCCATGAAAACGAGATACCGTTTCTGTATGCTGGCAATGCTTTTGGCGTTGGCGCAGCTCGTCCCCTGTAATCAGCTTTCCGCCCAAGTGCAGGTTTCCGACCTTCCCCTGGCAATAAAGTGCGGGCCTTTCAAGACGCTTCACGTGCAAGGCATCGCCGTGGACGCTAAAAAGCGCATGGTTTATTGCTCGTTCACCACAATGCTGGCGAAGTACGACTTTGACGGCAACCTGGTGGGTACTGTTACCGGCTTGCTGGGACACTTAGGCTGCCTCGACTTCAACGAAACCGACGGCAAGGTGTACGGCTCGCTCGAATACAAGGACGACGCGATAGGGCGTGGCATCCTGAACAAGGAGGGAAGCGACAAAAAGTTCCGGGATAACTTCTACGTTGCGGTTTTCGACGTTGACAAAATAACCCGCGTGGGAATGGACGGCGAAAGGGACGGAGTAGTTACCGCCATTCCGCTGCCCACGGTTCTCGAAGACTATTCCGCGAAGGTGAGTGTGGGCGGAAAGACCCTCGGCCACCGCTTTGCGTGCAGCGGGATTGACGGATTGTCGTTCGGCCCGCGCATCGGAAAAACCTCGGGAAAGCACTTCCTCACCGTGGCGTATGGCGTTTACGGCGACAAGAGCCGCAGCGACAACGACTATCAGGTGCTTCTGCAATACGACTTGGCGAAGTGCCGCAAGTTCGCCAAACCTCTTTCGCAGGACAACCCGCAGTTCAAAGGCCCGTCAAAACCTGCGGGACGCTACTTTGTATATACCGGCAGCACCGACTGGGGCGTGCAGAATTTGGAGTATGACGCTTCGTCCGGGCTTTGGTATATGGCGGTGTATCGCGGCAAGAAGCCGGAGTTCCCCAACTACAGCCTCTACGCATTCAGTTCCGGGGCGCGCTGCGTGAAGAAAACGCTCACCGGCATACCTTATTATAAAAAGGGCAACGTAGTGCCGCTCGCCCAAGGGGGCTTGCAGGATTCCAATACCGGCATTTCGGGGTGGAACTTCCCCTACGGCAGCACGGGGATGCACTCCTTCGGCAACGGATATTTCTACATTTCCGAAAACAAGTCGGGCAAGGACGGTGAAAGCACCGTGCTGCGCCTCTACCGCCGCACGGAGGGCAAGGAGGCGTTCAAGGCGGTGGAAAAATGAACGCTTTCAAAGAATATGCAACCAACCAAATCATACAATATAATATATAATGAAAGAAAAACTGAAGAACAACATCAGGAAGAAGACGCTCCCCAACGAGAGCGACAAGATTTCGCGCCGCGACTTTCTGAGCCTTTCGGCAATGGGTCTCGCATCGCTCACCATACTCCCCAGCTGGAAGATAGACGGAGTGAAAGTTGCGCCGAGCGACCGCGTGGTGCTTGGTTTCATTGGGCTTGGACAGCAGGGGTGCAGCGATTTCAGCAGCTTTTCCTCGTGTCCGGGCGTGCAGGTTGCGGCCTGCTGCGACGTTGACTCCATAAAGCGCGAACGTTTCCGCCGCCGCGTTACCGCGTGGCAGAAGAGCAAAGGCATGGCGGAGCGTTGCGACATGTACGAGTTCTATGAGGAGATGATGGAGCGCACCGACATCGACGCCATAGAGATTGCCACGCCCGACCACTGGCACGCGCTCATAGCCATCGACGCTTGCGACGCGGGCAAGCACGTTTACTGTCAGAAGCCTCTTGCCTACACCATAACCGAGGGACTTGCCGTGCAGAGCGCAGCCCACGCCAACGGCGTGGTGTTCCAAATGGGAAGCCAGCAGCGTTCTAGCGAGGAGTTCCAGACGGCAATACGCCTTGTGCAGGAGCGTGCCATTGGGCACATCGACAAAGTTCACGTGCGCGTGGGCAATCCCCCGACACCGTTCAACCTCCCCGAAATGCCCGTACCCGCAAACCTCAACTTCAACCTGTGGCTCGGGCCGCTCAACGACCCCAAGATACACTACCATTCCGACATCTGCCCCGTCGTGAAGCTCGACCCGGAGCAGAACGAGCAGCTCTGGGGCGCGTGGCGGTGGTATCAGGAAACCGGCAACGGCTTCCCCGCCGACTGGGGGGCGCATATGTACGACATAGTGCAGGCTGCGCTCGGCATGGACGGTCTCGGTCCTGTGGAGTTCATACCCCAGAGCTACAAGGGCGCAAAATATGCCATGATGAAATACGCCAACGGAATTGAGATGACCGAGCAGCCCTACCGGGAGGACAACCCCGACGCGCAGGGTATCAAGTTCATCGGCGACAAAGGGTGGATTAAGGTGGCGCGCGGCTATCTGGAGTGTTCCGACCCCTCGCTCATCAAGAAGAAAGAGGAGAAGGTGGAGAAAGGGCAGTATGAGGTAAGCTCGCCCCATATGCAGAACTTCATCGACGCGATACGCGGACACAAGAACCCGATAGCCCCGGTTGACTATGGCGCAAGCACCAACACGCTGTGCTGCCTGTTCAACATAGCCCGCGAACTCAACCGCCCCGTGCGCTGGAATCCCGCGCTGCTCAGCTTCGAGGGCGACAAGGAGGCTGCGGCGCACAGGCTGTATTGGTACGAATACCGCCGCCCGTACAAGCTGCGCTATTGCGACAAGCGTTTCAACGGCTGACAACACACGCAGACTTACGCATCACAAACTTCCCGGGGCATCCCCTCGGGAAGTTTTGATTTTGGCAAATAATCGGCAAACCGCATCGCCGTACAAATATCCAATATGCAATAAATAAATGAATTGCACCTCCGTAGGGGCGTGTGGCATACGCCTTGAGTTGCGCGGATTTACGATGTTGCGGAGACGGTGTGCCGTGCGGTTTACGCAGCGGCTAAAGGGCGTATGCAATACGCCCCTACAATTGGCGCAAACCCTCAACCCGTTACTTCTTTTGAAACACCCCGAAAACTACGTGGGACATGGGAAAAACTACATCGGACACAGGAAAAATTACGTCAGACATA
>DKDC01000027.1:612-6036 GCA_002451695.1 Prevotellaceae bacterium UBA6858 | reverse complement strand
CAGACCTTTTTTTGCCACTTTCAAACACTTGAAAAACAAAACGTTATAAAAAATGTTTGTTATTCGGGCTTTTCTTTGGAAGTCAATGCGTTAGGCGTTTTGGACGGTATTCGCGGTTTTTGTGAGGCTGGCTTGGGGCGCAACATTGTGGCTGGAAATCTTGCTCCGTGGGCGGCGTTTTGCTATGGCGCAATTTTTTTTGCCGTTCCGTGCAATTTTTTCACGATTGTGCAAGAATGTTTGCAATTATTTTTTATTTTTGCAACGAAGATTAATCTCATGAAACAAAAGATGCATACAGCCGCGTCTGAATGCAGACAGCAACCAAAATGAAACCATCAAGGATTCTGCTGATTATCGTTGCTTTCGCCTCAATAATATTTAGCGCAAACGAGGCGAAAGGGCAGGTTTTCATCCTCACAAACGACCAGCAACTGCGAGACCTCGCAAACTCCCCTGAAAAGGAAATAGACAACACCACAGGGATAAACAAGAGCAAACTTAGCTTGAAAAAGGCTGTGGAACAGGCAAAGGGCTGGCATTCCGACCAGATAACGATAGCCTTTGACGAGTTTTTCCGCCAGTACCGCGATGACCGGAACACCGAGCGCAAACTCACCCCCGACATGGACGAGTACGTGGACTGCATCGCGAAGATAAGCGACTACACCACCAAGAACGCCGGCGCGGGCTTGCAGCTCAGCCTCCTCAGTCCGCTCGAGCTGGGACAGGCATACCGCAACCAGACAGGGAACACCGGCAAGTGGGTGGCTTTCAAGGTGGGGATGCGCAACGCGCAGACAGGAAAGTTCAGTCTGCAAATGTGGCAGCAGACACTTTGGACGAACAACAAGGGCGCGACCCCGGTGAAACTTTGCGCGGTGAGGGCATACGCCTTCAAGGGCAAGCAGATCGGCAAGACCAAGATAGCGGTAAATCCAGACGACATAAGGGAGCTGGAAAACGTGAAGCATGAGGTGCTCGACACCGCAGGGCCCGAGAGCGGCACGATACCGCAGCGGAGGTTGAGGATATTCGGCGAGGAAGCCGGGCTTGAGGGCTACGACAACGTGCTTGTGCTTCTGGAATACGAAACGCAGGAGATAGACTACTTTGCCGACGACGCGCTGCCGTTCCTGAAGAACCTGCTGAAAAAGTACCACGATGCGGGCGTGAACCTGCGCTCGCTGTATTGCGACGAGATGCACATACAGCAGGACTGGGACTATTTCGCCCATCAGGAGGACGGACAGTTCAATTTGCGTTTCTATACTGACGGAATGGGGCGCATGATGTCGCGGAAAACAGGTATGCCTTTCGACATCCGCCATATGCTCTACTTCGTGAACCAGCCGCTCATCTACAAGCCAACCGTGGAGGCAATTGTGAACGTGGAATACGTGCTTGGCGGAAAGCCGGAGGACATTCAGCGCACATACCTCATGCGCGACATTTATTACAGACTGCTGAACGACCATGTGGTTGATCTTTTTGTTGAGGCCAAGCAGTACGGCGAAAAGCTGTTCAACCGCGAGTTCCGCACCGGAGCGCACTCGTCGTGGGCGGAGTCGCCGACGATCGACAAGTGGGAGACCCCCGACAACACATACGCCGCAAACTACGAATACACGCCGAACTTTCTTTGGGGCAATACTGTCCATCAGGCTTCGGCGGCCTGCTACGACTATTTCAAGTGGGGCGAATACCTGCAACCCACGGGAAACGACTTCTGCGAGTGCGGCTGGCTCGACCGCAACTATTACGGCGCGGCGATGGCGGCGTCAATCGGCGTTGTGAACAAAATCCCCAACGCGTATGCCGCCGCGTGGGGAATGCCCGCAGAAAGCAATGAGCGCAGAATGGCCATAAACTACGCCTACGGCTGCGACCCCCCGGAAAACATAAGGCTTATAACCGACGGCGTGCACCGCGACATTGACGTGCTGATGCTCTATCCCATGAACCTCGTAGCCGTTGACCCGAGGTTCGGAAGCTGGATGACGCAATACGGATACGCCAACTACATAACGAGCGACATGATGCTCAGGATGGGCGAAATCACGCCCGAAGGCAAAATACGCGTTGCCGAAAAGGAATACGGCACACTGGCGGTGCTTTATGAGCCGCTTCCCGAGCAGGGCGAACTCGACTTCATGGAGAAATTCCTTAACGCCGGCGGAAAAGTTCTCTGGATGAGCGCACCGCCGATGCTCGACAAGGGCGGCAAGGACTGCAGCGCACAATGGCAGCGGATTTTCGGGGCGAAGTGCAAGTTCGGCACCGACAACGGAAAAGCCGCAAGCGGAAAGAAGATTGATTTCACAGGACTTATGAAAGGCGTCGAGCCGCAGACGATACTCACCGACTTCATTGTTGACCGCATTTACCCGGCAGAAACGGCCGGGAGCGAAGTAGCCGCCACCTGCAACGGCGAGACAATCGGCACTGTGAAGAACTATCCCAACGGCGGCAGAGCCTGTTTCATGGGATGCCGTCTGCGCGACGACCAAAGCCGAAGTCTCGGCTACGAAAGCCGCAACATGTTCGAGGTTCTCAACTCTCTCGGCGCGTATCCCGCAAGCGGCGCGTTCAAGGGCGTGAACGACAATCCCGCATACCTTTCGCGCACCGGCGGATACTTTGTCTCATCGTTCCCCAACGGAACTGCGATGGTCGTGAACCATTACCGCACTCACGTTGAGAATTGGGACGGAAATTTCTCGCGAAACGGCGAATACGACGCCCGGATACTTAAAGACAATCCGCTGCCCGGCGACACCATAACGCTGAAGAACGCGGCGGTGAACGGACACCGCGTGAGCTATACAGGACGGCTGTCGATGGGCTTCAACGTCAAGGGAAAGCGCCTCTGCGCCTTCTATGGGCAGCAGTGCAGTGAAATCACCGTGGACGGCAGGAAATACAAATTCGCCGCCACAAAGCTCAACGACATTACGTTCGGGCCGGTAAAAGGTGATATGTCGCACTACAACCTCTACGCCAACGGGGCGGAGGAAATAACCATACCGGTGCCCGCAGCGGCGAAAAGCGCGAAAGCAACCGTTGACGGGGCGGAAGTTCCCGCCAACGTGAAAAAAGGCTCGCTTACTGTAAAACTCAAAAAGGAACAATACGGGCGCAAGGTGGACATCCGCCTTTGGCATACGGCAAAATTCGAAACAAACATAATGCTATAAGATTATGAACTTCAAAAAAATCAAATCCAGGCTGTTCTGCGGAATTGCCGCAGCATTCGCCATTGCGGCAATGTGGAGCTGTTCGGACAAAGTGGACTCCTCAAACCTTTTTGTGTTCGAAGGGGAAACCGTTGCCGGCTATCTTGACAACACCGAAGGCTATTCCTTGTTTTCAAGGCTCACCAAGCGCGTCAAGACCGGGAGAAAAACCGACTCGCGTGTGTCGTCCCTGCTCGCGGCACGCGGAAACTACACCGTGTTTGCGCCAAGCGACAAGGCCGTGCAGCAGTTTATCGACTCGGTGTATGAGAAACAAAACTGCGACCTCGACAGCATAACATACGAGATTGCAGAATACATCGTGAGGAACGCCATAATCGACAACCAAGACCAGAAAGGGCTCAAGACAACCGACTTCGTGATAGGCGCACTTGAAACCCGAAGCCTTGACGACCGCTACATAATGATTTCGTTCGACACCGTAAACTCCAAGACGGTTGTTGTGGTGAACGAAAAGTCAATCATAGAAAATCCCGACGTTGAATGCAGCAACGGCTACATACAAGGCGTGAACCGCGTGCTTCAGCCGTCGAACGACAAGCTGCCCGACCTCATCAAGGCCGCGCCGAACATGAAGATATTCAGCCGTCTGCTCGAGGAGACCGGCTTTGCCGACTCCATGAGCTTGGTGCGCGACGAGGACTACGAGACAAACCATCCCGAATACGGGCCAAATCTCGACAAGAGTGCCGAGATACCAAACCCCGACCACAGATACTACGGCTTCACCGCCTTTGTGGAGACCGACAGCGTGTTCATGGAGCAATGGGGGTGCAGTGCGCCGGAATACAAAAGCGACGTGTTCGTGAATTGGGAAAGCGTATTTGCAGTAATAAAGGAGCAGTGCCAAAGGGCATACCCCGATGCGAAGGCTGAAGACCTCAAAGACCCCAACAACGCCGTACACCAGTTTGTGGCATACCACATCGTACCCGCCAGGATGAGCTGGGAGAAGATGGTGATACACCAGGTTGAGATGGGCTACGGATACAGCAATCCCAACAACCTGACAATCGACTGCCACGAGTATTACGAGACGCTCGGGGGGTATCACCGCCTGATGAAAATCTCGGAAGGGCGGCAGACCGACGGCAAGCGCATAAACCGCCACTGCACCTACGACCGCGACACATACGACGAACTTCTGGTTGACCGCGAGGGCGTGAATATCCGGCCCGACAACGGCCGCGTGGCAAACAACGCGCTCAACGGCTTCTACTATCCGATAGACGAGGTGCTGGTTTACGATGATGACGTGCCAAACGTGGTGCTCAACGAACGCATACGCTGGGATTTCTCGTCCCTTTTCTCCGAACTGATAAGCAACGGCCTGCGCCGCATAAAGGACGCGGGGCAGCACGCGATACCCAACAATTATTTCGAGCGCATGGAGGTGTCGGACGAAAGCTGGCTCGTCTATCTTCCCTACCACGGACCAAGCAGTATGTGCAACTACCAGGCCGACGAGATGAATATACGCGGGCAATACGACCTCACATTCCGTCTGCCGCCCGTGCCTTTCGAGGGCACATGGCAGTTCCGCATCTGCGCACCCTGCAACACCGGCTTCGGAATGGCACAGTTCTATCTCGGCAAGGACAAGTACAACCTTCAGGCCATAGGTCTGCCGGTTGACCTCCGCCTTTCGCTCTCCAACCCCAACATCGGCTGGGCGCCGGATGACGACGACCCGGAAGTAACAAGGCAGATAGACAAGAATATGCTCAACCACGGCTACATGAAGCCGCCGCGCCATGACGGCATATCGCGCAACGGTGCGCCCGTAACCGAGGCAATGCGAAACTCCACCACATACCGTGCAAATCTGCGCGTGCGCAAAATTGTGTGGACCGGCAACATGAAGCCCGAAGACACCATGTACCTGCGCGTGAAGTCGGTTTTGAGCAACCCGTTCGCGTGCTTCCTGCTCGACTATATGGAGTGGGTCCCCAAGAACGTGTATAACGGCGCAGTAGAAGAAGACCAGTGGTAACATAGCCACCGCAAAACAATACAAGACGAAATCCCCGCACCCGCAACGGCGCGGGGATTTTTTTCGGCATCCAGCACCGCAAACGCCGCCTCAAAATGCAAAACCCGCAACCCCTTGTGTTTCAGGGATATGCCCTGTTTTGCCACTCTTTTGTAAGATTTTGTTTTTCAGATG
>DKDC01000027.1:0-455 GCA_002451695.1 Prevotellaceae bacterium UBA6858 | reverse complement strand
CGAATTGTAGGGGCGTATGGCGTACGCCCTTTACACCACCGCGTAAAGAGTCTTGCGCAATCCCATTCCAAACCTGTGCATTCATGTTGCAATCCGCCGCCCAAACACGGGACGGCGGCTTTTCTGTGTCCGCACAATCCGCCCTGCTGCAAAAAACGCGCTTCCTACAACATGGAATAGGCGAAAAATTAGTAATTTTGCACGGAAATGGGGCCGTGTGTGCGGTTCTGCCGAATATTCATCAGAAAACAATAAACAGACAAGTTGATATGAGTCTTCAAACCCAAAAAATCAGAGAATTAGTAGAGAAGCGCGCCAAGGCACGTCTTGGCGGCGGCGAGAAAGCCATTGAGAAGCAGCACGCCAAAGGCAAGCTCACTGCACGCGAGCGCATTGCCCTGCTGCTTGACGAGGGCAGCTTTGAGGAACTGGATATGTTCAAGCTCCACCGCTGC
>DKDC01000031.1:201715-207013 GCA_002451695.1 Prevotellaceae bacterium UBA6858 | reverse complement strand
AATTATGTCTGATATAATTAAAACTACATCAGACCTTTTTTCGCCATTTTCAAACCCTTGAAAAACAAAACGTTACAAAAGATGTTCTTTGTAATGGCATTTATTTGAAAACCAACGCCTTATGCAATTTTTGCGGTGTTTGCATCTGGCGGCGGCTTGGTGTGGAAATGGAACGCCCTTATCATGGGTGAAGCGTTTATTATAAGCGTAATGGCGGCTCTGTGTGGTTTGGATTGTATTTTTGTTGTTTCTTTTTGCTATCTTCGCAAACGCCATTAGCTATACTTACAGAAAATATGAAATTTGTTTCGTGGAATGTGAACGGACTGCGCGCTTGCGCGGGAAAAGGTTTTGCCGATGCTTTCAAGGGTCTTGATGCCGATTTTTTCTGCCTTCAGGAAACCAAGATGCAGCCGGGGCAGCTCGATTTGGAGTTTGACGGCTACAGGTCGTATTGGAACTCCGCCGAAAAGAAGGGCTATTCGGGAACTGCCATATATGCACGCCGCGAGCCTGTGGACGTGTCGTTCGGCATGGGCATTGACGCTTTCGACCATGAGGGCAGGGTGATAACTTTCGAGGACAGGGACTTTTTTCTTGTTGACGTGTACACCCCGAACTCGCAGGACGGGCTGCGCCGCCTTGGCTACCGCATGGAGTGGGACGACGCATTCCGGGAATATCTGCTGAAACTCGGGGAGAGGAAGCCTGTTGTGGTTTGCGGCGACATGAACGTGGCGCACGAGGAGATTGACATAAAAAATCCCAGGACAAACCGCCGCAATGCGGGGTTCACGGACGAGGAGCGGGAAAAGTTCACAAAACTGCTCGGCTGCGGTTTTGTTGACACCTTCCGGCATCTTAACCCGGAGCTTGCGGGAGCGTATTCGTGGTGGAGCTACCGTTTTCACGCCCGAGAGAAGAATGCGGGCTGGCGGATAGACTATTTTCTGATTTCCGGTGCGTTGCTCGGCAAACTTCAGAACGCAAAAATCCACGGGAACATAATGGGTTCTGACCATTGTCCCGTGGAGCTGGATTTGGATCTGTAGTGGCGGCGCGGGTTTTCAGAACGCCGGTTGCGGCATTGCGGACGTGCCTCCGTTGATGTCGTATATCTCAACGCGCCAGCCTTTGTCCTCAAAGCGCGTGAAATCGGCGTTGCCGTAGGTGCGCTCTCCGTCCTTGTGGGTCGTGAGGATTTTCCCGAAAGGTGTGATGCCTGTGAATATGCAAACAAAGTTGCATTTGCCTATGCCGCTTTTCCTGTAATTGTCGGGGCAGAACACGTTCAGAACCTTTTCAACCTTATAGAAACCGGTAAGCACGTTTACTGTGGTGAGCTTCACTTTTTTCAAAGCTTCCGAATAGGGGTTCGCATTGCCTGTTGTGTCTTTTTGGATGGTGCTTGCGGATTTTTCCGAAACCGCATCCGCACTGCCGTTTGTGCTGTTGTCGGAAAACGCTTCTGTTTGCAGGGAGTCTGCACTCATGTTGTGATAGTCGGCTTCGGGTATGTTGTCCTCGCCAAGCGGCTTGACGGGAGGATTGGAGACTACGAACTTTTTGCCTTCCTCGGTCAGCGAAACTTCCGCGAAATAGTGCGTTATGTCCTTGTAGAAAACTTTTGTGCCTTCCCACCACGTGTATTTCTCAAAACGGTGGCGTTCGGTCGTTCCGCTTATCTTGCATGATATTACACCCTCTTTTGCTAGTGCCTCGAGCTTTTGCTTTGCGGCGGAGTCAACTTCGTAGTAGCCGATGCCTATTTGCACCACCTGACTGCTGTCGCGGAATGCGGTCTCCTTTTCAATGGCTTTTTTCGCCGAGCGGGCTGTCAGCGTGTGTTTGTCGCACGATGCGAGGGATGCCGCGAGAAATATCGCGCATAATGCGGGCATTATGTTTCTGAAAAAACCAGTGTTGCGTTTCATCGTTTTAATTTTTTTTGCAGTTCCTAAATTGAAGAAGCTACCGGAGGCACTGCGTGCGCTCCGATAGCTTCGTTTTGTATGTCAAGGGATTATTCCTTGTTTTCTGCGTTGCCGTCTGCGGGAGTGCTTTCGTCCTGCGTGCCGGCCTTGGCCTTTTCGTCAATGTCCTCGATGGATTTGCGCAGGTTCGCCACCTCATTTTTCAGGTTCTCAATCTTGCGCCTTATTTCGTTCACGAAACCGTTGCCGCTCTTCGATGAAACGTTCAGGAAACCGAGATTGTTCTCGTATGTCTGCATTTCGTTGCGTTTTGCCTCGTACATACGGAACAAACGCTCCCTTTCGCGGAACATCGCATCGCCTCCGCGTGATATTGCGGCGGTTGCCTGTGCCTTTATGTTTTCAACGCGGCGGGACATACGGCGAATGTTCAGCTCGTTGTATATCCTGTCGATCTGCTCGTGGTACTCCACGTAGAATTTTTCCTTTAACTTGTAGGGAATATGCCCTGTGGCCTGCCACTGCGCCATGAGTTCCTGAACTTTCTTCACGCCTTCGTCTTTTGCGTCGGCGGTGATTGCCTTCAGTTGCTCAATTATGCTGCGCTTGGTCTCGAGGTTTTCGTTTTCGCTTTGCCGCTGCGACGCCGATGCCTGGCTGCGTGCGTCAAAGAATGCGTTGCAGGCTTCGCTGAAGCGTTTCCACAGGTACTCATTGTATTTGTTGGGCACCGGGCCTATTTCTTTCCATTTTGCCCTCAAACCTCTTATGGCGTTTGCGGTAGCCCCCCATTCCGTGCTGTCTTTTAATGCTTCGGCTTTCTCGCAAAGAGCCAGCTTCTTGCCGTAGTTTTCGTTCTGTATGGCTTTCTGCTGCTTGAAATGTTCGTTCTTTTTTGCGAAGAAACTGTCGCACACGCTGCGGAAACGCTCGAAAATCTTTGTGTTTACGCTTTTTGGGGTGAAGCCTATGGTTTTCCATTCGGCCTGTATCTCTTTTATTATGTTTGTGGCCTTGTCCCATTCCGCGTATGTCTTGAGGTTGTCGGTGCTTACCGCCTCTGCCTTTTCGCAGAGTGCCGTCTTTTTCACAAGGTTCTCCTTTTCGGTTTCCTTGAGCTTGTCGAAATGCTCCTGATGACGCTTGTTGACAATCGTGGAGGCTGCTTTGAAGCGTTCCCAAACCTGCTCGCGCAGGTCTTTTGCCACAGGGCCGATTTCGCGGAACTCCTGATGGAGCTTTTGCAACTGGTGGAAAGCGGAAACGGGGTCGCCGAAAGTTTCGAGCTTCTCGGCAGCCTCGCAAAGGCGTGTCTTGGCTTCGAGGTTTTTCCTGAAGTCGTATTCGCGGAACTCGTTGTTGAGCTTCAGCATATCGTAGAAGTTCTCAACGCAGTATTCGTAGTTCTTCCAAAGCTCGGTGGCGTTTTCCTGCGGCACGGGGTTGGCCTCTTTCCATTCGGCCTGCAGCTTGCGGAACGCGTCGTAGTTTTTGCCGGTCTCCCCAAGCGATGAGGAGAGTTCCTTGATTTTTTCGAGTATCTCGAGCTTGCGCTTCAGGTTGTCCTGCTTTATTTTCTCCAGACGTTCGTGTTCCTGTGCGCGTTTCTCCTTTATCAGTTTCAGTTCGGCCTTGAACCTTTCCTCGTCGGCATCCGCGTTCGGCTCGAAGTCCTCTTCGTTCCCTCCGGCGTTCAGGAACGCCTCACGCTGCGCAGCCACTTCTTCGAAGCGCAGGCGGTAGTATCTTTTTTTGAGAAGCTCTATCTCGTCCTTGTCGGCGATTTCATCGGCGTGCGAAAGCTCGCTCATCCTGGCGATTACCGCCTCCTTGGTTTCCGGCACAGCGTATGTTTTCTCCCCGTCCTTTTCGGGTTGGGGTTCTGCCGGCGTGTCGGGCGTTTGCTGCTCCTGCGCCTCCGTGGCTGTCTCTTCTTTCTTGGTTTCTTCCTTAACGGGCTCGTTTGTATTGAGCTCTTCCTGAGAGGGTGTCATTTCGTTCGGTGTCATTTGTTTTCTGACATTATGGGTTATAACGTACAAATTAAGTGATTTTTATTTTAACCGCCTAATGTTTTTCCGCTTTTTTGCACTTTTGCCGTCCGTACGGCTCAAATCCACGTTTTTTTCCTGAACCACCACACGAATATTATGGTAACCGCCACCGAAATTCCGAACACTGCCGGGAAGCCGAGGCTGAAATGTTCCATGCCGTTTATGAGGTTCATGCCGAACAGGCTTGCGATGAGAGTGGGGAACATCAGGATAATCGACACCGATGTAAGGCTTTTCATCACGCTGCTCATGTTGTTGTTGATGATGCTGGCGTAGGTGTCCATCGTGGAGTTGAGGATGTTGGTGTATATGTTGGTCATTTCCCTCGCCTGGCTCATTTCGATGTTCACGTCCTCTATGAGGTCGGCGTCGAGTTCGTCAATGGGCAGCTTGAACTTCAGCTTTGAGAGCAGCATTTCGTTTCCACGTATCGAGGTGGCGAAATATGTAAGGCTGTCTTGCAGGCGCGAAAGCCCCACAAGGTCCTCGTTGTCTATCTTGCGGTCGAGGTTGAGTTTCGACTCCTCTATGAGGGTGTTTATCTGCTTCAGCCTTTTCAGATACCAGACAGACGAGGACAGGAACAGGCGGAACACGAGGTCTATGCTGTCGGTGAAACCAACGTTGCGCTTCTGCTGGTAGGCTATGAAGTCGATCATCATGTTGGTTTCGTAGTTGCAGATTGTTACGCACACGTCTTTCTTGATGATGATGCCAAGGGGGATTGTGGTGTGGGGCGTGTGCGAGCGCACTTCCCTCACGTAGGGTATTCTCAGGATTATGAGCACCCAGCCGTCCTCGTATTCGTAGCGCGAGCGCTCGTCCTTGTCCCTGATGTCCTCAATGAAATATTCGGGTATGCTGAGCTTGTTTATCATGAACGCGATGTCCTCGTCGTCCGGGCAGGTAACCTGCGTCCAGCAGTTTGGCTGCCATGTCTCAACGGTGCGCAGACCGTCATTTATGTTCCAGTAGGTTCGCATAGGCTTTTACTCCAAATGAAAATTCCGGCAGGAGCAAAGGCCTTTAAGGCACGTCTCCCGTCGGTCTAACGTTCGTTTTCCGCGTGATAGTCGTCCATATTGAATTTTGTGGTCTCCGTGGCTTGTTGGCATATTTCTGTGCCTGAAACATCACGGACAGACCGGAATTGATTATTTCTGTGTGCAAAATTAAAAATTTATTTTGAAATACGCCCTTTGTGCAAAAGTTAAATAGGAGGGGAATGCGGGCGGCGGAAAAAATTAAGGCGGTTTCTGCATCAGACATGGGAAAAACTACATGGGACACAGAAAAAATTATGTCTGATA
>DKDC01000031.1:123747-201672 GCA_002451695.1 Prevotellaceae bacterium UBA6858 | reverse complement strand
TCAGACCTTTTTTCGGCACTTCGCAACGTTTTGTGCAGCAGATACTTGCAAAAATGTTCAGTTTGCTTGCAAATATCTGGGTTACAGCGTGTTGCCGGCTTTTGCCCGAAATGTTTTTTTGCTGCTGCTGTTTGCCGCACAAAAAATCCCCCGGCATACGGTTTTTGTGCCGTGTGCCGGGGGAGAAGCGGTTATGCAGTCTGTTCCGTACGGTTATTTTTCGGGAACGTTTTCGAGCACCTTGTTTATGAAATTGTAGAACTCCTCAACAGAGGGGACGTGGCAACGCTCGCTCGTGGTGTGGGGTGAGCGCAGCGTGGGGCCGAGCGACACAACGTCAAGCCCGGGGTACTTGCCGAGGATTACGGAGCATTCCAGACCTGCGTGGTCAACCTGCACAAGGGCTTCCTTGCCGAACATCTCCTTGTACTCCTTTTTGAGGAGGGCGAGGATTTCGCTGTCGGTGTTGGGGTCCCAGCCGCCGTAGCTCCCGCTGAACGTAACTTTCATTCCCGCCATGCTGAAGCAGCTTTCAAGGCTGCGGGCGATGTATTCCTTCATGCTTTCCTTGCTGCTGCGGGCCAGGATGTTGAACTCTGCCTTGCCGTTGCCTATCTTTATTATTGCGAGGTTCGAGGATGTCTCCACAACTTCGGGGAAGTGGGGTATCATTCTCACAACTCCGTCGTGGCAGGCGTATATCGCGTCAACGAGGTTGTCCTGTATCTCACGCGGCGTGATTGTGGCGGGTGTTTCTGCCTCTTCGGCAAACATTTCTATGCCGCTTTCGATGCCCGCATATTCGCCGGTGAATTCCTTTTTCCATTTTTCAACAAGGGCTTTGAGCTTTTCTTCCCCGCCTTGCGGGATTACAAGGTCAACGGCTGCCTTGAAGGGTATGGCGTTTCTCATGTTGCCGCCGTCCCATGCGGCAAGGCGTGCGCCGCATTCGGTTATGGCTTCGCGCACAAAGCGCACCATCAGTTTGTTGGCGTTTGCGCGGCCTTCGTTGATTTCGAGTCCGCTGTGTCCGCCGCGCAGGCCTTTGAGCGTAACCTTTACGGTCTTAACGCCGTCTCCGACGGGTTCTTCCTTGTACTCCAGCTCGGCGGTAACGTCAATTCCGCCCGCGCTGCCGACGACAAACTTGCCCCATGTCTCGGAGTCGAGGTTCAGCAGGATGTCGCCGTTAAGCTCGCCTTCGGGCAGTTCGTTCGCGCCGAACATCCCGGTTTCCTCGTCGCGGGTTATGAGCCCTTCGATAGGCCCGTGCTTCAGGTTTTTGTTTGTCATCACCGCCATTACGGTTGCTACGCCTATTCCGTCGTCGCTTCCGAGGGTTGTGCCTTTGGCTTTCACCCAGTTGTCCTCAATGTATGTCTCTATCGGGTCGGTCTCGAAGTTGTGCGTGCTGTCGGGCGACTTTTGCGGAACCATGTCCATGTGTCCCTGGAGTATCACGCCTTTGCGGTTTTCCATGCCCGGGGTGGCCGGCACGCGCATCACGATGTTTCCGGCGGGGTCTTTGAAGGCCTCTATGCCGTTCTCCTTGGAGAAGTCGAGCAGGAACTGCTGTATTTTCTCAAGGTGTCCTGACGGACGCGGAATCTGTGTGAGGGAATAGAAGTGTCCCCACAGGTCTTTCGGTTGCAGATTTCTGATATCTTCCATAATATCTTGTTTTTAATTAGTGAATGGTCTCTGTTTTTGCGCCTTTCCCGACACGCTTGGGCAGGAACTGCAGCATGACAAGCCCCGCAACCCCGAGCGCGATGATCAGGGCGGTCTGCATGGCGTGTACCACGAGCGCGAACATTATGGCGTTTGCCGCCCCCACGCCGTAGAGCACCAGCATGGTCTTCACCGCGAAATGCCACGGGCCTGCGCCGTTGGGCGTGGGTATGAGCACGGCGTATGAGCCGGCGCAGAATATCACAAGCGCGTCAAGCTGCGTGAGCCGGGAGGTGAAGTCGAAACAATACAGGGTGAGCGAAAAATGCAGGTAGTAGCAAAACCATATCGCGAAGCTGTAGAAAATGTAAAGCCACAGCGATTTCATCTTGCCGAGCGAGATGACGCCTTCCCAAAGGTCGCGGAAAACGCTGTGGAGCTTGCCGAAAATCTTGAGCCTCCTGACGGCGAACACAACCATTATTATAAGCGCGGCTATGCATACGGCTGTAACCACGTAGCCTGTAGTTGTGAAACGCTCGAGTATGTTCCCGAAATTTGTGCCGGTGCGGCTGAAGAATGTTGTGAACGTCTTTCTTTGCGCGAATATTGCGAAAGCAGTAACGCCGAGCATGAAAAGTGCGTCAACTATGCGCTCCGTAACCACAGTGCCTATGCCTTTGGCGAACGAAGTGCCGTCGCGGTGGCTGAGTGTGCCGCAGCGCGTAATCTCTCCTATGCGCGGCACCACGAGGCTTGCGGCGTAGGAAATGAATATCGCGAACGTGCAGGTTCTGCGCCTCGGCTTTTCCCCCGCAGGCTCAAGCGCAAGCCGCCAGCGCAGCCCGCGCAGCACCTGCGGCACTATGCCGAAAAAAAGCGACAGGAACATCCAGCCCCATTTCATGCGGTGGAAAACCATGTCGCTGATGTCGCTCCACGAACTCCCGCGATACATCCAATAAAGAATGCCCGCCCCGAGGAGAAACGGCAGTATGATGCGCAGCGATGTCGTTATAGTTTTTTTCAAATCCGTTTATTACGCAATTATTCGTAATTTTGTAAACGCAAAGATAAACAAATCCCTTTACAGATGCCCAAGGTACGCCCGAAAAAATCATTAGGACAGCATTTCCTTACCGACATCCCGACCGTGGAGCGCATAGCCGCCACCGTGGATGCCTTGCCGGACATTCCGATACTCGAGGTGGGGCCGGGAATGGGTGTTCTCACCTCCCCGCTGCTGTCCCGCAAAAGGGAACTGAAGGTTGTGGAGGTTGACAGGGAGAGCGTGGCGTATCTTCGGGAGAACTTTCCCGAGTTGGGGGGCAATCTCATTGAAGGGGATTTCCTCAAAATGCCGCTTGACACGCTTTTCGGCGGGCGGCAGTTTGTGCTCACGGGAAACTACCCCTATAACATAAGCTCGCAGATATTTTTCCGTATGCTCGACTACAAGGACTGCGTTCCGCTATGTACGGGTATGATACAGCGGGAAGTGGCTTTGCGCCTCGCGTCTCCGCCGGGGAAGAAGGACTACGGCATATTGAGCGTGCTGCTTCAGGCATGGTATGACGTGGAATACCTTTTCACCGTCGAGCCGGGCGTTTTCAACCCGCCGCCAAAAGTCCGCTCCGCCGTGATAAGCATGAGGCGCAATGCCGTAACCGACCTTGGCTGTGATGAAAGGCTTTTCAGGCGCGTGGTAAAAGGTACGTTCATTCACCGCCGCAAGATGCTGCGCGTAACGTTGAAGCAGCTTTTGCGCGAGCTTGACATGAAAGCCGGCAAGTCCGCCGACCACGCAAAGTTCTTGGGCAATCCCGATTTGACACGCCGCCCCGAGCAGCTTTCTGTTCAGGACTTCATTGCCCTGACCAACAGCGTGGCGGAGGAGTGCGGTTTGCTTTAGGCGTTTTCCGCCGCTCAGTGCCTCTTGCGCTTCTTGAGATATTTTATAAGCTCCTGCGGACGGTCGGTCTGTATAAGCGAAGCCCCCTGTTCAAGAAGCCAGCCCCAAGTTTCGTCTTTTAGTCCCAGCTCCACGGCGCGGTCGTCATCGTGTCCCGCGTCAAGCGAGGGCCACATGGAGTTCACCCAGATTTTCGAGCCGTTGTCCCTGACCTTTTTCAGCAGCCGCAAAACTTCGGGCGTTACTTCGCGGAAGCAGCATTCTATTGCAACGGGCTTCATTGCCTTGTAGCCGTCGATGAACTCTTCCGCGCCCGGTTTGTCAAGGCTTACGATAGGCATATATATAACCTTGTCGAGAACATCTCCGTTTTCCGCCTTGACTTTTTCATACGGGAAGCCCGACTTTATCACCACTTGGTCAACCGTGCCGGTTTTCACGAGCAGCGCGTAAACGTCCTTGAAGAAGTCATAGCCTTTGTCGATGTTGATTAGTATCTTGCCCTTGGTAAGGTTCAGCACCTCCTCGAGCGTGGGTATTTGGTGGGCTGTTACCACTTGTATCCCGTTTCTCAGGCGCAGCTTGCGCAGTTCCTCAAGCGTGTAGTCCGAAGGTTTCCCTTTGCCGTTGGTTGTGCGGTTTATGGTGTTGTCGTGCATCAGCACAAGGTGGCCGTCTTTTGTTTTCTTCAGGTCAATCTCAATCATGTCCACGTTCATGCCGATGCAGTTCCTGAACGCCTGCAGCGAGTTTTCGGGCGCGTTGCGCCAGTCGCCGCGATGCGACACCACGAGCACTTTTTTCGACTTGGGGTTGTTAAGCTCCTCTATCAGGCTTTTGGCCTGTTTTTGCGCTTGCAGCGCGATGCACGACGCGAGTGCCGCTATTAGGAAGATTGTCTTTTTCATGATGATGTTTTTTATGCGGTTTATGATGTTGCGTTTGTCTCAGAGCCTTTCGTGTACGATGTAGGTTTTGCGGTAGGGCGTGGCGGCGGTGTCGGTGCGTATTATTTCCGAGACTTCCGGCATTGTGCTCACACCGCCGTTGCGCAGCAGTATCCTTATTTGGTCGGTCTGTATGTTGTACATATCTTTCTCGATAGCCTTTTGGCATACAAAAAAGTCTGTCTCCTTTTCGTCAAGCCCCAGTTTTGACGCAACCAGCTTGCGCACCTCGTCCAGCCGCCCTGCTGGGGCTTCGCCGTTGTATATGTCGGTTTTGAACACCCGGCGGTTTATGAAATTCCCGCTCAGAACGGAGAGAATTTTGTCCTCGTTCTTCATCCACACTTTCAGTGCCGACACGATGTCGGTGTCGTCAAGTTCCATGTAGTTTTCAAGGCATTCGGGATTTTCTGCAAATTCTTCGGCGGTGAGGTCGTTCCGCAGGAAAAAGTCGAGTGCCGGCGAGGCGAACAGCCGCGTTCCCGCGTGTATCATCTGCCTTGCGCGGCGCAAAGCCCCTGTGAGCATGGCTTCCGCAGCCACCGCCGTTTTGTGGAAATACACCTGCCAATACATCATGCGCCGCGTCATGAGGTAGTTCTCCACGGAGTATATTCCCTTTTCGTCCACGGCGATGTGGTCGTCCTTCACGTTGAGCATCTGTATAATCCTTGCCGCGCCCACGTTTCCCTCCCTCACTCCGGTGAAAAACGAGTCGCGGCACAGGTAGTCGAGCCTGTCCATGTCGAGCTGGCTCGAAATCAGCTCGTGCAGGAAATGCTTGGGATGACGGTCGGTGAAGATGCAGATGGCTTCGCCGAGCGCACCGCCTAGCTCGCGGTTTATCCGCCCCATCACCATTTGCGAAATGCGTTCGTGGCTCACATTGGGGATTATAACGTTTTCCAGCACGTGCGAGAACGGTCCGTGGCCCACGTCGTGCAGCAGTATCGCGGCGAGAAGCCCCTCGCGCTCCTTGGGGTCAAGGCGCACGCCCTTCACCTCGAGCGCGGCGACAGCCTGACGTGTGAGGTGGTATGCGCCCAATGAATGCTGGAAGCGCGTGTGCTGCGCCCCGGGATACACAATGCCCTCAACGCCCAGTTGGCGTATGCGGGTGAGACGCTGGAAAAGCGGATGCTTCACGAGCGTGGTGATAAGTCCGCCGTCAATGGGCGTGAAACCGTGCACCGGGTCGATTATGTATTTCATCAGGGGCGGGCGGAAACTGTTATTTCTTGAAATCGTCCAAAGCCTTTGCCATTTGTTCTGCGAGAGCCTTCGCCTTTTCGCCCGCTGTCTTGGCGTATTTTTCGGTGGAGTCGGCAAAGATAATCCCGCGTGAGGAGTTCACGAGCAGTCCGCAGTCCTTGGTCATGCCATATTTGCACACCTCCTCCAATGAACCGCCTTGCGCCCCGACACCCGGCACGAGCAGGAAATTGTCGGGCACGATTTTCCTCACGTCGCCTATCAGCGTGCCGCGTGTTGCGCCTGCCACATACATCATGTTGTCAGCATTTCCCCACGCCTGGCTTGTGCGCAGCACTTTCTCGAACAGGCGTTCGCCGTTCGCGTCCTCCGTCATCTGGAAGTCAAGGCTTCCGGCGTTGCTCGTCAGTGCGAGCAGCACGACAAACTTGTCCTTGTGTTCAAGAAACGGCGTTACGCTGTCGCTGCCCATATACGGGGCAACGGTAACGGCGTCCGCCCCGAGCGAGTCGAAAGCGGCGGTGGCGTACATACGCGCCGTGTTGCCTATGTCCCCGCGTTTTGCGTCGAGCAGCACAAAGTGGTCGGGGTAGTTCTCCTTGAGGTATTCCACGGTGCGCCTCAGTGTGCTTTCGCCCACAATGCCGGCAGCCTCGTAAAAGGCGGCGTTGGGCTTGTAGGCAACGCAATAGGGCGCGGTTGCGTCGATTATGTTTTTGTTGAACGTGAACATCGCGTCGTGGTCGCCGGCGAGACATTCGGGCAGTTTCTTCATGTCGCTGTCAAGTCCTACGCAAAGAAACGATTTGCGTTTGAAGATATTCTCTGTCAGTTGTTTGCGGTTCATGTTGGTAGTTCTTTTTTATATTTCTCACAAAGTTAAGCATAAACCGCGAATAAGGGCGGATGTGCGGCTTAAAAACATTCGGCGATATCAGCGCGTGAATTTTGGAACAGCTTTGTTGTTTGATGCAATATGTTGAAAACCAGTATTTTGAAGTGAAATTGTGAGAGTTTTGTAAGCTTTTGTCTTTCAGGGGTTTGTAAGCGTGCAAAAAAGGTCTGATATAGTTTGAATTACATCAGACATAATTTTTCCTACGTCCAATGTAGTTTTTCCCACGTCAAATGTATTTTTCGGGGTGTTTGGGAAAGGATGGGCAATTATGGTTTTGCGATAATTGTAGGGGCGTATTGCATACGCCCTGCACGCCACCGCATAAACCGCACAGCAAACCATCACTGCAACATTGGCAAGCCACCGTCGCGACACCGCAAATCCGCGCATTGCAGGGCGTATGCAATACGCCCCTACGGAAATGCAATTTATTGATTAATCATTATTTATACATTTGCCGCATATATGATGTACGTCCTGCGCACCACCGCATGAGCCGCGTCTGCAAATTGTGCAGTCCCGTCCCGGCATTCAAGGGGCTTTTACCACAAGCCCGCGTTTCCTTCAACCTCATTTTGATGCGGATGCCTTAACAAGCCGTTTCAACACATAGCATTCCTCCCGCACTTTAACCCTGTTGTTGTGTTTGCAGTAATCGCTTTCATCCAATCCCATGTCGTCAGAATACTTCGCCTTTCCCCAAATGCCTTTTACCATGCAATGCCTTACAAGGACAAACGTGCCGTCCTTCAGCAAGAACCATTTTTCTTTTGACACTTGTTCAAGTTTGTCCTGAATGCGCTCCCTGCGCCTGTCCGTCTTTTTAAGGTTTTCGGAGAAGCAGCGCACCGCGCTGTACACATGGGGCGCACAAAACGCCCGACTGTAAAACGAGTCCGCGAACGCCTCCAAGCAAACTGCGTCCGTGTCTATGACTGCCGGCTCTTTGCTCACCCCGGTAATGCTGTAGTCCGGCTTTCCGTTTGGCGAAGAAACAAACACGTATTCGTCCCCAGCCTCATAAACTCTGGCGAACTTGTCAACAAATTCACGTGATGCCTGTGGCACACACATTATGTTGTAATAATAAAACTTCCGTACCGTCAGCGGCATAACCGTCCCTGTCCGCACATTGGTTGCCACACAACCTCCGAGCAGACGGACTGCCATACACATCACAATGCCTGCTTTCAAGAATTTTCGTACCGTCATGGCGGACAGGTCATTTAATCTCTATTCGCACAGGCTGCCTTTCCACACGCTTTGACGGTTCCCGCATAAGATACCTGCCGTTTATCTCACTGCAACAATACACGTCCAATATGTCCTTTTCCGGCTCACACATAACAATCACGCCATGATAACTGACCCCGAATTCCAAATAAGACATATCCTGCCATTCACCTGCATTTGCGCCTAAGCGGTGCGTCAGCCTTGCCTTGAATTTTGTGCCGCGTTTCAGGCGTGTGTCCCCCGGGTGAACGTTTCCGTCAAACCACGAGTAAATTTTGAATACGCTGTCGTTCCTTTCCGCATAAATGAAATACACGTTGTTCTTCTGCTTCCTGATTTTTCTCACCTTATAACAGGGGTTTCCCTCTTTGTGGGACGGGACGCATTTCCCCTCAAGCATCTGCCACGGAAGAAGGGCAAACACCGCAATCAGTATTTTTATTGCTCTTTTCATGCCAAATCTTGTTTTTAACGTTCCGTCTTGGCAGAGTGCAGCACCTCTTTCAGTGCATAACTCCTGCGTTTTCTCTTTATCCTCTTATTGTAAAAAGTGTAATCCATGGAACTGTAGTTAAGATTTCTGTCAGAAGACTTGCACCTCCAAAACATTCCGTCTATAAACACGCAATTTACATATATTACAGTACCGTCTTTCAATGTTATTTTACCACTGCTTTTCATATTCTTTTCCAACATTTCCTTATTTCTAAACAGCAAACTGTCAGGAGAAGTCCAAGGGGCATTATGGTTTCCGTTGCGAAAATCATAATTCAACATATAATCAAGACCGTGGCGTACGAGAGGGCAGTAATAGCTTTTTGCGTAAAAAGAACCGGCAAATTCCTCTATAGTGCTGTTTTCATTTAAATTCAAAATCCTTTTCGACAACCCGGAAAAGGAAAGGGGATGCACAGCTTTCATTACGCAGTCTATCTGATACAAATAAAAACTGTGCCTTTCAAGGCGCGGCATTCTGTTCCTTTTTGTTCCGGCTATGGGTGCAACATCCGCAAAAAACGCCAGCACAACCATGCATATAACAATTCTTCTCTTCATTTGAACATTACAGGCAAAACGCCGTTGTTAACCAATTTATTTGCATCTTTTTGATTGGGAGTTTGAGGCGGGTAATGCATTATTCCATCACCTCTTTCCGTTTTTCCAAAATCTTCAAAACCGAAAGTGTGGAATATCTCGTGAAGCCGGTTTTGCGCAGTGTCGTATTTTACATTCATCATAATTGTATTTCCAAAATCACATATTCCTCCATACGTTCTTGTGCCTTCACTGTCTTCTTTGGGTACGAATCTTGGATCCGTTTCATCCGTACGGTAAATTGAATTGCCTATGTGGACATTGTTGTAATAGTCATTCCCTGCGCTTTTTGTTGTTTCCGCTTGTGTCCCCCCTGCAATGAAAGTCAGGTCAAACGAAATGCTGTACCCCTTGTATTCGCCCTTTGACACCTTCAGCCCAAGTTTGTTGAGGTCGCGGCTTACGGTGGCGTTCATTTGGGAGACGCTTTCCGGGGAGTATTGGCTGACATACCGATCTACTTTCGATCCGCGATTGGCCGTCTCGACATAATAATTGGCCTTGACTGTTATCACCTGGTTCTCCTTGTCTATTATCAGGACACCGTCCCTCCCATCAGGATCAACACAATTTATCGGATTGTTCAGACAAAAGACATACGGACTCAAATGGTAGTATTTCTCGCACAGGGGGTCGGGGCTTGTCCAGCGGCTCGCGGCGGGGTCATAGAGCCTCGCGCCGTAGTCGTACAGGTCGAGGCCGTCCCGGTGGTCGTACTCCTTGCCGCTGTACTTCCACGGCTGCAGGCCGATGTCCGTGCCGGCGTCGCCCCAAACGCCCCCGAACGGGTGGTAGTACAGCTGCTGAAGAACGTTGCCGTCGTCGTCAAGCACAACGCGCACGCTGCCCAGATGGTCGCGCACATGGAAGCGGTACGCCGCCGTGTTCTGCCCCGAGGCTATGTCGATGTACCCGCCGTCAAAGAGGTATTTCGAAAGCCTTCCGTCCTCGAACACATAGTTCCCCGCAAACTCCTCGCTGTTCTCCACATAGCCGTATATCGGCGCGGTCTGCAGCGATACTTGGGGTGTTTCCACGCTGTTTCCTGCCGTGCCTTTCGTCTCCGTCTGCGCTTGGCTTGGGTTCTGCGCCTGTATCCGTGTTTGGCTTTCTGCCTGTGTTTCCGTCTGCGTCTCTTCCGCCTCCGCCGAGAAGCCTCTTGCGCCGGTAATTGCCGTATGCCACCATGTCCCCAGCCGCACGCCGTCGGCCGTGTACTCCCAGTCCGTGAAGCTGCCGCTGTCAAACTTGGCGCGTTTCGGAGTCCCCCAGCGGCTGTAATTCATATTCACGCCCTTGTACGGGTCTCTGGTCAGCGCACCGTCGGAGTTGTACTCATAGCTCTCCCCCTCACCGCCTCCTTTCCTGAAGCCGAAGGCGTTCTCGTAGGGGACATACGGCACGCGCTCGGTTACGCCCGCCAGCCTGTTGCTGTCGTACCTGTACTCGTAGGCGTGGCGTTCCGCATTCCAATCCTCCTGCATCATGGGGGTGAGGACGAAGCGCAGCAGTCCCGCGCCGTCATACACAAAGTAGGTGTCGTTGTCCCCCGCCCTGCGCTCGAGTATCCTGCGCCCCCAAGGGTCGGTGAACGCCTCGAGCGTCCTGCCGTCCTCGTCGGTCGTTTTCTCCCTGCGCAGCGTACCCGCCGCCCACACGCCGCCCTCCGACACTCCGCCGTCTGCTCCCACGCGGTATCTTTTCACCTGCCGCCCCTCCGCAGTGTTGAAGCCGTATTCCGTCCCCACATTCCTGTCCGCCCACTCCTGACCCGGACCGCGCACAGACACGGTGCGCCCGAATGCGTCATGCACATAAGACGTGAACGGCACGCTGTCCCCACCGTGGCAAGTCACGGAAAGCCCCCTGACCGCATCCGCGCCCGCGTGCCCAAGCACGCCGCCCTCGCCGTCGATGCCGGGAAGCCACTCCCTCACCGTGCGCCCCAGAGCGTCATGCTCCCTCAGCACCCGCGCCACACTGCCGTCCGCGCCGAGTCCGTCGGTGGCGGACACCGTAGGGCGGCCAAGACCGTCGAACCACTGCACCGAAGTTGTCCTGTGCAGTCCCAGGCTGTCAAGGTAAGTGTCGCAGCGCACGAAGTTCTCACGCAAGTCCTGACCCGAGGCACGATGAGGGAAAACCGGAAGGAGGAATGAAAGAAGAGGGGCAAGAAAGGGAAGGGCGAATGCGGAAGAGACGGCGCGGGTCAGAGACCGCAGAAAATATGCCGCAGTGCGGAAGCCTGCCGTAAGAAATGCGGCCGGCGTGCGGCGTATGCCGGCGGCTGCATTCCGCCGAAGAAACACCCGTGTGGATTTCCGCCTGTCCATCATGCCGCCGTGTATTGTCCGTTTCTGCAAATTAAGCCATTATCAGCCATACGGCAAAGCGCGTCAGCCGCTTTTTTTGGCAGGCAGGGCAAAAAAACGCACAAGCCCCGGGAGACACGCCAGCCCCAACGCCACAAAAAATCCGCAACACGCTGTAAACCAACATTCTCGCCTTAAACATCCTTTTCTTTATAACTTTCTGGAAAACAACATCTTGCAAACGCCCGAAAAAGGTCTGATATAATTTGAATTACATCAGACATAATTTTTCCTACGTAGGACATAGTTTTTCCTACATCAAATGTAATTTTCGGGGCGTTTTGAAAAGGGAAATTATTTTTTGTATTGTGCCATTTGTAGGGGCGTATTGCATGCGCCCTGTACACCACCGCATAAACCGCACCACAAACCGCCACCACAACATTGGCAAACACCGCCGCAACATTGCAAATCCGCGCAATTCAGGGCGTATGCAATACGCCCCTACGGTGGCACAATTCTTTGATTATATGTTGTTTGTGCAATTACATGGTGTATGGCATACGCCATGTATGCCACCGAAAGAACCGCATCGCACAAACAATGCAAAAACATTATTGAAACATTGAAAAAATGGCATGAAAAAAGCCACGCATCAAATTCTGGCTGCGCGGCTTCTTTTCCAAACATTAAACGTTGGGGGTGTTTTCTCACCCAATCTTGCTACCTTCGTAAAACTCTATTATCTTCATTCGCAAGATGTATTCGTATTTTGCCTGTAGTGTGGAGGTTATGGCATTTGCACGTTTTGTTTTCGCCTCTTCAAGCTCGGTGGCGTTGGCGCGTCCGTTCTCGAATTTGCCGGTCATCATGTTGAAGTTCGATTCGGCGGCGGTGCGTGCCGCGAGCGCCGACTCGTATTTCGCCTGGGCGTTTACGGCGTTGTAGTATGCCTGCTGTATTTCCTTGTACAGGGTTTTCTTAGTCTCGTCAAGCTGCAACGCCTGTTCGTTTTGCTGCAATTTTGCCTGCCTTATGGAGTTGCGCGTGGCAAGGCGGTTGAATATCGGAATGTTGAGCGAAAGCCCTATCGACTTGTTGAAGTTGTCGCTCAGCTGCTTCGAGAACGACGGTGCGTTGAAGCCCGATGTCTTGTAGTATTGCGACGACAGCCCTGCGCCGAGCGAGAGGGTGGGGTACAGGGCGGCTTTGGCTATGCGTATGTTCTTTTCCGCAGCTTGCAGACGCAGCTTCTCCGCCTGAATTTCGGGCTTTATGCCTTCGGCGCGGGCGAAAATCTGGTCGGGCAGCGGAGGTAGCGTTGCCGATGTCTCGCCCTCGGGCGCAACCACTCCGATGCTGTCGGGCGAGGGCAGTTCGAGAAGCTGGGAAAGGTCGAGCATGGCGAGCTTGTAGTCGCACTTTGCCTGCGTTCTTCCCATTTCGTCCTGCGCCACTTGCGAGCGGGCTTCCACCACGTCGCTTTCGGGCGATTTGCCGGCTTTGAACAGTTTGGCGATGCGGTCTTCCTGAACTTTTGAGAAAGCCACCTGCGCCTCCCGCACCTTAACCACCTCGGCGGCATACACGGCTTGCAGGTATGCGGCCGCCACCTGCAAGGCTATGCTCTGGCGGGCGTGTTCAAGGTCGGCTGTCGCCGCTTGCAGGTTCAGGCGGCTCATGGCAATCTCGTTGGGTATTCTGCCGCCGGTGAGCAGCGGCACGCTTGTCTGCAGGTTGAGGCCCGTGCTTTGGGTGTTGCGGTTGACGTAGGTGTTCTCGGAGTTCAGTCCGCGTCCGAAGTTGAAATTCTGCGAAGCCCCTGCCGTGAGGTCGGGAAGCCGCGAGTTCCGCGCCGTTGACAGCTGCACTTTCTGCTGTTCAACATTGTTGGCATACCGTTTTATGTTGACATTGTGCGACACGGCGTAGTCTATGCACTGTGCGAGGGTCATCACCCTTTGCGCCGGGGCGCAGAGCGAGGTTGCCGCCGCGATGAAGATTGCAATGGTCTTTTTCATGGCTTATTCCACTTTGCCGTTATTGCCGGCTTCATCGGACTTTATGTTGCCCCTCACTTTGTCGCCGGTTTTAAGCCCGCTCTTTATTTCTATCTTAACGCCGTCGCTCAAGCCTGTTGTAACCTTGCGGCGCTCGAAGGTCTGCGGCTCGTTTTTGGTGAGCACGTAAACAAAGGTGGTGTCGCCGCTGAACTCCACGCACCCTTCGGGAACGGAGACCACGTGTGCCGCCTTCTGCAGCTCAATCTCGGCGTTTGCGCTGTAGCCCGAACGTATTTTCACCTCGGGCGAAACCTTCACTGCCGCCTTTATCTCGAACTGGTTGGCACTGCTGCCGTTGGTTGACGACTCCACTTCGGGCGATATGTACTCAAGCTGCGCCGAGAACTTGTGGTCCTGCAACGCGCCCACGGTTATGGTCATTGGCATCCCCGTGCTTACAAGCCCCACTTCGGTCTCGTCTATCGTTCCCTTGAAAATAAGGTCGTTCATGTCGGCAACTGTGGCGATTGTAGTGCCGTCGTTCATGGTGTTGCTCATGATAACGGAGTTTCCCACCTTGACAGGGATGTCGAGGATTATGCCGTTGATTGTGGAGCGTATGAGTGTGGTGCTGTAAGTGCTGTTTGACGCCGAAACGCCCTCTTTGACAATTTGCTGCGCATCGGCCGAGGTGCGGCTTTCCTCCTTTGCCTTTTTAAGATCCTGCTGTGCCTTTTCGTATTCCTCGGCGCTTATCAGCTTGTCATCGTAGAGTTTTTTGGCGCGGTCGTAGTCGCGATTTGCCTGCTCAAGGTTGATGCGTGCCACGCGCACACGGTTGCCGGCGGCGTTGAGTTCCTCCATTCCGGGGATGACTTTCACCTTGGCGATGATGTCGCCTGTGTGCACAGCTTCGCCGGGCTGCTTGTAAATCTCGGCTATGATGCCGTTAATCTGCGGCTTTATCTCAACCTTGTCCCTTGGCTCGATGTTTCCGTTGAGTACCGTGGTGCGCGAAATGTCGGCGTATGCGGCAGTTTCCACTTCGTAGAGCGTGGGAGCTTTCTTTGATTTTTGGTACAGGTAAACAAAAGTTCCCGCAAACACGGCGGCAATCAGCAAAGCCACCGCAATTCTTATTGTTCGTTTCATAACTTGTATGTTTGTTTCTTGTTAATTGTTATTGTTTATTCATCGCGCATTGCATCGACAGGCTTTATGGCCAAAGCCCTCAATGAGGGGAAAACTCCCGCCAGCAGCCCGAGCGCGAGCAGGGCAAGGGCTACGCAGAAGGCAATGTTGAAAGGTATTTGGAAACTTGAGGCAGTCCCCGAGCCTTGCTGTATGATGGGTTCGGCTATCGCGAGTATTCCCACGGCGGCAATAAGTCCCGACATCCCCGCCGTTATGGTCATAATCTCGCTTTCCGTGAGTATTTGCACAAGTATGTCGCGCGGTTTCGCGCCTATTGCGCGGCGTATGCCCAGCTCTACCGTGCGTTCGCGTATCGACACGAGCATTATGTTGGTTACGCCTATTACTCCGCTCACCACCGTGCCGACACCGATGAGCCACACCAGAATGTTTATGCCCCTGAAAAGGTTGTTGAACATTTGGAAAAGCATTTCGGCGTTGAAGAACTCCATCGCCTCGCGGTCGCCGGGATGCACGTCATGGGCGCGGTAAAGATATTGCCGCACTCTTTTCTCAAGCGATGCCACTGTGGTGTTGCCGTTGGCGGTGAAGGTTATAATGTCCACCTTGTCGCCGTAGTTGCGTATGTTGCGCATCACGCTGTAGGGAATCATAACGCTTTCCTGCGGCTGCCCGGCAATGCCCACATTGCTTGTGCTTATGTCCACCCCCACAACTTCGTAGTAAATGCCGTCAACGCAGATATATTTGCCGCAAGGGTTTTCGCCGTTGGTAAACAGCTCCTCGAACACACGCTTGCCTATTACGCAAACTTTGCGCCCTTGGCTCACATCGGTGTCGTTTATGTAGCGTCCGTATTTGAGCTTGGGCGTCTCTATCCTCTGCTGGTCGGGAAGAACTCCCCTGAAAGAGGACACCGTACATGTGCGCTTTGAATATTTCGCAGGCACTCCCCATTCTGCAACGGTAGGCACGATAACGCTGATGCCGCTGACGCTTTTTCGCAGCCCGTCCACATCGCGTATGCTTAGAGACCACTCGCGCCCTTTGGCGTAGCCTTTGTATGCCTTGGTTGTGTTTCTTGCGGCTATCGCGCCTGTGTTTTCGGCAAAGCCGCCGAATTGGGACATCATCAGGCCTTGCAGACCCTTTCCGCCGCCAAGCAGCAGCACGAGCATGAACACTCCCCAGAATATGCCGAACGCCGTGAGCATGGTGCGCGACTTGTTTCCTGCAAGTGCGCTTGCCACTTCCGCCATGCGGTCGCTGTCGAACATCTGGCGCATTGTGCTGAAAAAGTTTTTTGCTTTCATCTTATTCCGCCCTTAATGCTTCGATAGGTTTTACCTTTACGGCTTTCCGCGCCGGGATTAGCCCTGCGACAACTCCGGCGGCAATCATCACCATAAGTGCCTTGACGCAAATGGAGAAGTCAACCGTAGGGTTTGAGAACACCGTCATCGTCATGTCGCCAAGCGTAACTTTCGAGTCTCCGCCTATGACGCTCATGTACTCAGTGGCGATAACCCCGAGAACCATTCCGATGTAGCCGAAAACTGCCGTAACCACTATGCTCTCTATTATAACTCCTTTCAGAATTGAAAGCGGGCGTGCGCCGAGCGCCTTGCGTATTCCGAACTCGTGCGTGCGCTCCTTTACAGTTATCAGCATTATGTTGCTTATGCCCACAACGCCGCTTATGAGCGTGAGAAGCCCGATAACCCACAGCGCAACGTGAAGTATGTTCATTGCCTTTGCGCTTTCCTCCGCGCCGGTTGTTGTGTTCCACATCCACACGGCGTTTTTGTCGTTGGGCGAGTATTGGTGCACAGGTCCTGCAAATTTTCGGTATTGCGCCGCAAAATTGTCAACGTCGCTCTCGCTGCGTATTCCTTTTGTCTTAAGAGCGAGCTTGTCGTAATTGCCGCCTTTGCCGTATATAGTCTGCAATGTGTTGAGCGGCATGAAAACGTCTTGGTTGCGGCTCATGCTCATGTCGGGGTAAACGCCCACAACGCGGTACGCCACGTTTTGCGCGTCAACGAGTTTTCCAACGGCGTTGTGCCACGAGCCGAAAAGTTCGTCCGCGTCCTTTTGCGAGATAACTATAACTTTCCTGCGCCCCCGTATGTCAATTTCGTTTATGAACCTTCCCGCCGATATTCTGTCGGTTTGCTTGTCCATTTCGCGGTATTGCGGAGTTACGCCGCTTATGTCGCGTGAAACGCTCTGCTGCCCGTGGCGGATTGTGACGCCGCCTTGCGACATTACACCTGTTGCCGTATTGACGCGGTTTTTGAAATTATGCCCCGCAATCTCTATGTCGCGCTTGTCGAGCGAGACTTGCCGTCCCTCTTTCATGCCGTGGTAGGGCAGGGAAGTGATGCCGCCGTAGATTTCCATGACATCGAGCGACAGGTTTCCCGACATATTCTCGAACGCGTGGATTATTCCGTTTCCCGCCCCAAGCAGAAGTATCAGCAGGAACATTCCCGTTGAGACCGAAATGCCTGTGAGCGTTGTGCGGAGCTTTGAGCGGCTGAGGGTTGCAAACAGTTCTTGCAGTGTGTCTATCATGATTGCTATTTCATTAGTCCGTTTGCGCCGAAGATTGAAGCGTCGTGGCGCACGTTCTCCTCTATGTTCTCTATAACGCCGTCTTTCAGGTGGATTATCTTGTTTGTTACGTTTGCCACGCCGCTTTCGTGGGTTACCACCACGATTGTCATGCCTTCTTCGTTGAGCTTCTTCAACAGCTGCATCACTTCGAGTGATGTGCGGCTGTCCAAAGCTCCCGTAGGCTCGTCGGCGAGTATTATGCGCGGCTTGGTTATCATTGCGCGTGCAATCGCCACCCTTTGCTTCTGCCCTCCCGAAAGTTCGTTGGGCAGGTGGTGGGCGTGGTCTTTAAGCCCCAGCCGGTCGAGATATTCCAGCGCGAGGGCGTTGCGGCGTTTGCGCCCCACGCCCTGATACATCAGCGGCAGTGCAACATTCTCCATTGCGTTTTTGAACGAAATCAGGTTGAACGACTGGAATATGAAGCCTATCATGCGGTTGCGGATGTCGGCGGCGCGGTTTTCGCCGAGGTTTTTTATTTCCACGCCGTCAATGGTGTAGTCGCCGCTGTCGTAGTTGTCGAGTATGCCCATGATGTTGAGCAACGTGGACTTTCCAGACCCCGAAGCACCCATTATAGAGACGAACTCACCTTCGTTGATGTCGAGTGAAACGCCTTTCAGCACATGGAGCTTTGTGCCGTTGTCGTATGTCTTGTTAATGTCTTTCAGGTGGATCATTGTTCCTGCTTGTTGTTTTTGCGTTCGGCGTGGAGCTTTTCTATTTCGCCGAAATCTATCCCGAGCATATCCATGTGCCTGAAAAAGTCGGGGACGAACGATGAGAAGAACTCCTTTTTCCTTGCTTCAGTGATTATGCTGCGGCTGTCGGGAGTTACGAAAAAGCCCAACCCGCGCTTGCTTTCGATTACTCCGAGTTGCTCAAGAAAATTGTACGAGCGCACGGCGGTGTTTGCGTTCACCTCCATTTGGGACGCGTAGTCGCGCACAGAGGGTATTCTGCCGCCCTCCTCGTAAACGCCAAGCATTATCTCGTCGCAAATGCGCGTGGCTATTTGCTGGTATATTGATTTGCTGTCGTTGAAGTTCATGATTTGCTAAGGATTTTGTTTTTTGCCAAATGCCAGAGGAATGAAATCTTGATTGGGCTGCACTGCATACGTGAGTACATACGCCATGTAAGCCACCAGCACGTTGTTGTAATGAAAATGTCGATAATAAAGAACGCCGTGTTGCCTATGCACAGGTGATCCGCCGCACTTATTAGGAAAAGCGATATTACCGGCATTATTATTAATGCCTTTTCTTTCCACACCGTTCCGCCGAGCGCGAATATTGACAATCCTGCCATTATACCAGCCATTTCACTCCAGCCGAACCTGAAAGTGTCGAAGAAAGGGTCGTAGCCCCTGCCGGTGTAAATTCCCAAAAGAGGGTCGTGCTGCGCTGCGGCACTATTGGTTATGAAGTGCATTTCGTTTGCCGCCTTGCTTAGGGCTACCAATATTCCAAAAGCAGTGAGATACATTGCCAATGTAACCACAACAGAGGTGGCGATACATATTATAATGCGTGAAAGGAATTTTTCGGACGCATTGGCGGGGAGCATAACCTCGCTTATGCAGTTTTTCTTTTTCCCCAGTCCCGCAAATGTCTGCGATGCGGAAAGCAGTGCCGAAAACACGACAACTTGCGTTATGGCGAGACGCAGGGAATTGAGTGCCATGAAGTGTTCCATTCCCCAATATCCTGTGTTGCTGTTTAGGGCAATCATCAGTGAAAGCGACAGAATTGCCGCCGATATTGCCGCGCTGTGGATGCACGCCTTGGAGCGCAAAGTGTATCGCAGTATGAGTGAGAACCGCTGCATTGAGAATTTGTTTGTCTGTTTAAGGGTAGTCATGGTTCAGTCTTTTTATAATTTTCGGCACAGTCCGCGCATGAAACTCGTGAACGTGGGGCGCACGGCCTGCATACGTTTGAACATTCTCCACGTGAGCCAGAAATTGAGCAGCACCACTGCCGCCATTACGGCAATGTCAAATAAAAAGTCGGATGTCATCGCCGTTTCGGAATCATAGCGTATCATTACGCTCCGCAGTATTCGCAGTCCTTCAACGTTTGTTACCGCCATGAGGAACGGCAGTATAATCAGCGATGTAATGAACCAGCTTTTCTTTTTCCACAGCATCCCGCCGAGCAGGTATATCGAAAACACCATCAGCACGAACATGAAAGCACTTGTGAACATTAGCATTTCCTTTTCGTCCGGTATTCCGTAAAAGTGTATGTTAATGTTGGTGAACGGATTGAAGCTTGCCCCGACAGGCGTTGCGGGCGAAAACACGCTTAAAACCGCCAATATCGCAGACAGCACGAGGTAGGCTGCAAACGATGCCACTATTGTTCCGCATAAAACCACCACGAGGCGGGCGAGAAACTTCTCCGCGTTTGTGGCGGGGAGCATTATGTGGCTTATGCGGCTGCCTTTGTCGGATAGGCTGGCTGCGAAAAGCGATGCGCCCAATGTTGATCCCAAAGCCAAGGTTATGAACAGAAAGCCGCTCAAATCCAGAAAAATGTAGTAAGGCTCCCGTGTGTTCAATATATTCGTGAAAAGAAAAAGCAGGTACATAATCCCCATGACCATGAGGCACAGGCGGAACTCCTTTGACAGGAAGCCGCATCTGAGCACCTGCGCAAAACGGCTGCCCGAGAATGTGTTTGAGGGGTTTATGGTTTTCATTGCTCTTCGTCTTTTTCGTTGTCGTTCCCTGTGTCCTGAATGGATATTTTGCCTTCAACGGTGGCGGTGAACAGCATTTCAAGGTCGAGCGGCGTGTCAATGCCGGTCTTGTTCTCCAAAATCACCTTGTTGCCGCCCACGGAACGCTGCACATATATGGCGTCGTCAACAGCCGCCCCCATTTCGCGCTCCTCAAAAGCGTAGCGGCGCGTTATCTCTTCGGTCGAGGTGTTGAGCATGAGCCTTCCGTTGTCAATTATAATAAGGTGGTCGAGCAGGGTGTCTATGTCCCTCACCTGATGGGTGGATATTATCACGCTCTTGTCATCGTTCATTGTCTTTGATATGGCTCTGCGGAACTGCACCTTCGAGGGGATGTCCAAGCCGTTTGTAGGTTCGTCCAAAAGCAGCAGGCTGACGTTGGTTGCAAGCGCGAAGCAGACGTATGCCTTCTTTTTGTTGCCCATCGACAGTTCGCCCATGGGCATGTCGTATGGCATATCAAACTCGGCAAGACAGACCTTGAGCGTCTCCTCGCTGAAGCGGGGGTAGAACGGAGCGTAACGCCTTACGTATTTCATGAAGTTGCATTTCGGGAGCGAGAACTCCTCGGGCAGGATGAACATGTTGCTCAAAGTCTTTGGCTCGCGTTTTATTGTGTTGTCGCCCATGAAGAGGACGCTGCCCTTTCGCGGGCGCAGCAGGCCTGCTATGAGGTAGAGCAGGGTTGACTTGCCCGAACCGTTGCGCCCGAGCAGACCGTAGATGTTGCCCTGTGGCAGGGAGAAATCCAAGTTCTCGTAAAGGTTGCCGTGTCCCGGATAACCGAACGACACATTGTTGATCTCTGTCATTGTTATACTGTTTTAGTGTAATACATTATTAGTACACTGCAAAAGTATATGTTTTTTTCATGGCGGCAAAGAAAATGCTGGATTTTTTTATCAGCCTCCGAAAAAATCATTTGGTTTGCGTGTTCCCCTACTGATGCAAAGAGAGGTTTGTCCTGCGATTTCCCGAAGATGCGACAGGAATTATATAGTGCTGGTTTTCAGACAATTGCCTTGTTTTAAGGTTGTGCTGTAAGCATTTGTTTTTCAGACGGTTGCAAGGCGCGGAAAAAAGGTCTGATGTAGTTTGGATTATGTCTGATATAATTTTTTCTATGTCCTATGTAGTTTTTCCTACATCAAATGTTGTTTTCCCGGCTTTGGTTTTGCGCCATTTTGTAGGGGCGTATAGCATACGCCCTGTACGCCATTGCGTGAACCGCATCGATGAACACGCAAAACCATTGCCGCCACTTTGCAAAACCCACGCATTCAGGGCGTATGCAATACGCCCCTACGGCGGTGCATTTTATTGGTTTGTTGTGTATTGCACACATCTGTACGCCCTAAACGTATTGTCCGCAAAAACACACGTGATTAAAACGGCGTGTCTTTGCGGACGTGAAATTAATTATGCGGCGCAGACATAATGTTTCTGCTGCATAATACGGTAAACCTATTTTATCACGATTTTCCTCGATACGGTCTTGTGTTTTGTGGCGGCTTTCACGATGTAAACGCCCGGGGTGGTGAAGTGGTGGCTCACGGTTTTGCCGCTTGCCTTTGCAACCACTGCGCCGTCGGGGGAGTATATCTCCACTTTCATTCTCTCCACGCATTTTGCGCGAAGGCTTCTGCCGTCAGTGGCAATGCTTATCCCCTCTGTCGCCGCGCTTTCCATGCCGGTTACGGAGGGGCGCGAGTTGTTGCCGAGGTATTCTGCCTTGAAAGTCTCGCGGAACACATTTACCGTGATGCGGTAGATGCCGTCGTCCCCAATAGACCATTTGTTGTCAGCTCCGCCGGTTTTCAGCTGCGTTGACTTCAGCACGCTTTCGTCCTGCACGTAAGGGTGGAGGCTTTTGGGGTCCCAGTTGTCCTGTCCCAGAAGTTTGAAACGCTTGGACTCCTCGTTTTCAGTGCGGTTTTTGAGTTCCCCTGTCCAAGTCCACACGCACGGATCGTTCTCGTCCTGTGTCATTTCGAGCATCTGGAACGAATTCCATCCGCATTCCGCAGCCCCTCCTGCGATGAACATCTCCTTCCAAGGCACGAACAGCTCGCCGGTGAGCGTGTTGTTGGACGGGTCTATGGTGAAGCGGAAAAAGTCCTCCTGAAAAGGCACGACCCAACCGCGCCGCGTGGAGTCGGAAGTGGTTGTGTATCCCTCGCCGTTGTTCACTATATATGCGTCCTCAAGGCGCGGAGACAGGTATTGCGTGGATTTGCCGATTTCCTCGGTTGTTATGACTTTAAGCACGCCACGGTTCAGCGAACCGGCAAACTTGAATGTGTTGTCCTGCCTTTTTTCGAGTTTTTGCACGCCTCCCGGCACTGCGCTGCCTGTTATCCAAAGTTCGCTTTGCGCGTTTGCCGCAAGGGCGAGCATCATCGCGCCCGCAGCGATATAATGTTTGTATGCCATTGCTTTCATCGTCTGTTATTTTAGGATTTTCATTGCCGATATGTTGCCGTCGGCGTTCACGCGGCAGAGGTATGCGTTGTGCATGAGGTTTCCAAGGTTCAGCGAAATGCTTTTAGAGTTCGCTGCTTTTGCCGAAGCAACCTCTGCGCCGCTCATGTCAACCACGCTGAGGCGTGCGTTTTTGCGCGTCTGCCCCAAGTCAACGCTTATGTTTGACGACGCGGCGTCGTATTTCATTGTTATCGCCGCCGTGCTTACGGTGTTTATGGCGGTGGCGTTGCGTTTTATTGTTACGGTGCACTGCGCCGCGCACGAAACCTTGCCCGTTGATACGGTAACGGTCTTTGCCGTTTCGTCGTATGCCCATTCGTCATCGGAGAGAGGGTTTTCGCCAAGCAGCACTTCCTGCGGTTTTTCCTCGGCAAGCACCTTTATCTTGTAGGCTCTTGCTTCGGGCATTCCGGGATAGGACCCCTCACGCGGGTTTATGCTTACGGTGATTACGCCGGGCGTTCTGGTTTGCGAGAAGGTGGTTGTGGCGAAAACTCCGTCCTTATATGCTTCGGTGTCGCCCTCATCCTCGTAGAGTTTGAACTGTCCGTCTCCGCCCGGCACCACGTTCACGACCAAAGTGTCGGCGTTTTTCTTGAGGTTGCCCAAATGCACGTTGTTCACGAGTATGGAGCCGGCCTTCAGGAAGTAGGGGATTTCGGGCTGCGTGTAGCTCCCGGTAAATTCTGTGCCGCCCTCAACCAGACGGTTGCGGCATACGTCGAACCATTGCCCTTCGGGCAGCCACACCTTGCGTTTTGCCATTCCGTCCTCGCCGGCGGCGGTAACGACAGGTGCGACAAGAATGTCGTTCCCGAACATATACTCGTCCTCATATCGGTAAGCGTTGTTTTCCTCCGGGAAGTCGTAGTACAGCGGACGGCATATGGAAATCCCCGTGTCGTAAGCCTCGCGTGCGGCGGTGTATATGTAGGGCATCATTGCGTAGCGCAGGTTTACGGTTTCGAGCAGCAGCGGGAAGTTGTCGTATTTCCAGATGCGGCGTTCAAGTTCCGGGTGGTTCGAGGCATGGGTGCGGAAAAGCGGCGAGAACACGCCGTACTGCATCCAGCGCAGGTAGAGTTCGGGATTGTTGTTGTCCTTTATGTTGTACTGATGTCCGCCGAGGTCGTGTCCCCAGTAGGCGAAAGCCACGTTGGAGGCGGTGGCGGTGAAATAGGGTTCGAAGCCGAGAGTTCCGAAAGTGGAGTGGGTGTCTCCCGAAAAGCCGATGGGGTAGCGGTGGCTGCCAAGCCCGCCCCAGCGGTGGAAAATCACGGGGCGCATCCCGGGGCGGTTTTTCTGCATATCGGTGTAGTAAACGTGGTTAATCCAGAAAGTGTTGCCCAGCTGCCCCTGCCCGAACTGCTTTGTGAGTGTCTGCTGCCAGTCAATCCACCAAAAGTCCACGCCCTGTCTTTCGCGCTCGCGCATTATGCGCTTGAAGAACGACTTGTAGAACGAGGAGTCCTCCAACGTCCAAGGAATGCTTTTGGTTGCGGACGCGTCCATGCCGAGGTCCTGGCACATTTCTCCGAAGTGGTCTTCGTGTGAGCCTATTCCGTCGGCGGGGTGGAGGTTTAGCGAAACTTTCAGGTTATGGTTGTGCATATACTTTATGAGACCCACGGGGTCGGGAATCAAGTCTTTGTTCCACGTCCATCCCGTCCAGCCGTCAAGATGCCAGTCCATGTCGAAAATCATCACGTCGATGGGTATGTTGTTCCCCTCGATTTCCCTCACGAGGTTGATGAAGTCCTGCTGGGAGTATTTTTGGTATTTGCTGTACCAGTAGCCGAGAATGTAGTAGGGCGGCAGGGGAATTTTCCCGCCCACCTTAACGTAGTCGCTTATTGCCTTTTTGTAGTCGTGTCCGTAGCCCATGAAATACCAGTCGTATGCCTTGGGGTCAACCGGGCTTGCCACCCATGGAATGCCGTCCACCTCTTGGCCAAAGGCGAAAGAAGTGCTTCCGTCGCCGCGTTTGGTGGCGGGCGATTCGTCAATCACAGCCCAGCCTGCGCGCGAAACAAGTCCGTTCTCGAGTTCCCCGCGCTTGGAGTCGCCTATGCAGTTGTCGAGGGTGCGCGTGGTGCCTTTTAGGTTCAGCGCGTCGTCCTTTCCGGGATACCAAAGCACGTTCTGTCCGTTAAGGTCGAAATTTATGCACAGGTTGGTGGAGTTCTTGAACGAGGGATAAGGCACGCTGCCCACCTTGTATCTCAGCGTGAGGGCTTCGGTGGTGATGTAAAGGTAGCCTTTTTCCGTCTTTGTGGTGAAAGCCGGCACTGGCAGCTTCCTGTTTACGATGCCGAACGTTGCGCGGTCCTCGAACTTCTTTTGCGAACTGTATTGTATGCGTATCATCTGCGGCGTGAGCACGGTGAAGCGCATATTGCCCGACGTAACTACGGCGGCGGGGTCTGCCACGGGGTCGTAGTCTGTCTGCGCCCCTGCGGCGGTTATGCCCAGACAGAGCATTATTGCTGTGAAAAATCTCTTCATGCCTTATGCTTTTTTCTTGTTGTGATGCTGACTGCAAAGTTACTATCTATGTTTGGGATAAGGAAACAAAAAAGATTAGTTTTGCGTTCCCGCCGGTGCGGCATGGTGTGATAAATGCCAATACACCGCAAATAGACATCCTGTTTGCCGCATAGTTTTTCGGCAAAATCCATAACGATAGTGCGGATGCCGCCAAAATCGCGTAACCTGTTGAGTTTCAAAAGAATGTCTCGGAAAGTAAAAATCACGATAACGATATGTTTTTCAAGACGTTGCAAGTGGCGGAAAAAAGGTCTGATGTAATTTGAATTACGTCAGACATAATTTTTCCCACGTCCTATGTGGTTTTTCCTACATCGGAAGTGGTTTTCGGGGTGTTTTGGAAAGAGCAAAAGATTTCGGTTTTGCGCCATTTGTAGGGGCGTATTGCATACGCCCTGTACGCCACCGCATGAACCGCACTGCAAACCGCCGGCACAAAATCGCATATAGGCGCAATTCAGGGCGTATTGCATATGCCCCTACGGCGGCGCAAATTGTTGGTTGAATGACTTATACGTGTTTGTGCGGCGTATGGCTTAAACTCTGTGTACTATCGCCTAAACTGTATTGCAAATCATTGCCTCCACACTGCAAGGCGGCGCGTCAATAAAAAAGCCGCACCGGCTTTTGCGCGGTGCGGCTTCTGATGAAAATTGTTGTATGAGAGCGTTATTTCACGAATACTTTCTGTGTAGTGCCGTCAGCCTTGCGGATGATGTTTATGCCCTTCTGCAAGCCTTGCAGACGCATGCCGTCAACGGAGTAGATGCGCTCCGCGCCCTTTGCGGGTTTGGCTGTAGCGTCCTTGATGCCTACAACATCGTTGGTGAAGTTTCCGTTAACCTCGAACACCTTCTGGTGTGTGGTGAACAGAACCGGGTGAGTGTCCGTGCCGAGCGTCTGGAAGAAGTTCTCTCCGCCGCTAACCTCGTTGTTGAGCAGCCAGCAGAGCTTGCCGTTGGCAACTTCCTCATCGGTAACCACTGTTACCTGCTTGCCGCGTGTCTCGTAGCACCTGCTGTAGGTGGGGGCTGTGTTGAAGCGTGCGAATGTCTTGTCGCCGTCAACGCCTTTGATAGTTCCTGTGCTGTAGCAGTTGTTCACTTCGGCAGCCGAACCGAGCCAGCCGCAGATGGCAGCGTTCTCTTTCTTGCCGGCTATGTCGCCGGTGTTGTAGCAGTTGGTAATCCTCACGATAACACTGCTGCCCATGTTCACGCCGAGAATACCTGCCGCGTTAACGCCCTTGCCTGTAACGGTGATGTCGGCTTCGTTGCCGCAGTTCTCTATTATGACGATGCCCGTGCCGTTTGAGCAGGCCGCTATGCCGGCTGCGTATGCGTTGGCGGTGATTGAGCAGGTGGAGTCAACGGTTACGTTTCTGATTTCAGCTCCGTTGTTGATGACACCGAAGAGACCCTGATAGCTCTCATCGGGAGCGTTGATGACGAGGTTGCTGATAACGTGTCCCTGACCGTCGAATTTGCCGGTGAAGGGGAACGCCTCGGTTCCGATACCCCTGTATTCCGTAATTTCAGACATATCGAGGTCGTTTGCGAGCACAACGTTGATGTTGCTGTTTGCGAAGCCGCTGCCTATGTCCTCGGAAAGGGCGAGAAGCTGTGAGGGGGTGGAGATTTTGCGTCCGCCGCAGTTTGCGCAAACGCCGTCAGCACCGTATGCGTGTTCAGCCTGGGTAAGCTCACCCTCGGTGTTGGAGTATGTGAGTGTGCTGGCTGCCGTTCCATCGCAAGCGAGAGAACCGATAGCGTAAACCGCATCGCCGCCGGCTACGGGTTTCGGGCAATTGTCAGTGCCGAGGGTCTGTGTCCAAGGCTTGCCGCCGTTCTTGTAGTTGTTGAGCATGAAGCAGAGTGCGCCGCTTGTAAGGTCGTCCTCTGTTATTTCCGTAGCGCGTGTGTCAATGTCGAGCACGCCGTTGTCAACATAATAGCAGTTCTTCAATGTGGGGCTGTTGCGGCAAATCATCGCGCTGTTTCCTGCCGTTGCGAAAGTTCCCGCCACATAGCAGTTCTCGAACACAACCTCCACGCCGCCGTTTGCATAGCCCATGAGACCGCCGTTGCCAGTTCCGCCCTCGGCTATGATGCTCCCGGTGAAGCCGCAGTTCCTGTACACGCCGTGGTTCTCGGCTGCCGCAGCGATGCCGCCGATTGTGGCGTCGCCCTCGCGGAAGCTTGTAAGCGTTGCGGAGCTGTGGCAGTTTTCTATAACGGAGTTGCCCTGGCTCTTAATGAGTATGCCGCCAATCATGTAGCCGGCCCTTACAGTTCCCTCGGTAACGAGGTTCTTGATTGTGGCGTTGCGGCAGATGCCGAACAGAGCCGCGCCGCCCAATGTGTCGTTGCGGTTGTATGCCAAGGTAACGGTGTGTCCCTGTCCGTCGAATGTGCCGCCGTAGAATGTCTCGTAGCGGTCGTTGTTGTCCGTGCCGATCATCACGCTGTCGGCGGAGTATTTTGTGAAGTCGATGTCGGCGAGCAGCTTGCCGTTAATGGTGTTGTAGCCGAGGTTGTTGTAGAGCGCGAACCAGTTTAGCTGTTCCGGCGTTGAGATTTCGTAAACGCCGTCAACAGGTGTCATGTAGTTCATGTCAAGAATGTGGCAGAAGGAGCATACTCCGTCCACATAGTCGTGGGGAGTCTTTACCGAACCGTTGGGGTCGTTCGAGAAACCGCCCTCTCCGGCGAGAGTTCCGTCGCAGTTGAGAGTTCCCACGGCATAAACAGTTGCGCTGTTGCCGAACGGAAGCGGGGCAAGGTCTGGCTCCCCGTCGTTGTCAATGTTCTGATGCCATACAACATCGTCGCTTTTCCTGTTGTTGAGCATATAGCAAAGTTCGCCGTTTTGTATCAGAGCCTCGTCAATCTGCGTAGCCCCTGCGTTCTCCTTCATCACATTTGCGTCAACGTAGTAGCAGTTTGTTACAGTCGCGCCGTTGCGCGCTATGATGTTGTTGTCGCCGGCGTCGCTCATTTCCAGTTGCGCGTTTACGTAGCAGTTTTCAAGCCTTACGTTTGTCTTGTCTTTTGCCCAGCACATGATTGCACCGTTGCCGTAGCCTGCGGGGGATTCGATTGAGCCGAGGAATGCGCAGTTGCGCACCAAGGAGCCTGCTGTGCCTGTCCCGACAACTCCGCCGAGACCTACATCGCCCTCTTCTTGGCAGCTTACCACTACCTTGCTTATGCAGTTCTCCACAGTTGTGCTGTCAACCATGTAGCCAACCATGCCGGCCACGCCCTTGTTGGTGGTGTTCACCGTTCCCTCGGTTACGAGGTTCTTGACTGTGCCGTTCTTCACAAACTTGAAGAGGCTGGTGTATTGCTGGTCGGTGTCGTAGGCAATGGTTACGGTGTGTCCCTGTCCGTCAAACCATCCCTGAAAGTCATGTCCGCCAAGGCCGATAACCTCGCCCTGCCCGGTGTATTCGCTGAAGTCAATGTCTGCCATTAGGCGGCCGTACACTTTCACGTTCTTGAGGCCGTTGACGTAGTTTGCGAACCAGTGCAGTTGCTTTGCGTCGCTGATTTCGTAAACGCTGTCGTTCTTGGGAATGAAGTCGGGTACAACTATTTTGCAGTACGAGCAAACGCCGTCGATATAGTCGTGGTCGTCCTGCGTCATCTGGTTGGTGTTGGAATATCCCGAAATGTCGTCCGACGGTGTGCCGTCGCAGTGGAGTGTGCCTATTGCGTAAACCACCCCGTGTGTGGGGCTGAACACCGGGTTTGCGTCGGGCGTTTCGCCGTTGTCGATGTTCTGCCACCACTGCACTGTCTCGCCCTCGCTCTTGTAGCTGTTGAGCATGAATGCGAGTTCTCCGCTTGCAACCATCTCTGCGCTTGCCGAGTCGCCCTGCACGCCCTCGATGTCGAAGAGCTTGGAGGCTGTCGCGCTGTTGCGGTAGAGCTTGTTGGTGCCGTCCACGCCGGTTATTTTGCCTGTGTTGTAGAAGTTCGTAATCTTGGAGCCGCTGCCAACCCAGCCGCATATTGCCGCCGACTCTTTGCCGCCGGTTATGTCGCCCGTGTTGTAGCAGTTTGTGATGATGAATGCGCACGAGCCGCCCATGCTCACGCCCACAATGGCTGCGGCGTTTGCCCCGGCGCCGGTAACGTTTGCCTCGTTGCCTATGTTGGTGAACGTTGCCGTGCCGCCGTTGTGCGAGCTCGCAACGAGTGCGCCCACGTATGCGCCGCCTGTGAAGGAGCAGCTCTTGTCGATGTAGAGGTTCTTGAACGCCGCACCGTCCCCTATGTGTCCGAAGATTGCCTGATAGTCCTCCTCGGAGTTGATCACGAGGTTGCTGATGCGGTGTCCCTGTCCGTCGAATGTTCCGCAGTACGGGTTGAGTTCCGTTCCTATTGGTGTCCACGTTACCCCTGTGAGGTCGATGTCGGCCGTAAGCACGGCGTTTGCGTCCGGCTTGCCGTTGCTGGCATCGTTTGCGAACTCCACGAAATCACCCGCGTTGGTGATTTGGTACACTCCGTCAACAATGTCAGCGGCCTGTATGCCCGTTAGGGCAAGCCCCGACATTGCCAGCGAGAGCAATGAAAGTTTTAGCTTTTTCATGAGTTTTTGTATTTAGTGAGTCAATAAGTTACGCTTATGATATTGTCGTTTCAATTGTTTAATTATATATTATGAGTGCAAATATAATAAAATGACAGAAATTAAGACTTTTATTTTTTTTTTTTTGATAAGCGGGGCTGTCAAAATGACGTTCTCTTGTGAAAGCCTTTTGCAAAAGCAAAAAAGCGTTGCGCCGGTTTTCCCTCCGGGAGATATGGCGGCGGTATTCCGGGCTGAAATCGTGCGCGGCAAAACATGACGAAAACTGCATGGGACATGGGAAAAACCATGTCCCATGCAGGAAAAATTATATCAGACGTAATTGAAACTACATCAGACCTTTTTTCCGCCGTTGCAAGCCTTTGGATAACAAAGACTTATGTGACTGATTGAAAAATGGGATAAAAGGGTGAAAACCAATGCTTTGCCGCAGGATTGCGCGTTCCCGTGAAAACAGTCTCAAAAGGCGTGTGCGCTCAGTTTATCTTCACGGTTTCGTCGGCGTATTTCGTTATGGTGTCGCGGTGGGTGACGAAGAGTATTGTCTTGTGCCTCATGTTTTTGCGTATGTTGCGGATAATCCTCTCCTCGGTTTCGCGGTCGAGGGCGGAAGTGGCTTCGTCCATCAGCAGTATGGGCGACTGCGACAGCAGCGTCCGTGCTATGCAGAGGCGTTGCGCCTGTCCTTGCGACAGTCCGCGCCCGCCCTCGCCGCACACGGTGTCGAGTCCCTCGCGGTTGTGGCTTATGAAGTCGGCGCACGCCCAGTCGAGAGCCTGGAGCATCTGGCTGTCTGTGGCTTCGGGGTTTGCCAGCCGCAGGTTGTCGCGCAGCGTCATGCTGAAAAGCGAGTTGCCCTGCGGCACATAGGCGAAAGCGGTGCGCGTGGCGGGCGAAACTTCCGTGTTTTCCCCTGCGCACATTATGTATATATGCCCGCTGTCGGGCTTGACGTATGAGAGCAGAAGGCGCATGAGGGTTGTCTTTCCCGCCCCAGTTGTGCCGACAATCGCGCTTATGGTGCCGGGTTTGAACGTGTGGCTGAAGTTTTCTATTATTGTCCTTTTGCCCTCGGAATAGCGGTAGGAGATGTTTTCGCACGATATTCCGGGAACTCCGTCAAAGCGTATGGGGTGGGAGGGCGTTTCGCGGGGGATTGCGTCGATTTCGTTCAGCCTTTCGCACGAGGTGTAGAACTCGGCAAAGTCGGAAATGGAGTTTATCAGCGTGCGCGACGGGCCTTGTATCTGCCCCACAAGCTGCACGAAGGCCATGAGAGTGCCGTAGGTTATCGCTCCGCTTTCGAGATTGAACACCCCCCAGATGAACACGAACAGGTAGCACGCGGCGAAGCCGAGGTTCAGTGCCGTGGACGACAGCACGGAGTAGGCGAGCCGCCGCCTTACGTTGTCTTTCTGTATGCCGAATATACGGGAGTAGTGGTCGCCGAACAGCCGTCCGCCCGCAAGGGACTTGAGTACGGAAATGTTCTGCATTCCCTCCTGTAGCGCGGCCTGGAGTTTGCTGCCGCCCTCCTTGATTTTGGCGGAGAAGCTGCGTATCTTCATGAAGTGGAACTTGCTTGCGAACACGCCAATGAGCATGATTGCCAGCAGGGTTATGGCTATGTCGCCGCTGAGCGTGAGCAGGAAGACGTAAGCCCCCGCAAGCTGCATCAGCACAAGCAGCAGGGTGGGGATTGTGCCGTTTACGAACGACACGATTTCGGAGCCGTCCTCTTCGAACCGCCTCACAATGTCGCCGGTGTGGTATTCGTTTATGTCTTTCCAGTTTGCCGAAACGGCGTGGCGGAACAGGTGTTCGCGCATACGGCGGTTCATGTTGAAACTCAGCATTGTCTTAATCCTGCGGTTTACAGCCGAGATAACGGCTTGCAGAATGATTATGCCCACGAGCAGTGCGCACGAAAAAAACAGCATCCGGCGGTTGTGGTGAACCGTCGCGCCGTCGATAGCCCCCTTTGTAGTCCACACAAAAAGGAAATTCAGCCCCACGATAACCCAGCCCAGAACAATGTTGATGCACATCCTGAGCTTGTAGTGCCTCACCACCTTGGCTGCCCACGGCAGAATGACCGACAGTTTGTATTCCTTGCCTTTGAAGTTCATGGGCGGGGCGTTATTTCTGCAAGTCCCCGTCCCACATCAGCTTTTCGCGCATGGTGTCGAAGAAACTTTTGTTTCCGCAGTGTATTGTCTTTATGTCGTATGGGGCGCGGCGTATCGTTATCTCCTCGCTTTCGCCGCAGCTTGTGCTCCTGCCGTCAACGGCAACGAGGAAATGCCCCGTGCGGCTCGTTACGTTCATCCTTATCTCCACGTTGTCGCAAATCACAATGGGGCGCACGCTAAGGCTGTGGGGCGCGACCGGGGCGATAATCACCGACTTTGACTCGGGGACAACCACAGGCCCGCCCGCCGACAGTGAGTATCCCGTGGAGCCTGTGGGCGTGGCTACAACAATGCCGTCGGAGGAGTAGGTCGTGAGATATTCGCTGTTTATGGAGACCTTTATCTTAATCATTGACGATATGTCCTGCTTGAGAACGGCTATGTCGTTGAGCGCGAATGGATAGACACCGATATTCCTGTTGCCCGCCGCAACTTCGAGTACGCTGCGCGACTCCAGCTTGTAGTTGCCGGCAACTATGCTCTCGATGGCTTCGGTGATGTTTTCGGGATTGACCTCTGACATGAAGCCAAGATGCCCTATGTTTATGCCGAGTATGGGAATGCCTTTGCCGCCCACGAACATTGCGGTGCGCAGGAATGTGCCGTCGCCGCCGAGGCTTATCGCGAAGTCGGCGTTGAAGCCGCCGCCGTCGAACACGTCGCCATCCGCAATGCCGTCAAGGTATTGCGCGGCGTGGCTGTGGAAACCGCGCTCCACGATGATGCCGTAGCCGTTGGCGCGCAGCAAATTCACAACCTGGTTTGCGTATTTGCTTTTGTTTGTTTGGTGCATATTGCCAAACAAGGCGACAATTTTCTGATTTCCGTACATAATGTTTCTTGGGCAAACTCCTTGGATATGTTTTTGCTACCTTTGCAACAGGATTATTTGCAAATTTACAAAATTCTTCAATACAGACAGGGATAATGACAAGACTTAGCGTAAACGTAAACAAAATAGCCACCCTGCGGAATGCGCGTGGCGGCAACAATCCTGACGTGGGGAGAATGGCGGCAGACTGCGAGCTTTTCGGGGCGGAGGGCATCACCGTACACCCGCGCCCCGACGAAAGGCATATAAGGTATTCCGACGTGAGGGCATTGAAGGACATCGTTAGGACTGAGTTCAACATCGAGGGCTATCCGTCGCAGCCGTTCATGGATTTGGTTTTTGAGGTGAACCCCACGCAGGTTACTCTCGTACCCGACAAGCCCGACCAGCTTACGTCAAACCACGGCTGGGACACGAAAGCCGAACTTCCGTTCCTTACGGAAGTTGTGGGGCGGTTCAACGCTGCGGGAGTGCGCACATCGCTGTTTGTCGATCCTGTATTTGAAATGGTTGACTACGCGAAGAAAGCCGGCGCAGACCGCATTGAGCTTTACACAGGTCCGTATGCCGAAGCGTATGCAGAGGACCGCGAAAAAGCCATAGAGCCTTTTGTGGCAGCGGTGCGCCATGCCAAGGATATTGGACTGGGCGTGAACGCCGGGCATGACTTGAGTTTGCAGAACCTTGCCTATTTCCACAAGCGCATTCCTGAAACCGATGAGGTGAGCATAGGACACGCCATAGTTTGCGATGCATTGTATCTCGGCATTCACGAAACAATAAAGTTATACAAGGAATGCCTTAGAGCGCAGTGAGGAAAAAGGCTGTGCGTAATGAAAACAAAAAATCCCGCCATGAGCGGGATTTTTTGTTGCCTTGCGGGGCGGTTGCTTATTCCATAGCCTTGTTTATGAACATAAAGGCCTTTTTCCAGTCGGTGTCGAGGCAGAACGGCGTGAGCTGCTTGTCCGAATTAATGTATTTGTTTATGGTGTCCTTGTCCTTGTCGTTGAAAAGCGGGCACATAGCCGAGGCGTTGACGAAAAGGTAAACTGTGGCTTTCTTTACAGAGTCGGGCTGGCCCTCACAGCAGATGATTTCGGTGAGATAGCGGCTGATGAACTCTGACATATAATATGCCTGTATGTCCAAAAGATCGTTTTTCTTTATCGACTCGTACTTCGATGTCTTGCTTTTGAGGTAATTCAGCTCGTCTATCTTGAATTTCGCAATTTGTGTCTTGGAAAAATTCTGCACCGGGTCTTTGAGCGCGTTTTGTGCGCTTTCAAGAACACTGTTGAAAACCTCCTGGGCGTTTGCCGTTGCGGATATTGTCAGAAGTGCGATTAGTGTGTAAAACAATTTTTTCATGAAAAACTCGTGTTTGTTTTTGTTGTGTATGTTCTTATCCTAATTTTTTCAGTCTTAGCCTGTGGTCTATTGTCGTGGGGTATTCCTCCTCGTAGTGCGTAACCATTATAAGCGTCTTGCCCTTGCGGGAGCAGAAAGTGTCGATTATGCTGCGCGACATCTCCCTGCGCACTCGGTCAAGGCCGTGAAAAGGTTCGTCGAGTACAAGAAGTTCGGGGTCTTTGACAAAGGCGCGGGCCAATAGCACAAGTCTTTGCTCGCCGCTCGAAAGTTGCAGATAGTTTCTGTCGGCAAGGTTTTCAATTCCGAAAACCCTTAGCCAGAACATAACCTTTTGCCCTGCGTCTCCGGCGATTTTCCTGTTGTATATGCCGCTTGTGTCGCTAAGCCCGCTTGCGGCGATTTGCATTACGCTCATGTTGCGCCTGTACGAGCGGAACATTTCGGGGCTTACATATCCTATTTTCTTTTTTATGTCCCAAATGCTTTCGCCGCTGCCGCGCTTTGAGCCGAAAAGGCTTATGTCGCAGGCGTAGGCTTGCGGGTTGTCGGCGCACACAAGGCTGAGAAGCGTGGATTTGCCCGCTCCGTTTTCGCCGTTCAACGCCCAGCGTTCCCCGCTTTTCACAGTCCAGGAGAAATCCCTGAATATTTCGCGGCTGCCGTATGCAATGTTGATCTTGTTGCACTCCACCACAGGCGCTCCGTTTTCCGCATTTTCGTGGTCGGGCAGGGAAAGTATCGCGCTACGCCGCTTTTCGTCAATGGCAAAGCTCGTCTCTTTTTCCTTCTCTCGCAGTTTTTCGAGAAACTCTTCCTTACCGCATATCGGGAGAACCTTTCCGTCTGTAACAGGCAGTATTTTCTGTATGAATTCCGGGATGTCTTTTTCGCGGGACACAATAAGCACGAGCGTGGTTTTGCCTTTTTCCGCCACCTTTGCGAGGAAGGCCGTTGTCTGCTTGCGTGCGTTCACGTCAAGGCCTATGTAAGGGTTGTCTATGATAAGGAGTCTCGGAGAACTTTGCAGTACTTCGGCAAGCTGCACCCTGCGCAGTTCGCCGCTTGAAAGCATGATGGTTTTCTTTTCCAGCAGCGGTTTCAGCCCTAGAACCTCGCAAACGTCATCAGGTGTATTTCCGTCTGGTGCGGATGCTTTCAGAATTTCCCCTACTGTGGCGGAACAGTCCTCTTGCAGCCCATGATTCCAGCGCAATTGGTAGAAATCTTCCCCGGTGCTCCCGTAAGCGTCCCTGAACGTAACCGCTTTTATGTTTTGGCTCGCCTTTTTGCTTGCGGACGGCGAGAAATCATATTTTACCTCGCTGCCGAGAAGCGGATGTGCGCCTGTGAGCATATCCACAAGCAATGTCTTTCCGCTGGCGTTCAAGCCCACGATTGCCAGGGGCGCGTCTGCGGGAATTGCCGCGTTTGCCGGCTCTTTCAGTCTGAACTCCGGCATACGCGCCACGGCTTTGCTTATTTCTATTATATTGTGCATTTTGCTTTCTTGCTGGTTGTTTGGTGAAGTCCGATCCTTTCAGGATTGTTTTTCACAAAGTCTGCCCATTTAGTGCTGTGGCGTTTTCCCGGGGTGTCTGACAGGCTGCCTGACATGGTGAACGTAGAACGCCCAGTGCCGCTTGCCTCATAAACCTTGCAGTAGGATTCTATGAAATGGCAGTATGCCGCAGCAAGCGCATCGGTTGCGTCAAGATAGGGCAGCAGTGTCTCGTTGCTTATGGCCAGATACCTTTGCAGCATTGCCGCCACCTGCTCTTTTGACGCCCTCCCGTTTCCCGTTATCGCCATTTTTATTTTCAGCGGGGCGTATTCGTGTATCGGCACGTCCTTGTTTATTGCGGCGGCTATCGCCACGCCTTGCGCACGTCCGAGCTTGAGCATACTTTGGGGGTTGTTGCCGTAGAACTGGGACTCAATGCTCAGCTCGTCGGGCCGGAAACTTGCGATAAGCGAATTGACGCGCTCGTAAATGCGTCCGAGTTTCAGGTAAACGTCTTTCACTTTCCGCAGGTCTATAACGCCCATCGCCACCATTTCGGCTTTTTTTCCGCATACTTTCAGCACTCCGTAACCCAGGAGGTTTGTTCCCGGGTCGATGCCCATTATGATGCGTTCCGCCTTTGGGCGTTTCACCACGTTGAACGTGCCTCTTCCGCCTGTGCCGCTGTGTTCGCCGCGCCCTGACGGCGCGGTGTGTTCAGTATGCCCTTTGTCTTCTGAAATCTCTTTCATTAGTCTGCAAAGATACATTCTATTTGCAAACGGATAATTACTAAACGCTTAAAGATTATTAAACGAGGCGTGGAAAATCTATTCAGCGCCTATGCACAGGCATATCATGCCGAGTATAACCAAAGCCAAGTCCACGGCTTTGGAGCGCAGGTTGTGCTCCCTGAACACCCATGCGCCGAAAAGGAATGACACAATGACGCTGCTGCGTCTTACCATCGACACTATGGCAATCATTGCGCCCGGCACGGACAGGGCGTAGAAATAAAGGAAGTCGGCGGCAGACAGAAAAACAGATATTCCTATTATTGCCCAATGCCAGCGGAATTTGTCGCCGCTTTTGCGCCGTGGAAGCCATACGGCGAGCAGCGCCGCGCCCATCATGGCAAATTGGTAGAGGTTGTACCATCCTTGCACGGCGAGCTTGTTCAGCCCCACGCCGCCCTCGGATGCCGGGGACATGAGGTATTTGTCGTAAAGCCCGCTTGCCGCCCCGAGCAGCGCGGCACAAACCACGCACGCTATCCATTTGTTGTGGGTGAAGCTCACTCCCTCGCGCCGGCTGCTTCGTGAGAGCATGAAAAATGAAACCACGGCAAGCGCAACTCCCGCCCATTGCCAGCCGTTGAGCCGCTCGCCGAATATTATCAGCGCACCCACGAGGGTCATCACCGGGCGTGTGGCGTTTATCGGGCCTACGATGGTGATTGGAAGATGTTTGATGCCGGCGTACCCCAATGCCCATGACGAGAGTACTATCACCGATTTCAGCAATATGTATTTGTGCATTTCCCAGCCGCCGGAGGGAATGTGGGCGGGTGAACCGCTTTCTATAAAGCCTAACGCCGACCCCATAATCAGCGGCAGGAATATGAGGCTGCAAAAAAGGGTGTTGAGGGTGAGCACGGGGATAAGCGCGTTGCCGGTAAGAGCTTTCTTTTTGAATACGTCATAGAAGCCCAGAAGGGCGGCTGAACAGAATGCGAGTAACAACCACATGGTTTTGTCTTTATTGTTTTCCTTTCGTTATCGGGCGGCGAAAATGTTTTCGGGATAGTCCACGCTTTCCAGAAACAGAGCCTCGCCCCTTACGCTTTCCCCGGCGCGGCTGCGGCTGCGGCTGTCGAGAATGCCGCGCAGCTCGTCAATGGCGGTCTTTCCCCTGCCTATGTCGAGAAGCGTGCCAACCACCGCCCTTACCATATTGCGCAGAAAGCGGTCCGCACTTATCTCGAAACGCCATTCCCCGTCAGCAATTTCCACCCACTGCGCCTTGGTTACGGTGCAGAACGATGTTTTCACGTCCGGGTGGGCTTTGGCAAAGCAGTCGAAGTCGTGCCGCCCCAGCAGCATTGCCGCCGCCTCGTTCATGAGGCGGAAGTTCACCGGGTATGTAAGGCGCAGGTGGTATTTTGTGAGGAAAGGGTTTTTCCTTAGGGCAACATAGTAATGGTATGTGCGCCTTGTGGCGGAAAAGCGTGCGTGGGCGTCGCTGCGCACTTTCACTATTTTGCCTACGGCAATGTCGCGGGGCAATATGCGGTTGAGCTTGTACGCAAGGTGCTGCTCCGCCGTTTCCCCGGGGCGCTTGCCGCTTGGGGCGGGCAAATCGCTTTCTGTGTCAAAATGCACAGGCATCGACGCGGCGTTCACTCCGGCATCGGTTCTTCCCGCAGCGGTTACTGCTGTGGGCCTGCCCAGCAGCGTGGATAGGCTTTTCTCCAGCACTTCCTGCACGCTGGCTCCGTTGGGCTGCACTTGCCAGCCGTGGTATGCGCCTCCGTCGTAGGATATGTATATAAAGTAGCGGCTCATGACCTTTTGCGGCTTACCGTGCCGTTATGTGGTAGCATCCTTGTTTCTTCTCGTATTTCACGTAGCACAACCCCTGCTTGCGCGCATCGTTCAGCACTTCCGACAGCACGTATTTCAATGTGTCGTCCCTCACCGGGCGCACTTTGGGAAGCGCGGGGTCCTGCACCATGCGGTATTTGTTGTAGGCTATGTCGAATGTGGTGCCGTATCGGTGTGCGCTGTTGGGCGAGGCGTTGCCGTTGTGTTTGCGCAGCCGTGCCACGTCGTCCTCGGTGCGCAGCAGCGAGGTTACCATAATGTTGTTGAGCGGTATGCCCTTTATTGCGAGCGAGTCGTGGAACGTCCTGCCGATGTGTTCAAGCAGTATGGCGGCGCGTGGCACGAGATAGGGTATGGAGTTGTAGAGCCTTTTTACATAGAAATACGGCGTGGAGGCCACGAACACGAGTTCCTTTTTGTTGGCTTCTGCCTGTGCGCGGTCTTTCACCGGCTTCACGCCGAGCCGCATGGCTGTGGCGAGGTGGGTGGGGTTAGGATCGGGGAATGTGCTTGCGAAATCCGGCACGCTGTATATCCTGTGGCGCTTTGGCTTTCCGTCTGCGCCGTATTCAAATGCGGGGCGTTTGTGCGGCAATGCCATTATGCTGTCAACGTAAATGCGCTGTATGTCGATGCTGTCAGGCTGCCTTTCGGCAACGATGCTCTCGCGTGGCTGCCTGGCGGTTGTGTTGCGGGTTATCTGCGGGAATATCAGCTTTATGATGAACAGAATTGCTGTTATCCCATAGAATATATATAGGAAAGTCTTTTTGTCAAGACTGAATTTGGGTTTCATTATGTCCGGGGTATGACGATTCTTGGCGCAAAGTTACGGAAATTCGCTGAGAAACGGCAATAAAACAGCCGTCCATGCACCAGTGCGGGCTGGCATATTGGTTGTAGCCCTGCAAACTAAGCGCATTACTTTTGCAAGTCTCTGTTGAAAACCGGGTATTCGTTCGGCAGGTTGACGGAAATCTCTATGAGACCCGCCACTTCGCCGCTGTTTTTTTCAAACCAAGGAGTCTGGTGCAGCAGACGGCGTTTGCCGTTCCGCACCACCTCGTAGGTGTTGCTTTCACCGGTTTCAATCATCCCCCGTATAATCTCCTGCGACTTCTTGTTGTGGCAGTTGTACAGGTTCTTGCCCACAGCCGCTCCGTCGCGCTCAATGGCGCGTTGGTTTTGGTATAAGATTATGCCGTCCTTGTCGCAAACAGTGGCGGCGAACCCCACTTTTCCCAAATAGTCAAACATGGCTCTTTTCTTGTCAGTTTATTTTGTTGTTGCCAAAGCAAATGTAAAGGTATGTCTTTTGTTGGCAAAAACTACATCGGACATAGGAAAAACTACGTCCGATGCAGGAAAAATTATATCAGACATAACCCAAACTACATCAGACCTTTTTTACGCCACTTGCAACCGGCTGTAAAACAAAACGTTACAAGGATGTTTGAAGATAAGGGGAATTTGCTGCGTATCAATGCTTTATGGTAAAAACTGATAACTGCCGTGAAAAGGGTGGGACTGGGTGCTTTTTAGCGGCACTGTCATTCCTTGTATTCCGCGAATTTCTGCACCAAAACCGTGAGCGCGGTGTCGGTCGTCCCACGCCGCCTGTGGCTGCCGCAAGGTGTTTCCTGCCTGTAATGGGCTTATTGCCTGGAATTTTGTTTTATTGCGCTGTATGCCTCATACAGCCCCAACTCCCCGGCTTTGCTGAGGTCTGACAACGCTTCGGTTTTCTTTGAAAGCGGAAGCCGCGCCAACGCCCTGTTGTAGTAGGCCTCGGCAAACTTGGGGTTTATGGATATTGCCTTGCCGAAGAAGATTTCGGCGTTGTTGTAGTCTTTCGCCGCAAGGTATGCGCAGCCACGGTTGTACATGATGTATTCGTTGTCGGGCATAAGTTTTTCGGCGGCTTCAAGATCGCTGAGCACGGATTGCAGTCCGAGCAGGTTTGAGCCGTGGGGCTTTTCGGACTCCTCGGTGCTGTTCTGGAAGTCTATGATGTATTGCTTCACGGCTGCCCGCTCGAAAAACGCCGCCGCGTTGCCGCCATCCTTCTCAACTGCCTTGTTGAGGCTGTTGAGCGATGAGTTGTAGTCTTTTGCGTCGCTGTAAAGAATTGCGCACGCCATGAGGTTTTGCACCTCGTTGCTGTCGGCTTGCTGCGTGAGGCGGTTTATGTCGGCAAAGAGCAGGTTCACGTCATCCTCGCTTGCGGGCCTTATGGAATTTGTGAGTTTTATCGGGCGTGAGGTGGTTTTCCTCTTGTTCCATTTGTCAAGCCCCTGCCAATAGTGGGGTGCGGAACTTATGGCGTTTGCCGGCTGGCGCGATGTGGAGAACGCGAACATTGGTTTGGCTTTCACCTCGACTTTGTTGTATTGCACTTTGCCGCGATAGTCGTTTGCGTATTTCTCAACGGCGTTGGTGTCCTCCTCGACAACAATCTTCTGATAGTCCTCTATGTTGATTTCCCGGCGGTCGCGGGTGCTTTTGTTTGCGTAGCGTTTGTGGTTGAAAGTGCGGTCGAGCTGCGCCACAAACACCTTTCTCTCATCGCTCGCAGCCCCTTTGTTGTCGCCCGTTTTCCTGCGGCAGCGCGCGCGCAGTTCGTAGCCGGTCCAAAAGTGCGGGTATTCGGCTATCACTTTCGACACATCCTTTATCGCCTGTCGGTAGCCGCCGGTTTTTTCGAGCAGCACGGCGCGGTTGAACAGGGCGAGCAAATTGTCAGGCTCGGCTTTCAGCACAAAGTCAAAGTCTTGGATTGCGAGGTTGTCCTCGCCGACTTGCGCGCGCAGCAGCCCGCGGTTGTAGTGTGCGAGGAAATTCTGCGGGTCAACGTTTATCGCGCTGTCGTAATCGTTCATCGCGTCGCGCAGCCTTTTCTTGTGGTATCTTATAAGGGCGCGGTTCACGTAGTAGTCGGGAATGTTGGGCGAATATTTTATCGCGTGCGTCAGCAGTGTGTCCGCGCTTTCGTAGTTCCCCTTGCTGAAGGCAATCATTCCGCGTGCGCCCCAAGCGTCGCCGTTGTTTTGGTTCTTGCTTATGACATAGGCAAAAAGGCTGTCGGCCTTGAGCGTGTCCTTGAGCTGCAAATTAACCTGCGCCTCTATCTCGTAGCATTTTGTATAGGACGGCCATTTGGCGTGCATGGTCTGGAGCTCCGCGACTGCCTCGCTGTATTGCTTGAGGTGTATGCGGCACAGCACGCGGTTGTACCACGACACTTGGTCGAGCGGCTTGTATTCAATTACTTTTGAATAGTCGCCCGCCGCCTCCTCATACTTGTCCTGCTTTATGCGGCACAGGCCGCGCAATTGGTAGCTGTCCTCGATGAAAGGGTTGAGGTCTATCGCCTTTGAGCAGTCGGCCTCCGCGCCGTGATAGTCCTCAAGGTAAAACTTGGCTATCGCCCTGAAATAATAGGGGTCGTAGAGGAACGGCTTTGCATTTATAATTTCGTTGAAATACTGTATTGACAGCACATAGTCGTCATAATAGAGCGCATTGCGACCTATCAGCATCACCCTGTCGGTGTTGATTTGCGCCGCCACCGAAAAGGGGAGAAGGAAAAGAAAAAGCAGGAACTTTTTCAATGGCTTTGGGGCGTGTCCGCCACGATGGGAAGGCGGCGGTTTGCTGCCGTTTTTATTTCAGGTGCCGGTTGAACTTTGTTTTGTATGAGCAGCGGTAGCCGCCGTGGGCGATGGATTTCATTTTGCGGGCTATCATCTGTCTGCGCAGCGGCGATATTATGTCGGTGAACACGTGGCCCTCAAGGTGTGAGAACTCGTGCTGCATTACGCGGGCGAGAAACCCGTCAGCCCATTCGTCATGCTCCTCGAAGTTCTCGTCGAGATATTTCACGTGCACCTTTTTGGGGCGCACCACCTTTTCGTGTATTCCGGGTATGCTCAGGCAGCCCTCGTCTATGGAGCAGGTCTCGTCGCTGCCCTCTATGACGCGGGCGTTTATGTAGGTTTTGCGGAAGTCCTTGTATTCGGGATAGTCTTCCGCCAAGTCCCTGAGGTCTATGACCACAAGGCGTATTGAAAGACCTATCTGCGGGGCTGCAAGTCCCACGCCCTCGGCGTTCTCGAGTGTCTCGTACATATTTGCGATGAGCTGCTTGAGGTCGGGATAGTCGGGCGTGATGTCCTCCGCCACTTGGCGCAAAACTGGTTCGCCATATACGTAAATGGGTAGTTTCATGTTTTCTTTTTATTTGATGCTGCAGCTTTCCATGTATGACTGCAAAATTATGGTTGCGCTTATCTTGTCAACGAGGGCCTTGTTCTGCCTTTCCTTTTTACGCAGCCCGCCGTCGAGCATTGCGCGGTGGGCGAGTACGGAGGTGAACCTCTCGTCGTAAAACTCAATCGGGATTTCTACGGCTTTCTTCAGTCTGCCGGCAAACTCCCTTACGCGGGCGGCGTTCTCCGATGGTGTGCCGTCCGACTGCGTTGGCATCCCTATCACGATGCGTTCCACTGCTTCCTTGGCTGTGTAGGCTTTGATGTAGTCGAGCAGTTTGGGGGTATCGACAGTCTCAAGACCTCCTGCGATTATTTTCAGCGGGTCGGTTACGGCAATGCCAGTGCGGCGTTTGCCATAGTCTATCGACATTATTCTTGCCACGGCGTGATATGCTTGTTTGGTTTGCAAAGTTATGAAAATCCGCGTGTACGGCAAATCGCTTTCAGCAAATTCCGCAGCACGTGGACGGAAAATAAAGGCGTGAGCCAGAGACAGGGAACTTCCAAATTCGCACAACCCCCCAAAATATTTGCTATATCCCCGTCATCGCGAAAATTATGTCTGATGCAGGAAAAACTACATAGGACATAGTGAAAATTATATCAGACATAATCCAGACTACATCAGACCTTTTTCCCGCCGTTGCAAGCAGTTGAAAAACAAATTGTTATAACAGAACTTATTTGTTTGTGCATTGCTCTGTAAACTAACGTTTTATGCAAACTTTGGCGTTCCTGCTGTTTCTTCGGCAACGAGCCGGTTGCATAGGATGCCATGAAGAACACAGGGCAACCTCGTGTTTTATGGTTTCTTGGGGCAAAATGGGGCAGTAAAGGCAGAGACCGGGCGGATTTGCGCCGTCCGGTCTCTGTAAATTGTAAAGGGGATCCCTTTTGACTGAAGCTATTTCTTGGGCGCTCCGCCCCCGAAATCGTCGAACATGATGTCCTCGCGCTCCACTCCGAGCGAGTCGAGCAGCTTGATGACCGCCCCTGTCATAGGTCCGGGGCCGCAGAGGTAGTATTCTATGTCTTCGGGTGCGGGGTGGTTCTTCAGATATTTTTCATACATCACCTGATGCACAAAGCCCGGTGTGTATTCCACGTGCGCCGCATCGGCTTCCGGGTCGGGGCGGTCGAGGGCGAGGTAGAACTTGAAGTTGGGGAACTCCTTTTCGAGTTCGTGGAAATCTTTCAGATAGAACACTTCCGACAGCGAGCGTGCGCCGTAGAAGTATGACATCTTGCGGTCGGTGGTGTGGAGTGTGCGCGTCATGTGCATAATCTGCGCACGCAACGGTGCCATTCCGGCTCCTCCTCCCACCCATATCATTTCGCGCTTTGAGTTGAAGCGCGGGTGGAAATCGCCGTAAGGGCCTGACATAATAACCTTGTCGCCCGGCTTGAGCGTGAAAATGTACGAGGAGGCTATGCCCGGCATCACATCTTGGAAGCCTACTTGCGGTTTCGGCTTGAAGGGCGGCGTGGCTATCCTCACCGTAAGCATGAAACGGTCGCCCTCGGCGGGATAGTTGGCCATGGAATAAGCGCGTGTGGTCGGCACGGTGTTGGTGCACTTTAGCGAGAAAAGTCCGAACTTCTGCCATGCGGGCAAGTAGCGTCCGAGGCTTTCCTTGTCGATGTCCTTGTCGTAATCCATGGAGTATGCCGGTATTTCAATCTGTGCATAGCTTCCGGGAAGGAAGTCCATGTGTTCGCCTTCGGGCAGTGCCACGATGAACTCCTTTATGAATGATGCCACGTTGTTGTTCGACACCACGGTGCATTCGTATTTCTTGACTCCAAGCACTGACTGCGGAACTTTGATTTCCATGTCTCCCTTTACCTTTACCTGGCATCCGAGACGGTAGTGGTCGAGCAGCTCGCGGCGCGTGAAGTGGGATTTTTCAACGTCTATGGCCTCGCCGCCACCGCTGATGACCTGGCATTTGCACTGTCCGCACGAGCCTTTGCCGCCGCACGCCGAGGAGAGATACACATTTTGCTCGGCAAGGGTGGAGAGCAGCGATGCGCCTTGCGGCACTGACAGCTTTTTCTCCCCGTTTATGGTGATGTTGACGTTTCCGCTCGGCGTGAGGTACTTCTTTGCCACAAGCAGAAGAATTACCATGAGGATTATCACCCCCCAAAACACACCGATGCTTGATGTGATGAACATTATAATTGTCTGCGACATATTATTAATCCTTGTTTTCTGTACGATATTCTATATATTCAGTCCCGAGAAGCACATGAACGCCATTGCCATAAGTCCCACGGTGATGAAAGTTATTCCCAGCCCTTGCAAGTTTTTCGGAACATCGGAATAAGCCATTTTCTCGCGGATAGCGGCAAGCCCCACGATTGCCAGAAGCCAGCCGGTACCAGAACTGAATGCGTAAACAATTGCGTCGCCCACTCCCGCAATGGCGCGTGCGTCTGTTGCGGGGTCCATCTCTATTCTCTGCTGCATGAAGAGCGACGCCCCCATAATGGCGCAGTTCACGGCGATGAGCGGGAGGAATATGCCCAGCGCGTTGTAAAGCGACGGCGAAAAGCGTTCCACGATCATTTCCACAAGCTGCACAATCGCCGCAATCACGGCAATGAAGAGGATGAAGGAAAGGTATGTGAGGTCAACGCCCGGCAGTATGCAGTCGGGCGCGAGCACTTTGGTCTGAAGCAGGTAGTTGATTGGCACCGTTACCACAAGCACGAAGGTTACGGCAATGCCGAGACCGAGGGATGTCTTGAGGTTTTTCGACACGGCAAGGTACGAACACATGCCGAGGAAAGATGCGAATATCATGTTATCCACAAACACCGAGCGGATAAACAGTGCTATGTCATGTTCCATATAGTTTGGTCTTTATAGATTTAACGATGCGGGCGTTACTGCTTTTTGCCGATAACGGAATTGCTCACCCAAATAACGCAGCCGAGTATTATCAGGGCCATTGCCGGCGTTGTCATCATGCTGTTGTCAAGATAGCCCGCGTTGTAAACGGCATCGGGTATGAATTTGAAGCCGAGCAGGCAGCCCGAACCGAGGATTTCGCGCACTCCGCCCACGATAACGAGTATGTAGGCGTAGCCCAAGCCGTTTGCAAGTCCGTCTATGAGGCTCGGCCACGGCGCATGGCTCATGGCAAACGCCTCAAGGCGGCCCATGAGTATGCAGTTGGTTATTATCAGTCCCACATAAACCGAAAGCTGAACGCTCACGTCGTATGCCACGGCTTTGAGAACCATGCTTACAATGGTAACGAGCGCGGCCACAACGACAAGCTGCACGATTATGCGTATGCGGTTGGGGATTGTTTTGCGGATGAGGGAGACTATGAAGTTGCTCAAGGCGGTGATTGCCGTTACGGAAAGACCCATGACGATTGCCGGCTCAAGTTGTGAGGTTACGGCAAGAGCCGAGCAGATGCCGAGAATTTGCACCGTGATTGGGTTGTCTTTTCCCAGCGGAGTGGTGAACACCTCGCGGTTTTCCACAGAAAAGAGTTTTGCCATATTATATGCCTTCTTTGTTTGTTTCTGTTTTGTTTATTTGTCCAGGAGGAATGCGCTGTATTTGGCCACGCAGTCGTGTATCATGCCGGTTACGCCGTTGCAGGTGAGCGTCGCGCCAGAGATTGCGTCGCATTGGAACTGCTCTTTCGTGGGGTCTTTCTTTTTAGCCAGGCCGAGCATAACGGTGCTGCCGCCGTCGGCGAACAGCTTTTTGCCCACGAACTCCTTTTGAAAACTTTCCTCTGTTATTCTTGCGCCAAGCCCTGCCGTTTCGCTTTGGTGGCTGAAGTAAGCCCCGAAAACGGTATTCTTGTCATCGTCAAGCGCGATGTAGCCCCAAATTGGCCCCCACAGACCTTTTCCGTAAAGAGGTATCACGTATTTTGTCTGACCGTTCACGTAGCATTGGTAAAGCGGCAGGTGGTTGTCGTCAATCTCCCCGGGGGCGATTTTGAAGCCGTCCTTGTCTTTTCCGCTTCCGTCTTTGTAAACGCTTCCGTCGGTGCGTATTATTTTGTCGAACGTTACGCTTTTCTCATATTCGCTTTCCACCTGTCTGTTGTCGAGACCGCGAATGTTCAGCGAGGCGAGTATCTGCTTTTTCTTGTCTATCCGCTCGTTCGACATCGATGCCGGTTCGAGCGATTTTGAGACAAACGCCAGCAGGAATGCCACAATCACCACCACTGCCGATGCGTAAACCAATGTGTAAGCATTGCTGTTTGTATTGATCTTCATAAGTCTTGTCTGTTTACGGTTTCACCCTGCGCATACGGCGGCGCACGTTGCTTTGCACAAAGCAGTAGTCGATTGCCGGGGCGAACATATTCATCATTAATATTGCAAACATCATCCCTTCGGGGTATCCGGGGTTCAGCACCCTGATTGTAACGGCTATGACGCCTATCAGCAGACCGTAGATGTATTTGCCGCCTTCGGTGCGTGCGCTTGTTACGGGGTCGGTAGCCATGAACACCGCGCCAAAGCAGAAGCCGCCGAGTACAAGGTGCTCGTACCATGAAATTGTTGAAAGTCCGGCGGCGTGGTAAAGCGCGGCGGCGATGCCACCGCCCACAAAGACGCTCAGCATTGTTTTCCAGCTCGCGATGCCTGTTACCAGCAAGAGGGCTGCGCCTATAAGAATTGCCACGACGCTTGTTTCGCCCACGCTGCCGGGGATTAATCCGACAATGGAGTCAAGCAGCGGGGCATCGGGCGTTTGACCCGCTCCTGCCTGTGCAAGAGGTGTTGCGGCCGTGAACGCTTCGGGGAGTTTGTTGCCCAGGCCAAGAACGGTGTCGTTGGCTATCCAAACCGTGTCGCCCGACATCTTCGATGGATAGGATATGAACATGAAGGCACGCGCCACGAGAGCCACGTTGAATATGTTCATTCCCGTGCCGCCGAAAATCTCCTTGGCGAACACCACTGCAAACGCAATAGCAACGGCCATTATCCACAGCGGGCAGTTTACCGGCAAAATCATAGGCACTATAAGCCCGGTTACAAGGTAGCCTTCCTGGATTTCCTCGTGTTTCCATTGCGCCACGGCGAACTCTATCCCAAGTCCCACGATATATGAAACCGCAATCTTTGGGAGCATCACGAGCAGGCCGTATGCGAACATCGTTAGCCATGATGCCTCAACGCCCGCAGCCTTGTAGTTCTGGAAACCTATGTTGTACATTCCGAAAAGAAGGGCGGGCAGCAAAGCTATCACCACAAACGACATTATTCGCTTGGAGTCTATGGCGTCGTGAATCGAAACGCCCGACTTTGATGTCGCGGAAGGCACCAAAAGAAACGACTCGAAGCCCTCGAACACCGAGCGCAGGGGCTTCAGTCTGCCGCCGTCCTCAAACTGCGGCCTTATCTTGTCAATATAGTTCTTTATCTTGCTCATATCATTCTGTTCTTTGTCATGCAAGCTCCTTACGCAGGAAGTCGAGTCCCTCGCGCACTATTTTCTGCAATTCGAGTTTTGACGAATCCACAAATTCCGCCACGGCGAAGTCCTCGGGCGCAACCTCGTAGATGCCGAGTTCTTCCATGCGGTCGATGTCCTTGGCGATAATCGCCTTTATCAAATATCCCGCGTATATGTCCATGGGGAAAACCCTGTCGTATTCCCCGCTCATTATAATATGGCGTTCCCCGCCCTTTATGCGTGCGTCGGGATTGTATTTGCGCCTTGGCATGAGCCACGAAAGGTAGGAGCGGCTTGCCGAGAACTCGTTTGTGCGCGGGGCTATCCAGCCGAGGATTTCGTTCTTGTCGTCTCCCTCGGGAATGGCAGTAACCTCGCCGGCATAGGCCGCAAGGTAGCCGTCTGCGGCAACGGGAACGCCCACGAGCGGGTTGCCGTTGATAATGCGCACGTGTTCGGCGTGCTTCAGTTTGCCGCCGATGAGTGGCTGAAGGCTTCCGCCGGCTATGGTGTCGTAGTATTGCGGGGCTGCAACTTCCGAGCCGGCGACGGCTATGCGGCGCGTGAAGTCGAGCGTGCCTGTTGTGAGCAGCTTGCCGAGTATTGCCACGCTTTCCGGGTTTATTGTCCAAACCGCCTCGCCTTTGTTCACGGGCTTGGTGTTGTTTATCTGCACGCCCACGTTTCCTGCGGGGTTTGCCCCTTCGAACACGTTCACCTCCGCACCGTCTATTTCGCCAAACGCATCCTGCTGTTCGGGGGATATGCCCACGCTTACGGGAGCTATTTTTGAAAGTGCCTTTACGCCGGCTTTGAAAAACTCCTCCCTGCCTTTCAGCACGATGTTGTTGTCTGCGGCTAGCGGCATGGTGCTGAACAGCGAAATGAATATGTCGCGTGGGGCTTGGGCTGTGTTTGGCACGATGTCGAACGGACGCTGGCGCAGATAGGGCGTGATGCCCGCAGTGTTCATTATGTCTGTTACCTTTTGAGCGTCCATGCCGCCGATTTCGCTCTTTTCAAAGGCTGCGGAGCGGTATTCGCCGTCGTTCTCCACCACCACGGCAAGCAGTTTGCGCCGTTCGCCGCGCTCCACGGAAACAACCTTGCCGCTTACGGGCGATGTGAGCTTTTGCGCCTCATTGCGCTTGTCAACGAACAGCGGCGTGCCAACCTCGACGGCATCGCCCTCTTTTACAACCACACGCGGCACGAAGCCGATGAAGTCGGGCGGACATACGGCAACCTTGCCAACGTCCTTGCGGACATCCGACACAAGGTTTTCCGCAACACCCTCAATGGGGATGTCCAGACCTTTGTGCAGCTTTATAATCTTATTCATAAACAGGATTTATGTTGTCCATACCAATACATTGCGAAAATAGTAATAAATGGCCACTTTGACAAAATAAAAATGTGCGTAAGAAAGGGACAGGCAAAAAAAACTTTCAAAACGCAAACTCCGCATGAGAAAACCTTGTTGGCGGCAGTCGGGGAAAAACACAGGCACGGCGCGTTGGCGCGGTTTTGGGGGTGAAAACGCAACCTGCTGAAATCCAAGAAATTGCCTGTCTTGAAGTTGTTTTTGTAAGAGCCTGTCTTTCAGGGGCTTGCAGGTGGCGAAAAAAGGTCTGATGTAATTTTTTCTATGTCTGATGTAATTTCTCCTACATAGGACATAATTTTTCCTGCGTCCGATGTTGTTTGCGGTTATTGCATTGTGGGATTTGGCGGGACAACTGTATGCTGCAAAAAACGGTGTCGTGATAGACATTTATTCATTTTATAAAGCTATAAAATCGAAATATGCAATTTTATTGCTAATTTTGCGAGCAAATAGAATGGAATATGAGCAAGATTTTGAAAATAGAGAATTATAAGCCGCAGGTTGGCAGACTGCAAACCGAGCGTGGCATAAAAATGATAAAGGAGTTCTTCCAGCAAAACCTGTCAACGGCTCTGAACCTTCACCGTGTAACAGGTCCGCTGTTCGTGCCGTCGGGAACGGGAATTAACGATGACCTGAACGGAACGGAGCGCGCTGTGAAGTTTCCCATCAAGGATCTTGGCGACATGAAGGCCGAGGTGGTGCATTCGCTTGCAAAATGGAAAAGGCTCACCTTGGCGCAATACGGCTTCAAGCCAGGCTATGGCATATATACCGACATGAACGCCATACGCGCCGACGAGGAACTTGACAACCTGCATTCGCTGTATGTTGACCAGTGGGACTGGGAGAGGGTGATAACAAAGGACGACCGTACGCTCGATTTCTTGAAATATATTGTAAAGCAGATATATTCGGCGTTGAAGCGCACCGAGTTCATGGTGTTTGAGGCTTATCCGCAAATCAAGCCGCAGTTGCCGGATGACATATTCTTCATACATTCCGAGGATTTGCGCAAAATGTTCCCCGGCAAAACCGCAAAGGAGCGCGAACAGTTGATAACACGCGAAAAGGGGGCGGTGTTCATAATAGGAATAGGCTGCCCGCTTGGCGACGGCAAGCCCCACGACTTGCGTGCGCCCGACTATGACGACTATTCCACCGTGGCCGAAAACGGACTGCCGGGGCTTAACGGGGACATCATGGTGTGGGATGACGTGTTGAACGTGGCTTTGGAACTGTCTTCGATGGGAGTGCGCGTTGACAAGAAGGCTTTGCTCCACCAGTTGAAGGAGGCCGGCAAGGAAGACCGGGAAAGGTTGTATTTCCACCAGCGGCTTTTGGAGGGTTCGCTGCCGCTGAGCATCGGAGGCGGAATAGGGCAGTCGCGCCTGTGTATGTATTATCTGAAAAAGGCGCATATCGGGGAGATACAGGCAAGCATCTGGCCCGAGGAAATGCGCGAGGAATGCCGGAAGATGAACATCACGCTCCTTTGAGCGTGATGTTTTTTGTTATAGGGGCGTTTTTGCGGCTTTGCCTCTGCCTCATGGGCAAGTGCGCAGTGCGCCGCAAAACGTTTGTCTCAAAAAGCAAATAACGAGGGGCTGCCCATGGGCGGACCCTCGTTTTAATTTCTTCAGAACGGCTTTTGCTTATTTGCCCTTGTTCACCTTGCCGTAGCGGCTCATGAACTTGTCAACACGACCTGCGGTGTCAACCAGCTTGTTCTTGCCGGTGTAGAACGGGTGTGAGGTGCTGGAGATTTCGAGCTTTACCAAAGGATAGGTTTCGCCTTCAAACTCTATGGTGTCGTTTGTTTTGCAGGTAGAGCGCGAAAGGAACATGTCGCCATTGCTCATATCTTTGAATACCACAGGACGGTAATCTTCGGGATGAATGCCTTTTTTCATTGCTATATACTGATTTTATTTTATTATTCGCCTAAAAAGCGGTGCAAATTTACGGCTTTTATTTTGACAGGCAAAGTTTTAATCGCTGTTTTTGTTGGCGGGTGTGCATTTTGTGGACACTTCCGTGTGGAATTGGCTTCTGTGGCTGCTGTATGGAAAATGCGCGTGCGGGTTGCGTCCCCATACGCGCATTTGCTGTTTCCTTGCGGTTTGTCAGAACTCGAACTGCTCTATTTTCATCGTGGCGTATTTTTCGATGTTGCCAACGTAGAGCTTGAACTCCTCTGTCGCCATATGGGCTTTCAAAGCCTCTGCGTCCGTCCATGTTTCGCAAATAAGTGCCACGTCCTCGCGGGTCTCGCTCGTGAAAATGTCGTATGCTATGTTCCCTGCGTGCTTAAGTGAAGCCTCGGTGAGCTTCTTCGCGCTTTCAATCACATCGCCTTTGTGGGCTGCATCGTTAATCTTGGCAAAACAGTTTACTCTGATCATGATAATATGTTTTTAAGTTTTGGTGCTGCAATATTAGCAATTTCCCGCAACAGCGCAAAGCCCAAGCCGTATTATTCGTTCCAGAAATTCCACGAGGCCTCGGCTTGCAGGTGCAGCATCTCGAGCCCGTTTTTTACGGCTGCGCCGCGTTCGCTCCCTTTTCGCAGGAAAAGCGTTTCCTCGGGGTTGTAAACCAAATCGTAAAGCAGGTGCTCCGGGGTGAGGGCGGGGTAGGGAATGTTTGGCGCGTTATTTACGTTCGGGTGCATGCCAAGCGGGGTGCAGTTTACGATAAGTTTGTATTCGCCAAGCGTTTCGGGAGTTATGTCCTCGTATGCGAGAATGTCCCCGCGCCTTGTGCGGCTTACATATTGCGGCTTTATGCCGAGCTGGTGCAATCCGTAAATGACGGCTTTTGACGCGCCGCCTGTGCCAAGCACCAGAGCTTTTTTGTGCTGCGGTTTCAGTAGCGGGCGCAGCGATTCCGTGAAGCCGATAACGTCGGCGTTATGCCCCGTGAGCCTTACGCCGCTGCCGCTCCGCCTTACGCATACAACGTTTACGGCTCCTATGCGCTTGGCAGTCTCGTCTATATCGTCAAGAAAGCGCATAACCTGCTGCTTGTAGGGGATGGTTACGTTGAAGCCGCGAAGCGCGGGGTTGCTTTCCAATATGCCCGGAAGCAGGTCGATTGTCTCGATGGCGAAGTTGCGGTAGGCTGCGTCAATGCCTTGTGCCGCGAATTTTTCCGCAAAGTATTTTGCCGAAAAGGAGTGTCCCAGCGGATACCCTATCAAACCGTAAAGTTCTGTCATGCCTTATTGTTTTTCCGCCTCATAAAGGGTGTTGATGCCCAATATGAAATCGTTGTATTTTGCGTTTGTAAATCCTGCCCGCTCCAGAATCTCTTTCATCTGCGGTCCGTGCGGAAAGGCTTTCATCGTGGCGGGAAGATATTTGTATGCGCTGTCGTCGCGGGATATAAGCTTTCCCATTATGGGGAAGACTATCTTGGAATATATTGTGAACAGTTGTTTCATTGGGAAAGTGCTTGGAACGGTAAGCTCCACTATGACAAGGCGGCCTCCGGGGCGCAAAACGCGGTGCATCTCCCTAAGCCCTTGGTCAAGGTTCTCGAAATTCCTCACGCCATAAGCCACGGTAACGGCATCGAAACTGTTGTCGGGAAACGAAAGCCGCATACAGTCGTCGGCTTTCAGCGCAACGGTGGAGGAAAGTCCCTTTTTCCCGACCTTTTTCCGCCCTACGGCTATCATGCCTTCTGATATGTCCACGCCCACGAGCTTCCTTGGCTTCAGCATTTGGGCGGTAAGTATGGCGAAGTCGCCCGTGCCTGTCGCCACGTCGAGAATGTCCTGCGGCTTGTAGGGTTTCAGCGACTTGATTGCAGCCCTGCGCCATATCTTGTCAACGCCGAACGACAGGGAGTGGTTCAGAAAGTCGTATGAGTGGGCTATATTGTCAAACATTTCCGCCACTTGGCTTCCTTTCTTGCCTTCGGCGGAGTAGGGCTTTATTTTTTCCTGGTCATACATAGTTCTATATTGCTTGCTGCCTGTTTTTGGCGGAGATGCAGTCGCCCGCAATTTCGCCGCTTCCTATGCAGCGGTGGAAGTCTTTGTCGTAAATGACGGCAAACTGCCCCGGCGCGATGCCTTGCACGGAGTGGGAGGAGACCACCTTGTAGTCTTCGCCGCTTTTTTGCAGTGTGGCGGGGATTACGATTGGCGTGTGGCGTATTTTGAACGATATGTCGTATTCGCCGTCTTTTTCAAAGGGGTTGAGGGTTATTAAATGCGGCTCGGCAATGCGGAATTCCTTGCCGTAAGCGTCCGGGGTTTGGAAACCACGGCTCACGTAAACGATGTTCCTGCGTATGTCCTTGCCCACAACATACCACGGACCTCCTGCAAGCCCCAAACCTTTGCGCTGGCCTATCGTGTGAAACCAGTAACCTTTGTGCCGCCCGAGAATGTTGCCTGTCTGGCGGTCTATGATAAGCCCTTCCTTTTCGCCAAGGTAACGGCGCACAAGTTCGTTGTAGTCTATTTTCCCAAGGAAGCAGATGCCCTGGCTGTCTTTCCTTTTGGCGGAGGGTATGTCCTGTTCGGCGGCAATGCGCCTTACATCCTCTTTCATCAGTTTGCCTATGGGAAACATGGCGTGGGAAACCTGCAAGTTGTCGAGCTGCGCGAGAAAGTCGGTCTGGTCTTTCACAGGGTCGGGACTTGTTGTCAGCCATACGTTGCCGTTTTCGTCTTTCTCGGTTGAGGCGTAATGCCCGGTGGCGATGAAGTCGTAGTTGTGTCCTATTTTATCATAGAAAGCCCCGAACTTAATCAGCCTGTTGCACATCACGTCCGGGTTGGGCGTAAGCCCTTTGCGCAGCCTCTCAACGGAATATCCCACAACGTTGTCCCAATATTCGCGGTGGAGGTCTATTTTGTCGAGCTTGCAGCCGTATTTCCTCGCCACAAGGTTCGCCATTTCCCAGTCCTCCTCCTCGGAGCAGTCCCAATTCTCGGAATTATCGCTGGCTATTTTGATATAGTACAGGTCGGGGGTGAAACCTTGCTCCTTCAACAGGTAAACTGAAACGGAACTGTCAACTCCGCCGGATAACAATGCCGCGATTTTTGCCATTACTAACTCCTTGTTTTACGTTTGCATCGCAAAATTACGGCTTTTCTTCCTATTGTAAGGGACTTTTGGCGGCTAAATAATTTGGTGGTTAAAGGCGTTGTGGTTAATTTTGCAGTGTGTTTGCGCCAAGCGTGCAGCAACGGCCTCGTAGCTCAGTTGAATAGAGCATCAGATTCCGGTTCTGAGTGTCGCGGGTTTGAGTCCCGCCGAGGTCACCAAGGCAAAAGGCGGGGAGTGTCCTTATAATGCGTTGTGGTCTATATTACGCGATAAGGGAGATATGACGGTTAATTGATAGCACTCCCTGTAATGAATGCGCCAAAAGCAACATTTTTTTCCCGGCTTGCCGATTTTTTGGCAAACCGCTGGTTTTCAACAAATTCCGCGTATTTTGTATATTTTCGTATCGTTTTGGTTTTCAGTACGTTGCAAAGGTCGAAAAATATGTCTGATGTAGTTTTAATTATGTCTGATATAATTTTCCCTACATAGGACATGGTTTTTCTTATTTCAGCATATAGTTTTGCTATATATTATTGTTGGGTTTGTCATCTGCGGCATTGCTTATTCGTAGTCGGTATGTATGTCTTCGGAAGAAGTCATGACGGGATTTTCCTCTTTTGAGACGCTTATGCCGCCGCTTGGCGACACGGCGACTGCGAACGACAGGAATTCGTCTTCCTGCGCAGGGTTTGCCACGCTTGCGGAGAACACCAAGTTGCCGCTTTCCGTTTTGTTATATACTATCCACTCGAGTACGTATTTCGCATAGGATTTTGCGCTCATGTGGTCACGGAACATTGATTTCCGTATTTCTTTGTCAACGATTACGTTTCCGCCTGAGATTATTCTGAGGTTTACAACATTGTCAACGTACCTGATGTTGTCCTCGTCAGTAACCGTTTGTCCGTCATTGTCGGGTGTGCGGCTGATTTTCACAAGCGTTTTTGCGCCTCCCCATTCCAGGGTGTCGCAGGTTTTGCGCGCGGCATCTTTAATTATTTCCTGCATTCCGCTTTTTGTTTCCGGTTCTGCGGGGGCGACGCTTGCCACATTCTTATTCTTTTCTCCGCAGGCGCACAGCGCCAGCGCCGCCGCGAAAATGGCGGCCAGTCTGCTTTTTTTCATTTCCGAGAGGTTTTGTTTGCGAAAATACAAATTTCGGGCGCAAATAATCACTATTTTGTGCCGAAACTTCGCGGCTTGCCAAGCATTTGGCGCGTTTTTTATAAATTTGCAGCAAACAGACAGCGAAGCCAATGAATCATTTTCTCGAAGTGCGCAACGTGGTGAAGCGTTTCTCAAACCACACGGCCCTTGACGATGTAAGCATAAACGTGCCGGAAGGCGGGATATTCGGATTGCTCGGCAGGAACGGGGCTGGCAAAACCACGCTCATAAGGATAATTAACCGCATAACAGCCCCTGACAGCGGGCGGATAGTTTTCGACGGACATGAAATGACTGCCGAAGATGTTGCCCTTATAGGATATTTGCCCGAAGAGCGCGGACTTTACCGGAAGATGAAGGTCGGAGAACAGGCAACGTATCTCGCCATGCTCAAAGGGCTTTCGCGGCGCGAGGCACAGGCAAGGCTGAAGAAATGGTTTGAGAAGCTCGGCATACTTTCGTGGTGGGACAGAAAACTTGAGGAGCTGTCAAAGGGAATGCAGCAGAAGGTGCAGTTTGTGATAACTGTAGTCCACGAGCCGCAGCTTTTGATTTTCGACGAGCCTTTCAGCGGATTTGACCCTGTGAATGCGGAATTGCTCAAAAAGGAAATGCTCGAACTGCGCGACCAAGGACACACGATTATATATTCAACGCACAATATGGAGAGCGTGGAGGAAGTTTGCGATTACTTTGCAATAATAGACAAGTCCCATGTTGTGCTTGACGGCAATGTGGAGGAAGTGCGCAGAAAGTTCCGCGAGGGATTGTATTCGGTTTCATACGAGGGCGCGGTTGTGCTGCCCGAAAGCAAGATGTATTCTGTGCTTTCAAGCGCAACGGACAGGGGCGGGACAAAATTAACCGTTTCAAAAAAAGACGGTGTGTCCAATTCCGCGCTTGCGTCGGAACTTGCGGGCTTCGGAGAGCTGACTTGCTTTGCGGAGCAGTTCCCTTCCATGAACGACATATTCCTGAAAACGGTCGGAGGGCGTTGACCGGCTGCTGCAAATAAACACTTCTGTTTGGGGTAAGAAATTATAAAAGCCGAAATGCCCGGTGTCCTCATTGCATATCCGTGCAACCGGCTTTTTCCCGAATAAACAGCAGTAACGGCAAAAATTGCGTAAAGCATTGGCTTGCAGAGTAATGCTTAGATAAGTTGTATCTGCTATAACGATTTGTCTTTCATGTGTTTGTAAACGGCGAAAAAAGGTCTGATGTAGTTTGAATTATATCTGATATAATTTTTCCAACGTCCTATGTAGTTTTTCTTACATCAAATGTAGTTTTCGCGGCTTTGGTTTTGCGGGATTTGTAGGGGCGTATAGCATACGCCGTGAATGCCACCGCCCGAACCTGCGTAATAAGAAAATGGTATATAAACGAAGTACGGATGCAAACATAGGTATGCATCAGTACTTCGTTATGTATGTAATATTACTTGCCAAGCGGAATTTTCGCCACGCGGCGTTCGTGCCGCCCGCCTTCAAATGCCGTGCCGAAAAACTCGTCCATGATGGATTTTGCCTCCTCTTCGGAAACATAGCGTCCCGCCATCACAAGTACGTTTGCGTTGTTGTGCAGACGCGCCATATGTGCAATTTCGGGCGACCAGCATAGCGCGGCCCTCACATGGGGATGTTTGTTGAGCGAGATTGCCATTCCCTGTCCTGTGCCGCAGATGGCTATTCCTGTGGCAATGCTTCCGCTGTCGATTGCGCCGCCAAGTTTGTGGGCATAGTCGGGATAATCGCACGAATCCTCGTTGAAACATCCGTAGTCCTCACTTTCATATCCGCGTGCGGCGAGATATTCCTTTACGTATTGCTTCATCAGGAAACCAGCGTGGTCGGAAGCCAGACCTATTATATTCTTTTCGTTGCTCATTTGCCAGAGATGTATTTCTTAATGTCTTCCGCCACAAATTCGGGAGTAAATCCGAATTTCCTGTCAAGCACTTTGTATGGCGCGCTTTGTCCGAAACTGTCAAGTCCGTGTACGTGTCCGTTTATTCCCACGAGGCTTTCAAGTGTTACGGGCAGACCGGCAGTCAGACCGTATGCCTTTGCGCCTGTGGGCAGCACGCTTTCGCGGTATTCCTTGCTCTGTGTCTTGAAAAGACCCTCGCTCGGGCAGCTTATGATGTTGATGCCAATTCCTTCCTTCTCCAGAATTTCCGAAGCCTCCATGAGCGTTGACACCTCCGATCCGGACGCTATGGCATGGCACGCCGGGTTTTCCACGCTTTTAACGACATATGCACCCTTTGCAGCCAGGGCGTAGTCTGTGCTTTCCGGAAGGTTGGCCACGGCTTGGCGCGAGAAAATAAGCGCTGTGGGGGTTTGTGAGTTCTCCATAGCCATACGCCAGCACACAGTCGTCTCGTTCACATCGGCGGGACGCAGCACGAGCAGCGAGTTTTTGCCGCTGTGGTTCTTCAGTTTTTCGAGCAGGCGTATTTGCGCCTCCTGTTCAACAGGCTGGTGGGTCGGACCGTCCTCACCCACGCGGAAAGCGTCGTGGCTCCACACGAATTTCACAGGCAGCTCCATGAGCGCCGCCATTCTTATTGCGGGTTTCATGTAGTCGGAGAACACGAAGAACGTTCCCATTGCGGTTATCACGCCTCCGTGGAGCGTCATGCCCATAAGCGTACACGCCATTGTCAGTTCGCTCACGCCGGCTTGCAGGAAGTTTCCGGTGAAGTCGCCGTTGTGTATCTCGTGGGTCTTTTTAAGGAAGCCGTCGGTCTTGTCGGAATTGCAGAGATCTGCTGACGAGCATACCATATTCTCAACCCTTTCGGCGAGGCGCGTGAGTACAATCTGCGAACCAACGCGTGTGGCTTTCCCTGGCTTTTGCTCAATTGTTTCCCAATCCATTTCGGGCATACGGTTTGCGAACCAGTCGTCGAGCTTCTTTGCCTTTTCTGGATTTGCCGCAGCCCATTCGTCCTCTTCCTTGCGGCGTTGTGCCACAAGTTCCTTCAGCTCGAGCTTGCGTTCGGCATAGAGCGTTTCGGTTTCTTTCCAAACTACAAACGGGTTCGCCGGGTCGCCGCCAAGGTTCTTTATGGTGTTTTCGTATGCTCCAGCCCCGAGGGCGCATCCGTGTGTGCCGCAGTCGTTCTCGTATGACGAGCCGTCGGCACGCAGGCAGCCCTTGCCCATTACGCATTTGCCGATTATCAGGGTGGGGCGGTTGTGTTCCTCGTGTGCGGCGAGCAACGCCCCGCGAATGGCCTCGCAGTCGTTGCCGTCTATTTCGAGCACGTTCCAGTTCCATGCGCGGTATTTCATAGCCGTGTCTTCCGCGCTCACGTCCTTGCACGCGGTGGAAAGCTGTATGCCGTTTGAGTCGTAGAACATCACAAGGTTGTCAAGGCCGAGATAGCCGGCGAGCCTTCCCGCTCCCTGTGAAATCTCCTCCTGTATGCCGCCGTCAGAGATGTATGTGTAGATTTTCTCTTTTTCAAACGATTTGTTGCCCGTATGCGCTGCAAGGAACTTCGCCGCTATTGCCGCACCAACGGCAAAGGTGTGCCCTTGTCCAAGCGGGCCTGAAGTGTTCTCGATGCCTCTTGCCTGGTTCACTTCGGGATGTCCCGGTGTGGGCGACTGCCACTGGCGGAACTGCTTCAGCTCGTCCATGGTGAAGCGTCCCGTGAGCATGAGGGTGGAATAGAGCATTGCGCTTTCGTGTCCCGGGTCGAGGAAAAACCTGTCGCGGCATTTCCACATAGGCTCGTCGGGGTCGTAAACCATAAACTCCGAGAAGAGCACGTTTATGAAGTCTGCTCCTCCCATTGCCCCACCCGGATGCCCCGAATTTGCGCGTTCAACCATTGCCGCAGTCAGCATTCTTATGTTGTCTGCGGCTTTGTTAAGGGTTTCTTTGGAATGGAGGGCGGTGTATGCCCTCAAACTATCAGTATTGTTCATCACAAGTCGATAAATTCAAGTACAAAGGTAACATTATCGTGGCAAATGCAAACAAATATCAATGAAAAATATCCCGCAACGCGCATCCGGGGCGTTGCCACGGCATAAAAAAGAAAAGCCATTTGGAGGTTGCAAAGCGTGCATACGGATTTTGCGGACACGTTTGCGGCGTGGTTTGCGCGGCGGTGTACAGGGCGTATGCCATACGCCCCTGCAAATGGTGCAAAGCCAAAGCCGGGAAAATTACATGGGACATGGAAAAAACTACGTCCTATGCAGGAATAATTATGTCTGATATAATCCAGACTACATCAGATCTTTTTTACACGTTTCCAAGCCTTTGAAAAACAATAACTTGCAAGAAAAACAAAATTTATTGTAAAAGGCGGGCTGTCAAAGGGTTACGTTTTGCGGCGTGTTTCGCCTTTGCTGGCGGAGGGCATACGTGCGCAAGAACAAAAGAGCCCCCTCTGCTTTGGGGGCGGAGGAGGCGTATGCTTTGCGCGGAACTGCTCTTTATTTGTGGAGCGTGAGTTTCTTTTGCTTGAATGGTATGGGGTATGTGCTCAGCCACACTTCGGGTTTCAGGTCGGAGTCGTTAAGTCCGAGTACGTATGCCTCTATGTCCTTGCCTTTCATGTCGGGGGTAAGGGGTACGTAGAACGTGTAGTTCCTGTTTACGGGCTGCACGCGGTACTCCCATGTGTTGGCGGTGAACGAGGGGGCGCGGTCGGGACAGCCGACATATTCCCCTCCGACTTTTACTGCCGCCCATGCGCCGTCTTCGCCGCACTCGCCGTTGACGGCAATGCAGAGGTACGCCTTTTCGGGGATTTCGTCGAGCTTGAAGGAGTTGCTCCACGCTTTCTTTGCCCCATTGTATTTGCGGAACAGGTTGGAGGCGCGCCAGCCGGTGCGGTCAACCTCCTTGCCGTCAGCAAAGGCGGAGACTTCCGAGACGCGCAGCGGTGTGCGGTCGAGACGCAGGTATCTTATCTCCCCGGCTTTTGACACGTCGGCTTCGGCGTGCGTGCCGATGAAGAACTTTATCTCTTTCCAGTTTTTAAGGTCGGCTGACACGTAAAGCCTTGCGCCTTCTTCAGACTTGTATGGGGTGATGGAGTATTCGTCGGGACTGTCTAAAGTTACTTTGTCAAGACGCTGCCGCTTGCCCATGTCAACCAAAAATGCCGTAGAGCCGTCAGCCCTGTGGTCGCCCCACCTTACGGCTACGGAGAATGCCGATTTCAAATCGCCGTCAAAAAGGTTCTTGTCCCAAATCTCGCGCTCCCTGAATATTTTCTGGTTGAAGAAAGCGTCGCGTGCGGCTTTGACCTGCGGGATTTTCGTCTCTCCCGAGCGGAGCAGCGAGCGTGCCTCAAGGGCGTTGTTGTCTGCGGCGTAGCAGGTGGAGTAGTAGAGCGTGGCGGCGTCTCCGGGAATGTCGCATGGCTTCATTCCGCCTATGTGCCGGTGGAAGTCCTGCTTGAGAACTTCGCCGGGGAATTTTATGCTTGCGCCTTTGGCGCTGACTTTCTTTCCGTCGATGTCTGCTGACTTGAAATTCATGTTGCCGCCGAATTTAACCTTGTAGCTTTTGCCGGGCATTCCCAGCAGCTTTACGGTGGGGCTGCCGCTGTAGTCGTTAACAATATTATATGGTATTCCGCTGAGGGCAATCTTGTCTTTCTCCTTGATGTTGGTAACTTTGAGCAGCGCGGCGCGGAACGGCAGCACTTTCACTTCGATTGTCGAACCGTAGGAATGGCTTCCCATGTCGTAGATGTAGGGATGGTAAAGGCGTGCCTTTACTTTGCTCCCGTTTTGCTCAAGCCCCACTTCCTCGCCAAGGTTCACGCGGTAGGTTACGGCGTTCCACGTAAGGTTTCGCAGGGTTATGAACCTTGTGTTCCCGTCGCCGCGTGTGAGGGCTTCCGGCCCGTATTTGTCTTCAGGAAGCTTCTGACCGTTTACGAGAATGTCGGCATACTGGCGATGGAGGTTAAAGTAGAATGCCAGTTGCGGAAACTCGTCGTCGCGCAGAAGCCAGGGATTGCCGTAGATTTCGGGTGCGAGGATAAGTTCGCGCCCGAACGACTGCAGCACGATGTCGTCCTCCCAAAAGTCAAGGCACGATGACAGGCACACACCGTGGTCTTCGGTGAGGCGCGTGAGGTTGTCGGGAGTTTTGCGGCTTATGGCCTGTGCGCGGTGGTGGGGCGCGGTCATCGAGTTTGTCATCAAAACGTCGATGTATGTCTCCTCGCCGCCAAAAAGGAATGTGGTTGAATGCTTAGTCCCCGGTCCGAGGTCGAGACGGTGGTTAAGAAGAATGAAGTCGGGCGATGTCTTGCGTATGCGCGTCATCATTTTGTCGAAGCAGTCGTATTTTGTGCTCCGCAGGTAGCCGCAAACGCCGTCCATCTTGAAAAGTCCGAAATTGTAGTTCTCCACAAGCCCAGCCATCATGTCTATGCGTTCTTTGGCCTCCTGCTCCGTGTCGCCGAAGCCGTCGGGCCCGCACCATACGCCGAGGCGTGTGCCAAGGCTTGCCGCACTTTTTGCCACAGGTCCGAAGCCGTTGGGAAAATGTTTCTTGAAGCGCGGATGTTTTGTAGAGCCGTAAATTCCCGCGCCGTCTATCGCCCCTGCGTCAAAAGCGTAAATGTCGAGCTGCATTCCGTAGGTTTCCTTGAGCCAGCGGAAAAAGTCGAGGTTTATGAGCGTCTGTTCTTCGCTTGCCCCCTCGTTGGTGTTGTTTATCCACGAAAAGTATTCCGACCTTGATGGGGATTTTTCTGTGATTTTCTCTGCCTTGTTTTGTGCTGCGGCACTTGCCGGGATTATCGCCGCCAAGAGTAGCACTGCATTTTTGTAGAAATTCATGATATTATTTTTATGTTAGAATTGAAAAGGCGCAGAGTTCGTTCCCTGCGCCTTTTTGTGGTATTGCGCCGTTTTTCAGCCGAGTTTGTGAACAACAAGCCCGCTGCGCAGTTTCGGCTCGAACCATGTGGCCTTCGGCGGCATTATCTTTCCGCTGTCGGCAATGGTCATGATTTGATCCATCGACACGGGATAAAGCGCGAGAGCCGCCGCCATTTCTCCCGAGTCAACCCTGCGGCGCAGTTCGTCAAGTCCGCGCAATCCGCCAACGAAGTCAATGCGGTCGGAAGAGCGAAGATCTTTTATGCCGAGGATTTTGTCGAGGATTAGTCTTGATGAAATGTCAACGTCAAGCACCCCTATCGGGTCTTCCTCGTCAAAAGTTCCGTCCTTCGCCTCGAGGGCGTACCACTTTCCGCAAAGATAAAGCGAGAACTCGTGATGGCGAGCCGGACGAAAGTTCTCAGTGCCTTTTTCTATGATAACGAAGTCGTCGGTAAGGGCGTTGAGGAACTGGCGCGGGGTCAGACCGTTCAAGTCTTTGACAACGCGGTTGTAGTCGAGTATTGTGAGCTGGTTTGCCGGGAAGCAGACCGCCATGAAATAGTTGTATTCCTCTTTTCCTGTGCGGTTGGGGTCGTTTTTCGCCTTTTCCGCGCCCACAAGCGCCGCAGCCGCCGAACGGTGATGCCCGTCGGCAATGTAGAGCGAGGGCATTTTTGCAAAGCGTGCGGTTATAAGTTCCTTGTCCTTGTTGTCGGAAATTATCCAGAACTTGTGTCCGAAGCCGTCTATCGGCGCGATGAAATCGTAAACCGGCTCTTGCGCCGCATATCGGGAGATAAGCGCGTTGAGTTCCGCATCGTCGGGATAAGCAAGGAACACGGGCTCCATGTTGGCGTTGGTGGTGCGCACGTGCTTCATCCTGTCCTCCTCCTTGTCCTTGCGGGTGAGTTCATGACGTTTGATTACTCCGCTCATGTAGTCTTCAACCGCAGCGCAAACCACAATGCCATATTGCGTCTTGCCGTTCATGGTCTGGGCGTAGAGGTAATAGTTATCGTCTGCGTCCTGCACCAGCCAGCCTTGCTCCTGAAACTTGGCAAACTGCTCCTTTGCGCTTTCGTAAACGCGAGGGTCGTATTCGCTTGTCCCTTCGGGAAAGTTTATTTCGGGCTTTATTATATGGTATAGCGACATTTCGTTGCCGCCCGCCTCTTCGCGTGCTTCCTGTGAGTTGAGCACGTCATACGGACGGCTCTCCACTTTCTCCGCCAGGCTCTTTGGCGGGCGCAAACCGCGAAACGGTTTTACTGTTGCCATGTCTTTTGCGCTTTTTTACTTGTTTACCTGAAATTTGGTGATGCCGTCCTTCAGGAAGCCCACAATCTGGCACGCGGCGGCTATGCCGGCGTTGATGTTTGCCTCTTTGGTCTGCGCACCCATCTTCTTGGGGGTTGCAAAATAGCGTCCGGGGAATTTCTCCGCAAATTCTGCGGCGCGTTCGGGGGCGATGTCGGCGATGTACTTCAAGTCCTCGCGTTCCGAAAGTGCGCGGATGAGACCTTCCTCGTCAATCACCTCCTTGCGGGCGGTGTTTACGAGAACGCCGTTTTTGGGCAGCTTTGTAACAACGTCATAGTTTATGCTCTTGCGGGTCTCGTCTGTTGCGGGAATGTGCAGACTTACGATGTCGCATTTCTCAAACAGTTCGTCGCGTGATGCCACGGGCTTGACTTCGGCGGCTTCGATTGCGCTTGCAGGGCAGAAGGCGTCGAATGCGTAAACGTCCATGCCGAAGCCTTTGGCTATGCGCGCCACGTTGCGTCCCACATTGCCGAAAGCGAGAATGCCGAGTTTCTTGCCTTTAAGCTCTGTACCGGTCTTGCCGTTGTAGAAATTGCGCACGGCAAAAACCAACAGACCGAGCACAAGCTCCGCCACCGCGTTTGAGTTCTGTCCCGGAGTGTTCATCACAACAACATTGTGGGCTGTTGCCGCAGTGAGGTCAACGTTGTCGTAGCCGGCTCCTGCGCGCACTACTATTTTAAGCTGCTTTGCGGCGTCAAAAACCTCGTTGTCTATTTTGTCGCTTCTTATGATGAGCGCGTCTGCGTCAGCCACCGCGTCCAGAAGCTCTTTCTTATCGGTGTATTTTTCGAGGAGGGCAAGCTCGTAGCCCGCATCCAAAACCTCTTTCTTTATGCCTTCCACAGCCGCCGGCGCAAAAGGCTTTTCTGTTGCTATCAATACTTTCATTTCCGATTTTCCTTATGTCAAGACCGGGCTGGAAGCCGCGTCATGTCTGCATCGCGGCTTTCCAACCCGGAAATGTTTGTTAATGTTGTGCCTCAAATTCTTTCATTGCCTCCACAAGGGCTTTCACGCCCTCCACAGGCATTGCGTTGTAGCACGAAGCGCGGAAGCCGCCGACCGAGCGGTGTCCCTTTATGCCCACCATGCCTTTTTCGGTGGCGAACTTCATGAAGTCGGCCTCAAGCTCCTTGTATTCGTTGTTCATCACGAAGCAGATGTTCATCAGCGAGCGGTCTTCCTCCTTAACAGTGCCACGGAACAGTTTGTTGCGGTCTATTTCGCCGTACAGTATGTCCGCACGCTCGTGTGCGAGCTTGTCCATGGCCTTTACGCCGCCCTGCTCCTTTATCCATTCAAGGGTCTTCATCGCGCAATACACGGGCACGACGGGCGGGGTGTTGAACATGGAGCCTTTGGCTATGTGGGTGCGATAATCGAGCATCGTGGGAATGGCGCGGCTTACCTTTCCGAGAGCGTCTTCTTTTACAATCACGAACGTTACGCCCGCCATGGAGAGGTTTTTCTGTGCTCCGCCATATATTATTGCATATTTTGAAACGTCAACGGGGCGTGAAAGCACGTCGCTCGACATATCTGCAACCATCAGCACCGGGCTGTCGGGCTCCTTCCGGATTTCCGTGCCGTATATGGTGTTGTTGGTCGTGATGTGGAAATAGTCTGCGTCAGCCGGAACCGTGAAGTCTTTGGGAACGTAAGTATAGTTGTCGGCTGCCGACGATGCCACTTCAACAACCTCGCCGAAGAGCTTCGCCTCCTTTATGGCTTTCTTGGCCCATGTGCCGGTGTTGAGGTAAGCGGCTTTCTTTTCCAAGAGATTGAAAGGCACCATGCAGAACTGCGTGCTGGCGCCGCCGCCGAGGAACAGCACCCTGTAGCCTTCGGGAATGTCGAGAATCTCCTTCATGAGGGCTTCGGCATTGTCCATCACAGGCTGGAACTCTTTGCTGCGGTGGCTTATTTCCATAAGCGAGAGACCGGTGTTCTCGAAGTCTGTGCAAGCGTCTGTTGTGGCCTTGATTACTTGCTGGGGCAGTATCGACGGTCCCGCGTTGAAATTATACTTTTTCATTACTCTGTATGTTTTGTTGTTTGTTGTTTCTGTTTTCCGCGCATGGGCGTATTATGACGCGAATTTACGAAAAATAAAAATTTTCCGCAAATTTGCTCCCGAAAACTGACGGACTAATCCCGCTTGTTTGGGAACGGCTGTGATTTCTTGGATTTTTGTTGGAAAATGCAACGGATAATTGGCAATTTGCAATATAACCTGTATTTCGGAATATAAGACCAAAAACAGGAAGCCACAGTGGCAGACACCCAGTTTGCCACATTGCGCCGCAGACTGTTTTCTCGCGAAACGGCAAATGCCATTCTAAAAATGTAACACATTGAGTTTCAGAAAAATAACCTGTAAGCCAAAATTTTTGTAACGATGTGTTTTTCAAGGTGTTGCAAGTGGCGGAAAAAAGGTCTGATGTAGTCTGGATTATGTCTGATATAATTTTTCCTGCGTCCTATGTAGTTTTTCCCACGTCCTATATAGTTTTCGGACTATTGGTTTTGCGCCATTTGCAGGGGCGTATGGCATACGCCCTGCACGCTGCCGCATGAAGCGCATCACAAACCGCCGCCGCGACATTGCAAGGCGGCGCGTCAATAAAAAAGCCGCACCGGCTTTTGCGCGGTGCGGCTTCTGATGAAAATTGTTGTATGAGAGCGTTATTTCACGAAAACTTTCTGTGTTGTGCCGTCAGCCTTGCGGATGATGTTTATGCCCTTCTGCAAGCCTTGCAGACGCATTCCGTCAACGGAGTAGATGCGTTCCGCCCCCTTTGCGGGTTTGCCGGCTGTGGCATCTTTCACTCCAACGATGTCGTTGGTGAAAATTCCGTTAACCTCGAACACCTTCTGGTGCGTTGTGAACAGAACAGGGTGAGTGTCGGTGCCGAGCGTCTGGAAGAAGTTCTCGCCGCCGCTAACCTCGTTGTTGAGCAGCCAGCAGAGCTTGCCGTTTGCAACCTCCTCGGCGGTAACTTTTGTTGTCTGGCCTCCGAATGTCTCGTAACATCTCTTGAAGATAGGCGCGGTTTGGAAGCGTGCGAACGACTTGTCGCCGTCAACGCCCTTCACAGTTCCTGCGGTGTAGCAGTTGCTCACTTCCGCGCTCGAACCGAGCCATGCGCAAATACCTGCGCTTTCGCCCTTTCCTGCGATGTTTCCAGTGTTGTAGCAGTTGGTAATCCTCACGATAACCGTGTTGCCCATGTTCACGCCGAGAATGCCTGCCGCGTTCACTCCTGCGGGGTGCGAACCCTTGCCCGTAACCGTAACATCTGCCTCGTTGCCGCAGTTCTCGATTGTGATGATGCCTGTGCCGTTTGAGCAGGCCGCTATGCCGGCTGCGTAGGAGTCTGCGGTTATAGAGCAGGAGGAATCAAGCACAACGTTCCTGATTTCAACGCCATCGTTGATAACTCCGAACAAGCCTTGGAATGCCTCTTCGGGAGTGTTGATGACGAGGTTGCTGATGACGTGTCCCTGACCGTCGAACTTGCCGGTGAAGGGGAACTCCTCTGTTCCGATGCCCCTGTACTCCGTGATTTCAGACATATCGAGGTCGTTTGCGAGCACAACGTTGATGTTGCTGTTCGTGAAACCGCTGCCTATGTCCTCGGAAAGCGCCATGAGTTGTGCCGGGGTTGAGATTTTGCGTCCGCCACAGTTTTCACAGATACCGTCAGCGCCGTATGCGTGCTCGGCTTTCGCAAACCCGCCCTCGGTGTTGGAGTAAGCCATGTCCTCGGCAGTGCCGTCGCATTTCAGTGTTCCTATGGCGTAAACAGCATCGCCGCCGGCTACGGGTTTCGGGCTGTTGTCAGTGCCGAGGGTCTGTGTCCAAGGCTTGCCGCCGTTCTCGTAGTTGTTGAGCATGAAGCAGAGTGCGCCGCTTGTAAGGTCGTCCTCTGTTATTTCCGTAGCGCGTGTGTCGATGTCGAGCACGCCGTTGTCAACATAGTAGCAGTTTTTGATGGTGGGGCTGTTGCGGCAAATCATCGCGCTGTTCCCGGCAGTTGCGAAAGTTCCCGCCACATAGCAGTTCTCGAAAACAACCTCCACGCCGCCGTTGGCATAGCCCATGAGGCCGCCGTTGCCTGTGCCGCCCTCAGCTATGATGCTCCCGGTGAAGCCGCAGTTCCTGTAAACGCCGTGGTTCTCGGCTGCGGCGGCGATTCCGCCGATTGTAACATCGCCCTCAACAAAGCTTGAAAGGGTAGCCGAACTGTAGCAGTTTTCTATCACGGAGTTGCCCTGGCTCTTAATGAGTATGCCGCCAATCATGTAGCCTGCCTTTACAGTTCCCTCGGTTACGAGGTTCTTTATCGTGGCGTTGCGGCAGATGCCGAACAGTGCCGCTCCGCCCTTGGGATCGTTGCGGTTGTATGCCAAGGTAACGGTGTGTCCCTGTCCGTCGAAAGTGCCGGAGTAGAAAATGTCGGCACGGCCGTTCTGGTCTGTGCCGATCATAACGCTGTCGGCGGAATATTTTGTAAAGTCTATGTCGGAGAGCAACTTTCCGTTAATGGTGTTGTGTCCGCTGTTGTTGTAGTTGGCGAACCAATTGAGCTGTTCGGGCGTGGATATCTCATAAACGCCGTCAACGGGTGTCATGTAGTTTTCTTCTGCAATGTGGCAGAACGAGCATACGCCGTCCACGTAGTTGTGCGGAGTTATAATCGAGCCGTCTTCGTAGTTGGAGAAGCTGCTCTCTCCTGTGCTTGTTCCGTCGCAGTTGAGTGTGCCGACGGCGTAAACCGTGCCGTGGTCGCTGAAAGGCACAGGCTCAAGATCAATCTCGCCGTCGTTGTTCAGGTTCTGATACCAAGAAACGCTGTCGCTCTGCAGATTGTTTAGCATGAAGCACAATTCTCCGCTCGCAATCTGTGTCTCGTCCACTTGCTTTGCACCCAGAGAGGGCAGGGACAGTATGTTCGCGTCAACGTAGTAGCAGTTTTTCACGGTTGCGCCGTTGCGCGCGATGATGTTGTTGTCGCCGCCGCTGCTGATGTTGAATTGCGCGTTCACGTAGCAGTTTTCAATCTTGATGCTTGTGCCGTCTTCGGCGTATGCCATAATCGCGCCGTTGCCGTAGCCTGTGGGGTCGGTTATAGAGCCGAGGAATGCGCAGTTGCGTATGGTGCAGTCGCCTTTGCCCTTGACGGAAATTCCGCCGAGACCTGTGTCGCCGTTTTTCTGGCTGGTAATCGCCACCTTGCTTATGCAGTTTTCGATTATGGCGTTTTCAAACATGAAGCTCGCAATGCCCGAAGTTTCCTGCACAGCGTTTATCGAGCCTTCCGTTATGAGGTTCTTTACTGTTGCGTTCCTGATGTACATGAAAAGGCTCATGTACGGAGTTTGGGTGTTGTAGTTAATGGTTACGGTGTGTCCCTGTCCGTCGAACCAGCCTTGGAAATAATGTCCTTCCGTGCCGATTGTCTCGTCCTTTGCGCTGTATTCGCTGAAGTCAACGTCTTCCATCAGGCGGGCGTACACTTTCTGGCCGCTAAGGCTGTTCACGTAGTTTGCAAGCCAGTGCAGTTGCTTTGCGTCGCTTATCTCATAAACGCCGTCGTTCTTTGGGATGAAGTCGGGTATCACCTTGTGGCAGTACTCGCACACGCCGTCAACATATTCGTGGTCGCTCTGCTTTGTCTGATTGGTGTTGGAATATCCCGAAATGTCCTCCGAGAGTGTGCCGTTGCAGAGGATCGTGCCTACTGCGTAAACAATTCCGTGCGTGGAGTCGAACACGGGTGTCGCATCCGGCGTTTCGCCGTTGTCGAGGTTCTGGTACCACGAAACGTTTGCGCTCTTGTTGCCGTTGAGCGCGAATGCGAGTTCTCCGCTTGCGAGCATATCCTCGGTGAGCTGTTTTCCCTGCACGCCCTCTATGTCGAAAAGGTTAGATGCCGTGGAGCTGGTGTTTCGGAATAGTTTGTTCGAGCCGTCCACGCCGGAAACAGTGCCGGTGTTGTAGCAGCTCTGCACCCTCGAGCCGTTGCCTACCCATCCGGAGAATGCCGCCGACTCCTTGCCGCCGGTTATGTTGCCGGTGTTGTAGCAGTTGGTTATCACGAACGCGCACGTGGAACCCATGCTCACGCCTATGATGGCTGCGACGTTCGCCCCGGTGCCGGTTACGTCGGCTTCGTTGCCGATGTTGTTGAATGTGGCCGTGCCGCCGCCGTGCGAGCTTCCTGCCACTGCCCCGACGTATGCGCCGCCACTGAATGAGCAGCTCTTGTCGATGCAGAAGTTTTTGAATGCCGCGCCGCCGCCGATGTGTCCGAAGATGCCCTGGTAGTCTTCATCGGAATTGATCACGAGGTTGCTGATGCGGTGTCCCTGCCCGTCAAACGTGCCTTTGTACGGTGCGAGTTCCGTTCCGATTGGTGTCCATGTAACTCCGCTCAGATCGATGTCTGCCGTCAGCACGGCGTTGAGGCTCGGTTTGCCCGAGTTGACATCGTTTGCGAACTCCACGAAATCACCCGCGTTGGTGATTTGGTACACTCCGTCAACAATGTCAACGGCCTGTATGCCCGTTAGGGCAAGCCCCGACATTGCCAGCGAGAGCAATGAAAGTTTTAGCTTTTTCATGAGTTTTTGTATTTTATAAGTTGGTTAAAGTGTCATATATGGCGGTTATGCCTTTGTTGATGCTTAGTTCGTCTTTGTCGGTGCAAATATAGTAAATAAAAAGAAACAAATAACACTGTTTTTTTTTTTTTGATAAGCACGAATGCCAAAAATGTGTATTTTGACAAAAAGCGGCGGTTTTGGGACGGTTTGAAAGGCGTTGCAATAGTCGCATAAGCGTACAGGGCGTATGCAATGCGCTCTGCAAATGGCGCAAAACCGTAAGCTTTGTTCTTTTATGAAACGCCGCTAAAACTACATTTGATGTAGGAAAAACTATGTCCTATGCAGGAAAAATTATGTCTGATATAATTTGAATTACATCAGACCTTTTTTTGCCTACTTGCAACGCGTTGTAAACTAAAAGGTTATGCAAAAATACAAAACCGGGTATAAGAGGTTGGCTTCCAAAGCGTTGGACGTTTTTGCGAATGTGGGAAAAAAAGCCACGCCGTGGTGTGCATGGCGTGGCTTTATGCTGTTTGCTGTTGTGCGCTACATTATGAATTTAAGCAGGAAGTTCCTCACATCGTTTGATATTGCGAAAAGCATAAGGAGTATGAGGAGCGTCATGCCGGCCATCTGGGCGTAGGTGAGGAATTTCTCCGAAGGCTTGCGGCGCGTTATCATCTCGTAGAGCAGGAAGAACACGTGTCCGCCGTCAAGCGCGGGTATCGGGAGTATGTTCATGAAGGCGAGGATTATGCTTATGAACGCCGTAAGCTCCCAGAAACGCTGCCACACCCAATGCGTGGGGAACAGGCTGCCTATCGCGCCGAAGCTGCCCACGCTTTTTGCGCCGTCTTTGGTGAACACGTATTTCATGTCGTCAACATATCCCTTCAGCACGTTTATGCCGTGCTTCGCTCCTGCGGGGATTGATTCGAAGAAGCCGAACTTTACAGTTTTCTGCTCGTAGTTTTTCAGCGCCATGCCGTATGTTACCCCCATTCTGTAGTCCGGGGTCATCGTGAGCCTCACTGTGTCGGGCGTGGTAGCGCCTTGGCGCGTCACGGCCAGCGTTATGTTGCGCAGGGCAAGGCTGTCGGCGTGGTTGGCTGTGGTGAGCGCGTCCAATATGCGCCCCTGCTGGTCGTTAATCTCGTTCCACGACGCCACGCTGCGGTTTCCGAACATCACAATGCGGTCGCCCGCCATTATTCCGGCTTTTGCCGCCGGCGAGCCGGGCATCACGCTGTCGATAGTCGAGGGGATGAGCGTCTGCACAAACGGCGGCGCCGACTTTATCATCGACAGCATATTCATGTTGCCGGGGAGCTTGATTGTCTCGCGCTTTCCGTTGCGCAGCACGTATGCTTCGGTGGAGTTGGAGAGGGCGCGGTATGCGTCGCCGACGCTTTCGTTGGTGTCGAAGCTGCGGAACATTTTGGTGTTTGTGCCTATCAGGATGTCGCCGTCCTTGAAGCCGAGCTTGTGCGCCTGTTCGTTGTACGCCATTCCGTAGGTCATTTTCTCCACCGGCGTATAGGTCTCGCCCCACACGAACAGCACCATTGAATATATGGCGAGGGCGAGCAGGAAGTTCACCACCACACCAGCCACCATTATAATAAGCCTCTGCCATGCCGGTTTTGTGCGGAACTCCCACGGCTGTGGCGGGCGTTTCATCTGCTCCGTGTCCATCGATTCGTCAATCATCCCGGCTATCTTGACGTATCCGCCGAGCGGAAGCCAGCCAAGGCAGTATTGCGTGTCGCTGCGCTTGGGCTTGAACTTGAAGAGGGTGAACCAGGGGTCGAAGAACAGGCAGAATTTCTCCACTCTCACCTTGAAGAGCTTGGCGGCAAGAAAATGTCCGCCCTCATGCAGGAATATCAGTATTGAGAAGCAACAAATGAGTTGCAGGGCGCGGATTAAAAATGATTCCATTCTGTAAGTCTGTTATTTCAATGATTAATGTTTCTTGTTGGTTATTTCCGCAGCCTTTGCGCGTGCCTCGCGGTCGATGTCAAGAAGGTTTTCCACGGTGGGGCTTGCGGTGAACGGCATTGCGCTCATGGTCTCAGCGATGATTTCGCCTATCGCGGTGAAACCTACACGCTCGTTGCGGAATGCGAGGTTTGCCACTTCGTTGGCGGCGTTCATGACGCACGGCAGCGAACCTCCGCGCCCTATGGCGTGGAAAGCGAGCGCAAGGCATGGGAATTTGTCGGTGTCGGGTGCGGAGAACGTAAGCTGCCCGAGCGTTGCAAGGTCGAGCCTTTCGCTTTTCAGCGGCACGCGGTCGGGATAGCTGAATGCGTATTGGATTGGTATGCGCATATCGGGCATTCCGAGCTGTGCCTTGACAGCACCGTCGGCAAACTGCACGGCGGAATGGACGATGCTTTGCGGATGCACCAGCACCTCTATCCGGCTTTCGCTTACGCCGAACAGCCATTTTGCCTCGATAACCTCGAAGCCCTTGTTCATCATCGTGGCCGAGTCAACGGTTATCTTGGCCCCCATGTTCCAATTGGGGTGGTTGAGTGCCTGTGCAACGGTTACGTTTTCAAGTTCCGTTTTTGAGAAATTGCGGAACGGGCCGCCCGAGGCCGTAAGCAGTATCTTTTCTATTTTGTTGTCCCCCTCGCCGGTAAGGCACTGGAATATTGCCGAATGTTCGCTGTCAACGGGCAGCAGCGGCACTTTACATTCCCCGATGAGCCGGTTTATTATTTCCCCCGCCACAACAAGGGTTTCCTTGTTGGCAAGGGCTATGGGCTTGTGCGCCTCGATTGCGCTTATGGTGGGGAGAAGCCCCGCGAAGCCCACGACCGAGACCAAAACCATGTCGATGTTGCCCAACTGCACAACGTCGCAAATGGCCTGTTGTCCGGCATAGACTTTCACGTCCTCATCGGCGAGCATTTCCTTAAGCTCGCCGTATTTGCCTTCATCGGCTATGACAACCGCATCGGGCTTGAACTTGCGCGCCTGTCGGGCAAGGAGCGCGGTGTTGCTGTTTGCCGTCAGCACTTCTGCCGTGAAAAGGTCAGGATGTTCCTCAATTACTTTCAGGGCTTGCGTGCCTATAGAGCCGGTTGAGCCTAAAATTGCTATGCGTTTACTGTTCATCAGTCTTAGTCTGTGTTTTTTTGTCGTTTACGCTTACCAGCCCCTCGGGAAGGTGCAGGCGCAGAACCCTGTTGTCAATGTCGAGTTCCTCCACGAAGTCCTCGGCAAGCGGGATGAGTATTTCCTGCTCCCCCTGCACATATATAATGGTGTTTATGGTTGACGTGTCAATGCTTTTTATAGTCCCGATGTTTCCGAGCGCGGAGTCGTGAACCTCAAAGCCTTTCAGAATGTTCGGGTTGAGGCTTATGGCGTCTTCGGTGATGCCTTGCAGGTCCTCCTTGCGGCAATAAACATTGCGTCCGGCGATTTCGCTGTGGTCTCCGTGGCATTCCACAAACTTTGCGAACATTGAATTTACGCGTTCGTCAAGGCTCTCTATTTTGAACGGCACTTTCAGTCCGTCAATGTCGAAAAGCAGGAAATCGCCGCAAAACATGTCTGCGGTTATGTTGGTGAGGTTAATCTGCACGTCCCCTTTTGCGGAACGCGCCTTTGCCACCTTTCCTATTAATATCGCGTCGTCAAAAAGCATATCAGTCAATTCTAAGGATTTTAGCCCCGAGTTTGTTCAGCCGTCCGCTTATGTCGGAATAGCCTCTGTCTATCTGCTCCACGTTGTCGATGCGGCTTGTGCCGTCTGCGCTCATGGCGGCGATGAGCAGGGCTATGCCCGCACGGATGTCGGGGGAGACCATGCGGCGTGCCTTGAGGTGGAATTTGTGGTTGTGTCCCACGACAACAGCCCTGTGGGGGTCGCAAAGAATTATCTGTGCGCCCATGGAGATGAGCTTGTCAACGAAAAACAGGCGGCTTTCAAACATTTTCTGGTGGAACAGCACCGTGCCGTTGGCCTGTGTGGCGGTAACGATAAGCACGCTAAGAAGGTCGGGGGTAAGCCCGGGCCACGGCGAGTCGCTTATAGTCATTATCGAGCCGTCGATGAAGGTGCCTGTCTGGTAGTGGTTTTGCTTGGGGACTATTATGTCGTTGCCCTTTACGCGGAGGCGTATGCCGAGGCGTTTGAATGTTTCTGGTATGATGCCGAGATTTTCGGGCGATGTGCTTTTTATCGTAATTCCGCCGCCCATAATCGCAGCCATGCCGATGAAACTTCCCACTTCAATCATGTCCGGAAGTACGGTGTGGCTTGTGCCGTGGAGTTCCGGCGTTCCCGTAATCGTAAGCAGGTTTGACGCTATCCCGCTGATGCTTGCCCCCATTCTCACAAGCATCCTGCAAAGCTGTTGCAGGTATGGCTCGCAGGCGGCGTTGTATATTGTCGTAACGCCTTCGCACATTGCAGCCGCCATTATTATGTTGGCGGTTCCCGTAACCGACGCTTCATCGAGCAGGATGTACGTCCCCTTTATTTTGTCGGCGGTTATGCGGCAGGTGTCGCAGTCTTCGTTCATCTCGAACTTAGCCCCGAGCGCGGCAAGCCCTCGCAGGTGGGTGTCGAGGCGGCGTGTGCCGATGTTGTCGCCTCCGGGTTTTGCGAGGGTGGCTTTGTGGAAACGTGCGAGCAAAGGCCCTACGAGCATCACGCTTCCGCGCAGTTTTGCGCACCGCATAGCAAATTCCCCGCTTTCCACATAGCTTTCGTCTATCCTGTCGGCGCAGAAAACATATTCGCCTTTGGAGATTTTGTCTGCCCTGACGCCCATTTGCCGCAGGAGGTCGATGAGATTTGCCACATCGAGGATTTCGGGAATGTTTGAAATCCTCACCTCGCCGGCTGTGAGCAGCGTGGCGCAGATAACCTGCAACGCTTCGTTTTTCGCGCCTTGCGGTGTTATTTCCCCCGCAAGCGGATGTCCGCCCTCTACAAGGAATGAGGCCATGCTTTCAGAAATTACGTTTTATCGGGTTTGCCTTTTGCCGGTGTACCGCTCAAAGTCCTTGTGGATTTTCTTTTCGTTGAGCGAGTCCTTGTTCCACATTTCGAGGCTTCGGCGCATTTGCCCCTCTGCAAGTCTGGTAAGCTCGTTGCGCTCTTTTCCCTCGGGCATTGCCGCTATCTCATCGAGCAGCGTTTCAACAAGATGTCCGTAGTGGCGGTATTTTATCTGGTTTGTTGGATATGGCACGCGTTCGGGCTTCTCGTTTTTGTCTTTCCTGTTTATGGGGAATGGATAGTCAATGTCGAGCTTGTAGTCGGAAATCATGGCGAGGTGATCCCACAGCTTGTGGCGGAAACCGGGTATGTTGCGGTTTTGCGGGTTGCAGTTGGCCATTACCCTCACGATGTTCTCGGCAAAGCGTCTGCGTTCGTTGCGGTCGGGGATTGTTACTGCGTATTCCACGAGCTTTTGCACGAGCCTGCCGTATTCCGGCATTATGATTTTTTCTCTTGTAGTGTTGTATTCCATTGTTATATGAGTTTCTTGGGCGTTGTGGCAACGAAATCTTTAAGGTAGAAAGGCTCGAAATACGCCACGTCCTCAAAACGTCCGGCGCGTACCGCCTGATTTGCGAGCGGGAGCATATTTTTTGCGAGCGGCTCTATGTTGTCAACAAAGTGGGCGTTGGGGCATTTTATCACTTCCTTGCATTTTGCCGCTCCGTTGCCGAAAAAGTATATCGGTTTTCCGCCGGCGATGCTTGTGAGCGTGTCTGCCTCCACAACTTGTGCCTTGACGGGCGTAACTTCTCGCAGGGCTCTGTCATACACTGCGCAGTAAACCTCCATGCGCCGTGCGTCTATCATCGGACAGAACAGGGCGTCCTCCTCAATATCCTCGCGGTACAGAAGCAGCGGCACTGTGATTATTTTCAGCGTGGGGACGGCTATGAGCCTTACGTTTCTGCCATAGCACACGCCTTTTGCGGTGGAGCACCCTATGCGGAGGCCTGTGTATGACCCCGGCCCTTCGCTTACCGCCACGTAGTCGAGCGGAATGGCATGACTGTCGGCGAACGACAGTGCGTCTTCAACCATTGGCGCGAGTATGCGGGCCTGATTAGGGCCTTCGAAATCTTCTTTGTGGTAGATTATGTGGTTGTCTTCGCTCACCGCCACGGAACAAACTTTCGTGGATGTTTCAATGAAGAGAATGCATGACATGGTTTTATTGTTTGCCTTTTAATTCAATTTGCAAATTTAGTCAAAATAAGCGGGAAAATTCCGTGTATGGCGAAAAACCTTGCCTGTGCGGCAGGGCGGGGTTTCGCATGGGGCTTTGGCGGGTAGGGGCGGGCTGTGTTTCATTATAAATAATTATCTTTGCACGTGTTTTTAAGGTAGAGATTTTATGAAAAGGTTTGTATTTCTCATTGCCTTGCTGACGGCAGGCACTTCTGTTTATTCCCAAAAGGAATACCGGCAAATACGCGAGCAGTTGAAGAACAAAAACGAGGGCGTTACCGGAACGGTGGAAAACTGCCTTAAAAACGACAAGTTCAAAGATGACCCGGAACTGCTTCACTATGGGGTGGAGGCGTGGCTGCTGGTTAACTCCAACCAAAACAAGAATGCGTACTTGAAGCAGAAGTATGACACCGCCAAGCTGTTCAGCAGCGTGCTTAACATATACAATTACGCTGTGAGGTGCGACACGATGGAGGCATACGCGGCAAACAAGAAAGGGAAGAAAAAGGTCAGCTACAAATACCGCAGCTCTCACGGCGATTTGCTGAGGTCGCAATACACAAATCTTTATAACGGCGGGCAGTTCACTTTGCTGAAAAAGGATTTCGCGAACGCATACAGCTATTTTTCGATGTATTACGACATACGCACTAACCCGCTTTTCGGCAGGAGCAAGATTTCCCAAAAGGACAGCCTTGGCTTGCGGCGCGCAGCCTATTGGGCCACGGTATGCGCCTTTCAGACTAACAACAGGGAGAACTTTTTCAAATACAACGCGGCGGCGTTGAAGGACACCACCTACCGCCAGAAGGAACTGGAGCTTACGGCACGCATCTACAAGGCGGCAAACGACATGGCGGCTTTCAAGGAGATTTTGAAGATAGGGGCGAAGGAATATCCCCAGCTGGACTATTTTTTCACAAACCTGATAGACTGCTACAACAACGAGGGGCAGTTTGAGCAGGCGATGGCTCTTGCCGACAACATCCTGCAACACGACCCGCGCTCGGTTATGGCGCAATACGGCAGAAGTCTTGTGTTGCTGAAGATGAAACGCTATGACGACTGCATTGTTTTGTCAAAGAGCATAATCCAGAGCGACTCAACCTATTCGGAGGCATATTATAATGTGGGGGCGGCTTACCTTGCCAAGGCCATGGCCCAACGCGAAAAGGTTAGGTCGGACATGAAACTTGAGGAGATACGCAACATAAAGCGCGAGGAGGACAAACTTATGCGCACCGCGCTGCCTTATTTGGAGCATTACAGGAAGCTGAACCCAAACTCTGTGGAATGGTGGGGCCGCCCGCTGTATAACATTTACCTTGCGCTGAACATGGGCGAGAAGTTCGACGAGGTTGAAAAGCTCATAGCCAATGCGGAAAAGGCGAAGGCTGAAGCCGAGGCAAAAGCCGCCCAAGCCAAAAAGAAGTGATAGTACGTGCCCGGGGTGAGAAATGATTACGTTTCTCGGATTTAAGGTATGGTTTAAGCGGCGGTGTATATGATGTATGCGATACGCCCCTACAATTATTGCAAAAGTCAAATCGCTTGCCCTTTTTCAAACACCGCTAAAACTACATTTGATGTAGGAAAAACTATGTCCGAT